>NZ_JBUYWE010000011.1:0-125610 GCF_055231055.1 Rhodococcus huquni
TGATGCGGAGTACCAAAAAACATTTGGCACTGACATTCATCGACACACTGTTGAGTTCTCAAAGAACACGCGCATGCCCCCACACCAGAACCATGTTCCGGCGAATTGGAGCAACTTTTCCAGCCTACCCGATTGAACTGACCGGCGCAAACCGGAGTGTTCAGTAGGTCGAACTGGGGTTCGAGGAACAACTATACACCACGTTGTAACCTCTGATTTACCAGGCGTTTGCGTCCAACCTCGTTGTCTCGCGCCTTGCGGCGGAGTCGGTGTCCGTGTCGCTCTGACCTGGAATAAGTTACGCGACCTCCCGACGATTTACCAAATCGCCTGGTCAGAGGTCATTTCACCCGAAGTTCATGCTCTGTCTGCGTAAGCGGGGAGCTCAGGGGACCCAGTACTTGGCCGCCAGACCCTCGACCACGCTGTCGCCGTCGGCCGCCCGCTCGAGAGATTCGAGATCGTCGTGGAGGGAAACCAGCCTCTGGTCGTCCTGTTCCGCCCGGGCTACGGGACGCTTGCCGTCCTCGGAGATTTGGCGGAGCAGTTTCTCGCGTACTCGGTCCTTCAGCGAATCGCTCATGAAGAAGAGCATGGTCGCAGCGTTCGGCCTTGTCGAGAACGAAGACCCGAGATCACCTGTCCGTGTCGTCACGCGGATCGTCGTTCGAGTCGTTCTGTTTCCCGAACACCCGCAACGCCGTCGGGATGAGAACGACGAGTGCACCGAGTATCGCGATGAGGGAAAAGATCTGCATGGCCATCAGACAACCGACTTTCTGTCATGCCGGCGCGAGCCAGCTACCCCACGGTGTGTTCCTGGTGACGGTAAACGCAACGAGGAAGACGGACACAACCAAGGTGGCGACCGGCCCGATCACCAGTACTCGCTCGGACGATCCCCGCCACCGAATCGAGCTCCACCGAATCCAGGCGAGAACAACGACGATCACGAAAGGCACCACGAGCACGTTGCTTCCCACCGCGGCGCCCAAGTCGAAGTTCGTCAGCTCGTGCAATGCGCGCAGGCCGCCACACGCCGGACACCACAGTCCGGTGAGCGCATACATGGGACAGATCCCGTACGACCCTTCCGAGTGCGGATCTCGGATATGAAGCACCGCCGCCGCGATCACCGCGCCTGCGGCCACTGCGGCCGGCCCCGCAAGGGAACGGAACCCGTGGGTGTCGCGCTGCTGCACACCCTGATTCTCGATATCCCTGTTGCCGACGCCCATGCCGTCAGTCTTCCCGAATCGGGAACAAGATGCAGAAGAGGCCCCGCACTGTTGGTGCGGGGCCTCTTCTGTGGAGCTGCCTGAGAGAATCGAACTCTCGACCTTTTCATTACGAGTGAAATGCTCTACCGACTGAGCTAAGGCAGCGGTGCCTTTCGGCGGAGGCGAGTCTAACGCGTCAACCCCGCGGATGCGAAAACGGCTCCCGGAACGCGTCCGACAAGCTCGCAACCATCGCATCCACCGCCCACTGCGGTTTCACGTTCAGAAGGATCGCCTCACGACACGCAAGTACGGCCTCGATGCAGTTCAGAAGCCCCTCGGGCGTAGTCCGAGACGCAAGTTCGGCGGCCTCGTCGGCCAGGTCCGGGTGGTTCGGAACGGTCCTCGCGCCCCAGTGACGCGCCAATGCATCCCGATACAGTCCTGCAAGATCCACCAATGCGCGGTCCATGGAGTCACGACCGGTTCGGGTCGCCCTGGACTTCTGGCGCCGTTCGAGATCCTTGAGAACGCCGGCGGAACCACGTAGAGCGCCGGTTGCCCCCTTACCGGTACCGCCTGCGCCGAGCGCAGTACGCAATTCCTCGGTTTCCAGCTCGTCGCGGGCGGCGCTCATTTCCTTGGCTTCGGACTCCGCAGCGCGCACCAACTCTTCGGCAGCGGCATACGCGGTAGCCGGTCGTAATGCGGCAACGGCCAAGTCGAGAGCCTTCTTACGGCGAGTTCGCGCATCCGCGTCGCGCGCGAGACGACGGGCGCGCCCCACGTGCCCACCACTGATAGAAGCCGCAAGTTCGGCGTCGGCGGCGTTCATGCCGTCCCGCTGCTGCAGCACCTCCGCGATCGACGCATTCGACGGGGTCACCAGCTGGACGTGCCGACAACGCGACCGCAAGGTGACGGAAATGTCCTGCGGGTCTATCGACGGCGCGCACAGCAGAAAGACCGTCCGATCGGGCGGTTCTTCCACCACCTTCAACAGCGCGTTGGCGGCACCCTCGGTGAGTCGGTCCGCATCCTCGACGACCACGACCTGCCACCGCCCAGTGCTGGGGCGACGCGAGGCCGTCTGCACGATCGCCCGCATTTCCTTGACGCTGATGCTGAGACCTTCAGGAACGACACGGCGCACGTCACCGTGCGTTCCGGCCATCGTCGTAGTGCAGGCATGGCATTCTCCGCACCCGGGGTCGCCGTCGCTGGTGCACTGAAGTGCCGCTGCGAAACACAGTGCCCCCACGGACCGACCCGAACCGGGTGGGCCGGTGAACAACCACGAATGCGTCATCGCCGAACCCATCGTGCCCACGCCCAGCCGTGCCGCGGTGGCTGCGGACTTCAGCTCGGTCTCGACCTCGTGCTGGCCGACCAAGCGGTCGAAGACGGTCACCGCGCAACTCTATCGAGCCCGACCGACAAGACCTTTTCGTGCCGGTCCGTCACTTCTTCTTCGCCGGGGCCTTCTTCGCGGCGGCCTTCTTCGCGGGAGCCTTCTTGGCTGCCGTCTTCTTGGCCGCGGCCTTTTTCGCAGGAGCCTTCTTCGTGGCCTTCTTCTTCACCGGGCCGCGAGCACGACGTTCTGCCAACAGTTCGGATGCCCGCTCGTCGGTGATCGCCTCGACCTCGTCACCCTTGCGGAGACTGGCATTGGTTTCACCATCGGTGACATAGGGCCCGAATCGGCCGTCCTTCACGACCATCGGCTTCTCGCTCACCGGGTCGGCACCGAGCTCACGCAACGGAGGAACCGCTGCGGCCTGTCGTCCACGACGCTTCGGCTCGGCGTAGATCTTCAGTGCCTCGTCGAGGGTGATCGTGAACATCTGGTCCTCGGTGGCCAGCGAACGCGAATCGGTCCCCTTCTTGAGATACGGACCGTATCGACCGTTCTGCGCAGTGATCTCTTCCTTGGATTCCGGGTCGACACCCACCACTCGCGGCAACGACAACAGCTTCAGTGCGTCGTCGAGCGTGATCGTCGCCAGATCCATCGTCTTGAGCAGCGAGCCGGTACGCGGCTTGGGTCCGGCAGCCTTCTTCGCCGCCTTCTTCGCAGGAGCCTTCTTGGCCGGCGCCTTGGTCTTGGTGGTGCCCGACGACGCGCCCAATTCTGACGCAGGGGCCTCCGCCACAGGAACGATGTCCGGCTCCGGAGTGGGTTCCGGCTCGGGCAGGATCTCCGTGACATACGGCCCGAACCTGCCGTCCTTCGCCACGATCTCGTGTCCTGTCAAGGGATCGGCGCCGAGCTTGCGTCCCTCCTGCGGTGTCGAGAAAAGCTTCTCCGCGTACTCGGGAGTGAGCTCGTCGGGCGGCAGGTCGTCGGGCAGATTTGCCCGCTGCGACTTCAGATCACCTTCCGGCTCGTCCGGGTTGACGACCATGCGCTCCAGGTAAGGACCGAATCGACCGACCCGAACGTGCACCTCACGGCCCTCGTCGTCATCGAACAACCGAATCGAGTTGACCTCGCGAGCGTCGATCTCCTCGAGGTTGACGCCCACCATCTTCTTCAGTCCACCGGACCGGGCCACCGAGCCGTCGGCACCGTGGTCGCCGCCGAAGTAGAAGGAGGTGAGCCAGTTCCCTCGCTGCTCACGCCCACCGGCGATGGCATCGAGATCGTCTTCCATGCCCGCCGTGAAATCGAAGTCGACGAGCCTACCGAAGTGCGCCTCGAGCAGTCCGATGACGGCGAACGCCACCCACGCCGGCACCAGCGCACTTCCGCGCTTGTAGACATACCCGCGATCGAGGATGGTCTTGATGATCGACGCGTACGTCGACGGGCGTCCGATACCCAATTCTTCGAGAGTCTTGATGAGGCTCGCCTCTGTGAAACGAGCAGGCGGGTTGGTGGTGTGTCCGTCCGGATCGAGCTCGGTCGCCTTGACGTCCTGCCCCTTCACGAGCGCCGGAAGCCTGGACTCGGCGTCGTCGGACTGGCCGCCTTCTTCCTCGTCGACACTCTCCACGTAGGCCTTCATGAAGCCGGCGAAGGTGATGGTGCGGCCGGACGCGGAGAACGTGCACTCCTCGCCGGTGCCCGCCGTGCCCGTGATCCGCAAGGTGAGGGTGGTGCCCTTCACGTCCGCCATCTGCGAAGCAACCGTGCGCTGCCAGATCAGCTCGTAGAGCCGGAACTCGTCGGTGTCGAGACGCGAATGCAGCTGACCCGGGGTCTGAAAGACGTCGCCCGCGGGACGAATCGCCTCGTGTGCCTCCTGCGCATTCTTGACCTTGCGGGTGTATTGCCTCGGTGAAGGTGACACGTACTCGGAGCCGTAGAGCTCGGTGGCCTGTGCCCTGGCGGCCGAGATCGCCGACGACGAGAGTGTCGTCGAGTCGGTTCGCATATAAGTTATGTAGCCGTTTTCGTACAGCCGCTGCGCGATACGCATAGTGCGTTCCGACCCGAAGCGGAGCTTGCGGCCGGCTTCCTGCTGCAGCGTCGACGTCATGAACGGCGCATAAGGCTTACGGGTGTAGGGCTTGTCCTCCGCCGACGACACCGTGAGGTCGACGCCACGGAGCGACTCGGCCAGCCCACGCGCACGCTGCTCGTCGAGAACAGTGACCGCTTCCGACTTGAGATTGCCGTCCGCGCCGAAGTCGCGTCCGGTGGCAACACGCGCACCGTCCACGTTGACCAATCGCGCGCCGAAGTTGCGGGGGCTGGCGGACTCACCGGCGTCCAGCTTCGCGGAAATGTCCCAGTACTCGGCCGACTTGAAAGCCATCCGCTCACGTTCGCGCTGCACGATGACCCTGGTGGCCACCGACTGCACGCGGCCTGCCGACAGCCGCGGCATGACCTTCTTCCACAGGACCGGGCTGACCTCGTACCCGTAGAGCCGGTCGAGAATGCGGCGCGTCTCCTGAGCGTCGACGAGATCGGTGTCGAGTTCACGAGTGTCTTCGGCGGCCGCCCGGATCGCCGGCTCGGTGATCTCGTGGAACACCATTCGCCGAACCGGAATCTTCGGCTTGAGTGTTTCGAGCAGATGCCAGGCGATTGCTTCGCCCTCGCGGTCGGGGTCAGTTGCGAGGAAGAGTTCGTCGGCGTCCTTGAGCAAGCCCTTGAGTTCGGTGACCTTGGACTTCTTCTCAGGGCTGACGATGTAGAGGGGCTCGAAGTCGTGGTCGACGTCGACACCCAGTCGTGCCCACGGCTGGCCCTTGTACTTCGCCGGCACGTCCGCCGCACCGCGCGGGAGGTCCCGGATATGACCGACGGATGCCTCTACGACGTAGTCCTTGCCCAGATAAGGGGCGATCTTGCGGGCTTTGGTCGGTGACTCGACGATCACGAGACGACGGGTTCGGCCGGACGCTCCCGCCGCACCCTGCGTACTTCCGTTGTCCCCTTTAGCCACCTGTAGCCCGAGCCTTCCTGGAGTCGATATCTGTCACCCGACAGTTGTGCCGACAAATCCTGTTATACCGGGTCTGCCTGTTTCTAGAGTGGCATACCCGAAGACCATCCTTGCAGATCAATGCACAGGACCCTGCGTCACACACAAGGCCACGAGGCCCCTGGGTCCGCAAGACGAGGGAGTTCGCCGACACTTTCGGCGAGCCTCGCGAGCCTGCGCCGGCCCGCTATACGCAGTCCTGGACCTGCACCTCTCGTGCCGATCAGCGTGGGCGCGATCCCTGCATTCATGAGGCAGCGAGCGAGCGGTCCGTGGGTTTCGGGTGCGTGTGGATCGAGCCCGAGTACGAATCGGGCGCCCTCCGCCTCGGACCGTCCACAGGCGATCGTCCACATTCTCAACTGACGTGAGCTCGGCACCCAGCCCCGGGGTACGGCTTTCACCGCGCCCCGGGTCCACTGCGTGACCAATGGGAGGAGTTCCACTGCGGGGCCGGTTCGCACCAACGGTCGGCCCTCGTCGCTGCGCGCCACCTCGACGGCAACGCCGGCTTCGGCGATCATCTCCGCGACGGCCTCCGCTCGCCACAGTTCGTCCACGACGACGGAGATTCGCGCACCGCCGACCGACGTGACCGCCTGCCCTGTTCCCGCGAGCAGACCCCCGACGTCCACGACTGCCGGGGGCGTCGATTCCGCGGAGAAGAAGGAAAGCTGGCTCACAGGTGAACCGTAAGCCACTCGGGGCAGGCAGACGGGCTACCAGCTGGTAGCACCTCCCGGCATTTCTGCCCCGAAACAGATCGTCCCCCACAACCACACGGGTTGCGGGGGACGAGCCTGTTGGAATCAGACCGCGTGAACGCCGGTTGCCTGGGGACCCTTGGTGCCCTGGCCGACCTCGAACTCGACGCGCTGGTTCTCCTCGAGGGTGCGGAAGCCGCTGCCCTGGATCTCGGAGTAGTGAACGAATACGTCAGCGGAGCCGTCCTCGGGAGCGATGAAGCCGAAGCCCTTCTCCGCGTTGAACCACTTCACAGTGCCCTGTGCCATGCTTTTCCTTCTCTTTCTAACACCGGATTCGGTGAACAGCACATACAGTTCACCGGGCCGGTTCCGACCGCTGTACTTCTTGATTTCCCCCACAGGAAAAGCAGAGCACCGCGCTCGCAACATCGATCCTGCGAGCGTGCACTTTCTCAAGTCTACGAACACAGAAGCTGCGACCAGTTGTAGTCAACCATGTTCTCTCGTAACGCAACAGTCGAAATCCCAACAATTCGTCCAAAAAGTTGATCTTGCTGCGCGAGGCCGTCACGAAGGCGAGTCTCGACTTCGGCTTCAGGCCCCGATCATCTTCCGATTCCCGACTCTCGTTACCATGAAAACCGCTGGTCGTGACACCGCCGACCCAACTCGACAACCATCGCGGAGACCTGCAGTGACACCACCGATTTCACCCGACACGGGGAACGAGAATACGAACGCATACGGTCGTATCCTTTTGAACTCGGTACTGTCCGGTGTGTCTCCCGACGAGGATCCGGTGACATTTGCGGTGGATCGGCCGGCCAGGCAAGCGCGTACGACCGAATGGCCTCAATGGGCATCTCACAATGTCGTGCATGCATTGCAGGAGCAGGGCATTGCAAAACCCTGGATTCATCAAGCGGCCGCAGCGGATCTCGCGCATGCGGGTACACACGTCGTCGTTTCCACGGGCACCGCATCGGGAAAGTCGCTCGCCTATCAACTCCCGGCGCTGACTGCACTGGAAGCGGACTCGGCGGCCACCACCCTCTACCTGTCGCCCACGAAGGCGCTCGGTGCCGACCAACTCCGAGCCGTCGCCGCACTGACGGACGAACAGCCGACTCTCGCCGACGTGCATCCCTGCGCTTTCGACGGAGACACATCCACAGAGATCCGCCACTGGGCGCGCGAGAACTCTCGATGGATCTTCACCAACCCGGACATGCTGCACATCTCGATGTTGCGCACGCACGGCCGGTGGGCCCATTTCCTTCGCCACCTGCGATACGTGATCGTCGACGAATGCCACTCCTACCGGGGCGTGTTCGGTTCGAATGTCGCGCTGGTCCTACGCAGGCTCCGACGGCTGGCCACGAGATACGGCGCCGACCCCGTGTTCGTGCTGGCCAGCGCCACCACATCGGAACCCGCCACAGCAGCCTCACGCTTGATCGGCTCACCGTGTTCAGCGGTGACGGAGGACGGATCGCCCCACGGGCCCCGGACCGTCGCGATGTGGGAGCCGCCACTGATGGAAGAGGTCACCGGAGAGAACGGAAGTCCGGTCCGTCGCCCGGCCGGCACCGAAGCCGCCAGAATCATGTCCGAACTGGTCGTCGAGGGGGCCCGAACGCTGACCTTCGTACGTTCGCGCCGCGGCGCCGAACTGACTGCGCTTGCTGCAAAGCGGCACCTGACCGAGGTCGATCCCGAACTCGCCGAACGCGTGTCCCCCTACCGGGCCGGCTATCTCGCAGAGGACCGGCGCGAACTCGAAGCATCCCTTGCAGACGGAAGGCTGCTGGGCGTCGCGACGACCAATGCGCTCGAACTCGGAGTGGACATCGCCGGCCTCGATGCTGTCGTGGTGGCCGGCTTCCCCGGTACGGTCGCGTCCTTCTGGCAGCAGGGTGGCCGTTCGGGTCGGCGCGGCGAAGGATCGCTGGTCGTACTCGTGGCACGAGACGACCCACTCGACACCTATCTCGTGCACAACCCCGAAGCGCTCTTGGACAAGCCCGTCGAAGCAACTGTCACCGACCCGAGCAATCCGTACATCCTCGGCCCCCAACTGCTGTGCGCTGCGATGGAACTGCCGCTCTCGGATGCGGAGGTCGCCGAACTCGGCGCGCAGGACGTGCTGGCTCAACTGGCTGCCGACGGACTCGTCCGTCATCGCGCACACGGATGGTTCGTGACGGCGGGAACACACCCGCACGGCGCGGTCGACATTCGCGGCGGGATAGGGATGCAGGTCGCGATCGTCGAGAGCGAATCCGGGCGGATGCTCGGAACGGTCGATGCCGGAAAGGCGCCGGCCACAGTCCACCCGGGTGCAGTGCACATCCACCAGGGCGATACCTATGTCGTCGACGAACTCGACCTCGAGCAAGGACTCGCCCTCGTCCACGCCGAAAATCCGGACTGGACGACCTCGGCTCGGGAAACCACGGAGATCGCGCTCGGCGCGGCGGTCGAGAGCGAGTCGTTCGAAGATGTCGGTATCGGGCTCGCACACGTCGAAGTCACCCATCAAGTGGTCGGGTACCTACGCCGAAGCCTGTCCGGTGAAGTCCTCGATTACACCGAACTCGACATGCCCCGTCACACGTTGCCCACCCGTGCGGTCATGTACACGATCACTCCGGAACTTCTCGAAGAAGCCGGAATCGAACCCGAGCGGGTGCCTGGGTCGTTGCACGCCGCCGAACATGCTGCGATCGGCCTTCTCCCGCTCGTGGCAATGTGCGACCGTGGAGACATCGGCGGCGTCTCCACGGCCCTGCACCCGGACACTCTCCTTCCGACGGTCTTCGTCTACGACGGCCACCCGGGCGGTGCCGGATTCGCTGATCGCGGATTCGCGAGACTCCGCGAATGGCTGGCCGCGACCCGTGATGCAATCGGGTCGTGCGAGTGCGAGTTCGGTTGCCCATCGTGCGTGTACTCCCCCAAGTGCGGCAACGGAAACGACCCGCTCGACAAGAAAGGAGCCGTCACGGTGTTGACCGCGGTCATCGACGCCATCACTCGTCCGGCCCCGCCCGAGCAATCGCTGCCGCGTCACGAATTCCCAGCGAAGACAACATCACCGGGGCACTGACCGACACCACCACGTCCCAACCCTCCACCACACACGAATCGACCGCTGTGTTCATTCGTGCCGCGATGTCCTCGGCCGCCCCGCAGGCAGCGTCGCCGCCGGCATCGACCATCGCCGCCGCTGCGAGCGCAGAAAGATCCGCGGCGGACTGCGCTCGATGACGCACTGCCACCGCAGAACCGATGTGCAACAAAGCAATCGTCACCAGAACCAGAACGCCGATTGCACAACATCCGGTCACAGTCGCGGAACCGTCCTCCTCCGACACCACCGTCACCTGCCGACCGCCTGGATTGCCCCGACGGACGGCTCGATCGCCGCGACTGCCTTCGCAGTGATGTCCACGAGGGGCAACAGAGCGCTACGCGTGCCGACCGTCGCGACGACGAGGTCACCTTCCGTCCGAAGCGTGATCTCTGCGCCGGCCGGCGCTACTTTCTCCGCTGTGGCCACCGCGATCGCGCGGTCACCTCTCGCGGCCAGCCGAGCCGCTTCACGAGCCGCATCGACACAACGAATATGCAGCGTCACCGCCACGACTGCGCCGATACACAACACCAGGACGGCGACGATCGAAGCGATTGCGATTGCCGCCTCGACCGTGACCGCGCCCCGCTCGTCTCGAAGCTGTGCGATCGTCGTCGTCACACGGATGTGTTCAGTGCGCGATCGATGATGTCGGTCAGTGCAGTGACTATGCTGTCACCCGTGACGACTGCATAGAGGACCGCACCGAAGGCGGCTGCCGCAATCGTTCCGATCGCGTACTCGGCCGTGGACATTCCCTCGTCTTCCGAGAGCAGCAATGCAAATCTAGCGCCTATCAATCGAAGACCCTCGAACTTCATGAATTTCCCCCTGTTGTTTTCCGATACCTGTGTTTCCGATACGGCGGGATGCCGACACGGTCGATCACCTGTCACAGCAGTCCTCCACCGAGGACTTTCGACGCGAGTCCGACTACGACAGGCACGATTCCCAAGCAGAGAAATGCGGGCAGAAAGCACAGTCCGAGTGGACCACTGATCAGAACGCCGGCTCGTTCGGCGGCTGCGGACGCCTCGTCCTCCGCCTGTCCTCTGTACTGCTCCGCCAATTCCTGGACCGACGCGGCAAGTGACGATCCCGACCTGGCCGACCTGCGCGCCATTCGTGCCAACGCCTCCGTGGCCGGGTCTGCGGCCGCCGACTCCCACGCCGCCACCGCATCCGCGCCTAGCGACAGCAAGTCTGCAGCCTGGCCAAGCGACCGCCCCATTTTGTCGGGCGCTGTGGGAGCGACCGCCGACGCCGCCGTGGCCACCGGAAGCCCGGCACGCAGGCAGGCGGAGAACAGATCGAACGCCGCCGGTACTGCGTGTGGATCGATCGCGATGTCGTCACCCGTACCGTGAACCGCACCCCGAGTGCGGTTGTCGTCTTCGGCGAGGACCCGCCGGCGAGTCGACATCACGTTGGGTAGCAGCGCCAACGCCGCTGCCAGTAGCGCGAGCACCTGCCACATCATCGGGTCACCGCTCTGGTGATGCGGTCGGTCCACATCAGGCCGGCGCACAGGAGCGTCGATCCGACCACGAGCATGATGCCGCCGATTCCCCCGCCCAAGAGAATGCGCAGTGGCGAAGCCCCCATCAACTGTCCGAGTGCGACGCCGAGGACAGGCAGACCTGCCAGAACTGTTGCTGTCGCACGGGCTCCGGCCAGACTTGCCTCCGTCCGCTTCCGAAAGCGCCTTCGGCCCAGGAGATCCGTTCGTACAGCGACAAGCAGTGCCGCGAGCGCGAGGCCCCTCGATTCTGCGATCCCCCATACGTTCGCAATTCTCGCCAGTTCGATGTCCACCGAAGACCCGTGACGCGCGAAGCCCTCGGCAGCAGAACCACCGAGTCGAGCCCGCGCCGATGCCGCTCTGAACGCTGTCGCCACCGGTCCTACACAATCCTCGGCAGCTGTGGCGCAGGCGTCTGCCGGGTGCGCTCCGACTTCCAGTTCGCCGATCAGCACTTCGAGCCCACACAACACCACGCTCAACTCGGCCTCACGCTTCGATTCCGCGCGGCGAGCTGTGTGCCGCTTGAAAAGAGTTGCGCCGACGACGAAGAGTGCGATCACGGTGGGCACCCCACCGAACCACCAGGCGGCTGCGCCGATGACGCCGAACAATGGAAGGTACGGCCTGGTGCGAAGACGGGAGCGCTCGGCCGCCGACACCAATACTCGAAGTCGCTGACGCGATACCTGTTGCGGCATAACAGCAACCGCAGCAGCTCCTATCAGGAGCGCCGGCGCGGTCATCCGGCTTCCCGCGACTCGAGGAGAGCCTCGAGAGTGGCGTACGCGCCGGTGCGTCCCGTAGTTCGCGACCACACTCTCGTGACGACCACTTCGCCGTCCCGATCCCGATCCACCACTCCGATGTGAGCGAGGCGGCGCACACCGCCGTGATCACGCTCCACGTGCAATATCACCTGGAGAGCGGCGGAGAGTTGACTGTGCAGCGCGCCGCGGTCCATTCCACCCAGCGCTGCAAGGGCTTCCAGGCGTGCCGGTACTTCCTCTGGTGAATTGGCATGCACCGTGCCGGCTCCACCGTCGTGTCCGGTGTTGAGTGCGGTCAACAGGTCGACCACTTCCGGCCCGCGCACTTCACCCACCACAATGCGATCCGGCCGCATGCGCAGGGCCTGGCGAACCAGATCTCGCACCGTGACTTCACCGACCCCCTCGACATTGGGTGCACGCGCCACCAGGCGTACGACGTGCGGATGGCGAGGCGCCAGCTCTGCCGCGTCCTCGACGCAGACGATTCGCTCGCTCGGATCCACTGCACCGAGTAACGCTGCGAGCAGTGTGGTCTTTCCTGCGCCGGTACCACCGACTACCAGGAAGGCGAGACGCGAACTCACTATCCGCATCAGTGTCTTCTCCTCGTCGGGACCGAAAGCGCCACGTGCACCCAGCGATTGAAGACCTTGAGTGGCGGGCCTCAGAACGCGGAGAGAGACGCAGGTGCCCGCTCGAGCGACCGGCGGCAGCACGGCATGCAGCCTGACGCCGAAGGTCCCGTTTCCCACTCCAGGCAACCTGCCGTCCACCCAGGGCTGAGCATCGTCGAGCCGGCGCCCCGCCGACAACGCGAGCCGCTGGGCAAGTCGTCGTACGGCGCTCTCGTCGGGGAAGGTTATGCCGGTCTTCTCCAGCCCCAGCCCTCGATCCACCCAGACCTCGTCCGGAGCGGTGACGAGAACGTCGGAGACCCCCGGGTCGGTCAGCAGAACCTCGAGCGGACCTGCGCCGGTGAGTTCGGTTTGGAGCTCACGAAGAACGCTCAGTAGGTCGGTGTCGCCGAGAACCCCGCCCGATTCGACTCGAATTGCTTCGGCGACAGTGGCTGCCGTCGGCTCGCCCGGCGTGAGCGCGAGTCGTTCACGCACTCGATCGAGCATGCCCGGTCCGACCAGTGCGCTCACGCTGCACGACCGTTCCGCCGGGGGCGATCACCGAGGACGGTCACCACCGACCTCGCCGCAGCGAGCAACGGCGAGCGCCGATGCGGCGCGAACCCGTGAAGCTCCACCGCACGGTCCAGACTCCGATCTGCCCGCACAGCAGCGAGCAACGGGAGCCTGAGCGCGTCGACCACATCGGGCGCAGTGAGGCCGCCCGGAGCCGGACCCCGCACGACGAGGCCCAGGTTGGGATTGTGCTGTGACACCCAGCCCGCCACTTTCTGCGCCGAGAGACAGGCACGCACCGTGGCAGGTACGAGGAGGACGACCAGGTCGGCGGATGCCAGCACCAGGTCCGTTACCGCGGAGGGCGACCTCGGTACGTCACACACGACCGGGTACCCCGCGCGACCTGCGGCGTCGATCACGGCGCGCATGGATGTGGGGGTGGGCCCTTTCGGCCCGCCCGTGACGACGGCACCCACGGAGGTGTGTCGCACCCCGCCGCACGAGAGCACCCGCAATCCGGGCCCGCATTCGGGCAAGGCGTCTCGAAGTGCTTCGGCGGCAATCCGGCCGCCCTCGACTCTGAGCCCGGGCCACCTGAGACCGGGGGTGTTCTCGATCCCGAGGAGTACGTCGATTCCGGAACCGAAATCGTCCGCGTCCACGAGCAGAGTCGTGTGTGAAACGGCGACCCGCGCCGATTGGAATGCGACGGCAGCAGCCAAGACCGAAGCACCTGCACCCCCGGACGCGCCGACCACGGCAACCACGGTGCCGTCCGCATCCGGGCGGGGGTCGCGTTCACCGAGAATCGTGACGAGCCTTCCCTCGTCTCTCGGCAGACAGAGAACGTGCTCGGCCCCGACGAGTGCGGCAGCCTTCCAGTCCCCCAGTTCCGGAGGCCCGTCACACAGCAGGATCACTCCAGCCCTTCGCGGGAGCGGCGCCCGGGACGCTGTCACTGCCCGCGCGTCCAACACCACTGCGCTTACGGTGTCCCAGGCCTGCCACGCGTCGGCGGCAGGAACCTCGTGGAGCGACCGGTCTGCGGCAGCGGCAACGCGGCGCACACTCGCCAGCATTGTCGGCTCCCCCACCAAGGAGAGGACCACCGGACGCCCAGGGGCCGCCGCCGAATCGATCGAACTGGAATGACTGTCCATGCGAGAAGAGTCCTCGCGCAGCGCGCCCGCCGGTAGACCCGATCAACGAAATGTGGACAACTTCATCGCCTGTGGATGAAGCTCTTCGGGACGAAATTCCCTGGTACAGACAGAGGACGACCCCCGCCAGGGGGGGAGGAGGCGGGGGTCGTCGTGTGTTCAGCCCCGGGGGGTCGGGCTGAACACATCCGGTAAGAACCGGACATGGCAATACTACACCTCCACGAGATGATGTTTGCAAGTTCAACTGTCTAAGTTTGTCGAAATCTCTGACAAATTCGGACATATGTCGCCGGCTGAGCCCGCCACCTCGCTCGCCGCACCGAAGTCGCTCGCGGGACCTATCCTGGGGCATGTGACCGCGAACCCCCAAAATGCCGTGAATGCACCGACCGCCGAATCCCGTCGGGTGGCCGCATTCTTCGACTTGGACAAGACGATCATCGCAAAATCGAGCACGCTCGCCTTCAGTAGGCCTTTTTTCGACCAGGGCTTGATCAATCGGCGATCGGTCCTCAAGAGCAGCTACGCACAGTTCCTCTTCCTGCTCTCCGGTGCGGACCACGACCAGATGGAACGCATGCGTGCATACATCACCAGCATGTGCGCCGGTTGGAACGTGGAACAGGTCAAGGCTGTTGTGGCCGAGACTCTCCACGACATCGTCGACCCACTGGTTTTCGCAGAGGCAGCGGACCTGATCGCCGACCACAAACTCCGCGGCCACGACGTCGTCGTCGTATCCGCCTCGGGCGAGGAAGTGGTCACGCCGATCGCGGAAATGCTCGGTGCAACTCACAGCACTGCAACCCGTATGGCGGTGGTGGACGGCCGTTACAGCGGAGACGTCGAGTTCTACTGCTACGGCCAGGGCAAGGTCACCGCGATCGAGGCGCTCGCGGACGAGCATGGATACGACCTTGCGTCGAGCTACGCGTACTCGGATTCGTTCACGGATGCGCCCATGCTCGAGGCAGTCGGACATCCCACCGCCGTCAATCCGGACCGTGCCCTGCGCAGGGCAGCCGCCGAAAAAGGCTGGCCCATACTGACTTTCTCCAATCCGGTTTCACTACGGGCCCGACTCCCCGCCGCCTCTACACGCGCGGTGGCCACCACGGCGGCCGTCAGCGTCGGTGCTGCGATGGCCGGAGCAATCACCTACGGAGTGTTACGCCGCAAGCGCTGACGGACAGCCACGACACGCTCACCCACAAAGCCAAATTGGTACTTGATGTGACGGGAGTCACAGGGTACAAAGGAGTTACGGAAGAACGGAAGGCCAAGATCGACCCAGAAGAGAAGGATCGATCTCCCGACCCGGATTCCCAGCACGGGCAACGTGGCACCCACGCGGAGCACAAGCCACTATAAGGGCAGAAGCGTTGTGGGCCTGCGAGACTCGCGTACTCTCCGGCGAGGACTCTGCACAGGTTGCAGAGACGAACCGGTGACACACGAACTCACGCCGAGGCCACCCACACAACCCACCGAGCACGCTTGGTAACCGATGTCCGTGCTGACGGGCGGCGAAGTCGACAACAGTCGGCAGCGCCGCCCGTTTTCGTGTCCAGGCTTCCGCACAGGTGCGGGTGGAACGGCCCGAGGTCAGTTCTCGGCAGCAGCCTCCGCGATCGAGGTGGCCTCACTCGCGCCGGCCTCCATCGCTCCACAGCAAAGAACAACCCAGCTGCCCACGCCCTGCGCCGTTCCCGACGTGAAGGCCGCGAGACCGTCCGAGTAGGCCTGTGGTCTACGCAGCCAGCTGACCTCGGGGACGCCGAGATTGTGCGGGTCGAGACCCGTCGTGACCGAAACCAGCCTCGAGGCCGCGCGCGCGACGACGCCGTCCGCGACGCCGAACGGCCGCAGGGTGGCGAGTTCACCGTGTACGACGGCGGCGAGAACCGGTGCCGGAACCTCGGTTCCACCGGTGACGAGTTGGGACAACGCGTCGAGCCGCTCCCCGACGCCCGGATCGGACCGGGGGCGCCCCAGCTCTTCCGAGTCTTCGGTGAGTCCCGCAGCTGCGAGTAGGTGCAGACGTGCCAATGCCTGTAGCGGCGCCCGCGACCACGTCGATTGGATGATGCCGAGTGATTCTCCGTCGAGCGCCTGACCGACCCGAAGTGCGCCCGTCAGGATCGGATCGGCGGCCTTGCCCTCTGCAGGCAGTTCGGTGGAGCCACCCGCCAGCGACGCCGACGCCCGAGCTGCCCGGACCGAAGCTTCGGCCGCCGTCGTCGGCCATCCCCGGCGATTCGTTCGGTGGCGATGGACGGCACCGAGCGCCTCACGCGCTCGATCCGCTGCTTCGCGGACACCCGGGAGGTCGGCCAAGGGGGCGAGTGGGTCGTTCACGGCCACGACCGTACCCCGCCCCCGACCGCGCATTTCCGCTCAGCCTGCTCCCAACGAGATCGAACCACCGGGAATCGCGTCGAGAAGCTTGCGCGTGTAGTCCTCCTTGGGACCCTCGAACACCTCGTCCGTGGTGGCCTTCTCCACGATCTGCCCCGAACGCATGACCAGCACGTCGTCGGCTATCTGCCGCACGACCGCGAGGTCGTGGGTGATGAACAGATACGTCAGCCCCAGTTCCGCCTGCAGATCGTTCAGCAAGGTGAGAATCTGGTCCTGTACCAGCACGTCGAGAGCCGACACCGCCTCGTCGCACACCACCATCTCCGGTTCCAGCGCCAACGCACGGGCGATCGCCACTCGCTGCCGCTGACCACCGGACAGTTCGTTCGGGAATCTACGCATCACCGAGGTCGGCAACGACACCTTGTCCAGAAGGTCGCGTACACGCGCTTCCCGCTCCTGCTTCGTGCCGACCTTGTGGACACGTAGCGGCTCCTCGATGGTCCGGTAAATCGAGTACATCGGGTCGAGCGTGCCGTACGGATTCTGGAAGATCGGCTGCACTCTGCGACGAAAGGCCAGCATCTCCGACTTCGTCAGAGTCGCGACGTCCTTGCCGTCGAAGTGGACGGTCCCCGACGTCGCAGGCAGAAGACCCAGCACCATCTGTGCCACCGTCGACTTCCCCGATCCGGACTCCCCCACGATCGCGGTGGTCGTCCCACGGCGGACTCCGAACGACACGTCCTTCACCGCCGCGAAGTCGGTCGACTTCCGGAATCCCTTACGTAGGGAGAAGACCTTGTTCAGCCCCTCCGCGACGAGGACCTCGTCGGTGACCTCGCCGAATCCCCCCAGATCGCTCCCGGCTTTCGCCTCGTCCACCGCCTCGATCGCATGCTCGCGCACCTCCGCCCGCGCGACGGAGGAACTGATCCGCTTCGACGCCAGCGACGGCGCCGCCGCCACCAACTTCCTGGTGTAGGGGTGTTGTGGGTCCTGGAGGATCTCGAGGGCCGGGCCGGACTCCACGACCCGTCCCTTGCTCATCACCACGAGGTGTTGCGAACGTTCCGCGGCCAAGCCCAGGTCGTGCGTGATGAGCAGGACTGCGGTACCGAGACGAGTCGTCAGACCGTCGAGGTGATCGAGAATCTGACGCTGCACCGTCACGTCCAGCGCAGAGGTCGGCTCGTCCGCGATCAGCAACTTCGGGCGCGCCGCGAGTCCGATCGCGATGAGCGCACGCTGACGCATGCCGCCGGAGAACTCGTGTGGGTACTGGCCGACCCGGTCGTCGGCGTCGGCAAGACCCGCTTCCTTCAGCAATTCGACCGTGCGCGCCTTCGCTTCCTTCCCTTTGGCGACACCGTTGGCGACCAGCGTCTCCTCGATCTGAAATCCCACTTTCCAGACCGGGTTGAGGTTCGACATCGGGTCCTGTGGGACCAAACCGATCTCGCTGCCTCTGAGCCGAACGAACTCACGTTCCGGGGCTTTCGCGAGATCGGTTCCTTCGAAGAGAATCCGACCGCCCGTCACCGTCCCGGTTCCGGGGAGCAGATTGATGATCGAATGTGCGGTGGTCGACTTTCCCGATCCGGATTCGCCGACGATCGCGACCGTCTGTCCGGGAAATACGGAAAGACTCACCCCCCGAACAGCGGGTACGAGTTCCTTGCCGGATCGAAACGACACGTCGAGATCACGAATCTCGAGAAGTGGTGTGTCGGACATTGCGTTCACCTCTTCCGAGCCTTGGGATCGAGCGCGTCACGCAGAGCGTCGCCCATCATGATGAAACCGAGGACTGTCAATGCCAGCGCCGCAGCGGGATAGAACAGGATCGCCGAGCCCTGACGCAGAGTGGACTGTGCCGCACTGATGTCGCCGCCCCAGGAGACTTCGGAGGACGGCAGACCGATGCCGAGGAACGACAGCGTTGCCTCCGCAACGATGTAGATGCCCAGGGAGATCGTGGCGATCACGATTATCGGTGCCAGCGAGTTCGGGAGGACGTGCCTGGTGAGTGTCTTGAACTTCGACACACCCAGCGCCCGCGACGCCATCACGTAATCGTTGTTCTTCGCGGAAATGACAGCGCCCCTGGCAATTCGGGCCATCTGCGGCCAACCGAACAACGCCAGAACGGCGACGACCGTCCAGATCGTCCGGTCCGTGAACAGCTGCATCAGGACGATCGCGGCGAGAATCAGCGGGATGCCGAAGAAGATGTCGGCGACCCGGGAGAGCAACGAGTCCGCCCATCCGCCGTAGAAGCCGGCAATCGAGCCGACGAGCACGCCGACGATGAGAACGGCTGTCGTGACACCGATTCCGACGAGTACGGAAGCTCGCGCGCCGTAGATCGTGCGTGCGTAGATGTCGCAGCCCTGCTTGTCGAATCCGAACCAGTGGCCCGATTCCGGCGGTTTCATGCTTTGACCCAGGTCGCAGAACCGCGGATCGGTGGAGGTGAACCAACCGGGGAAGGCGGCAACTGCCACGACCAACAGAATGATCATCGCGGCAATGATGAAGAGTGGCCTCTTGCGCAGATTGTGCCAGGCATCCCGCCACATCCCGGCAGGAGCCGAATCGACCTTGACAGCGTCGATTTCGCCCGGTGCGGCAACCTCGTCAGGGGCTACGTAACGGGCCTGACGACTGGTCGTGACGTTCTCGTTGTCAGACATATCGGATCCTCGGATCGAGCGCGGCGTACAGCAGGTCGACGAGAAGGTTCGCCAGCAGGAAGATGACGATCAGTACGGTGACGAACGAGACGACGGTCGGCGCCTCGCCGCGCGTGACCGCCTGGTAGATCGTTCCGCCCACACCGTTGATGTTGAAGATTCCCTCGGTCACGATCGCCCCGCCCATGAGCGCCGCGAGGTCTGCACCGAGGAATGTGACCACGGGGATCAACGAGTTGCGGAGCACGTGCACACCGACGACTCGCTTCCTCGACAGACCCTTGGCCGTGGCGGTCCGCACGTAGTCGGCGGTGAGGTTCTCGGCGACCGACGTTCGGGTCAGCCGGAGTACGTAGGCGAAAGACACTGCACCGAGAACGAACGCCGGCAACAGCAGGTTCACGAAGCTCGTGTTGCCACCCACCGTGGGTGGCACCAGACCCCACTTCACGCCGATGAAGAACTGCGCAACGAAACCGATCACGAAGATGGGGATCGCGATGATGAAGAGGCTGACGACCAGCACGGTGCCGTCGAACAAGCCACCCTTCTTCAATCCGGCCCAGAGACCGAAGCCGACGCCGAAGATTCCTTCGATCGCGAGGGCCATGAGCGACAACTTGATTGTGATCGGAAATGCTTGTGCCAACACTTCGCTCACTGGTCGACCCGAGAAGGACATCCCGAAGTCGAGAGTGAAAATGCCCTTGAGATACAGCAGGTACTGCACGATGAACGGTTCGTCGAGGTTGTAGCGCTCACGCAATTGGGCGGCGACGCCGGGGCTCACGGCCCGGTCGCCTGCAAGAGCCGCGATGGGGTCTCCAGGTAGGAGGAACACCATCGCGTAGATCAAGAATGTGGCTCCGATGAACACCGGGATCATCTGGAGCAAACGGCGACCGATGTACCAGAGCATCGAGTCACCTCCCGTCCGTTTTCAGGTCGAACAGGGCGGGGAGGCGGACGTCGAGTCCACGCTCCCCACCCTGTCGTCGAAAGTGATTCGCAGACCGATGAAGGCCCGCGCAGATCAGTACTACTTCTCGATCTCGGTGTAGTCCGGGATGCCCTTCCAGTTGATCGCCACGTTGGACACGTTCTCGGACCAGGCGCCCGAGGCGTTGCGGTACCACGTGGGAACGACCGGGAGATCCTTCAACAGCACTTCCTGCGACTGATCCGTCAGTTCCTGAGCCTTGGCAGCATCGGTCTCGCCGGCAGATTCACGCAGCAGCCGATCGAACTCGGGGTTCGAGTAGTCACCATCGTTGGAGCTGCCGCCGGTCTGGTAGTTCTGCGCGAGGAAGCCGTACTGCTGCGGGTAGTCGCCCTGCCAGCCCGATCGGAACGCCGAAGGGATGGTCCGCTCGGTGGCCTCGGTACGAATCTGCGCAAAAGTCGGGTACTCCTTACCCTTTGCGTCGATACCAAGGGTGTTTCGGATGCTGTTGGTGGTGGCGTCGACCCACTCCTTGTGGCCGCCGTCGCTGTTGTACGCGATCTCGAAGCTGCCCGACCACGGCGCGATTCCGTCGGCCTGCGCCCAGAGCTTCTTCGCTTCCTCCGGATCGAACTTCACGTTTTCGTTGCCCTCCAACGAATCCGAGTATCCGGGGAGGGCGGGGCTGGTGAATTCGGTGGCAGGTGTACGGGTGTTGTTGAAGATCTGCTCCGTGATCTGGTCACGATCGATGGACATCGAGATCGCCCGCCGTCGCAACTCGCCTTCCTCACCCGAGAAGTGCGGCAACCGGCCCGGGATCGTGAACGTTTCGATGGCGGCCGACGGTTGGTTGACTGTGCGACCGGGCAGATCCGTCTCATAGGTCGTCACTGCGCTCGGCGGGACGTTGTCCACCACGTCTACGTTGTTCGACAGCAGATCCGTGTACGCCGTGTCGAGGTTGTTGTACATGATGAACGACACGCCGGCGTTCCTCGGAACCTTGTTGCCCTGGTAATTCTCGTTGACCACGGTGTCGATGCGCACGTTGTGCTGCCAGGCACCCGGTCCGGCCATCTTGTACGGGCCGTTGCCGATCGGATTCTCGCCGAATGCGGCCATGTCCTGGTAGGCGACCTCCGGCAAGGGCGCGTATGCGACGAAGCCGAGGCGGTCGGGGAAGGCGGCCTCCGGCTGCTTGAGCTCGATGGTGAACGTCTTGTCGTCCACCACTTTCAGACCGGACATGGTCTGCGCGGTGGGCACCTCGGCTGCGACCTCGTCGTAACCCTGAATCGGGTCGAAGAAGGAGCCCTGCAACTGCGCATTGGTGGACAGCGCGCCGTAGTTCCAGGCGTCGACGAACGACTTCGACGTCACCGGCGAGCCGTCGGTGAACGTCCAGCCGTCCTTCAGCTTCACCGTGAAGAACTTGCCGTCCGGCGAATCGATCGACTCGGCGACCTCGTTCTCGATGTTCCCTTCGGCGTCGTACGAGACGAGTCCGGAGAACAGCACATCGACGACGCGGCCGCCCATGTTCTCACTGGTGTTGGTCGGTACCAACGGGTTCTGTGGTTCGCCTGCCCAGGCGTTGACGACTCCGTCACCGCCCCCGGACGAAGAATCACCGGACGAGCACGCCGTGACGAGGCCGGCGGCGAGTACTACAGCGAATGTCGCTGTTGCCACACGTTTGATGCGCAAAGCAGTCCTCCCAGAGGGTTCGGTTCCGGGCGCACCCGAAACCAGCCGCACGGCAATGAAGCCGCGCGGCGATGTGGCGATCGTTCACTCCGGGACGACTCAGCGGCCGAGGTGCGATCGGATAATGAGTTGACAATAGACACACGTCCAACTTCTGTCGCGAAGAAGGATCAAACCGATTCGAATCGGCACGAGATCGAAACCTCGGCGAAATGCGCTCGCCCGCTCGCCGACGACGCCTACCGCCCGTCGCGCGTGCCCTACCGATCAGCGCACGATCCCCACTGCTGACAGGACGGCTGTCTGCAGGCACAAAGTCTTGTGACTACCCTCACACTGGAAGAAAAGTAGTACTGCCGATTCGATCTGGAAAGAAGGCCGGCCACATGACCAGCGCATCCGAAGTCGACGCCGTTCCGCAGACGTACCCGCCGAGCCCCGAGTTCACGGCGGCCGCGAACGCCGGACCGGAGCTACAGGCAGCCGCCGACAAGGACCGTCTGCAGTTCTGGGCCGACCAGGCCGCACGCCTGCACTGGCACGAACCGTTCACCGAAGTTCTCGACTGGTCCGATGCCCCCGTCGCCAAATGGTTCGTCGGCGGCAAGCTCAACGTCGCCTACAACTGCGTCGACCGGCACGTCCTCGCCGGCAACGGAGACCGCGTCGCCATCGCATTCGAAGGCGAGCCGGGCGATACCCGCGACCTCACCTACAACGACCTGCTCGCCGAGGTCAGCAAGGCCGCCAACACCTTCACCGAACTCGGGCTCGTCGCCGGAGACCGTGTCGCCGTGTACATGCCGATGATCCCCGAAGCCATCGTCACGATGCTCGCCTGCGCGCGGCTCGGCCTGACCCACTCGGTGGTCTTCGCCGGATTCTCCGCCGCAGCCCTGCGCTCACGCATCGACGACGCGGAAGCGAAACTCGTCGTCACCGTCGACGGGCAGTGGCGACGCGGCCAGGCCGCACCCCTCAAGACTGCAGTCGACGAGGCGGTCGACGGTGCCGAATCGGTACGCAACGTGCTGGTGGTCAAGCGCACCGGAATCGACGTCGACTGGACCGACGGCCGCGATCTCTGGTGGGAGGAGACCGTCGACAAGGCCTCCCCCGAACACGAAGCGCAGCCCTTCGACTCGGAACACCCGCTGTTCGTGCTCTACACCTCCGGCACCACCGGAAAGCCGAAGGGCATCATCCACACCTCCGGCGGCTACCTCACCCAGACCGCGTACACCCACCACAACGTGTTCGACCACAAAGCGGGTGAAGACGTCTACTGGTGCACCGCCGACATCGGCTGGGTCACCGGCCACTCGTACATCGTCTACGGGCCGCTGGCCAACGGTGCCACCCAGGTCGTCTACGAGGGAACACCCAACTCCCCCAACGAACACCGCCACTTCGAGATCATCGAACGTCGCGGCGTGACCATCTATTACACCGCGCCGACCCTGATCCGCACGTTCATGAAATGGGGCCGCGAGATCCCCGACGCCCACGACCTGTCCTCGATCCGTGTCCTCGGATCCGTCGGTGAGCCCATCAACCCCGAAGCGTGGCGCTGGTACCGGGACGTGATCGGCGCGAACTCCGCCCCCATCGTCGACACCTGGTGGCAGACCGAAACCGGCGCCATCATGGTCTCCCCGCTCCCTGGCATCACCGCCACCAAACCCGGCTCCGCCATGGCACCACTGCCCGGCATTTCGGCGAACGTCGTCGACGACCAGGCGAAGCCGGTCAGCGGCGGCGAAAGCGGATTCCTCGTCCTCGACGAGCCGTGGCCGGCGATGCTGCGCGGCATCTGGGGCGACATGGACCGCTACCGGGACACCTACTGGTCCCGCTACGCCGAAGAAGGCTGGTACTTCGCCGGCGACGGCGCCAAGTACGACGAAGACGGCGCACTGTGGATCCTGGGCCGCGTCGACGACGTCATGAACGTCTCCGGCCACCGCATCTCCACCTCCGAGGTCGAATCCGCCCTCGTCGGCCACCACGGCGTCGCCGAAGCAGCCGTCGTCGGTGCGGCCGACGAAACGACCGGGCAGGGCATCGTCGCGTTCGTCATCCTCCGCGAAGGAGTCGAGAACACCGGCGATCAACTGATCGACGAACTCAAAGCCCAAGTGTCCAAAGACATCAGCCCCATCGCCAAGCCCCGGCAGATCACGGTGGTCCCGGAACTCCCGAAGACCCGCTCCGGCAAGATCATGCGCCGCCTGCTGCGCGACATCGCCGAAGGACGCGACCTCGGAGACACGAGCACCCTCGTCGACCCGAAGGTGTTCGACGCCATCCGCGGGAAGTAGGGCGCTCCGCGCCCTGTGAGTGGCGAGCGAGTCTCAGGACTCGTCAACCACTCACAGGGGCGAAGCCCCTACCTGTCGAGAGAATCGTCTCGCGTCTCCCGCATCGCCAGCAGCGCGACGAAGGTGATCGCTGCTGCGATCAGCAGGTAGACGCCGACCCAGCCGACGCCGTACGTCGTGGCGAGCCAGGTCGCGATGAACGGCGCCACCGCCGCGCCGAGAATGCTGGCGGTGTTGTAGGCGATCCCCGAACCCGTGTAGCGCACGTTGGTCGGAAACAGTTCCGGTAGTACGGCGCTCATCGGGCCGAAGGTCATGCCCATCAAGAGCATTCCGACGGCCAGGAAGACCAGCATGCGGGCATTGTCCATGCCGTCCGCATCCAGCATCACCGAGAACGTCAGTCCGAACACCATGATTGCGGCGGTGATGATCAACAACGTGATGCGTCGGCCGTAGCGATCGGCCAGGTACCCGGACACCGGAACGGCTGCCGCGAAGAACAGGACCGCGACCAGCTGCAGCACCAGGAAGTCGGTGTACGCGAAACCGGCGCCGGTGCCGCCCTCTGCGGGAGTCTTGGCCGTTCCGTAGCTGAGTACCCACGTGGTCATGATGTAGAAGAGCGTGTACGTCGCCAGCATCACGAAGGTCCCGATGATCAGCTGACGCCAGCTCGTCTTGAACACCTCGGCGAGCGGGGTCTTCACCTTCTCGCCACGTTCGACCGCCCGTGCGAACACCGGGGTCTCTTCCAGCTTCAGCCGCACGTACAGACCGATCATCACCATGATCGCGCTGAGTAGGAACGGGATTCGCCATCCCCACGAAAGGAAGGCCCCGTCGAAGTCCGGACTCCCGTTGTCATGGTTCATGAACAGCGTGATGATCAGGAACAGGCCGTTGGCCAGGAAGAATCCGATGGGGGCGCCGAGCTGCGGCCACATCGCCGCCCACGCCCTCTTGCCCTTCTGCGCGGTCTCCGTCGCCAGCAGCGCGGCACCGCTCCACTCGCCGCCCAGCCCCAGGCCCTGGCAGAAACGCATCAGCGCGAGTAGAGCCGGAGCGGCGATTCCGATCTGGTGATAGGTGGGAAGCAGCCCGATGACGAACGTGGCGATCCCCATGGTGAGAAGGGAGCCCACCAGGGTCGCCTTACGGCCGATCCGGTCACCGAAGTGGCCGAACAGGATCGACCCGAGAGGTCGCGCGACGAAAGCCAGACCGAACGTGGCAAGCGAGGCGAGCAGCGCTGTCGTTCCGTTGCCCTTCGGGAAAAAGAGGTGCGGAAACACGGACACTGCCGCTGTTGCATAGATGTAGAAGTCGTAGAACTCGATCGTCGTGCCCACCATGCTGGCGACGACGATGCGACTTCTGGGGACGCCGGCGACGGTGTCCCCGTCGTCGGGCCTGGTCGTGTCGACGGTACTCACTGCGCTGCTCCTACTACTTACGAATTCAATTCCACAAGATGGGACGACTGTCCATTTCTCAGGAATTGAACACCTCGAAACTTTCGACAAGCAAGTTCGATAGGCTGAGCAACGGTGTGCCGGGAAGTCTGGTCGGCGATGTCATTTGCCGTACCCGAACCAGAACGAAAGCGAGACCCGTGACAACACCACGCCGCGCCGAATTCGCCCGCTACCTACGCACCGAAACCGTCGGCGGGATGCTACTGCTCGGCGCCGCTGCCCTGGCGTTGATCTGGGCGAACTCCCCATGGTCCGACCTGTACACGGACGTGCGCGACTTCCAGATCGGCCCGACCGCGCTGCACCTGGACCTCTCGATCGGAAGCTGGGCGCAGGACGGACTGCTCGCGATCTTCTTCTTCGTTGCCGGCCTCGAGCTGAAACGAGAACTTGTCGTCGGCGAACTCGCAGACCGCAAGAAGGCCTTGCTGCCGATCATCGCGGCCTGCGGTGGTGTGATCCTGCCCGCGATAATCGCCGCCTCCATCGGATGGGGCACACCGGGTATGGACCGCGGGTGGGCGATCCCGGTCGCGACCGACATCGCCTTCGCGCTCGGTGTGCTCGCGCTGACCGGCTCCCGCATTCCGTCGAGTGCCAGGGTCTTTCTGCTGAGCCTGGCCGTCGTCGACGACCTGCTGGCGATCGGCCTGATCGCAGTCCTCTTCACCGCCTCGATCGCGATGGTCTGGCTGGCGGGTGCACTCGGTTGCCTCCTCGTCTACGCACTGGGCCAGCACCGCCGAATCACCACGCCGTTCCTCTACATCCCTCTCGCGCTGCTCACCTGGTACTGCATGCACGAAGCCGGGATTCACGCCACGATCGCCGGTGTCGCACTCGGACTGTTGACCCGGGTCCGCACGGACCCAGGTGAGGAGAACTCACCGGCGGCCCGCCTCGAACACCGAATCCAGCCACTGTCCGCGGGCCTGTGCGTTCCGCTCTTCGCGCTGTTCGCTTCCGGAGTGCCGCTCGGGGCAGATGTACTCGGCGGGCTGTTGACGGACCCCGTCGCACAGTCCGTGATCGCCGGCCTGCTGATCGGTAAGACCGTCGGTATCTTCGGGATCTCGTGGCTGTCGATCCGGTTGGGTATCGCCGAAAAACCCGGATCGTTGGAATTCCGTGACCTGTTTGCCCTGTCGGTGCTCGGTGGGATCGGATTCACCGTTAGCCTTCTCGTAGCAGATCTCGCACTGGCCGGGATCGGCGACGGAAGCGAAGCCGAAACAGCGAAAGCCGCGGTGCTCGTCACCTCCTTGGCGGCGTCGCTGATCGGATCAGCGCTACTGTTACGGCGCGGTCGGGTGCATGCTGCCCGATCGGAGGACTCGGACATGCAAGAGCTACCTGGAGGGGTCGACAAGTGAGCAACACCCACGGCAGCAACACCCGCGGCACGGGAGACAGCCCCCGGTTCACCGGAGACGGCGTTCCGAACACGGTTTCGTCCATCCCACTGACCGATGTGGATGCGCGCACACCTGCCGATGCGAGCATCGGCAACCTGGTGAAGGACGCCACCGCCCAGGTTTCAACCCTCGTGCGCGCCGAGGTCGCACTGGCCAAGGCCGAGGTGACCGGTGAGGTCAAGAAGGGCATCCAGGGCAGCATCTTCTTCGTTCTGGCGCTCACCGTGCTGCTGTTCAGCTCGTTCTTCTTCTTCTTCTTCCTCGCGGAACTACTCGCCGTGTGGCTCGATCGCTGGGCTGCGTTCCTGATCGTCTTCGCCATCATGATTCTTGCGACTGCGATCCTGGGACTTCTCGGCTATCTGCGGGTACGCAAGCTGCGCGCGCCGGAGCGGACCATCGACTCCCTGAAGCAGGCGAAGACGGTGCTCCCCACGTCGCACCCGGGCTCGCACCCCGCAGATCAGGCCGCACCGAGGGTGGAAGCACCCAGTGGCCGTCACGCTCGCTGACACTCCACTTCGTTCCGTGGCGCCACCCGATCCATCCACCGTCCGCTTCGTCGGGACCTGGACTCACCGCGACATCCATGCCAACGGCATTCGGTTTCACACCGTGGAGGTCGGGGGCGCCGCACCCGACGCACCGTTGGTGGTGCTGCTCCACGGATTCGCGGATTTCTGGTGGTCCTGGCGTCATCAGCTCGCAGCGCTGTCCGAGGCGGGCTATCGAGCAGTGGCGGTGGACCTGCGCGGATACGGTGACACGGACAAGCCGCCACGCGGATACGACGGCTGGACTCTCGCCGGCGACGTCGCCGGCCTGATCCGTGCCATGGGATACCCGAAGGCGACGCTGGTCGGGCACGCCGACGGCGGCCTCGTGTGCTGGGCGACCGCGGTCCTGCACCCCCACCTCGTCCATTCGATCGTTCCGATCGGTTCGCCGCACCCCATAGCACTTCGACAGGGTGTCCTGCGGGATCGACGGCAACGGAAGGCGCTACTGCCCTCGTTCGTGGCGTGCCAGCTTCCGTGGCGCCCCGAACGACGCCTGACCCGCGACGAGGGCGCAGAGGTCGAGCGCATCGTCCGAGCGCGTTCGGGCGCGCAGTGGCAACGCAGCGACGAGTACGCGGATGTGGTCGCCAAGATGAGGTCCGCGATCCGCATTCCCGGAACTGCACATTGCACCCTCGAATATCAACGGTGGGCATTCCGAAGTCAGTTCCGCCCCGACGGACGCCGCTTCCTGAACTCCATGGACCAGGTGCTGACCCTGCCGATCATGCAACTGCACGGTGAACTCGACCCCTACGTGCTGTCCGACACGATCCGACGAGGGCACCGGTACGCGCCACGCCAGAAACTGCTGTCGGTCGACGGAGCCGGCCACTACGCGCACTGGGAGTCCCCCGGCGCCGTGAACGCCGCACTGACGGAGTTTCTCGCGGCGTCGTAGGCCGGGAACTTCCGTGTCAGGTCCCACCGTCGAAGTGTGCTCGCACTGCGGCGACGAACTCGTCACCGTATTGGAAGACCCCGCCGTGCCCGGCCCCCGGATAGATGATCAGCGTGCTGCCGGGGATGCGGGCGTGCATGTCGTGGGACAGCGCGGTGGGCACCATGCGGTCGTGATTGCCGTTGGCGACGAGCGTCGGGGCACCGATACGCGACAGGTTCTGCTGCTCGGTTCGGCCCCAGCCCCGAATCGCCATGATCTGTCGGTGGAACGTCGAGACCGATATGGGTTCGTCCCGGTCCATGACCCGCTCCTGCAAACGCGCCAGGTAGGTCTTTGCCGCAGCCTTCCCCGTGGCCGTACGGGGGAAGAAGAGGAACTCTTTGGCATCGGTGCGGGCCATCGCCGCGCGGAGCATGTCCCAGTAGATGTAGGCCGCACCGGTTCGGCGGTCGATACCGGTTCCCCCGGCAGGGCCGGTTCCGGACAGGACCAGACGTCGTACGAGGTCCGGCGCATCCAGCGCAACCTGCTGAGCGAGGAACCCACCGAGGGAAAACCCGAGCAGGTCGATCCTGGTCAGGCCCAAGGCAGCCACGAAGCCCTCGGCGTCCCGGGCCATCGCGGCGACGGTGGCCGGGACGCGGCCGGTGGACCCACCCACCCCTGGCAGGTCGACGGCGAGAACTCGCCGGTCGCGCGCGAGCGCATCCACGAAACGCGGATCCCACTCGTCGAGCGTGGCGCCCAGGTGGGCGAGCAGCACCAGCGGGACGCCGTTCTCCGGGCCGAGGTCGCGGTAGACGAGGGTGTCCGAACCCACGACGATGCGGCGGTTCGGCGCGGTGGCCCACGTGGTCGGACGGGGACGAACGGGGAGCTCAGCCACGGCTGGTCACCGCCTTCGGGTCGGTGGTGACCAGAACCTTGCCGCGGGTACCACCCGCCAGCGACTCGGCGAGAGCCCGCTGCGTCTGGTCGAACGGCAACACTCGATCGATGACCGGGCGCAGCACCCCGTCGTCGACCAACCCGGCGACTCGGCTCAGCGCGGCGCTGTCGGGAGTGATGAAGAGGAATCGGTAGGTGACCCCTAGCGCTCGGGCGCGGCGGCGGGTGCGGAAACTCAGCGCCCGGATGGCGAGCCGAACGACCGGGTTCGCCCCGACGCCACGAGCGAACGCCGGGTCCGGCGGGCCCGTGATGCCGATGACGGTGCCCCCTGGCCTCAGTACCCCGAGAGAGGCCTGCAGCGTGTCTCCGCCCTGGGTGTCGAGCACCAGGTCGACGGGTGTGCCTGCGAGTCTTTCTTCGAGGTCGTCACGGCGGTAGTCGATGACGATGTCGGCGCCGAGATCGCGGGCGGCCTCGACGTTCGGGGTCGAGACGGTGGTGGCGACGGTGCAGCCGAGGTTCTTGGCGAGCTGGATCGCAACCGACCCCACGCCGCCGGTTCCCCCGTGGACGAGGATCGTCTGTCCCTTCTTCACCTGGCCCATCTCCACGAAGGCCTGCCAGGCCGTGAGCGCAACGACGGGAAGTCCGGCCGCGTCGGCCAGGCTGATCGAGCGCGGTACTGGCGCCACCGTGGCAGCGTCGACCGCAATGAACTCGGAAAGGGTGCCTGTCGCTGCCAAATCGACGTAGCCGTACACCTGGTCGCCCACTGTGACGCCGCGTGCTGCGGAGCCGACCTCGACGACCTCGCCGGAGAACTCACCGCCCATGACCTTGGGCAGCTGGAAGGGAAAGATCGCCTTGAACTCACCGGAGCGAACCCGCTCGTCGGCATGATTGACGCCCGACGCGACCATCCGTACGAGCACTTCGCGTGGGGCGAGAACCGGTACGGGCATGTCGACCTCCCGGATCGGGGAGCCGTATTTCTCGAGAACGAACGCCTTCATGGAGCACTCCAGACAGCGAAGTAGTTACAATGTGTTACCAGCACTGTAAATCCATCCAGTAACAACTTGCAACCACTTTGGAGATGCCGTGATCACCACTCCGCGATCGACCTGTCCGATCAACCGGACTCTCGAGATGCTCGGTGACCAGTGGAGTCTGCTGATCCTGCGGGACATCGCCCTGTCCGACCGACGTTCGTTCCGTGACCTGCTCACAGGCAGCGAGGAGGGCATCAGCGGCCCCGTCCTGTCTCGACGACTGGCCGACCTCACAGACGGTGGTTTCCTCACCAAATCCCAGGTCGGCCGGGGCATGCAGGGCCGTTACTCACTGACCGAGCGCGGTCTGAGCGTCATCCCGCTACTGATCGAACTGGGTCGTCTGGGAGCGACGATCGACCCGAGTACCGCCGAGCACGCACCCCGATTCGATGCAGACGGACCCGGCAGCCTCGAGAGCCGACTGGTGGCCTTGCGGGCAGACCACCTCTGACCTGCCGCCCAATCAGGAGATACAGGCCCCGGTCTGGACGGGGGCGGTAGCGCCTGCTGCCGCTTCCAGCTGCCGTGCCACTTCTTTCGCCGTGAGCGCGAAGCCGGTGTCACTGTTGTCCACCGCAGCACCGAAAACGACACCGACCGCACGGCCGGAGCTGTCGACCAGCGGTCCGCCGGAATTCCCCTGGCGGATCGAACCGCGAACCGTGTAGACCTCACGCTCGACCGTGCCCGAACGGTAGATGTCCGGGCCACTGAGATTCAGCGTCTCGCGGACCCTTGCGGCACTTGCCGTGTACGGGCCGCCACCCGGGTAGCCGAGCACGAGCGCATCGTCACCGGTTTCGGCCGGCTCGGGCGCGAACGGGACGACCGGAGCCCGTAGCCCCGGTACACGAAGGACGGCAACGTCCGCCGACGGATCGAAGACGACCACGGTGGCGTCGAGCGGGCCGTCCGCGGTGTCGACGACGAGACCCTCTGTGCCCGCCACGACGTGCGCGTTGGTCATGACCTGCTCGGGCGCGATGACGAACCCGGAACCCTCGAGAGCTCGCTGGCAGCTCGGTGCGACACCACGCACACGCAGCACACTCTGCTGCAGGGACGAGGCGACGGGACTCTGCAGGACGCTGTCGTCCGGCGGGTCGACCGTGGTGATCGGAGTGCGCCCGAAGGGCCCGATCACATCCGGCAAGCCGGACGTGTCCAGTAGTGCGGAGAATTCGGTCGGCAGTCGCCGCACCCAATCGGGCGCGAGACCGTCCACCTTCTCGAGGACCGTCGAACCGCGAACCGCGGCCGCGACCTGAGGTTGTGACGAGGTGGTGAGCGGTACTGCGAGCAGCCACGCCGCGATGAAAACCGCCACGGCCTGGACCGCAGCGCCGATGACGCTGTCCACCGATCTGGTGGTGGGGCTGTGCATACTGCCGCGCACGGCGCGGCCCAGAACCATCCCGGCCACTTCACCGATTACCACCAGCACCACGATCAGGGCGACGCCGGCCAGTATGCGGCCACGCCCCTCCTCGATGTGGACGAGCAGGTGAGGTGCGAGCAGGATGCCGGCGACGGCACCGAGTACGACACCGACGAAGGCGAGAATGGATGCCACGGCGCCCTGCCGCCATCCCGACGTCATGGCGACGACAGCGATGAGGCAGATCGCGATGTCGATCCAGGTGGAGCCGGTCATCGTTCGACCACCGGCGCATGGAGGTCCTGGCCGAAGCCGGCCAGGACCTCGTCGAGATCACGGACGTCGTCGACGTCCCAAGACTGTTCCCAGCCGGACACGGCGAGCACCGCCGCGAGTATCCCGGCGGTGAAGCCCCACACCAACATGCCCTCGACCGAGAATGCAGGGCCCTGGTAGCCGGCGGGGTGCCGGACCTGGAACCTGTTGGCCGGGTCGATGAGCGAGCGCACCGGAACCCGGACGACCCGCTCCGCCTCGGCCGGGTCGACCACGGAAACCGGGCTCGAACGTTCCCAGTAGGCGATCACCGGTGTGACATCGAAGCCGGACGGCGGAATGTAGATCTCCGGCAACAGAGTGAGGGGGCGAACGCCGACCGGGTCGAGGCCCGTCTCCTCCTGTGCTTCACGGAGCGCGGTTCCCAACGGGCCGCCGTCACCCGGGTCTGCTGCCCCACCCGGAAACGCCACCTGCCCACTGTGTTGCCGCATCGTGGATGCGCGTTGAGTGAGCAAGACATCGGCGTCCGCAGGCAATCCGCCAGAGGTACCGGGCTGCGCTTGCTCGGATCCACCGAACAGCACGAGCACTGCTGCCGCTCTGGTCGTGGCACCCTCCGGGGCTCTCCGCTCGATGACCGGATTGATCTTCAATGGATCAGCGGGAGCGTTGTCGACGACGGCGCGCAGCCATTCGGGTGCGGCGGTGTCGAATCGGGCGGTCATACGGTCACTCCGAGATCCGTCTCGACGGCGTCGGCGATCTCGTCCACGCTGTGGAAGGGCTGCGGCAGGATTCGCGCCACTGTTCCGTCTGCCCGGATCAACACCGACACCGGCAACACCGCCGGTGCGCCGAGAGCTGCGCGAACCTGCGCACGGGCATCCTGCACTCCGGGGATTGTCACGTCGTAGTCGGAGAGCCTCGAGAGCGCGGCGGATTCGTTCGGATCGGTGTGCACCGTAAGCACGTTAACCGCATCGCCTGCGCGATCCGAAAACTGCTGAAGATACGGCAGTTCCTCGGCACACGGCGCACACCAGTAGGCCCACAGGTTGACGATCGTCGGCGTGCCCGCGACTGCCGAGGCGAGGTCGACAGGGGCGCCGTCCGCAAGGCAAGTGAGCTGCACGCCTGCGAGCGCAGCGTCGGAGCCGGCGGGCTCCGAGGGTCGTGGACATGCTTGAAGGTCGGCCGTGGCTCGCAGATCCGCCAGCTCACCGGGATCGACCTCGGGCGCCGCCGCGGACGAACCAGTGCCGGCACCGGGACCCGATTCGGGCGATCCGGCGTCGCCCCTCGGCCAGATGGCCACCACGAGCCCGATCACCACGAGCAGGGCGGCCAGACTCCATCGCGCTGAACCGGACATTCCTGAACTAGACAAGGTCGGCCACTCTCACAGCCCCGCCAGCGCGAGCAGATGATCGGTCTCTGGCCCCTTCACGAGCTTCGCGGCCTCGGCGGCATCCGTCGGACCGAGTCCGTAGGACGGACAGTCCTTGGCCAGAACGCACACTCCGCACGCGGGCTTCCTGGCATGACACACCCGGCGGCCGTGGAAAATGACGCGGTGCGACAGCAGGGTCCATTCCTTGCGTTCGATCAGGTCGCCGACAGCGTGCTCGACCTTCACCGGATCTTCCTCTGCCGTCCACTTCCAACGCCGGACGAGCCGCCCGAAATGGGTGTCGACCGTGATTCCCGGCACATCGAACGCGTTTCCCAGAACCACGTTGGCCGTCTTGCGGCCAATTCCCGGCAACGTGACGAGATCCTTCAGATTTGCGGGAACCTCACCGTCGAATCGATCGAGCAACGCTTGCCCGAGTCCGATCAACGAGTTCGTCTTGTTCCGATAGAACCCGGTGCTTCTGATGAACTCTTCGAGTTCGATTCGGTTCGCCTCTGCGTACGACTTCGCATCCGGGTAGCGAGCGAAAAGTGCGGGCGTGACCTGGTTGACCCGGACATCCGTGCACTGTGCGGACAGAATCGTCGCCACCGCCAGTTCGAGTGGAGTGGTGAAGTCGAGCTCGCAATACACATGGGGGAAGGCCACGGCGAGACTCCGGTTCATTCGCCGGGCCCTTCGCACGAGGGCGAGGTGAGTTTCTGGCTCGTCCGTGGCCGCGGGACGACGCCGCCGACGCCCACTCTGACCCTCCGATCGCGTCGCATTCACCCCATCGACAATACGGATACCGGCACGATCCGATCCGCCCCTGTGTCGCTTCTGAGACCTTCTGCGTGTTTACTTCCCCCTATGCAAGGTCTCGCTGTGATCCTCTTCCCAGTGCTGCTGATGCTGTTCGCACTGGCGATGGAGCGTGTGGAATACCGACTCCGCCGACTCACCGTGCGCGAACAGGAAGTGGAGGAATTCCTCGACCAGGCAGGTCACGACGACGTGGCCACCCTGGCCGACAAGGGGTTCCCGCATGCCCAAGAGCGGCTCCACCTGCGAAAGAAGGGCGGCGCGAGCCCTGTTGCCCCCGCAGCCGACCTGGCGAGCGCCGACTCGAGGCGCGCAAGTTGACCGTGTGATCGAGGTTGTCAGGGAGCCGACTTTCGGAACTTCCGTGGTATCGGTCACTCACCAGTGGGTGTATCGACGTAGACTTCGGTGCCGTACCAGTTACCCCTGGAACAAGCACGGCACAAGCACGACCTTTTCACCGGCGGTGCACCCACCGACGGCGGGCATCGAGTAGTGACACAGACGAACAATTCCCAAGGAGCGCACGTGGACGACGTCCTGGCAAGAGCCGGCATCTTCCAAGGAGTCGAGCCCTCAGCAGTCGCAGCGCTGACCAAGCAGCTGCAGCCTGTCGACTTCCCCCGCGGTCACGTCATCTTCAACGAAGGTGAACCCGGCGACCGCCTTTACATCATCGCCTCCGGCAAGGTGAAGATCGGACGCCGGTCGCCCGACGGTCGTGAGAACCTGCTGACCATCATGGGCCCCTCCGACATGTTCGGTGAGCTGTCGATCTTCGACCCCGGCCCCCGTACGTCCACGGCGACGACGGTCACCGAGGTTCGCGCAGTCTGCATGGACCGCGAAGCACTGAAGCAGTGGATCGACCATCGTCCCGAGATCGCCGAGCAGCTGCTGCGCGTGCTGGCACGTCGTCTGCGTCGTACGAACAACAACCTCGCAGATCTCATCTTCACGGACGTGCCCGGCCGCGTCGCAAAGGCCCTTCTGCAGCTCGCACAGCGCTTCGGAACCCAGGAGGCAGGTTCACTCCGGGTCACCCACGATCTGACGCAGGAAGAGATCGCTCAGCTCGTCGGCGCATCCCGCGAGACCGTGAACAAGGCGCTCGCCGATTTCGCACACCGCGGCTGGCTTCGACTCGAAGGCAAGAGCGTCCTCATCTCCGACTCCGAGCGGCTCGCGCGTCGCGCTCGGTAGTTCGCGCCTCCGGCGCCTGTGAGTGGTTGACGAGTCCAGAGACTCGCTGACCGCTCACAGGCGCACTGCTGCGGGGCCTGGCCCCGCTTCCACATCTGCAGGCCGCAGCGGGCCATGCCCTTCGCCGCAGCTCACGATCGCCTCGACTCGCGCGCCGCAGTCCCGATGAGTCACAGTGAGTGACGGGCCCTGCTCGTCCGCACGGTAGCGGTCACCCCATTGCAGTAGCGCGATCAGGATCGGATACAGATCGCGCCCCTTGTCGGTGAGCCGGTATTCGTAGCGCGTTCTGCGCCCTTCCTCCTGGTACGGCACCGTCACGAGGACGCCCTCTTCGACAAGCTTGCGCAGCCGTCCGGTGAGAATCGGCTCGGAGATTCCGGTGTGCCTTCGTATCTGATCGAAACGCCGGACGCCGTTGAAGACCTCCCGCAGTACGATCATCGTCCACTTCTCGCCGACGACCTCGAGAGTGCGCTGTACGGAACAGTTCTCGGTACCGAATTCCAACCACCTCATGTCGCCCACGATATCTGACTGCACTCTTGACAGTCAGCCCTCTCGACAGGCTAACTTCTGTATTGACAGCCAGCCTTTGTGGAACCCGCCGACGCATCGGAGATCAGCAATGACCGACCCCACGTCCACACCACTACCCAGCGCGTCACTCGAGGAAGCGAGTCGATTCGTCGCAGCGAGCGGCTTCGTGGTCGACGAAGTAACCCCCAACCGACTGACAGGCCACGTGGAACTCGGAACCGACCACCACACCCCGTGGGGCGTCGTGCACGGCGGTCTCTACGCGACCATCGTCGAGTCTGCGGGCAGCATCGGAGCCAGTGCCGCCGTGGCCGATCGGGGCCAGTTCGCGGTCGGCGTCCACAACTCGACCGACTTCTTGCGCCCGACCACCGGATGCCCGGCGACGGTGGTGGCCGAAGCCATCCAGCAGGGCAAGACCCAGCAACTGTGGCTCGTGGTGATCAGCGACAGCTCGACCGACAAGGTGCTGGCCCGCGGTCAGCTTCGGCTGCAGAACGTGCCGCTCCCGAGCTGAGTCTCAGCCGCGCGAGCGCAGGTACTCGAGCTGAACGTTGACCGACTTCTCCGCAACCGGCCACAGACTCTGATCGACGTCCGAATACACGTGTTCGACCACGGCACGGGCCGATGCGTCGTCGCCGAGAGTTTCCAGAGCGCCCCGTACCTGCGCGAGCCGCTCTTCACGATGAGCGAGGTAGTACTGCGCAACGGTGCGCAGGTCCGGCAGATCCGGCCCGTGGCCGGGCAACACGGTCAACTCGTCGCCCAGGTCGGCAAGCCGGCGTAGGGAATCGAGGTAGTCACCCAGATCGCCGTCCGAGTCGTCGAGCACCGTAGTTCCGCGCCCGAGAATCGTGTCGCCCGTGACGACCGCCGACGGCTGCCTGTCCCCCTCCACGAGGATCGAGACGGAATCGGCGGTGTGCCCAGGAGTCGGTACGACCCGCAACCTCAGGCCGGCGGCTTCGATGGTCTCACCCGCCGCCAGAACCGCGCCGCCGCCACGAACGAAGGCGGGATCGACGGAACGGACCGGAGCGCCCGTGATGTCGGCGAAGCGGTCCACTCCACCGGTGTGGTCGTAGTGCCGGTGGGTCACCAGCGTCAGATCGACCGAGCCCACGCCCGCTACCCGCAGCAGATGTTCTTCATCGTCGTCGCCCGGATCGACCACGACGCACCCGGAACTTCCGGGCGCCCGAAGAATCCACGTGTTGGTGCCGTCCAGGGTCATCATGCCCGGGTTGTTCTCCAACATGACTGCGGCAAGTGGTGTCACCTGCCGGAGCTGCGCGTAGGCGGGGTGGGCTGAGGTCATGTCAGCGAACTTCCGCGATCAGTTCGACCTCGACCGGTGCGCCGAGAGGCAACTCGGCGACACCGACAGCGGAGCGTGCGTGCACTCCGGCGTCGCCGAACACCTCACCGAGGAATTCGGAGGCACCGTTGACGATTCCCGGCTGCCCGGTGAACCCGTCCGCCGAGGCCACGAACCCGACCACCTTGACGATCCGAACGACCGAGTCGATACCGACGAGATCGTGGACGGCGGCGAGGGCGTTGAGCGCGCACGTGCGGGCGGCAGCCTTGGCATCGTCTTCCGACACACCCGCACCGACCTTGCCCGTGATGCCGAGTTTTCCGCCGGCGATGGGCAGCTGACCCGACGTGTGAACATGGTTGCCCGTCCGGACGGCCGGCACGTACGCCGCCACCGGAGGGACCACCGGAGGAAGGTCTATGCCGAGTTCTGCAAGGCGGCTGGACCAGCTCTGCGTGTTCTCTGCCACGGCATTCAGCCCTTCGGGCGCTTCAGGTAGGCGACGTGCTGCTCGCCGGTCGGGCCGGGAAGGACGGACACGAGCTCCCATCCGTCACCGCCCCACTGATCGAGAATCTGCTTGGTCGCGTGGGTGAGCAGCGGAACAGTTGCGTACTCCCAGGAAATCAATTCACTCATGCCGCTGAGCCTATCCCGCGCACATCCACGCCCCCGGACTTATAGGCTCGTCGCGTGGTTGCAACATCGGAGCAGCAAAGTGCGACGTGGCCGGAGAAGGCTGCGCAGGCGCGTCTGCATTTCGTTTCAGGCAAGGGCGGCACCGGGAAATCCACGGTCGCGGCCGCTTTGGCGCTGGCGCTGGCCGAGGGCGGACGACGGGTACTGCTCGTCGAGGTCGAGGGCAGGCAGGGCATTGCGCAGCTGTTCGACGTACCGCCCCTCCCTCCGCAGGAAACGAAGGTCGCCTCGGTCGACGGCGGCGGCGAGGTCCGCGCCTTGGCCGTCGACATCGAGACCGCATTCCTCGAATACCTCGACATGTTCTACAACCTGGGCTTCGCGGGGCGCGCAATGCGCCGGTTCGGCGCCATCGAGTTCGCCACCACCATCGCGCCCGGACTGCGGGACGTACTGCTCACCGGCAAGATCAAGGAATGTGTGGTGCGCTCGGACGCGTCGGGCAACCGGGTGTACGACGCCGTCGTCGTCGATGCGCCGCCCACCGGCAGGATCAACAATTTCCTCGACGTGACGAAGGCGATGGCGGATCTCGCGAAGGGCGGGCCGGTGCGCGCGCAGAGCGAGGGTGTGGTGCGACTTCTGCATTCGGACGAGACAGCGGTTCACCTCGTCACCTTGCTCGAAGCGTTGCCGGTGCAGGAAACGGCGGATGCGGCAGCCGAACTCGTCGCGTCGGATCTACGGCTCGGTTCGATCGTCGTCAACCGCACCAGCCCGCAGTTCCTCCCGGAGGAGTCCATCGGCGCCATCGCTGCCGGCGATGTGGACGCGGACTCCATTCGTGACGGGTTGAAGGCCAGCGGCGTCGACCTTTCCGAGGACGATTTCGCCGGGCTGCTCACCGAGAACATCGAGCACGCGTCCGTACTTCAGGCGCAGGAGGAGAGCGCGGGCCAACTCGGCGACGTCGACGGCGCCCGACTCGAACTACCTGCTCTCGCCGACGGTGTGGACCTCGGCGGTCTGTACGAACTGGCCGAATACCTGAGAGAACAGGGTGTCCGATGACCGAGACCGGTGACAGCCACCGCCGCACCGCACCAGCACTCGACGTCGCAGAAATTCTGGCCGACAACGCCACCCGTGTCGTGGTCTGCTGCGGAGCCGGCGGCGTGGGCAAGACGACGACTGCGGCCTCGCTGGCACTACGTGCTGCCGAGCAGGGCCGCCGTGTCGTGGTGTTGACCATCGATCCGGCCCGTCGACTCGCTCAGGCCCTTGGCGTCCAAGAGCTCGACAACTCACCCCAGCCCGTGCCGCTCGGCGCCGACGCGAAGGGCGAACTGCACGCGATGATGCTCAACATGCGTCGCACGTTCGACGAGATGGTGATCGAACATTCGCCGCCGGAGAAGGCGGAGCAGATTCTGGCGAACCCCTTCTACCAAACCGTGGCCACCTCGTTCTCCGGAACGCAGGAGTACATGGCAATGGAGAAGCTCGGGCAGCTCGCGGCGAGCGACGAATGGGATCTGGTGGTGGTGGACACCCCGCCGTCCCGCAACGCTCTCGACTTCCTCGACGCTCCCCAGCGACTCGGAGCCTTCCTCGACGGCAAGATGATCCGGTTGCTCACGGCCCCCGGCCGCGGCATCACCAAGCTGGTCACCGGCGCGATGGGATTGGCACTCAAGGGCGTATCGACCATCGTCGGCAGCAGCATGCTCTCGGACGCGTCGAGCTTCGTCCAGTCTCTGGACTCGATGTTCGGCGGATTCCGCGAACGCGCCACCCGTACGTACGAACTGCTCCGGCAGCCCGGAACCAAGTTCCTGGTGATTGCCGCCGTGGAACCGGACGCGCTGCGTGAGGCTGCGTTCTTCGTCGACCGGCTGTCATCCGACGACATGCCGCTTGCCGGGTTGGTCCTCAACCGAACGCATCCGACACTGTGCTCACTGTCGGCAGATCATTCGCTCACCGTGGCCGACCAGCGAGACCAGGCAGACGATCCGCTGACTGCCGCAATTCTGCGAGTGCACGCTCACCGCGCGGTGATCGCGAAACGTGAGGTGCAGTTGCTGACCCGCTTCACGGCCGCGCACCCGAGGGTGCCGATCGTGGGTGTTCCGTCGTTGCCGTTCGAGGTCTCGGACCTCGAGGCCCTGCGGGCGGTCGGGGATCAGCTCACTCGAACGAGCTGATCCCGACCGGAACGATCACACCGCAGACTGGTGTTGACGCTGCGCCTCGAAGAAGTCGGACCACGACACGACATCCGGGTGCTGCTTGAGGAGCGCGCGGCGCTGGCGCTCCGTCATTCCACCCCAGACACCGAACTCGACCCTGTTGTCGAGCGCGTCCGCGCCGCACTGCATCAGTACCGGGCAGTGCCGGCAAATAGTTGCTGCCTTGCGTTGTGCCGCCCCCCGTACGAACAGCTGGTCCGGATCGACTTCTCGGCAACGTGCCTGGGTGACCCAGGCAATGCGAGCTTCGGCCTGCTCGACGTCGAGACGACTGGTTGGGGTGGTCATGTGCATTTTTTCCCCTCTCCGAGTCCGTGCGTGTGTCCGACGCACGGAGTATCCGCGCAGGCTTTCAGCTCGTAACACGAGCAACCTGCACCACATCGGCAATGAAGTGTTATCTCCATCACACTGTTCACATAATTTAGGTAAAGAACCCGCAACGCGCAAGACGAACGATCGCTGTTTTTGGTACGACCGTGCATCCCCGCCGTTCAGGGCAGTTTTCGGGGGAAAAAACGAGTTTGCTGGGGGCAGCCGCCCGGCTTACTCACAGCAACTGCACGTACTCTGTAGCGCGTGTCGATCGCAAAAACAGTGGCGAAGCTCGCAGGCTGCTCCGCCCTGGCAGGTGTACTGCTCGCAGGAGTGATGTTTCCGCTGGCCGGTGGGTTCGGTTATGCCTCGAATCGGGCGGCGGACACCGTCGACAACGTTTCGGCAGAACTGGTCGAAGGGACGGTTCCGGCCGTCTCGACGATGACGGACGTCGCAGGCAACCCGATCGCGTGGTTGTACGACCAACGCAGATTCGAGGTGCCGAGCGATCAGATCTCGGACCAGATGAAGCTGGCGATCGTGTCGATCGAGGATCGCCGCTTCGCCGAGCATCAAGGTGTCGACTGGCAGGGCACGCTCCGCGCCTTCCTCACCAACACCAGCAGCGGCGAGGTCCAGCAGGGCGCCTCGACCCTCGACCAGCAGTACGTGAAGAACTACCAGCTGTTGGTCGTGGCCAAGACCGACGCCGAGCGTCGCGCTGCGATCGAGACGACACCTGCCCGCAAGATCCGTGAGATCCGGATGGCGTTGACGCTCGACAAGGAGCTGAGCAAGGAAGAGATCCTCGCTCGGTATCTCAATCTCGTCCCGTTCGGCAACGGCTCGTTCGGCATCCAGGACGCCGCGCGCACCTACTTCGGGATCGACGCCTCGCAGCTCGACGCGAAGCAGTCGGCGATGCTCGCCGGCATGGTGCAGTCGAGTTCCGCACTGAACCCGTACACCAACCCGGACGGCGTCGTCGATCGCCGCAACACCGTGCTCGACACGATGATCTCGAACATCCCCGATCGCGCTGACGAATTCCGCGCCATGAAGGAAGAACCTCTGGGTGTCCTTCCGGAGCCGAATCGTCTGCCGCGCGGCTGCATCGCCGCAGGTGACCGCGGATTCTTCTGTGACTACGCCCTCCAGTACCTCGCAAACGCGGGCATCACCCGCGAGCAGATCGAGCGCGGCGGCTACCTGATCAAGACCACGCTCGATCCTGCTGTCCAGGATTCGACCAAGCGGGCACTCGTCGACAAGGCGTCCCCGCACCTCGACGGCATCGCCAACGTCATGAACGTGGTGCAGCCGGGCCAGGACCAGCACCGCGTACTGGCGATGGGAAGCAGCCGCACCTACGGCCTCGACGCAGATGCGGACGAGACCGTCCAGCCGCAGCCGTTCTCGATGGCCGGCGCCGGTGCCGGCTCGATCTTCAAGATCTTCACCACGGCAGCGGCCATGGAGAAGGGTCTGGGCACCAGCGCCACCCTGGACGTACCGAGACGGTTCGACGCGAGAGGCATGGGTAGCGGTGGCGCCAAGGGCTGCCCCGTCGCCACGTACTGCGTCGAGAACGTGGGCAACTACCCGGCATCGATGTCGGTCACCGACGCTCTGGCGAAGTCGCCCAACACGGCGTTCGTGAAGCTGATCCAGGCCACCGGCGTCGAACCGACCGTCGACATGGCCGTCCGATTGGGACTGCGCTCGTACGCCGACCCGGGTACATCCGGCTTCGACGACCGCAGCATGGCCGACTTCCAGAAGGACCAGAACCTCGGTTCGTTCACCCTCGGCCCCACCTGGGTGAACCCGCTGGAGTTGTCGAATGTGGCTGCCACGCTCGGTTCACACGGAAAGTGGTGCCCGCCGACTCCGATCGACTCGATCGTCGACCGTGAGGGCAAGCCCGTCTCACTGACCCAGCAGGCCTGTGAGCAGGTCGTCGAGCCCGGTCTGGCGGACACCCTCGCGAACGCGATGAGCAAGGACGATCAGGCGGGCGGTACGTCGGCCGGTGCCGCCGGTGCCGCCGGCTGGTCCCTGCCCATGTCGGGCAAGACCGGTACCACCGAGTCGCACATGTCTTCGGGCTTCCTCGGATTCACGAACAACCTCGCTGCGGCGGTCTACGTCTTCGGTGACTCACCGACGCCCGGCGAGATCTGTACCGCTCCGCTGCGCCCGTGTGGGGACGGCAACCTCTACGGTGGCACCGAACCTGCACAGACCTGGTATTCGGCGATGAGTCCGGTCGTGAACAACTTCGGGCCGACGAGTCTGCCGCCGGTGTCGGACAAATACGTTCGCGGTTCTCAGAACGGCCAGGTGCCGGATGTCTCGGGCCTGACCCAGGCGACCGCCACCTCGCGTCTGCAGGAGAGCGGCTTCCAGGTGAACGCGGTGACCACCGAGAGCGATGCCAAGAAGGGCAACGTGACGGGGGTATCCCCCTCGGGCTCGGCCATCCCCGGTTCGACCATCACGATCTATGTCAGTGACGGGTCGGTCCGAGCACCGTCACAGAACCCGGCGCCGCGACAGGGCGGCGGCGACGGCGGTGGCGGCGGGGCCCCACCACCCATTCAGATTCCGGGGCTCCCACCGATCCAGCTTCCACCCATCCCGCGCTAGAGGCCGGGGCAGGTGATCGATCAGGTCAGAGGCGGGCTTTGACGGCAGCCGAGATTCGGGAGCCGTCGGCCTTGCCTCCGGCCAGGCCGGTGGCCACCTTCATGACCTGCCCCATCTGCTTCATGCCCGGACGGTGACCGAGCTCCTCGGCCACCTGTGCGATCGCGGTGTCGACGACCTCACCGAGTTCGGCGTTGTCGAGTGGGGTCGGCAGGTACTCGTCGATGATCTGGGCCTCGGCGTGCTCTTTCGCCGCGAGTTCGCCACGCCCGTTCTCGGTGTAGATCTCGGCGGCCTCGCCGCGCTTCTTCGACTCCTTGGTCAGGACCTTCAGGATGTCGTCGTCGGTGAGCTCGCGAGCTTCTTTTCCGGACACCTCTTCCTTCTGCACGGCAGCCATGAGCATCCGAATGGTCTGGGTACGCAGCGCATCCTTGGCCTTCATTGCAGCGGTCATATCAGCGCGAAGGCGGTCTTTGAGTGTGTCCGGCATGAGCGGAACGCTACGCGCCCTTGGTCACAATCGGCATCTCGATTGCGTCCATCGGTATCCTTGAGTGGTGTCCGACCAGTTCCGAAACAATCTGACCCGCGCCGCCGTCGCATCGACGGGTGCTGCTGCACTCGGAATCGGCTATGCCTCGCTCGTGGAACGCAATGCGTTCGCGCTGCGCGAGGTGACGATGCCGGTGCTCGAACCCGGCGCATCCTCCCTGCGTGTGCTGCACATCAGCGACCTCCACATGATGCCGGGGCAGCGCCTCAAACAGAACTGGCTGCGCGAACTGGACCGTCTCGACCCCGATCTGGTGGTCAACACGGGCGACAACCTGTCTCATCCGCGCGCAGTTCCGTCGGTCGTGCAGGCGATGGGCAATCTACTGGCGCGACCGGGCTTGTTCGTGTTCGGTAGCAACGACTATTTCGCTCCGCGACCCAAGAATCCGCTGAACTACCTGACGAAGGCCAACAAGCGTGTTCTCGGCGACCCGTTGCCGTGGGGCGATCTGCGGGCAGCGTTCACCGAGCGCGGCTGGTTCGACGTCACGCACGTACGTCGAGACCTCGAGGTTTCGGGTGTGCGAGTCGCGTCGGCCGGTGTGGACGATCCGCATCTGAAGCGCGATCGCTACGACACCATCGCGGGTCCGCCGAACCCGCTGGCAGATCTGCGGCTCGGCATCACCCACTCCCCCGAGCCGCGCGTTCTCGATCGCTTCGCGAACGACGGCTACGACCTGGTGCTCGCCGGCCACACTCACGGAGGTCAGCTGTGCCTGCCGTTCTACGGGGCACTCGTCACCAACTGCGAACTCGACCGCTCCCGGGTGAAGGGGCCGTCGAAGTGGGGTACACATACGCAGCTTCACGTTTCCGCCGGCGTGGGAACGTCGCCGTGGGTGCCGCTGCGATTCTGCTGCCGACCCGAAGCCACCCTCCTGACGCTGGTGGCGTCCAAGAATCGGGGACCGGAAGCGGGTTCGGACCGTGTCCGGAACACCCCGTCCGAGTCCACGGTACTTCGCGGCTGACCAGGGGATTTAATCTCCGCTCACTCGATACTGTAAGCTGGCCGAGGTTCAACACGGGGTGTGGCGCAGCTTGGTAGCGCGCTTCGTTCGGGACGAAGAGGTCGTGGGTTCAAATCCCGCCACCCCGACAGTGAGTTGAAGCAAGGGAGACCCCCTCCGGCTGAGAAATCAGTCCGGACGGGGTCTCTTTTCATTGACGAGGAGGGGGGAACCGTGTCCGTGAAAGTCTTGGCGTTCGACACGTTCGGAACTGTCACGGATTGGCATTCGGGGGTCGCTTCCGCCCTCGCCGAGATCTTTCCCGACTTCGATGGCGCCGACCTCGCCCGCCGGTGGCGGCTCACCTACGCGCCGATCCTCGCCGAGGTGGAGAGCGGAGCCAGGCCGTGGACCCTCCTCGACGACCTGCACCGGGAAACCCTGGACAACCTGCTACGGAACGAGTTTGAGGTCATCCCCACCGACGACCAACTCGATCGGGCCGTTCGGTCGTGGCACCTCATTCCAGCCTGGCCCGACGCGCCGGAGGGCATACGCCGCCTGAAGGCGAAGTTCGTCGTGTGCGCTCTGAGCAACGGGAACGTCGCACTGCTCACAGAGATGGCGAAACATGCGGGCCTCGAGTGGGACTTCGTCGGTGGCGCGGACCTGTGGCGGCACTACAAGCCCTCCCCCGCCGTGTATCTCGGCATCGCCGACCTCATGCAGGTCGAGCCGAACGAAGTGATGATGGTGGCCACCCACGCCACCGATCTCGAGGCCGCGCGATCGCACGGTCTCCGTACCGCGTATGTCGATCGTCCCGACGAATGGGGAACCGGCGACAAGGAGAGCGGCTCCTCGGCCCTGGACGACTTCCGCGCCGCCGGCCTCGGTCATCTCGCCGATCAACTGGGGTGCTGACGGCGCGGACATATCGGGCACAGGCTAGCCTCACCTCCATGCACGCCCCTCGTTGGTCTTCACGCCTGTTCACCCGCGCCGCCGCAGTCGCACTGGCCGCCACGTTCCTCGCCGCGTGCGGCACGACCGACGCCGGTCAGAGTTCGGGGAATGCCGATGTGGCGACCGGCGGACGCTTGTTCGCCACCGCAGACGAAGCGACCGCGCGCCTCGGTAGCGATGCCGAGCCCGGCACCTTCCCGCGAACTGTCGTCCACGCGCTCGGGGGGACCACGCTGGAAAAGAAGCCGGAGCGGGTCGTCGTTCTCGACGGCGGCGAGCTCGACGACGTTCTGTCTCTCGGCATCACCCCGGTCGGCATCGCAAGCCCGGAGAGTGTGTCCGGACAGCCGTCCTACCTGGCCGACAAGCTCGAAGGCGTCCCGGACGTGGGCACCACGAACAACCTGAATCTCGAGGCGGTCATGGCACTCGAGCCGGACCTGATCCTGGGCAGCAAACTGCGCGCGGACAAGCTCTATCCGCAGTTGTCCGAAATCGCACCGACCGTGTTCGGCATCCGCCCGGGATTCCCGTGGAAGGAGAACTTCCTTCTGGTGGCCGATGCCCTCGGAGAAGAGACGCAGGCAGAGACCCTCCTGACCGAGTACCAGGAGCGCGCGAACGAAGTCGGCGAGTCGATCACGGGTGACCCCAGCATCTCTCTGGTCCGCTTCATGTCCGGCAAGATTCGGCTGTACGGGAACCTCTCGTTCATCGGCGTGATCCTGCAGGATGTGGGGCTGCGCCGCCCGGAGATCCAGAACATCGACGAACTGGCCGTGGAAGTCTCCCCGGAGACGATCACAGAAGCGGACGGCGATCGGCTGTTCTACTCGAGCTACGGCGGGCCGGATGCCACCGACCAGAATTCCGTGGTCGGCGGGCCTCTGTGGGGCACGATGAGCGCCGTCGAGTCCGGGCACGCGGTTCCGGTGAGCGATGAAACCTGGTTTCTCGCACTCGGTCCGACCGGCGCCATGATCGTATTGGACGATCTGGAGAAGATGCTGGCGTCCTGACACCGTCCGCTCATCAGGACGGGGATGGGACGAACGCGTCGTAGATCGCTTCCGGCGCACCGTCGATCGCCCACACGCCGAGGGCGAACACCGCGATGGTCAGGGCCGGACCCAGCACGACCTTCTCGAACGGCCCACCTGCCCGAATGGACAGGAAGCGCGGTAGCCGGAATTCCCACCAGTGTTCTCGCGCCCAGGGGACGAACGGCGCAAGGAAAGGCACGCCCTCCTTGGTGATCGCGTCACCGAGGCAGTGAGTGGCACAGCCGACCGCCACCGCGACCCCGAGCCCGAGCGATCCGGCCTCGGTGGGGTACCACTGCCACGTCAACGCCGAGAAGACTGCTGCGAGCAGGGAGACGACAAGCCAGCCCTTCTCTTTGGCGAACTCACCAGCGAGGCCGCGCAGCGCCAATCCGATCGCGAAGAACAACACGCCGATGATCGCCGGCTTACCGAACTGCACCACCAGCCCGGTGACACCGGCACCGAGACCGGCGGCGAAGAGCGCTGTGTGCGTCAACGTTCGGTGGCCGCCCCGACGCTTGCCGTCCTTGCCGCCTTTCGTGATCGTGTAGAAACCGAGGGATATCGAGTCGATCACTCTGGCAAGCAATTTGCTCAACGGACCGAACGACCGCGAAACGGTGGACTGGGTGGTGTCGAGATCAGGCAGAAGGGTCGCGCCAGCGCATACCGCCGCGAACGTGAACGTCTCGGCCGTTGTTGTCGGGCCACCCCAATCGACCGGGAGCACGTCAGCAACCAGCAGCCCCACCGCTGCGCCGGACATCGCGTGGGTAGGGCCCATCACCATGGAAGACAACACCTTTCACACTCAGTGCCGACAACCTAGCAACGTGCACCGACAATTCACGAATCGCCTGCAGCGGGCCCGAACACGGCGACGCCCCGCACGGCGATACCGGGCGGGGCGTCGTTCGGTGGAGAAGGTCAGTCGATCTGTGCCTGCCACATCCAGTGCAGCTGTTCGAGCCGTGCGGTGATGGCGATCAGCAGATCCTGAGTGACCGGATCCGCCGACTCGGTGATCGTGATCCGCTCGCGCAGCCGCTCGATCACGGCCGCCAGGTTACCGACAACGGAAGCGATGACCTCGGTGTCCTTGGTCCATCCCTCGCCGAATCCCTTGGCTCCGGAATCCTTGGCGACGGTGCCGGCGCGCCCGTCCGGGCTGACCCCGATCGCGGTCGCCCGTTCTGCCGCGTCGTCCGTGAACTCACGCGCGGCCGTGACGAGCTCGTCGAGAGCGAGATGGACGGATCGGAAGTTTCGGCCTATCACGTTCCAGTGGGCCTGCTTTGCGATCAGCGACAGATCGATCAGGTCCACGACGGTGCTCTGCAGCGCCGCACCGGCGGCCTTCTGCTGCTCTGGGGCGAGTGTGCTGGTGATGGGGTTGCTCATGTGGGTACCTCGCTTTCGTCAGGCCACAACTTGGCAAATTCCTCTGCCCTGATTGGGCATTTCGGCCACCCCCGATGGATGATGGAGGTGTTCGTTTCGCGATTGGAGGAGGGTCGTCATGGAGACGGTGGTCGTATTCGTTCTCGCCTGTGCCATTTACTGGTTCGGCTTGATGTGAGGTCGTCCGGTCAGCTCTCCTGACCGGCACGTACCCCTTCTTCGACGCGCTTGCCGAGGTCTGCGTCGACGTTCTTCCAGTACTCGAAGACGCGCTGCAGAACCGGCTCGCTGACGCCGCCGAGGGCATGTCCGACGATGTTGTTCACCAGCCGGTCACGTTCCTCGTCGCTCAACACCTCACGGACGAGAGTTCCGGCCTGGGTGAAATCCCCGTCCTCGGGGTGCTCGACGTATCCGGTGCGCACCGATTGTCCGTCGTATTCCCAGAGACCCTCGTCGCCGGCCCGCGCCGGATCCGCATGCGGTCCGGCGTACGAGTTCGGGGCGTAGACGGGTGTCTGCGGCGAGTTGGTGGAGTACCGCATCGCACCGTCCTGCGAGTAAGAGTCGACCCGCGCCTTCGGCGCATTCACGGGCAGCTGCGCGTAGTTCGCGCCGATGCGGTAGCGGTGTGCATCCGCGTACGAGAACACCCGCCCGAGCAGCATCTTGTCCGGCGAGAATCCGATGCCGGGCACGATGTTGGACGGTTCGAACGACGCCTGCTCGATCTGGGCGAAGAAGTTGTCCGGGTTGCGGTTCAACGTCCACTTGCCGACCTCGATCAGCGGGTAGTCCTGCTGGGACCACACCTTGGTCAGGTCGAACGGATTGAACCGGTAGTTCTCGGCCTCGTCGACCGGCATGATCTGCACCTTCAGGGTCCAACTGGGGAACTCGCCGCGCTCGATCGACTGGTACAGGTCGGCGCGGTGATGATCCGGGTCGCTGCCGGCCAGGTCGTCGGCCTCGTCCTGAGTGAGGAACTCGATGCCCTGATCGGTCTTGAAGTGGTACTTCACCCAGAAGCGCTCACCTTCGGCGTTGACCCACTGGTAGGTGTGCGATCCGAAACCGTCCATGTGACGCCATGTCTTCGGGATACCGCGGTCACCCATGAGCCACGTCACCTGGTGCGCCGTCTCCGGTCGCAGCGTCCAGAAGTCCCACTGCATGTCGTGGTCGCGAAGCCCGGATCCGGGGAGCCTCTTCTGCGAGTGAATGAAGTCCGGGAACTTGCTCGGATCCTTGACGAAGAAGACCGGCGTGTTGTTGCCGACCAGGTCGTAGTTCCCGTCCTCGGTGTAGAACTTCATCGCGAATCCACGTGGATCACGCCAGGTGTCGGGGCTGCCCTGCTCGCCCGCGACCGTGGAGAAGCGCACCAGCGACTCGGTTTTCGTGCCCGGCTGGAACAACTTCGCCTTCGTGTACTTACTGACGTCACCCGTGACGACGAGCTCGCCGAATGCGCCGCCGCCCTTTGCATGGACGACGCGCTCGGGGACGCGCTCGCGGTTGAACTGAGCCAGCTTCTCGATCAGGTAGTGATCGTGAAGCAGGATCGGCCCCTGGGTGCCTGCGGTGAGCGAATCGTTGTCGCTGGCAACGGGAATACCGGAATTGGTGGTGGTTGCGGGTGTTGTGGGCATGGCAAATCCTCCTCGTCGAGGGTGGGAACCGGATGAGCGATCGAAAGAGTTGTCGAGAACGAAATCAGGGTGCGACAGTGTGCGCGCGACGGTCGGGCGCCGGGCGGCACTGCTCGCACAGGCCCCAGAACACGACCTCGGCTTCGTCCACCGTGAAGCCGTGGCTGGCAGAAGGCTCGAGGCACGGGGCCTGGCCGACGGCGCAGTCCACGTCCACGACGGCGGCGCACGAGCGGCACACGAGGTGGTGATGGTTGTCGCCGGTACGCGTCTCGAAGCGGGTCGGCGATCCTGCGGGTTCGATTCTGCGTAGCAGGCCGGCCGACGTACACGCCTTGAGTACGTCGTAGACCGCCTGCGTGGACACCGAACCGAGTTCACTGCGCACCACGGTCGCGATGTCGTCGACATCGGAATGCGGCTGGGCTGTCACCGCATTCAGCACCGCGACTCGTGGTGCAGTGACACGTAGCCCCACTCCGCGCAAGAGCGCTTGGGGATCCGTTTCGTGTCTCATGTCAACCAGTATGGACCTTTTCTGGAATTAGTCAAGAAACGGATCTCGGTGGATTCTCGGGGTGGTGGCACCCAGGGCGGCCGCCACGACGCACACGACCGCGGAGGCGAGCCATACCGGCGTATAGGAGCCGTTCATGTCACGAACGAGACCTCCGACCAGCGCCATCGAGCCGGCGCCGAGCTGATGAAAGACGTTGACCCACCCGAACGCCAGCGCACTGTCGCTGCCGAAGATGCTCCGCAACAGAGCCAAGGCCGGAGGCACCGTCGCCACGTCGAGAATCCCGAACACCAGCGCGAACACGACGAGATCCGGTTCGAGGTCGGCCGCGAACAACAGCGGAAGCGCAGCGAGCGAAAGCCCTCGGCCGACGAAGAACACCGCGAGCAGGATCCGGGGCTCGATCCGATCCGAGAGCCACCCCGCTGTCACCGTGCCCGCAATGTTGGCGACACCGATGACCGCAAGCAGACTCGACGCGGCCGTTGCCGCCATACCGTGATCGTGGGCGGCCGGAGTGAAATGACTCCACATCAGGCCGTTCGTCGTGGCGCCACACAGCGCGAACATGACCGCCAGAATCCAGAACCTCTTGTCTCGCAAGCAGACGACGAGGGATTCGATTGTGCGAAGGAAGGGGTTTCGCGTCGGCCCGGTCGTCACCACGTCATCGACGCCGCCGATGTCGCTCGCCCCGTACGCCCGAACTCCGACCGCATGCGGACTGTCGCGCAGGAAGAGGAGAACACCGACGAGGGCAACCGCCGCGAGAGCTCCGCCCGCCAGAACCGGACCACGCCAACCGGTGTGCGTCAGCACCACCGAGAGCAGGGGAAGCGTCGCGAACTGACCCACGACGCTTGCCGCGGTGAGCACACCGGTTGCGAACCCGATCTTTTCGTGGAACCACCGGTTCGCGACTGTCGCCCCGAACACCATCGTGACCGAACCGGTGCCCACCCCGACCATCAGACCCCACCACAAGACGAACCACAGACCAGTCGGGGCGAACTGAGCCATCAGGATCGAACTTGCCACGAGGATCGCAAGCGCGGATGCGGTGACCTTGCGCAATCCATAGCGCTCCATGAGAGCCGCCGCGAACGGCGCCACCGCGCCGTACAGCACCATGTTGACGGCGACGCCGACCCCGATCCCCGATCGGCTCCACCCCTCGGACTCGACGAGTGGCTCTGTGACGAGCCCCGCGAGGGTGGTGAACGAGCCGGCGGCAATCAAAGCCAGCGAGGCGACGGCCACCATCGTCCACGCCGGGTGGAAGGGCCGCCTCCGCGACGATCGCTGAGCGGCCGAGCCGGAGACCGGCGGAGCCACGGCAATACCTGAGTTCTCCATGGTGCCGTTCTAACACCCAATAGACACTCTCGTAAGTATGCACATTTTCGTCCATATGGACGATTTGGTTACCATTGGAACCTCAGCCGACCGAGGGAAGAGCGCCGTGACCAGTATCGAGAGCGAGATTCGCAATCCAGTCCAGCGCGCCATGGAGGTGTGCCCCGTCGAGGTCGCGGTGGCGGTCCTGGGCGGCTCCTGGAAGATGACGGTGGTGAAACACCTGCTCGAGGGCCCACTCCGGTACGGCGAACTTCGCCGACGCGTGGGCGAGGTGACGCCACGGGTCCTGACCAGACAGCTACGCGAGCTCGAGCAGGACGGCATCGTCTCGCGTAGGGCGTACCCGGAGGTGCCGCCCCGAGTCGAGTACTCGCTCACCCCGACCGGCTCTGCACTTCGAGGCTTCGTCACAGAACTGGATACATGGGGAGGGCGATACATGGAACAAATCCGGGCACCCCGCCGTTGAACCCTCTGTCGACGTCCGGACATGCCCCGGGCCTCACCCCATTTGTCGCTACGAGCGACCACTCGCCGAGAGGCGCCTGTGGGACGTCGACCCGAAGACCGCCCGATCACCATCGGGCGGTCTCTTCTATTACGCACACCCGCCGTTGACATGTCGGAAGTTTCCGACATATTGTGAGCAAATGCTGGCCGACGACGTCTTCGTGGCACTCGCGAACCCGGTGCGACGTCAATTGCTCGAACTACTGGTCGACGGACCACGGACGGCCGGTGACCTCGCGAGCAATTTCAAGTTGAGCCGCCCGGCCGTGGCCGAGCACCTACAGGTTCTCCGAAAGGCCGGCCTCGTCCACGACACCCCGTCCGGTCGGCAACGGCACTACCACCTGACCGCCGAGCCACTCGCTGACGTCGGCGACTGGCTACACCCGTTCGAAAGGTTCTGGCGCGGACGGCTCCGCGCCCTCACAGACATGTTGGAGGAAGATCAGTGACCGACTCCGAGACCACCATTCACGTAGACCAGTTCATCGCAGCGTCACCCACAAACGTGTGGCGCGCGTTGACCGAGCCCGAGCTTCTCGCTCGCTGGTGGGCCGCCGGCGACATCGCTGCACGGGTGGGCCATCGCTTCCATCTCGACATGCCCGGATGGGGATCCCAGCCGTGTGAAGTACTCGAAGTCGAGGTGGAGCGCCGCTTCGTCTACACCTTCACCGAGAAGTGGACGCTGACGTGGCGACTCGAGCCAGAAGGCAACGGCACCCGACTGTTCCTCGACCATTCCGGCTTCGACCCCGACGACAAGCGCAGCCGCGCCGCATTCGAACGCATGGGCCCGGGATGGCGCGACGAGGTCATCCCCGGGCTCGCTGCCCTTGTGCAACAACTCGACTGAGCCCTCGCCCCGGATCACCGCAGCGTCGCAGGCCCGGTGGTCATTTGTCCATCGGTGATCACGATGCCGGGGTGAGTGCCTGGCGCGAGCCACTCGCCGATCGACGGGCCGTCAGCGCTGACCGACACACGCGCGAAGCGGAAGTGCCCTCGTAGCCCAGCTGTGGCGGCGCGCAGTCCGGCGCCGCTCGCATCGGGCTGCGCAAATCCGAGGGCGCCTGCGATCGGAAGTCGTGGCCCCACAGGCCGCGCCGACGTCGACACCTGCCACCCCGGCGCCGAGGCGGTGAACGAACCGGACACCGCGCCTTCGAAATCCGCCATCACCTTGGGCAGTTGCCAGTGCGTCCGACCTCCGTGCACGGATGCTTCCGAATCGACGGCGATGAACGGCACGGACATTCGGGGCAGAACGCCGATTCTCCGGCCCGGCGCACGAAGCACAGGACTCGCCAATATCTCCCGGTACGGGCCTACCGGCGAATCCAGGTACTCGACCATCATGGCGAGCGTGAGCGGCAGCGTCGCTCCGGTTGTTCCGGCGCCGACTCTGCGCCCACCGGGTGTACTTCGGTGCCACCAGAGCGTCGCGCGGACCTGTGCGGGCCACGGCGGCGCGGCGCTCCCCGGCCACTCCACGCGGCTCGTGGTCGATTCAGGCACGCTCCACATCTGCGGACTCCTCACGGGTCGTAACGAACAACGGCAGACGCAGCGCACCGGGTGCGTCTTCTGGAACCACGGGCCGGCGCGGTGACGTGGGGCGGATACGTACGTATGGCTCGCCGCAATTCGGCCTCGCATCGGCGTCACCCTTGTTGGGCCACAACGCGAATGCGCGTTCTGCTTGCGCGGTGATGGTGAGCGACGGGTTGACGCCGAGGTTCGCGCTGACCACGGACCCGTCCGACACGTGCAGACCTTCGTGCCCGTAGACCCGCAGGTACGGATCGACGACGCCGGTCCGGGGCGAATCACCGATCGCACAGCCACCGAGGAAGTGTGCGGTCATCGGGATGTTCACCACGTCCGCGAGCGACCCGCCCGGGTCACCGCCGATCTTGTCGGCGGCCTTACGGATCGCGTCGTGCCCCTGGGGAATCCACGAGGGCGGAGGCTCCCCCGCCCCCGGCCTGGACACCACGGACCGACCGAATCTGCGCTTGCCCTTCTTCAACTCGAGTGAGTTGTCGTCGGTCTGCATCACGAGTGCGATGACCGTGCGCTCGGACCAGTGCCGCACCGACAGACTGCGTGCGAAAGCGGCCGGATTGCGCAGCGCCACCCCTGCGGTCTTCAACAGCCGTGGAACCCGCCCTCCGCCGTCGCTGAGCACAGTCTGCAGCAGACCGATCGCGTTGCTGCCCTTCCCGTATCGCACCGGCTCGACGTGGGTGTGATCATCGGGATGGAACGACGACGTGATCGCCACGCCCTTGGTGAAATCGGTCGACCGGTCCCGTGCCGTGGCCGCCAGGACTGCCTCGGAGTTGGTGCGCACGACCGAACCCAGCCGTGTCGACAGGTTCGGCAGTTCGCCGGACTCCTTCATGGCCAGAAGCAGCCGCGCCGTGCCGTAGGTGCCGGCCGCGACGACGACCTGATCGGCGGTGAAGGTGTGCTCACGTCGCCGCACTCCATCGGTGCGTCGGGTCTGCAACTCGTATCCACCGCCGGCACGCGGGCGAAGTGTGCGCACCGTCGTCAGGTCGTGGATGCGCGCGCCCGCGCGTTCCGCCAGGTAGAGGTAGTTCTTCACCAGGGTGTTCTTCGCGCCGACCCGGCATCCCGTCATGCAGCTGCCGCACTCGGTGCACCCCGTGCGTTCGGGTCCGGCCCCACCGAAGAACGGGTCCGCCACTCGCTCACCGGGTTCGCCGAAGTAGACACCTACCGGCGTGGAGGTGAAGGTGTCGGCCACTCCCATGTCCTCGGCGACCCCACGCATCACGGCATCCGCCGGAGTGAACGACGGGTTCGTCGTGACTCCGAGCATCCGGCGCGCCTGCTCGTAATAGGGATTCAGTTCCGACTGCCAGTCCGTGATGTGAGACCACTGCTTGTCCTCGAAGAACTTTCGCGGCGGCTGGTAGAGCGTATTGGCGTAATTGAGTGATCCGCCGCCCACTCCGGCGCCGGCCATCACGAGAACGTCCGGCAACAAGTGGATGCGCTGCACTCCGTAACACCCCATCCACGGCGCCCACAGATACTTCCGTAATCGCCAACTGGTCTCGGGCAGTTCATGGTCTTCGAACCGACGGCCGGCCTCGATCACGCCGACCGTGTACCCCTTCTCGACGAGCCGCAGCGCCGCCACACTCCCGCCGAACCCCGAACCGACGACTACGACGTCATAGTGGGTCATGCGCTCACCTCTCGCCTCGGCCGGCTCCTTGTCACGTAGTTGCCGCTGTCGAAATGTGCCAGCCGTGAACGGAATTCGAAGGTGAACGTCGGCCACACGACCGAGTTCCGTCCTTGCGAGTCGTAGTACCAGCTCGAACAGCCGCCCTTGTTCCACACGGTGGTTCGCAGCGAGTCCTGGATATTCTCGTTGTAGCGCTCCTGCGCATCTCGAGTGACCTCGAACGAATCGACGCCGCCGCGTCGCATCAGTTCCACCGCATCCGCGATGTACGCGGCCTGAGATTCGAGCATGTACACGATCGAGCTGTGGCCCAGATTCGTGTTGGGTCCGTACATCAGGAACAGATTCGGGAAGCCTGTGACGGCGGTTCCCTTGTAGGCGGAGGGACTTCCGCCCCAGTGCTCGGCGAGTGTCCGGCCGTCGACGCCCCGGATCGCGTGCGCAACCGGAGGCTCCGTGGGAGTGAATCCCGTCGCGAAGATGATGGTGTCGACCTCGCGTGCGTTGCCGTCACCGTCCACGACGGAATTTCCGTCGATCGATGCCAGCCTCGAGTCGACGAGCGTGACATCGGACCGGTCCAGGGTCCGTAACCATTCGTTCGACAACAGCATGCGCTTGCACCCGATGGTGAAGTCCGGGGTGAGCTTCTTGCGTAGCTCCGGACTCCGCACCTGCCGGAACATGTGCGCCTTGGCTGCGAGCTCGAACAACGGCAACAGCCCGGTGGCGTGAGACAACACCCCACCCAATGCTTCACGCAAGCTGTACACCGATCCACGCACCACCTTCTGCGTGAGCGGAAGACGCCTGTACAGCTCCTTCTCCAAACCGGTGAGTGTGCGGTCCAGGCGAGGTATGACCCATGCCGGGGTGCGCTGAAAGACGGTGAGGTGCGCGGCGTCGTCGACGATCTCGGGTACGAACTGAACCGCAGACGCACCGGTTCCGACCACGGCCACTCGCTCGCCGGAAAGGTCGTGGTCGTGATTCCAGGTGGCCGAATGGAAGACCGTCCCAGTGAATCCGTCCAGGCCCGGGATGTTCGGAATGCTCGGGGTGGACAACGCTCCGGTGGCCGCCACCAGGACCGTCGCGGTGAGTGAACCCGTGCTCGTCTTCACCCGCCAGATGGCTTCGATGTCGTCCCATCGCGCTTCCAACAGCTCGCAATCGGTCACAACTCTGTCCACGATGCCGGTGTCGCGCGCGACCTTTCGTAGATACGCGTAGATCTCCTGCTGCCGCGCGAAGGTGTGACTCCACGCCGCACTCGGAGCGAACGAGAACGAGTAGAGCGAGGTGGGGACGTCACACGCGCAGCCCGGATACGTGTTGTCGCGCCAGGTCCCACCGACATCGGAGCCGCGTTCGACGATGACCACGTCCGCAGCGGGATCGTCCGCGAGTAGGCGGGCTGCGAGGCCGATGCCGGCGAATCCCGCACCGACGACAAGGGTCTCTACATGCTCGGGAAGTTTCACTGGTTCTCCATCTTCGATTGCCATACCGGTAGGAGTCGGGCGCGGAAGGCGCGGTCTGCCTCCGTAGGGCGGAACAGAGCGGACACTGCGAGGCCGCGCACGAGTTCGATGCTGAGTTCGATCGAGTCGGAGTCGAACCGGTCCCCGAACAACTCGGCGCAGCCTCGGTGCAGCGCTTCGGTGATCCCCCGCTCGAGGGGAACCATCGCCTCGTGCAGCACGGCGTCGGTCCGCGCGGCGACCCACAGTTCGAGCGCCGCGTAGAAGAGCGGACCCGAGAACGCGTCGGCGAGAATCTCGAGTCCCGGCGGCCGACCCGTGGTGTCGACCGCGAGAATCTCGGCCATCCGCTTGTCGACGAGATGCTGCACCGCCGCGACCACCAGGGATTCCTTGGTCGGGAAGTGATGCAGCTGGGCACCACGCGAGACACCGGCCCTACGGGCGATGCCCTGGGTGCTGGTACCCGCGTAGCCGTTTTCGACCAACGAGTCGATCGTCGCGTCGAGGAGGGTGGCCCGCATGGTGGCGGTGCGCTCCGCCTGGGTTCGGGTGTGCCGTGCCGGGCCGGGCTCGGCCAGCTCTGTGTCTGTGGTCACCTTCAGCACTGTAGATGCCAAACATAAAACAGTCCAGACTGATTTTAAGTTTGTTTCAGTCGGCGACAGGCGCGGGCAGCCCGGCGCGCAGCAGGTTGCTCGGCACCTCGTGCCCGACGATCTCTTCGGCAACACCCGCCGCGCAAATCGTGGATGCGATGTCGATACCGGTGTCGACACCGAGGTCCGACAGCATGAAGGCCAGCTCTTCTGTGGCGATGTTCCCGCTCGCCCCAGGCGCGAACGGGCACCCACCGAGGCCACCGACGGATGCGTCCAGATACCGGACGCCGTGCTCGACCGCCGTGAGCGCGCAGGCCAGACCGACGCCTCGGGTGTTGTGGAAATGCGCCCCGAGATTCACCTCGCCCAACCTCGAGTGCACCGAATCGACGAGGCGCGCGACTCGGCCCGGCGTCGCAGTTCCGATGGTGTCCGCGATCGAGATCTGATCGGCTCCGCGCTCCACCGCGTGCTCGGCGATCCAGAGTGGTCGCTCCTGATCGGTCGGGCCGTCGAACGGGCAGTCCCATGCCGTCGCGATGATGACCTCGATTTTTCCACCGGCGTCGTGAACCAGCCCGACGATCTCCTCGATCCTCGCCACCGCCTCCTCTGTCGAGGACTTGGTGTTGGCCCGGCTGTGGCCGTCTGCTGCCGACACCACGTATTCGATGGTGCGCAGGCCGGCCGCCAGTGCCCGTTTCGTGCCGCCGGTCCCCGCGACCAGGGCCGACAACTCGACGTGCGGCCACCGGTGCAATTGCGCTGCGACGTCCGCGGCATCGGCCAGCGCCGGAACGGCGCGCGGCGACACGAACGACGTGGCCTCGATACGCGGCACACCCGTTGCAGCGAGGGCGTCCAGAAGCCGGAGTTTCGCGTCCAACGGGACAGGATCCTCGATCTGGAGGCCGTCACGAGGACCGACCTCTCTGATACTCACCGCCTCGGGAATCATTCAGATCACGCCCTTCTCACGCAGTGCGTTCCGTTCGGCCGGTGAGCGGCCGATCAACCCACCCCACACGTCGTCGTTGTCGGTTCCCGGGCTTGCGGCGCCGGCGCGTCGCACGGAGCCCGGAGTATCGCTGAACGTGGGGACGATCCCGAAACCCAGCACGTCGTCATCGATGCGGTCGTCGTGGTGCGGCACCAGCATGCCCCGCTCGATCAGCTGCGGATCCCGCACGACGTCCTCGACCGTGTTGATCGGACCGGAAACGACGCCCGCCGCCGTCAACGTGTCCACGATCGTCGCCGGGTCCTGCTTCGCGGCCCAGGCCCCGATCATCTCGTCGAGTTCGTCCTGGTTCCGGCCACGATCCACATGCGTGCGGAAGCGCGAATCCTGCGCGAGCTCCGGCACCCCCATCACTCCACACAGTCGCGCGAACAACGTGTCCTGGTTGGCGGCGATCACCACCCAACTGCCGTCCGCGGTGGCATAGATATTGGACGGTGCGATGCCGTCCAGCCGCGTCCCCGACGGCTGACGCACGATCCCGCCGCGGTCGTAGTCCGGAACGGTCGACTCCTGCACCGCCAGACACGATTCGGTGAGCGCTACGTCGACAACCTGTCCCCGGCCGGTCTTCTCCCGGGAGAGCAGTGCAGCCAGAATTCCCTGGACGGCAAACATTCCGGCAAGGGAGTCCCCCAGCGACAGCGCGATTCGTGGCGGTGCCTGACCGGGGTAACCGTTGAGATGACGAAAGCCGCTGACTGCCTCCGCCACCGAGGCGTACCCGGCGCTCCCCGCTTTGGGGCCGGTCTGGCCATAGCCGGACACACGCGCGAGGACGAGTCCCGGGTTGCGCTCGGACAACACGTCGAAACCCACGTTCCACTTCTCGAGTGTGCCGGGCCGGAAGTTCTCGACGACCACGTCCGCCTGTTCTACGAGCGCGAGAAACAGTTCGCGTCCTTCGGGCACCCGAAGATCGAGGGTCACGCAGCGCTTGTTCCGCGCGTGCACGGTCCAGAAGAACCGGTGACCGTCCTGTTCGGCTTGCCCCCACGTTCGCAGCGGGTCGGGCCGGTCCGGAGCCTCGATCTTGATGACGTCCGCACCCATGTCGCCGAGAAGCTTCCCGGCGAAAGGCCCGGCTATCAGAGTGCCCAGTTCGATCACCCGGTAGCCGTCCAGCGGTCCCGTCACCGATTCGGTCACCGCAACTCCTCCTCGGGTTCGCCCAACGTCGTGCGCGGGTTCGGTTCGCACGGCACCTCACCCAACATCGCGGACGCTGCCACCGCAACGAAATCTGCGACGTAGTCGGGAAACGGTGTGTCTCCACGCAAGTATCGCCGCACGGAGACGTGGGGAACATCCACCACGGCGATCGTTATACCTTCGAAGTCGCGTTCCGTGACTGCACCCATTTCCTCACCGGCCCGCCGCAATGCCTCGACCACGCGCACGTTCGCCTCGTCGAGACCACGTCGGGACTGCGGATCCCAGTCTGCGAAGCCGAAGCTTTCCGGACCGAAAGACAGAACCTCGGCGTCGCCGCGGTGACCACTGCACCAGGCCACCACCGTGCGGGCACCTCGCACCAACCCATCTCTGCCGTCACCACCGTCGATTGCGGTGAGGAATGCATCGTGAAATCGCGCGAGACTCCTCATCCACAATGCGCACAGAAGCTCCGGACGCTCTGCGAACCGGTGGTACACCGATCCACTCGGCGCGCCGGCCTTCCGCGCGACCGCGGACATCGTGACCGCCGCGGGGCCACCCTCTCGCACCAACTCGACTGCAGCGTCCAGGAGCCTGTTCTCGTCGTACACCGGTTTCCTACCCACATAGAAGAGAGTAGTCTCTGATTCATAATAGAGAATTGTCTCTAATTAACCAGGAGGGAATCATGCCGGTTCGTAACCTGCACACGCGGAGCCTCGCAGCAGAGCCCGGTGAAGTCGGCGCACTGCTCGACTCACTGTCCGGCGACGACGATCGACTGTGGCCGTGGGGGACCTGGCCACCGATGCGATTCGACCGCCCCCTCGAAGTCGGCGCCCGAGGCGGACACGGCCCGATCCGGTACACGGTGGCCGAGTACGAACCCGGGCGACGAGTCCGGTTTCGGTTCGACGCCCCCAAAGGGTTCGACGGCTATCACGAGTTTCGGGTGAACGTCAGTGCGCCGGGAATCACGGAGTTGAACCATCTACTGGCGATGGACCTACACGGTCCCGCCTTCGTCACCTGGCCGCTGGCGTTTCGCACACTGCACGACGCACTGCTCGAGGAGTGCCTCGACAATGCCGAACTCGCCGTCAGCGGACGAGTCCGCGCACGATTTCGCCGCACGCTGTATCAGCGCGTGCTGTTACGGATCATCGGACGAGTCGGTATCTGAGCATCATGTCGTGATCCTCGTGGTCGAGCATGTGGCAGTGCCACACGTAGCCCTGCAGCGGCGCACCATGCATCCCGTGGTGGGGCGAGCCTGCCCCGAACACCGCATCGGGATCGAATCCGAGTTCGTCGGCAGTGGGAAAGCGCACGACAATGCGCGTCACCGAGTTCGGGTCGGCAATCACGGTGTCCTTCATGCCGCCCTCCCAGGGCTGGGGCGGAAATCGAGGGCCGACGACGAAGGGCTCCGGATCGGGTGTCCAGCGATTTCCGACGGCCGGAATCGGATGAGCCTCGGTCAATCCGGCGGTGTCGAGTCCCTGACGACCCAGCACTCGAAACGTCACCAGATGCAGGTGGATCGGGTGTGGTTCGGCGGTGATGTTGACGATGTTCCACTGCTCCACAGTGCCCTGCCGTGGCGTCTCTATGTCGGCGGTCGTGTAATGCAAGTTGTTGAGCGACATCGTGATCGAGGGCGCTGCGGATGGATCGGACAACTGCATCACCGTCACGTTCCGCACCTTCTGGGGCTGCGCGATCGCAGGCAACGACGAGGGCGTGCCGGATCGGCCACGCAAGCTCTCCGGCACCCGCCCGGTGAATCCGCTCGCTCCGCTCACCCGGAAACGGCAGAATCGTGGCATCACCTGCACCCCGCGCTGCGCCACTCCCAGCGGTACCGGCTCGTCGTTGCGCAGTTCCACCGTGTCGCCCGAGGCCAGGCCGCCGAAGTCCACGAGCACGTCGACCCGCTCGCCCGGGCCCAGCCGGACGTGATCGGTAGGTACCGGCGCATCGAGCAGACCGCCGTCCATCCCGATCACCCAGAACCGCATACGATTTCCGAAGTGCAGGTTCCACACGCTGAACGACGCCGCATTCAGTACCCGCAGCCGGTAGAGCCCACGCGCGACCTCGAGTTCGGGCCACACCTTTCCGTTCACCATTCCCACGTCGCCCGGTGTAGCAACGTCCCACGTCCCTTGCGGTGCAAGCACATAGGAACGAACACTCTGCCTGCCGGTCTCGGTGAAAATCTTGTCCTGCAACACGAGCGGGATCTCGAACTCCCCTGCGGGCAGGCCCACCGTATTGCCTGCCGTGCCTGAGTCGTATTCGCCCCGCAGGAGATACATCCCGGCCAAGCCGCCATACAGATTGAGGCGCGTCACGCCCATCGCGTGGTCGTGATACCAGAGGGTGGAGGCCTCCTGCCGATTCGGAAACGTGTGCACCAGTTCCTGACCTCGCCGCTGCGTGAGCTCCGGATGCCCGTCCGACTCGGGCGGTGTGGAACCGCCGTGCAGGTGCAGAGACGTGGGTACATCGGTCCGGTCGTGATCGGACAGCCCGTGCAGACTCGTGTCGACATCTGCGGCGAAGGGGTTGTCCGTGATGTCGTTGCGATACGAGACCGTGGTGGCCCGCCCCACCTCGGCCTCCAGAGTCGGCCCCAGATAGTCGACGCCGCCGTACGCCAACGCCGGTGACGACGGAAGGTCCGGATGAAAGACGTGCATCGTGCTGCGGGCCTGCACCTCGATCGACGAACCACCGAGAGTCGGCAGAATCGGCAACGGCTGACGGAACGGTTCGAGCGGCGGCGAGGAGAAGACGAGCGGATTGGCGGGATTCACGTCGAACGGGAACGCGCGAGCCGCCCCCACCCCGGTGGCGCCCAGACCCACGCCGATCGCCACCCCCCGAATCACGGTTCGCCGCGATACGCGTCCGTTCATCGGCGCACTCCCCTGACCCCGAAGCGTGTGATCGTCCGCTCGGGACGCTACTCCGAAACCGACCCTCTACCGGGCGATATACAGAAACACGTCACCCGCGACGAGACGTGCTCGCCGCGGGTGACGTGTGAAGAACGAGGTCTGCTCAGACGAGCAGTTCCGCGATCTGAATAGTGTTGAGTGCAGCACCCTTGCGCAGGTTGTCGCCCGTGACGAAGAGGGCGAGGCCGCGGCCTTCCGGTGCGCCCTCGTCCTGACGGATACGGCCGACGAGCGACACGTCGCCGCCTGCCGCGCCGAGCGGGGTGGGAACGTCCGCGAGCTCCACGCCGGGAGCGCCCTTCAGGATTTCCTGGGCACGCTCGACGGACAGCGGGTTCGCGAACTCGGCGTTGATCGACAGCGAGTGACCGGTGATGACCGGTACGCGTACGCACGTGCCGGAGACCAGGAGGTCGGGAAGTCCGAGAATCTTGCGGCTCTCGTTACGAAGCTTCTGATCCTCGTCGGTCTCGCCGCTGCCATCGTCGACGATCGCTCCCGCCATCGGGAGCACGTTGAACGCGATGGGCGCGACGTACTTGTTCGGCGCCGGGAAGTCGACGGCGCTGCCGTCGTGCACCAGCTTCTCGGCATCGTCCACGACAGCGCGCACCTGGCCGAGGAGTTCCTCGACGCCGGCGACACCGCTGCCGGACACGGCCTGGTAGCTCGACACGACGAGACGCTTCAGCTCGGCTTCGTCGTGCAGTGCCTTGAGAACCGGCATCGCAGCCATCGTGGTGCAGTTGGGGTTCGCGATGATCCCCTTCGCGAGGTTCTTGGTGGCTTCCGGGTTGACCTCGCTGACCACGAGGGGAACCTCGGGGTCCTTGCGCCATGCCGACGAGTTGTCGACGACGGTCGCACCGGCGGCAGCGAAACGCGGAGCCTGCACACGGGACAACGTGGCACCTGCGGAGAAGAGGGCGATGTCGATGCCCTTCAGGTCCTCGTCGGACGTCGCTTCCGCGTCCTCGACGACGATCTCCTCACCACGGAACGGCAGCTTCTTGCCCGCTGACCGCGAGGACGCGAAGAACCGCACCTTGTCGGCCGGGAAGTTCCGCTCCTCGAGGAGGGTGCGCATCACGATGCCGACCTGACCGGTCGCACCGACTACAGCAATGGTGGTCATGAAGATCTACCGCCCTGTTCCCGCATGCACGACGGCTTCCTGCTCGCCGCCGAGATCGAATGCGTTGTGGATCGCCCGAACTGCGTCGTCGAGTTCGTCGTCGTCGACGAGAACCGAGATGCGGATCTCCGACGTCGAGATCAGGTCGATGTTGATGCCTGCCTCGGACAGCGCCTCGCAGAACGTGGCAGTGACGCCCGGGTGGCTACGCATGCCGGCACCGACGAGCGAGACCTTGCCGATGTGATCGTCGAACAGCACCTGCGTGAAGCCGATGTCGTCCTGCAGCTTGGTCAGCATCTCCACGGCGCGCGGGCCGTCGGACGTCGGCAGGGTGAACGTGATGTCCGTGCGCCCGGTGTCGATCTTCGAGATGTTCTGCAACACCATGTCGATGTTGATCTCGGCGTCCGCGACCGCACGGAAGATTCGCGCGGCGTAGCCGGGGGTGTCGGGGATACCGACGACGGTGACCTTGGACTCGCCGCGATCGTGCGCGACGCCGGTGATCAGGGCCTCTTCCACGGGAATATCCTCCATCGATCCGGACACGATCGTGCCGGTTTTGGCGGTGTATGACGAGCGAACGTGCACAGGCACGTTGTAGCGGCGGGCGTATTCGACGCAACGCAGCATGAGCACCTTCGCGCCGCAGGCCGCGAGTTCGAGCATTTCCTCGAACGACACCTTCTCGAGGTGTTTTGCGTCCTTCACGATGCGCGGGTCGGCACTGTAGATGCCGTCCACATCGGTGTAGATCTCGCAGACGTCCGCGTTCAACGCAGCCGCGAGTGCCACCGCAGTGGTGTCGGAACCGCCGCGGCCGAGGGTGGTGATGTCTTTACTGTCCTGACTCACACCTTGGAAACCGGCGACGAGGACGATCGAACCCTCGTCGAGTGCGTCCTGCACACGACCGGGGGTGACGTCGATGATCTTGGCCTTACCGTGGCTGCCGGTGGTGATGACACCTGCCTGCGAACCGGTGAAGGAACGGGCCTCAGCTCCGAGGGAGTGAATGGCCATAGCTACCAAAGAGTTGGAGATGCGCTCACCGGAAGTGAGGAGCATGTCCATTTCACGAGCGGGCGGGGACGGACACACCTGTTGCGCGAGATCGAGCAATTCATCGGTGGTGTCACCCATCGCCGATACCACGACGACGACATCGTTGCCGGCCTTCTTGGTCTCTACGATTCGTTCCGCGACTCGTCGGATCCGCTCGGCTGATGACACCGAGGATCCGCCGTACTTCTGGACGACGAGAGCCACGCGTTTCTACCTCCAGGTCGACAAAAATGAACTTATCCAGGTGACGAGCCTACCGAGGTGGTGTCCGAAACCCCAGCCACCGGGGTCACAAGGCCGTCAGCCGAACACCTCGCCGGCCACATCCGCGACTTTTCGCACCGCATCACAGTCACGACCGTGAACAGTGACGACACCGCGAGCACGTCCGAGAGTTCGGGCGTACTCGTCGACGTCGGCGCCGGGCCGTGTGACGTCGATCTCTTCACCCGTTCGAGCTTCCCATCGGCATCGATCGCCGACCTGTTTCGGGCCGATCTCCGCGTCGTTCTCGGGTCCTTTCGACGCTTTCACCGCGAGGGCGACCGAGACCTCGTTTCCCCGCGTCTCGATGCCGTCCGGATAGAAGGTGCATTCGAAGGGCGTCGGCGGCAGTTTCGGGTCGACGACGCGGGCGCTCCCGGGGATCGCAGTCAGAACCTCGCAGGGGTCGCGGCGGACGAGATCGACAGCCCACGGCGCGGCATCCACCCGGGCGGGAAGACCCGATCCCATCCGCTCGACTGCACCCGCGACCACACCGTCCGCAATCGGGCACGAGTCCACACCGGCGTCGGCACCCGTCCGCACGGTCGCGTACTGGAGTGCGTCCAGAGCTCCCAGGTTCAGCTGGAACACCCGCTCACAGGTGCCGCGTTCGAGATCCGGTCCTGCACCCCTGAAGACGGTTACCCCGTCGACCTCGGTGCGATTCGACTTCGAGGCAAGCGCAAGCATCGACGGCAGAAGAGACACCTCCACCGAGGTGAGGCCGTCGGGCCCGCCCGCCAACGCCGAGCAGGCCGACGGTTGGACGGCAGATCCGTACTGCAGTACGTCCCCGGCCCCCACGAGGCTTTCCTCGGAGAGAAGGCCACAGGGATCGGCGCCGCGCAGCACGTCCTGCACTTCGAGATGGTGCGACTGCGCGGGGCTGAGCGGCTTCGACGGGAGCGGCGCCGCAGTGCCGTCGACACCCCCGCCGTCCACTCCCCCGCAGGCCGACAACGCGGCCACCACCACGACGAGCGCAGCCGTTCTCACTCCACCACTTCTCTGCGCCATTCTGATCCGCGCCATCGCGCGCCCCCTCGACATCCGCGGAACACTACCGCTACGCCGACGAAAGACCTGCGTACGTCGCACCGGTCAGCGCCACCGACTTCTCCCACAGGCCGGCCGCGACTGCGGAGTCCTTCGCATTCTCCGATCGTGGTGACCGCCGCACCGGACCGCGCGCACCACGGAACTCGTTGGGCCCCAGGTAGTCGTCGTTACGGACGTCGGGCATCGTCGCGGCGTACAGCTGACTGAGCGCGCCGTCCTTCTCGTCGTTACCGAAGATCTTCAATCCGAGATGCGTGAGGGTCGCTGCCCCGGGGATCGCTGGGATCATCGAGTCGAACAGGTTGGTTGCTGCAATTCCCGGATGCGCTGCGACCGCGGTCAGGTGACCACCCGCGCGCTCGCTGCGCCGAGCGAGTTCACTGCTGAACAACAGGTTCGCCAGTTTGGACTGAGCGTATGCACCCATGCGGTCGTATTCGCGGTGTTCGTAGTTCAGGTCCTTCAGGTCGATGCTGCCGCGGTGATGCGCCACGCTCGCGAGACTGACCACGCGCGGTGCCGGGGCCGCCATCAACGAAGGCAGCAGTGCGTCCGTCAACACGAAGTGTCCGAAATGATTGGTACCGAGCTGCAGCTCGAACCCGTCCACTGTCCGGGCGAACGGGACGGCCATCAGTCCCGCATTGTTGACGAGCACGTCGATGACCGGCGCAACTTCGTGAGCACGTTCGGCAGCGTCTCGCACCGAGGACAGATCCGAGAGATCGAGCGGGATCACCCGATGATCCGCGCCTGCCGATGACGCTGCACGGACTCTTTCGAGAGCCGTGGCCGCCTTCTCCGGGTTCCGGCATGCCAGCAGGATCCGGGCGCCCGCACGCGCCAACTCCGTTGCGGACTGCAGCCCCAATCCGTTGTTCGCTCCGGTGATCAGGACGGTCTTGCCAGATTGATTCGGAATGGCCGAGACGTCGAAGTTCTTTCGATCCGGCACGGTGAGTTCTCCTGAGAACGGCGGTGGGTGTCCGTGCCCAGTATCCACGTTGACACAAGAACGGAATCGGTGTTCACTTCTTGATATGGCCTATCGGCGGACTCCAGCCGTCCAAGATCGCCTCGACGCGTTGCGGGCGCGGTTGATCGACTCTGCAACCGACCTGGTCGGTCGGCACGGCTACTCCGGCTGTTCGGTGGCCGCCGTCGCCGAAGACGCGGACGTCGGCACGGGCACTGTCTATCGCCACTTCGCGAACAAGGGCGAACTGTTCGCCGAGGTCTTTCGCATCAGTTGCAGTCGCGAGGTGAACGCGGCCGTCGAGGCCGGCAACCACGCCAAGAACACGTCCGGCAACAACGTCGACGCGGTCTCGGCCCTCGTCCTCACCTTCGCCGAACGTGCGCTCCGCGCCCCGACGATGGCCTACGCCCTGCTCGCCGAACCCGTCGACTCGGCCGTGGACACCGAGAGATTGCTCTTCCGCGAGTCGTTTCGCGATGCGCTCGCCGTCGCGATATCCGCCGCCGTCGCCGCTCACGAGATCCCCGAGCAAGACACCGAAGTCACGGCGGCCTGCCTCGTCGGCGCCATCGGCGAAGCCCTCGTACGCCCACTCGCTCGGGGTACCGCCGACCCGAGAATTCTTCCCGCACTCCGCACGTTCACCCTCCGATCGTTAGGAACCCCGCCATGAGCGCGACCCACGAAGTCTTCAATCAGGCGCCGCCACTCGTGGATTACGACGCTGCCGAGTTCGCACCACTCCTCGACGCGCTTCGACGCGAGGGCGCGCACGATGCCCTGGAGGAAGTGCACCGGGTCGGCAGGTTCGCCGGAAGCGAGGAGGCCCAGAGATGGGGCGACCTCGCCGAGGCGCATCCTCCGGTCCTGCGCACCCACGACCGGTACGGCCACCGAATCGACGAGGTCGAGTACGACCCCGCCTATCACCAGTTGATGTCGACCGCCGTGGACCTCGGGCTGCATGGCACACCGTGGGCGGACCCGAATCCGCACGCCCATCTGATTCGTGCCGCGAAGCTCGCGGTGTGGGGCCAGGTCGACGCCGGACATCAGTGCCCCATCTCGATGACGTACGCGGTGGTCCCGGCCCTACGCCACAACGCCGAACTGTCCGCGCAGTACGAGCCGCTGCTCACCACTCGTTCGTACGATCCGAAGCTCGGCGCCCCGCTCGGAAAGGCCGGGCTGATCGCCGGAATGTCCATGACCGAGAAGCAAGGCGGCTCGGACGTGCGGGCCGGCACCACTCGCGCCGTGCCGCAGTCCGACGGCAGCTACTTGCTGACCGGGCACAAGTGGTTCACGTCGGCGCCGATGTCGGACATCTTTCTCGTGCTCGCGCAGACCGAATCCGGGCTGTCGTGCTTCTTCCTGCCCCGGGTTCTTCCAGACGGCACGCTCAACCGTATGCACCTCCAGCGGCTCAAGGACAAGCTCGGCAACCATTCCAATGCAAGCAGCGAGGTCGAGTACGACGAAGCCGTGGCATGGATGGTGGGCGAAGAAGGCCGCGGCGTGCCCACGATCATCGAGATGGTCAACATGACTCGTCTCGATTGCACGATCGGAACGAGCATCGGGATGCGGGTCGGAACCGCACAGGCCGCCCACCACGCCGTTCATCGCAGCGCATTCGGCAAGCACCTCGTCGATCAGCCGTTGATGCGCAACGTGCTGGCCGATCTCGCGGTGGAGTCGGAGGCGTCGACCACCGTCGCGATGTGGTTGGCCGCACTCACGGACCGGGCAACGTCCGGTGACGAGCAAGCAATCGCGCTTCGCCGAATCTCCTTGGCGGTGAGCAAGTACTTCGTGTGCAAGCGCGGCCCCGTCCATGCGGCAGAAGCGCTCGAGTGCCTCGGCGGCAACGGGTACACGGAAGATTCGCGCATGCCGAGGCTCTATCGCGAGGCGCCCGTGCTCTCGGTGTGGGAAGGCTCCGGAAACGTCGCCGCCCTGGATGCGCTGCGCGCGATGGCGAGGCAGCCGGAATCATTGCAGGCCTTCTTCGACGAATTGGATCGCAGCGCGGGCGCGGACGCCGCGCTCGACACTGCGGTCGCCAGGGTCAAGTCGCATTTCGCGGACATGAACGACCTCGAGCACCGCGGCCGCACCATCGTCGGCGACATGGCACTGGCGCTACAGGGCTCGCTACTGGTTCGCTACGGCCACCCCGCCGTGGCCGATGCCTTCACCTCGACCCGTTTGGCAGGCGACTGGGGAAGTGTGTTCGGCACCCTGCCCACGGGCGTCGACACGGCCGCCATCATCGATCGCGCAACTCCCAAGGCGGGTTCGTGATCACGCGCCTATGGTGGCTGAATGACGACCGTTCGTAACGACACCGACCGACATCGCTACGAGATCGAAGAAGACGGGGCGATCGCCGGCTTCACCGAGTACGTGGACAAGGGCAGCCAGCGGATCTTCTTCCACACCGAGATCGGCGAGGAGTTCGGCGGCCGCGGCCTGGCCAGCACCCTCATCAAGGAAGGGCTGACCGATACGACATCCGCCGGGCTACGCATCGTCCCGATCTGCCCGTTCGTCGCGCGATACGTCCAGAAGCACGACGAATTCGCCGACAGTGTCGACGCGGTCACTCCCGAAGCCGAACAGGCTGTGGCGGACCGGCCATGACCAAGCGGCGGGTCTACATCGACAAGCAGACCCCTTCGGTCTTCAAGTCGATGAACGGGGTCGCTGTCGAGGTTGCCGCACGCGCAGCCGACGTGGGGCTCGACCGGGTGATCATGGAATTGGTCAATGTTCGGGTCTCCCAGATCAATCAGTGCCTGTTCTGCTTGGATCTACATTCCCGGCGCGCAGTGGAGGGCGGCGAGTCCAATCAGCGGATCGCAGTCCTGCCCGCCTGGCGCGAGTCCACGCTCTTCAACGAACAGGAACGAGCCGCGCTCGAGATCGGCGAAGCCGTCACGAAGGTGGCCGCCGAACACATCGACGACGACACCTATGCCGCTGCGCGTTCCGCGCTCTCCGACGATCAGATCTCGGTGCTGATCTGGGCCGCGATCACGATCAACGCGTTCAACCGCGTGTCGATCCTGAGTGGGCATCCTGTTTCGGCCGCACCCAGGTGACAATCTGCGCGTGCACGACTTCCTTGCCGTCTTTGTCGTAGATCGCGATCTCGACGGGAACGTCCTGACCCTCGGTGATCGACGCGATGTCCAGGTCGAGAGTGGCCACGGCGCGGAGGCTCGAGCCGGCCTTGCCGAGGTACTGCACGTCCATGCCCTTGGGGATCCACTGATGGGTGCGCGGCGTGGACGCCTCCATCACCATTCCCATCGCGGTCTCCGCGAGGTTGCACGCGGCGATCGCGTGGAAGGTACCGATGTGGTTGTGCACTCCGAACCATTTCGGCGAGGTCACCACGGCCCGGCCCGGCTCCACGCTCTGCACGGTCGGCAGGACCGTGGCGAAGTAGGGAGCCCGCGCCCACAGCCCCACCGAGAACGCGAGCCTGCCCGCCGCGTTGCCGGACAGCTTGCGCCACAGTTCGAGCGTTTTGGGTACGGGCTGTTCAGCAGTCATGCCCTCGACCTTACTTCTGAGTAAGGTCGATGTACACGGTCATCTAGCTGCAGACTTCTTCCCGGCCGGCCGGATAGAAGCATCAATGCGGTGGATACGCAGATCGTCCGCAGGGATACGAAATGTCTCGGTGACTCGCACAGTCGTCAGGGTGCGCCCGAAGAGCCCCGCATCCAGCAGGTATTCGGCTGTCACGTCGTCACCGGACTCGGTCCACGTCACGTCGCGAATTGCACGAACCAGGTGATACTGAGGTCCGCCGGACAGGCTGCGACGAAGGTGACTGCCCGAGAACGCTGTCTTGAGGCCGACCTCGTATCGGACTGCGCACGGGGCTATCGGAACGGTGTTGCCGTCATGGCTCAGCAACGCATCGAGGTATGCCTGTGCGACGTCGACTCGGGGGTTCATCTCAATAGTCGAACATGGCAGCGGCCGTAGTGGCCAGCACTTCCGCATCCGCGCAGTTGGCGGCCGAAGCGGTGACCGCTGCGGTCAGTCTGGTGCGACTCCGCTCGGACGTGTCCGGGACCGCCGCGCCGGGCCCCTGCTCGGTGTCGAACACCTCGCCGGGATAGAAGTAGTAGTTGCAGGCCATGGCGTCCTGAAAATGCAGGAAACGGCGGTTGCCCAGGACGACCTCGTCCAACCCGCTTTCGCTCGTCTCGGGCGGCGGGGTGAGCGCGAAGGCGACGGATGCGGGCACACCGCCCTCCAAGCCGATGCGGCACTCGAACGGCCGACTTCCCGGCCCGAACGTCTCCACGCCCTTGTCCAGCGACTCGACCACTCGGCACGGATCCTGTTCCGCCAGCGGAACACTCCTGTCGCCGCCCACTGCGTCGTGGCGTTCGAGCCTGCCCAGCACGGACTCGGTCACCGCGCGGGCGGCGACGCAGTCCGAAGCCCCGTCACCGAGGTGCGACACGTACCCCCAACGCTGCGTCACACCGGGAACCTGCTGCCCGAGAGACACATACGGGGCGAGCGGGAAGTACAGAGCACAGCTGCCTGGCATCGTCAGCGCCGGTCCGCGCACCTCCGTACCTGCAACCACCTGGGGTAGGCCCAACTCCGCCGTGGGTTCGAGGACGCCGATGTTCACCTCGAGCCAATCAGGCGTTGCGGGTGAACCACTGGGTGGCACGATCTCCGCGTGACACGTCGAGAGGTCCCCGACCGGCCCGTATGCGATCACTGCGCCGAGACCGTCGAACGAATGGGGATCCAACGCCAGACAGGGATCGATCGCCCGCGCCGCTGCCGCCGTCTCCGCTTCCGCCCGATCGAGTGAACTCACTGGCTGTCCATGAATCGGAGGACCTTCACCTACCACCCGCGGCGACCCGACGACAACGGAGGAACACGCACTGACCAGGACCGCAAGGATCGCGAGTGCGCAGCCGGTGGCCGTCCTTCGATACATCGTCACTCCCCGATCCGTCGCAGCATGATCCCACGCCGCACCGCCCAACCACGCACAGATCCACATCAGGAGTAGAGTGCGTTTCATGCAGCGCGCACTCCTCCTTGGTTGCCGCGACGGGGTCTGATCCAGACTGGCTTCCCGCCGCGGGGTTTTTCGTGCGCCGGTCGAATCAGCCGTAGGACTCACGAAGTCCATATCGAATCTGGAGATCAATCCCATGTCCCCCGCCGACGCTTTCACATCCGGAACGCGCACCATCACGCCGCCGACGAAGCCTGCACCCTCCGACCAGCCGGCCTGGAACACGCAGAAGAATTCGTCGATGCCGTCGTTCCGCTACCGCCCCTTCTCTGAAGAGGTCGAGCCGGTATCGCTGCCGGACCGCACCTGGCCGGACAAGACCATCGACCGCGCGCCGCAGTGGTGCGCCGTCGACCTCCGCGACGGCAACCAGGCACTGATCGACCCGATGAGCCCCGCACGCAAGCGTCGCATGTTCGAACTGCTTGTTCGTATGGGCTACAAGGAGATCGAGGTCGGATTCCCCTCGGCCAGCCAGACCGACTTCGATTTCGTTCGCGAGATCATCGAGGACGGCGCCATCCCCGACGACGTCACCATCCAGGTGCTCACGCAGTCCCGCCAGGAGCTGATCGAGCGCACCTTCCAGGCGTGCGAAGGCGCCAACAAGGTGATCGTCCACTTCTACAACTCGACGTCGATCCTGCAGCGCCGCGTGGTCTTCAAGGCCGACCGTGACGCGATCAAGAAGATCGCCACGGATGCCGCGACCTACGCGCTCGCCGAATCGAAGAAGTACCCCGACACCGAATGGCGTTGGGAATACTCCCCCGAGTCGTACACGGGAACCGAACTCGACTACGCCAGAGAAGTCTGCGACTCCGTCACCGAAATCCTGGGTGCCACCCCAGAGCAGCCGGTCATCCTCAACCTGCCGGCGACGGTCGAGATGGCCACCCCCAACGTGTACGCCGACTCGATCGAGTGGATGCACCGCAACCTGGCGCGCCGCGATTCGGTGATCCTCTCGCTGCACCCCCACAACGACCGCGGCACCGGCGTCGCCGCGGCCGAGCTGGGATACCAGGCGGGTGCCGACCGTATCGAAGGCTGCCTCTTCGGCAACGGTGAGCGCACCGGCAACGTCTGCCTGGTGACGCTGGGACTCAACATGTTCACGCGCGGGGTCGATCCCCAGATCGACTTCTCCAACATCGACGAGGTCCGTCGCACCGTCGAGTACTGCAACCAGCTGCCGGTGCCCGAGCGCCACCCGTACGGCGGAGATCTGGTCTACACGGCCTTCTCCGGCAGCCACCAGGACGCGATCAACAAGGGCCTCGACGCCATGAAGATCGACGCCGACTCGCAGGACTCGGACGTCGACGACATTCAGTGGGCCGTCCCGTACCTGCCCATCGACCCCAAGGACGTCGGCCGCACGTACGAGGCAGTCATCCGCGTCAATTCGCAGTCCGGCAAGGGCGGCGTCGCGTACATCATGAAGGCCGACCACGGGCTGTCGCTGCCGCGTCGCCTCCAGATCGAGTTCTCGCAGGCCGTTCAGAAGATCACGGACGGCGAGGGTGGCGAGGTGTCGCCCAAGGAGATGTGGGACGTCTTCCACGAGGAGTACCTCGCGCCGATCAGTCCGCTCGAGCGGATGAAGCAGACGGTCACCGCAGCCGAGGAGGACGGCGGCACCGACTCGATCGTGGCCACCGTGAAGCTGGGCGGCAAGGAACACGAGGTCACCGGTTCGGGCAACGGCCCGCTCGCAGCATTCGTCGATGCGCTGTCCGGCATCGATCTCGACGTCCGCGTGCTGGACTACTCGGAGCACGCCATGTCCGCCGGCGACGATGCGCAGGCTGCGGCCTACGTCGAATGCGCGGTCACGCTGCCCGGCGGCGAGACGAAGGTGGTCTGGGGCGTCGGAATCGCCACCTCGATCACCACTGCTTCACTCCGCGCCGTGGTCTCCGCGGTCAATCGCGCGCACTGAGGCGGCTCCGCCGCTTGTGAGTGGTTTGCGAATCTCTGGACTCGCAAACCACTCACAAGCGCAGCCCCACAGGTGGGATAGTGATGTATGGACTCTTTCTGGGACTTCCTTTGGGTCATCATCGTCAGCTTCGCCTTTCTGGCGTACCTGATCCTGCTCTTTACGATCATCACGGACCTCTTCCGTGACCACAAGACATCCGGCTGGGCCAAGGCCGTCTGGGTGCTCTTCCTGTTTCTCATCCCCCTCCTCACCTCCCTCGTCTATCTGATCGTGAAAGGCGACGAGATGGCACGACGCTCCAACGCGGCGGTACAGAATGCGCAGGCTGCGCAAGAGAGCTACATCCGAGATGTGGCCGGCAAATCTCCCGCCGAGCACATCGCGGACGCGAAGGCTCTCCTCGATTCCGGGACCATCACCGAGGCGGAGTTCCAAGCGCTCAAGGCCAAGGCTCTCAGCTGACGCGGGCCGCATCGTCGGCAAGAACATCTGCGACGACCGATCGGAATGCGTTCAGCACGACACGCACGGCTGGGCGCTCGTCGGCGGACGGTCTGCGTGCGAGCTCGTAGATTCGTGCGGCCTTGACCCCGGCCAGACGAACCTGCGCCACTCTCGGATGCGATACCGAGTGCCTGGCCAGGAGCGCCACGCCGTGCCCGTCGGCGACCAATTCCTCGATCACCCGAAAATCGTTGATCCGCTGAACGACTCGTGGTTGCACTCCGGTGGCGGCCGCCACCGACAGCAGAACGTCGTCGACCGGAAAGCCGCCTCGCACACTGATCCAGGCTTCGTCGGAAAGCTGCTCGAGGCGAACCGAATCCTCGCCCGCAAGTGGATGATCGGGCGGAAGAATCAGGTCGATCGGCTCACGCATCAGAGGTTCGGCGAGCACGCGCGGTGACGAACTGTCGACGGCCCGCTCGTCGCGATGAGTGAGAACCACGTCGTAGTCCGCGAGCAGGGACGGCACCGCGGACGCTGGTACGTCCTCGTCCCGCGCTTCGAGGTCGACGCCCGAATTCTCCAGGGCCGTGAGAATTCGCGGCAGCAGGAGCCCCGCCCCCGAGGGGAACAGCGCAGCACGCACCAGCCCTCGTGGTGAGCCGCGATACGACTCCATCTCGGCGGTTGCCCGGTCGAGCGCCGCCAGCACGTCGTCGGCCCGCACGACGAGGGCACGGCCCGCATCGGTGAGCCGGAGACGCCGACCGTCCGGCTCCAGGAGCGCAACGCCGGCTTCCTTCGACAGGATCTTGAGTTGCTGCGACACCGCCGAGGGAGTCATCGACAGTGCCTGTGCCGCGGCGGCGACCGTTCCCCGGTCGGCCAGTTCTCGAAGCACTCGAAGCCGATGCGCATCCATGTAGTAAAACTACATGGCTGCTGTGCTAATCATCGCTTGTCCTGAAGTTTTGCAGGACTCACGATTGATGCCATGTCTCCCCGCGATCGCATGCTCGCCCTCACCTCGGTGCTGTTGTGGGGACTGAACTTTCTCGCCATCCGCGTGGGCCTCGACCACTTCCCTCCGTACTTCTTCGCGGGCCTGCGCTTCCTCGTGATCGCCGTACCGGTTCTGCTGTTCGTGCCGCGGCCTCGGGTCCGGCTGAGATGGCTCCTCCTCTACGGCGCCGGTTTCGGATTCGGGCAGTTCGCCTTCCTGTTCTGGGCAATGGACGCCGGGATGCCCACCGGCCTGGCCTCGCTGGTCCTGCAGTCGTCCGCGCCGTTCACCGTCCTGCTGGGCGCTGTCCTGCTGCGGGAGAAACTGCGGCCGCTGCAGATCGCCGGACTCACCGTGGCCGTCGCGGGAATGAGTCTCATCGGCTGGGACCGGGCCGGGCACGCCGCCCTCGTTCCGATGCTGCTCACCTTGCTCGCCGGGCTGTCCTGGGCCTTCGGCAACATCGGCAACCGCAAGGCCGCCACCGACGAACCGATGCGGCTGATGCTGTGGATGTGCGTCATTCCCCCACTACCGATGTTGGCCCTGTCCGCAGCCCTCGAGGGCCCGACGACCGGATGGAACATCCTCGCCGGATCGTTCGACGCCGACGGCGCCCCCGCACTACTCGGCCTGGCGTACATCGTGGTGTTCGGAACCATCGTCGGGTCCGGGATCTGGACGCTGCTCCACACTCGCTACCCGGCCGGCTCGATCGCCCCGTTCTCACTGCTCGTTCCGGTCGTCGGGATCGCCGCCGCCTGGCTCGTCCTCGGCGAACGCCCCAGTGTCGCGACACTGGTCGGTGGAGTGGTGGTCATCACGGGCGCCGCCGCCACGCAGGCGCGAATCGGCAAAGCACGGACGCCTGTGCCAAACTCGCTCGGTGAGCAGAAGCACCGGGATCACGACACGGGGCAAACTGGCCCTTCGCGCAGCCGCAACAGCCTCGTGGGCGTCACAGAAGGCGGGACGCGGCAAGGGGTCGATGATCGGTGGGCTGATCGCCCTGAAGATCGATCCCTCGCTGATGACACAGCTCGGACGTGATCGTCGCACCGTCGTCGTCACCGGCACCAACGGCAAGTCCACCACCACTCGTATGACGGCAGCGGCCCTCGCCACTCTCGGCGAGGTCGCAACCCAGGCCGACGGCGCCAACATGGATGCGGGAATCGTCGCTGCTCTCAGTTCCCATATCGACGCGCCCGTCGCGGCACTCGAGGTCGACGAACTGCACGTTCCCCACGTGTCGGATGCGGTGAACCCCGAGGCGATCGTTCTGCTGAACCTGACGCGGGATCAGCTCGACCGGGTCGGCGAGATCAACATGATCGAGCGGAAGCTGCGGGCCTGCGTGGCCGCCCACCCCGACGCCGTGATCGTCGCCAACTGCGACGACGTGCTGGTCACCTCGGTCGCGTACGACGCGAAGAACGTCGTGTGGGTCGCGGCCGGAAGCGGCTGGGTCGGCGACGCCACCAGCTGCCCACGCACGGGCGAGCCCATCGTGTGGGAGGGAACGCACTGGCGCAGTACCGGATCCGAGTTCGCCCGCCCCGAGCCGCACTGGTGGCTGGACGACGAGAACCTGTACGGACCCGATGGCGTGGTCATCCCGATGTCGCTCGCCCTTCCGGGAAAGGCCAACCGAGGCAACGCTGCCCAGGCCGTGGCCGCAGCCGTCGTGATGGGCGCCCGGGCCGAGGACGCGGTGGCGGCAGCCTCCACCGTGCGAGACGTCGCCGGCCGGTACAGCACCGTTCAGGTCGGCCCGCACTCCGTACACATGCTGCTCGCGAAGAACCCTGCCGGCTGGCAGGAGGCGCTGTCGATGATCGATCCGACCGTCGACGGACTCGTCATCGCCGTCAACGGTCAGGTCCCGGACGGGGAGGATCTGTCGTGGCTCTGGGATGTTCGTTTCGAGCACTTCGAGGGCGTGAAGGTGGTCGCCGCAGGTGAGCGCGGCACGGATCTCGCGGTGCGCCTCACCTATGCAGGCGTGGACCACACACTGGAGCGAAACCCGCTGCGCGCCATAGCCTCCTGTCCGCCCGGCCGCGTCGAGGTGTTGGCCAACTACACGGCGTTCCGCGACCTCAACACTGCGATCGCCAAGGAGACACACAATGGCTGAGTCCACTCTCCGAATCGGTCTCGTACTGCCGGACGTCATGGGCACGTACGGCGACGGCGGCAATGCACTGATCCTTCGCCAGCGGGCGAAGATGCGCGGACACGACGCCGAGATCGTCGAGATCACGCTGAACGATCCGGTTCCCGAGTCGCTGGACGTCTACACGCTCGGCGGCGCCGAAGACTCGGCCCAGCGTTTGGCCACCCGCCACCTGACGCGCTACCCCGGCCTCCAGCAGGCTGCGCAGCGGGGCGTGCCGGTACTCGCGATCTGCGCCGCCATCCAGGTGCTCGGCAACTGGTACGAGACGTCCGCGGGCGAACGCGTGGAGGGCGTCTCACTTTTCGATGCCACCACCGCACCGCAGGCGACGCGTTCCATCGGCGAGGTGGTCACCACACCGAGGCTCGACGGCCTGACCGCGCAGCTCACCGGCTTCGAGAATCATCGCGGTGGCACCACCCTCGGCTCGGATGCCACACCCCTCGGCCGCGTCACGCGCGGAGTGGGCAACGGCGTAGGCGACGGCAGCGAGGGCGTCGTGCAGGGTTCGGCGATCGGTACTTACATGCACGGCCCGGTTCTGGCACGAAACCCCGAACTGGCCGACCTGCTGCTGATGCGGGCGCTCGGAGTATCCGAGCTGGCACCCCTCGATCTCCCCGAAGTGAGTCAGCTCAGGCGCGAGCGCCTCGCATAGCACCCTGAAAAAGGGGTTCGGCCGGGAACGCTTTCGCATTCTCGGCCGGATCTCTGCTTCACGAGTTTTCTCTGCTCACAGGTACAATTCCTCGTTCCGCACTACCGACGATACAGCAGTGTGACTCGAGTCACAATACCTTTTCCTGTTGCGCCCTTCCTGGCAGCGCCATGCAGGCGATCAGCACGATGACGGACAACACCGCGCATACGAGGTAGGCGCCCGTGAACCCCGATTCGGTACTGAAATGGCTGCCCGCGACGAGGTTCGCGGCCAGGATCGTCGCGACCACAGCGCTGCACACCGTGCTGCCGACGGTCCGCAACAGGACGTTCACTCCGTTGGCCGCCGCCATCATCCCGACCGGCACGGCGCGCACGATCAGGATCGACAGCGTGCTGTAGACGAGGGCGGTACCGATGGCGGTCACACCGAGAGTGGTGATCACCATCCACAGATCCTTGCCGCCCATCGCATGGACGATATAGCCGCCGGTCAGCACCAGCGCCCCGCACATCATCGTGACCTTCGCTCCGAATCGTTCGGTGATTCGGACGCCCACCTGAGCGAAGATGATCATCGCGGCGCTCGTCGGCAGTTGGCACAGCGCCGCCTGCACGATGGTGAGTCCGTAGCCTGCGCCGTCCGAAGGGGTCTGCAGTAGCTGAGTGGTGATGAGGGTGTTGCCGAAGAATGCGAAGCCGACGAGCAGAGCCACCACGTTCGGGATGAGAACCGCCCGCCGCATGGACACCCGCAGGTCGACCAGCGGGCTGTCGCGCCGCCACTGGTGATATCCCCACAGCGCGAACAGTGCGATCGCTGCCGCGAACATCGACAGGATGGCCGGGCTCGCCCATCCCCAGGTTCCGCCCTGGGTGACCGGAACGAGCAGACAGACGAGTGCGGCGGCGAGCCCGACCGAACCGACTCCGTCGAACTTGCCGGAAGCCCCGATCGGCGCCTCGCGCACGAACTTCACGGTCGCGACGGTCAGGAACACGCCGATCGCCGTCGTCACCACGAAAAGCACATGCCAGTTGTAGAACTCGGCGATCGCGGCGGAGAACGGCAAGCCGAGCGCCGTGCCGAATCCGAGGGTGGAACTCATCATCGCGATTGCGCCGTTCACCTTGTGCGGCGGAAGTTCGTCACGCAGTAGCGAGACCCCGATAGGGATCACGGCCGCGCCTGCTCCCTGAAGCGCCCGGGCGCCGATGAGAACCACGATGTCGGACGACAGGGCGCACAGAAGGGAACCGAACGTCATCAACACGAATGCCGTGAGAAGCAGGCGCTTCTTGCCGTACATGTCGGCGAGGCGTCCGAAGATCGGGGTGATGACCGCACCGACGAGAAGAGTGATCGTGACCATCCACGACACCGCGACCTGGCTCGAGTTCGTGAGACCCGGGAGCACCGGCAGCAGTGGCACGATCACGGTCTGCATCACGGCGTAGAAGATCGCCGCCCCACAGAGGATCGGGAACAGGAACCGAGACCCGCCGCGCTCGTCGATCTCATCGCCGGTCACGCCAGGAGACTCGATCGAGGTCGTCACTGAGGCACCGCCTGTCCTACGAGGTAAATGATTGTTCACCACGTTAGGTGAATGCCCGTTTACCTCGCAAACGTCAGGTGTTCTCGCCGTCCAGCAATCGCTGCACCAACGGTGCGTACCGCGCCACGACTTCCTCCGACGAGCCGGTCGCCTGATTGTGCATCATTCGGCGGCGCATGAGCGCAAGTCCGACCACCATCGACATGGCCAGCTCGGCACGTAGTCGCACGTCAGGGCCCGTCAATCGCTCTGCCAGACCACCGATGATCTGCCTCGAATAGTTCTCGCGCAGCTTCGCGCTGCTCTCCTCGCCGGCACCGCTCATGAACAGAATGTTCATCGACAACGGCTTGTACACCTCGCGGGACCGCGTGAACAACATCACCAAACGCTCCCCGAGTTCCGGCATCGGGACGTCGAACATCATCTCCGCCGCAGCCCGGAAATCGACGAGCTCGTCGAAAAGCTGTTCCTTCGAGCCGAAGTACTTGATGATCAACGGCGCACTGACGCCCGCGTCCTCCGCGATGTCCTTGAGGGTGATCTCACGGTAGGGGCGAGTCGCAAACGCCTTACCCGCCGACTCCACGATGAGCGTGCGCGTCTCGTCCGCGGTGCGCTTGGGAGCCGTCACTACAGTTCCCGGCGACCCGACAGCGCCCGCCCCAGCGTCAGCTCGTCCGCGAACTCGAGATCGCCGCCCATCGGCAGCCCGGAAGCAAGGCGCGAGACCTTCAATCCGGGGAAGTCCCGGAGCATCCGCACCAGGTACGTGGCGGTGGCCTCACCCTCGGTATTGGGATCGGTCGCGATGATGACCTCGGAAACGTCGACGCCGTCGACCTGATTGCCGATGCGTCCCAACAGCTCCCGAATCCGAAGCTGGTCGGGTCCGACACCGGACAACGGATCGAGAGCCCCTCCGAGCACGTGATACAGCCCGCGGAACTCACGAGTCCGCTCTACCGCTTGCACGTCCTTCGGCTCCTCGACCACGCAGATCAGAGTCCGGTCACGGCGTGCGTCCGCACAGATCCGGCACTTCTCCTTGTCGGAGACCGTGCCGCACTCGATGCAGAACTGCACGCCGTCCCGCACTCTTTGCAGCGCCTTCTGCAACCGGTCGATGTCCGGTGGCTCGACACCGAGCAGGTGGAACGCAATACGTTGAGCACTCTTCGGTCCGACGCCGGGAAGCTTTCCGAGCTCGTCGATCAAGTCCTGGACTGGACCTTCGTACACGTGCGCGCTCTAGATGCCGGGGAGGCCGGGGAATCCGCCTCCGCCACCGATGCCGCCTGCGAGCGGTCCGAGCTTCTCCGCGGCGAACTCCTGGGCCTTGCCCGATGCGTCCTCGATTGCGCCGATGATCAGGTCCTGCAGGGTCTCGACGTCCTCGGGATCGACGACCTTGGGATCGATCTTCAATCCGACGACCTCGCCCGTGCCCTTGACGGTGGCTGTCACCAGCCCGCCGCCGGCCTGGCCGGTGACCTCCGCCTCTGCCATCTCCTGCTGCGCCGTCATCAACTGCTCCTGCATCTGCTGCGCCTGCTGGAGAAGTTGCGACATGTCGGGCTGTCCACCTGGTTGCACTGAACGTGGTCCTCTCTGCGTGTTTATGTCAGCCTAGACCGTGGCCTGTCAGGCCAACTCTGCCTTCAAGTTCTCCAGGACCTGAGCCTGGATCTTCTTGAGGCCGAGGGGTGCGAACGTCTTCTCGAAGAAGCCCCCGACGCCACCGGCGCCCTTCCACTCCGTCTTTGTGGTGACGGACGAGCCCGTCCCGCTGGGCTCGACAACCCAGGTGGTGACGAGCGAGGAGTTCGCGTCGGTCTCGGTGATCGTGTTGCCGGCTACGGTCACGGTGGCCTTGATGTCGCGCGAGCGCTTCTCGGTGGCCTTCAAGATCCAGTGCACCACTGTGCCGTTACCCTGACCGCCCTCGATCACCCGGTAGTCGAGGTACTGCTCCGACAGGATCCGCGGACGGACGGTCTCGTAGTCGGACAGCGCTGCGAGCGTCTTCTCGGGCGACGACGAAACGGTGATCGAACTGCTGGCACTGACCTGACCCACTGTGACACTCCTTGACGACGAAACTGCGTGACGAAACCTGCGGCTTGGATCGAACACCACCATCCTGCCTGTAGATGCAGACATCGGGCGAAAGTGCGACTTTCCAATGTGAGGTAGCTCACTTTCCAAGTGTCCGTTCCGCGAAGCGCTGTCGAGTAGTCGAAATTTGCATAGCCGGAACAACGATTCGGGGATAGCGTCGACATGTGGCTGCATCTTCGGTCGAACTGATGAAAAACATGCGTGCGCGCACTCGCGGAGCCGGATCCCGAGCGCGCCCGGCCCTGCACGGCCCGGCAGCACATCAGGCCGGAGTCGAGCGCCTCCTCGCCTCCTATCGGGCCATACCGTCCGACGCGAACATTCGCCTCGCCAAGAAGACGTCCAATCTGTTCCGGGCGCGTGCGAAGAACGCCGCACCGGGCCTCGACGTCTCCGGCCTCGACGGCGTCATCTCCGTGGACACCGAAGCCCGCACCGCCGACGTGTCCGGCATGTGTACCTACGAGACCCTGGTCGACGCGACACTCGCATACGGTCTGGCCCCGATGGTCGTGCCACAGCTGAAGACCATCACCCTCGGCGGTGCGGTCACCGGGCTCGGCATCGAATCCACCTCGTTCCGTAACGGACTCCCCCACGAGTCGGTACTCGAGATCGACGTACTGACCGGATCTGGTGAGATCATCACCGCCCGACCGGAGGGTGAACATGCGGACCTGTTCTGGGGCTTCCCCAACTCCTACGGCACGCTCGGCTACTCGATCCGTCTCCGAATCCAGCTCGAGCCGGTGAAACCGTATGTTGCCCTGCGGCATCTGCGGTTCGACTCGCTGGACGATCTGCAAGTGACGATGGACCGCATCGTCTCCGACCGCGTGCACGACGGCGAAACCGTCGACTACCTCGACGGCGTCGTCTTCACCGCGCACGAGTGCTACCTGACTCTCGGCCGCCAAACCGCCGAAGGTGGGCCGGTCAGCGACTACACGGGCAACGACATCTTCTATCGCTCGATCCAGCACGCGTCGATCAATCACCCGAAAGCCGACCGCCTCACCATCCGCGACTACCTGTGGCGATGGGACACCGACTGGTTCTGGTGCTCGCGCGCGTTCGGCGCACAGAACCCCAGGATTCGTCGGTTCTGGCCGAAGAACCTGCTCCGCAGCAGCTTCTACTGGAAACTCATCGCACTCGATCACCGATGGGACATCGCCGACCGCATCGAGCACCGCAAGGGAAACCCGCCGCGCGAACGCGTCGTCCAGGACGTCGAGGTGCCGATCGAGCGCACCGCCGATTTCGTCCGATGGTTCCTCGACGAGATTCCGATCGAACCATTGTGGCTGTGTCCGTTGCGATTGCGCGACCCTGCGCCCGCAGGCGCCTCCGCGCAGCGGCCGTGGCCGCTGTACCCACTCGAGCCGAAGCGCACCTACGTGAACATCGGTTTCTGGTCGTCGGTGCCCGTCGCCGCCGGCGAACCCGAAGGTGCAGCCAACCGGCTCATCGAGGACAAGGTCAGCGATTTCGACGGACACAAGTCGCTGTACTCCGACTCCTTCTACTCGCGTGAAGATTTCGAGCGTCTCTACTACAGCGGCGATCACTACGCGGCATTGAAACAAAAATACGATTCCGAATCCCGTTTGTTGGATCTCTTTTCGAAGGCGGTACAAAGACGATGACTACATTGAAAGGCCCTGCAGCGCAGAAGGGCTCACCAGAACACCGACTCTCCATCGCAGAGATTCTCGAAACTCTCTCCGACGGCATGCTGCCGTTGCGTTTCACCGCCTACGACGGCAGCTCGGCGGGCCCGGAGAACGCTCCCTACGGCCTGCATCTCAAGACGACTCGGGGCACCACCTATCTGGCGACCGCGCCGGGTGACCTCGGCATGGCCCGCGCATACGTCTCGGGCGATCTCGAGGCAGTCGGCGTTCACCCGGGAGACCCGTACGAGATCCTTCGAGTGATGGGTGACGAACTCCATTTCCGTCGTCCGTCCGCGCTCACCCTTGCCACCATCACGCGATCGCTGGGCTGGGATCTGTTGCGTCCCATCGCTCCCCCACCCCAGGAACACCTGCCTCGCTGGCGCCGTGTGGCGGAGGGACTGCGGCATTCGCGCACTCGCGATGCTGAAGCAATTCACCACCACTACGACGTGTCCAACGCCTTCTACGAGTACGTTCTCGGGCCCTCCATGACCTACACGTGCGCCTGTTACGAGGACGCAGAGCAGACGCTCGAAGAGGCGCAGGAGAACAAGTACCGTCTCGTGTTCGAGAAGCTCGGACTCCAGGCCGGTGACCGATTGCTCGACATCGGGTGCGGCTGGGGCGCGATGGTTCGCTACGCGGCACGGCGCGGCGTGAAGGCGATCGGCGTCACGTTGTCCCAGGAACAAGCCGAATGGGCCCAGAAAGCGATCGCGGAGGAAGGGCTCTCCGAGCTCGCGGAAGTTCGCTATTCGGACTACAGGGACGTTCCCGAGACCGGCTTCGATGCGATCTCGTCCATCGGCCTCACCGAGCACATCGGCGTCGGTAACTACCCGGTCTACTTCTCGTTCCTGCGCGACAAGCTGCGTGACGGAGGAAAACTCCTGAACCACTGCATCACTCGCCCGGACAACCGGAGTCAGGCGAAGGCCGGCGGCTTCATCGACCGCTACGTATTCCCGGACGGTGAGCTCACCGGTTCGGGGCGCATCATCTCCGAGATCCAGAACGTCGGACTCGAAGTAAGGCACGAGGAGAACCTGCGTGAGCACTACGCACTGACGCTCGCCGGATGGTGCAAGAACCTCGTCGAGAACTGGGATGCGTGCGTCGAGGAGGTCGGCGAAGGCACGGCGCGCGTGTGGGGCCTGTACATGGCCGGCTCGCGACTCGGCTTCGAGCGCAACGTGGTTCAACTTCATCAGGTCGTTGCCGTCAAGCTCGACCCCAAGGGTGAGGCGAACGTTCCACTGCGCCCCTGGTGGCAAGCGTAGGCGGCCCCGCCGGAAACGAAGAAGTCCCCAGCCTGTGGGGTAACCACAGAGCTGGGGACAACCCCTGTGAGTGGTTAGCGAGCCCCTGGACTCGCTCGCCACTCACAGGCGGCGAAGCCGCCTTACTTCAAAGACGCAGGCGGGGTGAAACGCTCGCCGTACTTGGCGGCGAGTTCTTCTGCCCGCTTCACGAAGCCGGCCTGGCCGCCTTCGTAGCCCACGATGTACTGGTGCACGCCACCGGTCCACGCCGGGTAACCGATACCCATGATGGAACCGATGTTGGCGTCCGCGCTGGTCATGAGGACACCCTCGTCGAAGCACTTCTGCGTCTCGATTGCCTCGATGAACAGCATGCGCTCGATCAGATCCTCGAACGGAACCTCGAGCTCCTTGGAACCGAACTCCTCGCGGAGACCCGACCACAGGCCGGTGCGCTTGCCGTCTTCGTAGTCGTAGAAGCCGGCGCCGCCGAGCTTGCCCTTGCGGTCGTGCTTCTCGACGAGCGCGTTGATGACGTCGCCTGCCGGATCGGCGGGAAGCGCTTTGCCCTCTGCCTCGGCTGCTTCCTTCGACTCCTTGCGGATCTTCTGCATGAGCGTCAGGTTCAGTTCGTCAGACAGCTGCAGCGGTGCCGCCGGGTAGCCGGCCTGCATACCCGCCTGCTCGATGGTGGCGGGCTCGATGCCCTCCTTCAGCATGCCGATGGCCTCGTTGATGAACGTGCCGATCACGCGCGAGGTGAAGAAGCCACGCGAATCGTTGACCACGATCGGCGTCTTGCGGATCGCCTGCACGAAGTCGAAGACTCGTGCCAGCGTCTCGTCGGACGTCTTCTCACCACGGATGATCTCGACCAGCGGCATCTTGTCGACCGGCGAGAAGAAGTGGATACCGATGAAGTCTTCCTGGCGCTTCACGCCGGTGGCGAGACCCGTGATGGGCAGCGTCGAGGTGTTCGAGCCCAGCAGTGCGTCGGGGTCGACGATGTCCTCGATCTCTTGGAAGACCTTGTGCTTGAGGTCCTGGCTCTCGAAGACCGCCTCGACGACGAAGTCGACGCCGGCGAAGTCTGCGGGATCGGCACTCGGCGTGATCCGGCCGAGCAGCGCCTTCGACTTCCCCTCGGTGGTCTTGCCACGCGAGAGCGCCTTGGCTTCGATCTTCTCCGAGTAGTTCTTGCCCTTCTCGGCTGCCTCGATGGTGACGTCCTTGAGGACGACCTCGAGTCCCGCCTTGGCGGCGACGTAGGCGATGCCCGCGCCCATCATGCCGGCACCGAGCACGCCGACCTTCTTGATCTCCTTCTTCTCGATGCCGTCCGGGCGGGACTTACCACCGTTGATGGCCTGGAGGTCGAAGAAGAACGCCTGGATCATGTTCTTCGCGACCTGACCGGTCACGAGGGAGGTGAAGTAGCGCGCCTCGATGAGCAGTGCATTGTCGATGTCGACCTGCGAGCCCTCGACCGCAGCCGCCATGATGGCGCGCGGCGCGGGCATCGGTGCACCCTTGATCTGCTTACGCAGGTTGGCGGGGAATGCCGGCAGGTTGGCCGCGAATGCCGGGGTGGACGGGGTTCCGCCCGGAATCTTGTAGCCCTTCTTGTCCCACGGCTGGACGCCACCCTCGGGGTTCGCCTTGATCCACGCCTTGGCGGCGGGCACCAGCTCCTCGACGGATCCGACGACCTCGTCGACCAGGCCGGTCTCCTTGGCCGCGACCGGGCCACGCTGCTGACCCTGAAGCAGGACACCCATGAGAGCGTTCTGCAAGCCGAGCATGCGGACGGTGCGGACCACGCCGCCGCCGCCGGGCAGCAGGCCGAGGGTGACCTCGGGAAGACCGATCTTGACGCCCTTCACGTCCGCCGCGATGCGGTGATGCGTGGCGAGGGCGATCTCGAGACCGCCGCCGAGGGCGGCCCCGTTGATCGCGGTGACGACCGGCTTACCGAGCGTTTCGAGGCGTCGCAGATCGGCCTTGATCGCGATGCTGCGCTTGTAGATGTCCTCGGCGTTCTCGGGGCCGAGCTTGATCATGCCCTTGAGGTCGCCGCCGGCGAAGAAGGTCTTCTTGCCGGACGTCAGCACGACGCCGGTGATGTTGTCCTTCTCTGACTCCAGACGATCGACGGTCGCCTTCATCGAGTCGATGTAGGCGTCGTTCATCGTGTTGGCGCCCTGGTTGGGATCGTCGATGGTGAGGACGACGATGCCGTCGGCATCCTGCTCCCAGTTGATGATGTTCTGCTCGCTCACTGTTTCTCGTCTCCTGTTCGGGTGAGCGTCAGACGCGCTCGATGATGGTGGCGACACCCATGCCGCCGCCGATGCACAACGTGATGAGGGCGTACCGGCCGCCGCGACGCTCGAGCTCGTCGATCATCGTTCCGGTGATCATCGCGCCGGTAGCGCCGAGCGGGTGGCCCATCGCGATGGCGCCGCCGTTGACGTTGAGCTTCTCGTCGGGGACGTTCATGTCCTTCTGGAACTTGAGCACGACCGACGCGAACGCCTCGTTGATCTCGACCAGGTCCATGTCGTCGATGGTCAGGTTCGCCGCGGCGAGTGCCTTCTTGGCCGCCGGGGTCGGGCCGGTGAGCATGATGGTGGAGTCTGCGCCGGAGGTCGCTGTCGCCACGACGCGAGCCTTCGCGTCGAGGCCCATGTCCTTGCCGGCCTGCTCGGAACCGACGAGCACGAGCGCTGCGCCGTCGACGATTCCGGAGCTGTTGCCACCGTGGTGGACGTGGTTGATCTTCTCGACCTGGTGGTACTTCTGCAGGGCCACGGCGTCGAAGCCGCCCGCTTCGCCGACCATCGCGAACGACGGGGTCAGGCCCGCAAGATTCTCGACCGTCGTGCCGGGGCGCATGTGCTCGTCCTGGTCGAGAACGGTGATGCCGTTGATGTCCTTGACCGGCACCACGGACTTGGCGAAGTAGCCGCCGGACCATGCCTTCGCGGCGAGGTCCTGCGAGCGCACCGCGTAGGCATCGACGATGTCGCGAGTGAAGCCCTCCATGGTGGCGATCAGGTCCGCGCCGACGCCCTGCGGGACGAAGTAGTTGTCGAAGTTGGTGGCCGGGTCCAGAGCCCACGGTCCGCCGTCCGAGCCCATCGGAACGCGCGACATCGACTCGACGCCGCCTGCAATCACCAGCTCGTCCCAGCCGGAACGCACCTTCTGAGCTGCGATGTTGACGGCTTCGAGGCCGGATGCGCAGAAACGGTTCAGCTGAACACCGCCCACCGTGTCGGGCAGTCCGGCGTCGTTGACCGCGACGCGCGCGATGTCCATGCCCTGGTCACCCACGGGGGTGACGACACCGAGAACGAGATCGGAGATGCGGTCTTCGTCGAGATCCGGGAAGCGGCTGCGAAGCTCGTCGATCAAGCCCGTGACCAGCGAGATCGGCTTGACCGAGTGCAGTGAGCCGGTCTTCTTGCCGCGGCCACGCGGCGTACGGATGGCTTCATAAATGAATGCCTCTGTGGTCACTTGAGGTGTTCCTTCCTAAGTTGCGTCGACGCCGACCATGCACACGGCGCGCTGCACAGGGGATTGACCCCGGCCACACCACTCTAGAACGTGTTGCAGAAATAGGGGAAGGACCCAACCGAGCGAAGATCGTGACCAAGACGATCTTCGCTCGCCGTTCAGCCTTCGAGCTTCTTTGCTCCGAGCATGTCTCCGAGCAGCTCGAGAGCCACGTCCTCGGGATCACGTCGTGCGCCCGGGTCGGCCGGCTCGGCCGCCTCGGCGAACATCTCGTCCTCGTCCTCCCTGGTGGATGCGGGTGGAGTCGCTTCGTAGTCGACCGGCGGCGGACCCGGATCGTCAGGATAGTCGGGCGCCTCCGGCGGCGGAATGTCGTCGACGGGAGGCGTTGGGTTCTGCGACGCTTCCCCACTGCCCGGCACACTCTCATCAGTCACTCGAGCCGCGGCGGGCCGCTCCTGACTGGGACGCGAGAATCTCGGCGCACCCGCCGGACGCCCGTTGGCGGGAGCAGCCTTGGGCGCCGGCTTCGACGACGCCGGTGCCTCGACCCCCGGCAGGTATTCGACCTCCCAGGTGCCGCCGAATCGCTCCGCGAGCACCTCGCAGATCACCCGAGCGTTGTGTGGCTGCACGATGCGCGCACCGAGCCCCGGTGTCGGGTGCGCGAGAACAAGCTTGCTGCCCTGCACGTCGTACACCGTCGCGGCGGACAACATCGCTGGAAGAATCTTGTTTCGCTCGCCCACCTTCTCGCGCAACTGATTCCACACGTCGCGCACCGCAGCAACACCCGGTCCTGCCAAGGGAACGGGGGTCTCGGCGACCGGCTCCTCGGCTTGGGGTTCCTCTGCTTGGGGCGCTTCGGCAACCTCAGGCACTGGCTCGGGTTCCGGCTGCGGCGGAGTCAGTGGAGCAGGTTCCGGCTCCGGGACTGGTTCAGGAGTGGGTTCCGGTTCGGGAGTCGGCTCCGGGACTGGTTCAGGAGTGGGTTCCCGTTCGGGAATCGGCTCCGGAACGGGCTCGGGAGTCGGCTCCGGAACGGGCTCGGGCTCGGGCTCGGGCTCGGGCTCGGGCTCGGGAGTCGACTCCGGTACAGCCGGGGCCGCGGCAACAGGCGCTGGTTCTGGCGCCGGCGTCGGTTCCGGCGCGTCTTCGGAAGCCTTGCGCTGCGAGGGCCGTTGAAACTTGATGGGAACATCGGACGCCGGGCTTGCGGGCGCTGAACCGGACGGGGCAACGCTCGCTGCCGTGGCGACGGCAGCACCCTCCGAACCAGCAGCGGGCAGGCCTCGCTCGACCCGCTCGAGACGTTGCAGCACAGCAGATTCCGCGTCGGAGGCTGCAGGGAGCAGCAAGCGGGCGCAGACCACTTCGAGGAGCAGACGTGGGGCGGTGGCCCCTCGCATCTCACCGAGGCCGGCATGGACCACCTCGGCATAGCGAGTGAGGGTGGCGGGGCCGATACGCCCGACCTGCTCACGCATCTTCTCCAGAACGTCGATCGGCGCGTCGACGAGGCCGCGCTCGGACGCGTCCGGCACGGCCTGCATCAGGATGAGGTCTCGGATCCGCTCGAGAAGATCCGAAGCAAAGCGGCGCGGATCGTGTCCGGCGTCCATCACCTTCTCGACGGTGCCGAACAGTGCGGCGCCGTCACTTCGAGCGAGCGAATCGATGGCGTCGTCGAGGAGTGACGCATCGGTCACACCGAGTAGCGCCAACGCGCGCGCATACGTGACGCCCTCTTCGGCTGCACCGGCCAGAAGCTGGTCGAGAATGCTCAACGAGTCACGCGGCGAACCGCCACCGGCTCGAATGACCAGTGGATACACCGGGTCCTCGACGGGCACGCTCTCCTGCATGCAGATCTTCTCGAGCAGCCCACGCATGACCGGCGGGGCCAGCAATCGGAACGGGTAATGGTGCGTACGCGAGCGGATGGTGGGCAGCACCTTCTCCGGCTCGGTGGTGGCGAAGATGAAGATGAGGTGCTCGGGCGGCTCCTCCACGATCTTCAGGAGCGCATTGAAGCCCGCGGTGGTGACCATGTGGGCCTCGTCCACGATGAACACGCGGTACCGAGACTCGGCGGGTGCGTAGAACGCTCGGTCGCGCAGCTCACGGGTGTCCTCGACACCACCGTGGCTGGCTGCGTCGAGTTCGGTGACATCGAGATTTCCCGGACCGCCGGGGCCGAGGGCGACGCACGAAGAGCAGACACCGCACGGTGTGGACGTGGGTCCCTCCGCACAGTTGAGTGAGCGCGCCAGGATGCGCGCGGACGATGTCTTGCCGCAGCCTCTGGGGCCCGAGAACAGGTAGGCATGGTTGATGCGTTTCGAGTCAAGGGCAGTGCACAGAGGCTCGGTGACGTGCTCCTGCCCCACCACCTCGGCAAACGACGCAGGTCGATACTTCCGGTACAGGGCCACGCGCCAAAGACTACCGGCGGACTCCGACAGCACCGGTGGGGTGTGCACTCACACCCCGGGTCGGTGACCCGACAGCATTGCGTAACGCCTTCGAAACGTCGGGGCATCGCAGGCGAAACGGATCGAGGCCATCGTTGATCCTCGCGCACGGCGACCCAGTCGTGCCCGTGAGGAGAAGGTCGTGCCCGCAATCGACGCCGGGGCCACAGCGTGGCTTCTGATGAGCACAGCACTGGTACTACTCATGACGCCGGGGCTCGCGCTCTTCTACGGCGGCATGGTCCGGTCGACGGGCGTACTCAACATGATCATGATGAGTTTCGTCGCGATCGCGCTGGTCACGGTGTCGTGGCTGTTCGTCGGATACAGCCTGGTCTTCGGTGACGACGTCGGGGGCGTCATCGGAGGCCTCGAGCACTTCGGCATGGCGGGTATCGACCCCTCCACGGTGCACGGTCAAGTGCCCGAGCTTCTTTTCGCCACCTTCCAATTGACGTTCGCGATCATCACGGCTGCGCTGGTCAGCGGTGCCATCGCCGATCGCGCGAAGTTCTCCGCCTGGATGATCTTCGTGCCGATCTGGGCACTCGTCGTCTACGCACCCGTGGCCCATTGGGTGTGGAATCCGAACGGCTGGATCGCGCAGCTGGGGGCACTCGACTACGCCGGCGGCCTGGTCGTCGAGATCGTGTCGGGTGCATCCGGACTCGCTCTGGCTCTCGTACTCGGCCCACGCCTCGGTTTCCGATCGGAGGCCATGCGTCCACACAACCTGCCGCTCGTTCTGCTCGGGGTCGGCCTGCTGTGGTTCGGATGGTTCGGCTTCAATGCAGGCTCGGCGCTCGCTGCTGACGGGACTGCCGCCGCCATCTTCCTCAACACCCTGGTCGCAGGATGCGCGGGCTTGCTCGGCTGGCTGCTCGTCGAACAGAAGCGTGACGGCCACCCGACCACGTTCGGCGCCGCGTCGGGCGTCGTCGCCGGACTGGTCGCCATCACACCTGCCTGCGGAACCGTCAGCATGGTCGGCGCGCTCGCCGTGGGCGCGGTAGCGGGCATCGTCTGCTCGTTCGCAGTCGGCTGGAAGTTCAAGTTCGGTTACGACGACTCGTTGGACGTCGTCGGTGTCCACCTGATCGGCGGCATCGTCGGCACGATCCTCATCGGCCTGCTCGCCACCGAAATGATGACGGGCGGCCCGTCCGGGCTGCTGTACGGCGGCGGGTTCGCACAGCTCGGAAAGCAGATACTGGCAGTGATCGTCGTCGGTCTGTATGCGTTCGGAGTCAGCTTCGGACTGGGCAAACTGATCGACAAGATCTTCGGCTTCAGGGTCAGCGAAGAAGACGAGTCCGGCGGCATCGATTTCGCTCTACACGCCGAAACCGCCTACGAGCACGGCGTTCTCGGACACGGACCGATCGGCGGTGGACAGAACCCGAACCCCTTCGCGCGCCGCATCGAACGGCAACCCGAAACCGAGTAGCCCTACTTCTTCGCGGCCTTCTCCTTAGCGGCAGCCTTCGCGGCCTTCTTGAATTCGCGCACCTCGAGCAGGCTCTTCTCGTCGACGACATCTGCGATCGACCGGCGGGCACCGTCGTCGCCGTAGGCACCTGCAGCCTCACGCCAGCCCGTCGGCTGCACTCCGATCTGCTTGCCGAGGAGCGCCAGGAAGATCCTTGCCTTCTGATCGCCGTACCCGGGCAGCGCCTTGAGCCTCTTCAGAATTTCCTTGCCGTCCGGGTCGCCGGACTTCCAGATGGCGGCGGTGTCACCTTCGTAGTTCTCGGCGATGAACGTGCACAGCGACTGGATGCGCTCACCCATCGACTTCGGGAACCGGTGGACTGCCGGCGGCTGCGCGCACACCGCGATGAACTCCTCCGGATTCATTGCTGCGATGGCATCGACGTCGAGGCCGCCGAGCCGGTCGTGAAGCTTCTTGGGTCCCAGAAAAGCGGTCTCCATGGGGACCTGCTGATCGAGAAGCATTCCGACGAGGAGCGCCAGCGGGTCTTTCGACAACAGCGCATCCGCGTCCGGGTCACCGACGAGGTTCAACGTGACAGCCATGTGCCCATCTTGCCACCCCCACCCCCTTCCCCGACCAATGTCACACACGTTCAGCTCACGCGAACCGGTGTGACATTGGTCGGCGGTGGGGGGAGGGAAAACAGGGGTGAGGAGCGAAAATGAGAAGACTCTCATCGTGCTGTCATCCTCGGATAACGGTCGACTGAGAACCTTCGGCCATGAGAACCGGATGGCTCGTGGCAGCGATCGCCGTGGTCGCCACCGCGATCATCGGTGGCGTGACGTGGCTGACGGTCGACACCACTTCGACACAGGAGCCGGTTCCCGCTGCGCCGATCGTCGCTCCCGCGGTTCCCGAAGCGCCCCCGGCGCCTGCTCCCCCTGCCGCGCCCCCGCCGGATGCGCTGCCACCCGAAGGCTTCGTGCCACCGCCGCCCCTCGATGACGACGATGACCGGGACGACGACGGGGACGATCAGCCAGACTGGGACGACGATGACTGGGACGACTAGGGCACTTCAGTGAAGCTGCGAACGACGAGTGCGCGGACGCGCATCATCGGCTGGGTGCTGCTGCTCGTCCTGTGTTCCCTGACCGTCGTCACCGTGCTCACGTGGCTGTTGATGAATCGGGCGACCGACCAGCGCATGCGCGAATCCCTGCGAACAGAGATCGCCGAGTTCACTGCTCTCACCGAGACGGGGGTGGATCCGGGGACAGGCGAGCCCTTCGCGTCCGTCTCGGATGTGTTGCGCGTCGTCATCACCTACAACCTGGCCCGGCCGAACGAGAAGTTCCTCGGGTACGTCGACGGCGGGTTTCAATTCCAGAGCCGTCAACAAGCACCGGTGAAGCTGGCGGAGGACACCGCATTCACGGAGTTGGTCGGCTCCGTCAGCGACACCACAGAGGGCTCCTACGACAGCGGGGCCGGCGAAGTTCTGTATCTCGCCGTGCCGGTGACACTCGAGAACCAGACCTCCCAAGGAGTCGTCGTCGCCGCCTACTTCGCGGACCAGGAACGTGAAAGCGCGGACGACACGGCCCGATTGATGCTCGCCGTCGGCGCCGTCACCTCCCTCGCGGCCGCTGGCGGAGCGTGGGTGGTGGCCGGGCGTATCCTCGCCCCCGTCCGCGATATCGCCCAGACCGCCCGAACCATCACCGACACCGATCTGTCGGGCCGCATCCCGCAGTCGGCGTCCGCCCGCGGCGACGAAATTGCAACGCTCGTCACGAGTCTGAACTCCATGCTGGATCGAGTGGAAACCGGCGTACGTGGCCAACGGCGTTTCGTCGACGACGCGGGACACGAACTCCGCACACCGATCACGATCGTTCGCGGTCACCTCGAAGTGATGGACACCCAGGACCCCGACGACGTGCGGCAGACGATCGCACTGGTCGACGACGAACTTGAACGCATGAACCGCATGGTCTCCGACCTGTTGCTGCTGGCCCGCGCCGAACAACCCGAGTTCGTCCGGCCCGACGAGACCGACGTGGCGATCCTCTCGGCCGAGATCTACGACAAGGTCGCCAAGCTCGACGATCGACAGTGGGTGCTCGAGACGTTCACGTCCGTGCACGCGAGCCTGGATGCTCAACGCATCACTCAGGCCATGGTCGCGCTCGCCGACAACGCCGCCCAGCACACGTCGATCGGCGACCGGATCGGAATCGGATCACAGTTGTCGGACGGCGAGATTCGGTTCTGGGTCACCGACACCGGACCTGGTGTGCAGCAGGAAGATCAGGACGTCATCTTCGAGCGATTCGCTCGTGGAACCGGGTCCACAGGACGCTCCGACGGCGCTGGACTGGGGCTGTCGATCGTGCAGGCGATCGCCGCAGCACACGGCGGCCGCGTCACCTTCGGAAGCGCTCCCGGCCGCGGTGCAACCTTCACGATCACCGTGCCCGCCGTCATCACAACCGAAGGGAACGTGCAGCGATGAGTCGAATCCTGATCGCCGAGGACGAGCCGAGGATTGCATCGTTCATCGAGAAAGGTCTACGTGCGAAGGGTTTCGCGACCGAGATCGTCGGCGACGGCGTCACCGCGTACGGACGCGCCCGTAGCGGTGACTACGACCTGATGGTGCTCGACATCGGACTTCCGGAGATGGACGGCTTCGCAGTTCTGAAATTGCTGCGCGCCGATGGCGCGAAAACCCCTGTCATCGTCCTGACAGCGAGAGACGGTACCAACGACGTCGTTGCCGGCCTAGAAGGCGGCGCCGACGACTACATGCCCAAACCCTTCCGCTTCGAAGAACTGCTGGCGCGAATACGCCTGCGGCTCAACGACGACCGTCCGGACGACACGACAGTGCTACGTAGCGGCGGCCTCGCACTCGACCTGCGTACCCGTCGCGCGCACATCGGTTCCACTGTGGTCGACCTGTCGGCGCGAGAGTTCTCATTGGCCGAAACCTTCCTGCGGCACGCCGGGCAAGTGCTCTCCCGCGAACAACTGCTGTCACGAGTATGGGGTTACGACTTCGACCCAGGCTCCAACGTCGTGGACGTCTATGTCCGCTACCTGCGCGGAAAGATCGGAAGCGAGCGACTGGAAACCGTTCGAGGTATGGGTTATCGACTCGTAGAGAAGGGCTGAACAACACGAAGGGGCCGGCACCGAGGTGCCGGCCCCTTCAGTGGGTGCGATCAATCGTCGTGATCGTCGTCGAACCGGTCATCGTCGAAATCGTCGTCATCGAATTGGTCATCGCAGCGGTCGTCCCATGCTTCGAACTGATCCTCCACAGCGTCCGGCACGGCGTCGTCCCAGTCGTCGAACCACTCCGCACAGGTCGACGGATCGAGCGGTGCACCGACGGGTGCCGGCGCGGGGCTCACTGGCGCGGGGCCCTGTACCGCGATGGGTGTCGGGGCCGCAGGTGTGTCGTCATTGTCGTCTGCGACGGCGATTCCGGCCGTCCCGAGTGCGAGTGCGGCGGAGGCGATTCCCGCTATGGCCCACTTCTTGTCGAATCCCATGATCTTCTCCCTCGTGTGGTGGCGCTTTCCTTGCGCACACACCACATTCGTGGTCGAAGATGATCGGTTCAGGAGACGATCATGAGCGATTTCTCATGAATCTGGACACCCCTTGCCCCCGACGAATGTCACACCGGTTCGCGTGAGCTGAACGCGTGTGACATTGGTCAGGCAAGGGGGTCAGGAACGCAGAGCAGATTCCGTCGCCGCGAGCAGAACGCAGGTGGCGACACCGTTCATCGCCTTCTCCAGTTCTTCCTCCGATGGGAAGCTCGGGGCGATACGGATGTTCCGGTCGTCCGGATCGTTCTTGTACGGGAAGGCCGAACCGGCGCCCGTGAGCAGGATTCCGGCGTCCTTGGCGAGTTCGATGACTCGCTTCGCCGTGCCGTCTACGACGTCGAGGCTGATGAAGTAGCCGCCCCTGGGCTCGGTCCACGACGCCACCTTGGACGCGCCCAGGCGGTCCTCGAGGATCTTCAGGACGAGGGCGAACTTGGGTGCCAAGAGCGCCCGGTGCTTCTCCATGTGTGCGCGAACACCATCGGCATCCTTGAAGAAGCGCAGGTGACGCAGCTGGTTGAGCTTGTCCGGGCCGATGCTCTTCTTGCCGAGGTGGCTCTGGTACCAAGCCAGGTTCGACTCGGAAGCCCCGAAGAAGCTGACGCCTGCGCCCGCGAACGTGACCTTGGACGTCGAGGCGAACACGTACGGGCGGTTCGGGTGACCGGCTTCGGCGGCCATACCGAGGATGTCCAGAGCGGGGGCAGTCTCGCCGACGACCGGGTGCACGGCGTAGGCGTTGTCCCAGAACAGACGGAAGTCAGGAGCCGCGGTGGGCATCGTCGCCAGCTCGCGAGTGACTTCCTCGGAATAGACGGCACCGGTCGGATTCGAGTACGTCGGCACTGCCCACAGGCCCTTGATCTGAGGATCGTCGGCAACCAACTGGGCGATGGCGTGAACGTCCGGACCGTCCGGGTTCATCGGGACGGTGATCATCTCGATGCCGAAGGACTCGGTGATCGCGAAGTGGCGGTCGTAGCCCGGGGCCGGGCACAAGAACTTGATCTTGTCTTCCTTCGACCACGGCCGCGAAGAGTCCGGGTTCCCGTGCAGAAGAGAGAAGACGACGAGATCGTGCATGATCTCGAGGCTCGCGTTGTTGCCGGCGAGCAGGTTCTCGACCGGAATGCCGAGGATCTCACCGAATATCGCACGCAGTTCCGGGAGACCGGTCAACCCGCCGTAGTTGCGGCAGTCGGTCCCCTTGCCGTCTCGAAAATCTCCGTCACCCGGAAGGGACAGTAGCTCAGCGGAAAGGTCCAACTGCTCCGGCGACGGCTTGCCTCGCGTGAGATCCAACGTGAGCTTCTCGGCGAGCAACTGCGTGAAGTTCGCAGTCTGGCGCTCGTGCTCGGAGAGCAGTTCGTCGTGGCTCATCAAACCGATCTGGGTTTGGCTAGGCATTTCCGTAGCGGCCTTTCACCGACGTGACGGGGTCGGGTATGCGAGAAAATAAGGGGACCCCGCGCACCCGGCAGAGCCCATTGACCCTTGCTGCCTTCCGGCCCTGGGGGAGTTCACAGGATGCGCGCCGCGCGGGATCCACAACAGAGTGTAGACGGAACCGGGGCGGGCATGCCAAGCGCCCCATCGCGTCACGTCACCCGCGACACTTCGACCTGGCGCAGAGTCGACCAGTGCTAGCGTCGCCCCCGCATCAGCGGCTCAGGATTACGGGGATCCACATGAACTTTGGAAAGACTTTGCAGGTGGCGGCGTCGATCGGTCTGGTCACCGCAGCCACGGCGTGCGGCGGTGATGCCGGTGCGGACGGCCCTCAACCAGCAGCTTGGGACACCACGGACCCGTGCACGCTCGTGACGGCCGACACGGTCGAGAGCCTCGTCACCACTGCCGGCGAGGGGGTCCGGACGGACTCGACGGACCGCCAGAGCTGCCTCTGGGGCACACCCGAGCAGATGAACACCGTCGCCGTGACGGTCTCCGCCCTCCCCCAGTCCACCAAGCCGTTGCGCACCCTCGACGTCGGCCCCCTCGAGGGAACGGTGCTCGCGGAGTCCAAGTACCAGTGCATTCTCGAACTGAAGACCGACTCCGGGGTCCTGTCCGTCGAGGCGAAATTCGGGCTCGAGGCGGCCCTGGATCCGGACACGTCCTGCGACCGCGTGACTCCCCTTTCCGAAGAGGCCACCAAAAAGCTCGCTTGGGTCTGAAATCCGGCTCGAACTGCTCGTTTAACGGTCGGGCGGACCTATTGGGTATGCTCACCCACGGAGGATTCGCCTAGTGGCCTATGGCGCTCGCCTGGAACGCGGGTTGGGTTAACGCCCTCAGGGGTTCAAATCCCCTATCCTCCGCCACAGGGAGCCCCCGACCGATCCGGTCGGGGGTTCCTTCTTCTTTCCCACCACCCCCCCGACCAATGTCACACCGGTTCGCGTGAGCTGAACCTGTGTGACATTCGTCGGCAACGCCGTCACATAAAATGGGTCCGCGATGATCGGATACAGCAAACAACTCGTGGCTTTGGCCGTCGCTCTGTCGGGCCTGGCGGGTTTCGTCGATGCTCTCGGCTTCATCACGCTCGGCGGCTTTTTCGTGTCGTTCATGAGCGGAAACCTCACTCGGTTCAGCGTCGGATTCGCGGACGGGGTGTGGGCCCACGCCACGACGGCCCTCGCCGTGATCGCCGTCTTCGTGGCGGGGGTTGTTCTCGGTGCGCTCGTCGGTCACCGATTCGACCACGATCGCCGCACTCGGAAGTTCGCCGTTCTGACGACGGTGTCGGTTCTGCTGATCGTCGGTTCGATCGCCGCGAGCACCGGTGTGACCGTAGTGGCGGTGGGCGCGATGATCTTGGCAATGGGCGCCGAGAACGCCGTCTTCCAGCGTGATGGAGAGGTGACGATCGGGCTCACCTACATGACCGGCGCACTGGTGAAAATGGGGCAACGCCTCGCCGCCGCTTTCTCGGGCGGGCCTCGCTGGGCCTGGCTGCGCTACTTCGGACTCGTGTCAGGTCTTGTCGTCGGTGCCGTTCTCGGAGCACTCGCCCACCGGTTGATCGGGTTGAACGCACTGTGGTTCGCAGCGGCCGGAGCGGTCGCGTTGACTCTCGTCGTCAGAAACCTGCCCGACCCCGCCCTGAACCCGATCCACCCATGACGATCGCCCTGACCAATGTCACACCGGTTCGCGTGAACTGAACCTGTGTGACATTGGTCAGGGGCAAGGGGTTAGGCGGGGGGTTGCAGGATCGGGTTGCCGACGGGATCCAGGAGCCACCACACACTGTCGAGGTCCTGGCCGAGAACGTCGCCGGGCCTCTCGTCGTCCGCGTAGCGGTACACCGGACGACCGTTGACGGTGATCTGGAATGCGCCGTCTGCGGCGGGAATGGTCGCGATTGCCGCATCGATGCCGTCCACCTGCGGAGATTGCGACTCGGTTGTCACCGGCTCCCACGCGTTCAGGCAACTGCCCTCGCACCTGCTCGGGCCACCGACCTCGTCCTGGTCGTACACGTAGACGGACATCTTGCTGTCGTCCACGACGATGTCACCGAAACGAGTGGCGCCCAGCCCGAGCACGGGTTCGCCCGCAGGCGCCGGCATGGACGTGGTGGTGGTCTCCGAGGGCCCGTCACTGCTCGGGTCGTCCTCGTCCCCCGAGTCGTATGCGCAGCTGGAAAGCGCCAATATCGTGGCTGCCGCCGCGGCCAACGCCCAAGTTCTGGTCATGACATTCCTGTCCGATCGGTCGAGCGCAGCGGCCCGGACGACCGACTGCTCCAGTTTCGTCTGCATGTCGGTCCTCGTGGCTAGGCTTTGCTCATGGCCTGGTACACGCCGACCGCCACTGCCCCCGATCTCGCCGACACCCTGGTGTGCGGTTGGACAGCGAAGTCCGAGGGCGAACATCTGTTGGTGCCCGACGGATGTATGGACGTGCTGTGGATCCGCGGCGTCGGTATTCGGGTGTGCGGTCCCGAAACCACCGCGTGGTCGTTCACGTTGCCACCCGGTACGGAGTCCGTCGGAGTCCGCTTCCGTCCCGGCGCCGCCACTCACCTCCTACGAACCTCCGCTGCCGACGTTCGCAACATCCGAGTCGGTCTCGCGGATGTCCTCGGCGCTCGCTGCGATCGCGCACTGACCGACCGCATCGAGAATGCCCACAATCCGGCCGAACGAATCATTGCGTTCGAAAATGCCGTTCGCGGCTGGCGGGCACAGTACGAGCCTGCCGATCGTCTCGTCGACGACGTTCGGGGAGCTCTCGCTCGGCATTCCTGGGGCGTGGCCGCGCTGGCGGACGCCACTTCGATCACCGAACGAAAGCTGCAGAGGCGCTGCAACGAGGCCTTCGGGTACAGCCCGGCCACCCTTCGCGGCATCCTCCGCCTACAGAGATTCATGACGTTGGCGCGCAGTACGCCGGGTGTGGGACTCGCGGACCTGGCCTATCGGTCGGGCTACAGCGACCAGGCCCACTTGTCGCGAGAATGTCGTCGAATCGCCACACTCACCCCCAGCGCGCTTCTGGTCAGCCAAGCCCCGTACTGGCACGGCGATGCGACAGTCGTGGATGTCGGAAATGTTCAAGCGCGCGGCCTGCGGTTCGCGGAAGAATCGGCAGCATGACGACACAGCAGGCCGACCACTACCGAGACCTCGCCGCGAAGTTCACCGCGCGGATCGAGGCCGTACCCGCAGACAAATGGGAGAACCCCTCACCCTGTGAGGGATGGACCGCACGTCAGGTGGTGGGACACGTGATCGACGCCCAACACGAAGTCGTCACCGTCGTTGGTCTCGAGCTCGATCGGGGAACCTCGGTGGATTCGGACCCACTCGCAGCCTGGACCGCCACCCGCGACTCGATGCAGAAGATCCTGGACGACCCCGATCTCGGCGACCGTGAATACGACGGCCACTTCGGACGCACCACCCTCGCCGCTACGGTCGACGGCTTCCACGGCTTCGACCTCGTGGTGCACGGTTGGGATCTGGCCCGTGCCACCGGAACCGACGAGAGCATTCCCGCAGCCGACGTCGAGTGGGTGGATTCCGTCGCGACCTCTCTCGGCGAAAGTATCCGGATGGCGGGCGTGTGCGGACCTGCTGTGCCGGTCTCCGAGGATGCCGACGCTCAGACACGGCTACTCGCTCACCTGGGCCGTGACGTCTGATCCGTAATAGCCTCTGGGTATGCCACAGCCCAGGCTCATGGTTCTGCTCGCGACCGGTCTCGTCGTGTTCGTGGCCTCCGGCGCGCAGGCGGGGCCACGATCCGGGGGCGGCGCCCTAGGCATCCCGGCGGTGGGTTTGTCGGCATCCACACCGTTCGAGTCGGCAACCATGTTCTCCGGTTCGAGCCCCGATCCGACGCCAAGTACCCACGACGGCCCTGACGAACGGGATGCAGAGGAGTCGACCACCACCGACTTCGGCTCGTACCCATACGTGCGATACGACGTTCGATTCCCGGTAGGAACAACAGATTCGACCGTGACGTGGCAGGGCAGCTCGGTCAATCTGAACGACCTCGCACTGCACGTGTGGGACGAGACGACCCAGTCGTGGGGCGCGCCCGTCGACGTGGCGCAACCGCCGAATCCGAACGGCCCGATCACCCTGTCCACCACACTGAACGGACTGGAAGCGTCGGTGCTCGTCGTCGACGGCCCGCGCCGTGACGACGGATTCAGACGAGCGAATGCGGCGCCGAACCAGCACTTCGCTGATCCCGCGACGTACGACTTCGCATTGCAACACCTCACCGACACCCAGTACGTCTCGCGGGACAATCCCGGCGTCTTCGATGCGATGACGGAGTGGACCGCGGACAATGCCGCAGACCGAAAGATCGCGTACGCCATGCACACCGGCGACGTCATTCAGAGCTGGATCAGGTCGAGCCGACCCGAAGAACAGGCCCGCGCCGAATTCGAGGCGGCCGACAAGGCAATGGCCGTCCTCGAACGCGCCGGCATCCCCCACGGGGTGCTGCCCGGAAATCACGACAACATCTGGAACGCGGCCGGCCGTCTCGTACCGGGCGCCCACGAGGAGAACCACGCGCTGTACAACGAGTTCTTCGGTCCGCAGCGCTATCGAGACCGTCCTTGGTGGGGCGATTCCGTCACCGACACAGACAATTCCGCGCACTACGACCTGATCGATGCGGCGGGCGCGAAGTTCCTGATGCTGCACATCGGCTACAACCCTCCCGAACGCGTCATGCAGTGGGCCGAGGACGTACTCGCGGCACATCCGGATCGCAACGTCGTGATCGGCAGTCATTACTACCTGGACGAGTCCGGTGCACTACGCATGTCCGGCTTCGGGGACGTGGGCGGAAGTTCCGGGCAGCAGATCTGGAACCGTCTCGTCGAGCCGTTCGAGTCGGTGTTTCTCGTGCTCTCCGGCCACGTGGACGGCCAGACGACAGTCACGGACAGGCAGGTCGGGGACACCGACCGCAAGGTCGTCGAACTACTTGCCGACTATCAGAACTTCACCGTGGACGGCCTGCGCGAGACCGGATTCCAGCGCCTCCTTCAGTTCGACATCGACGGCGGTTCGCTTGCAGTGACGACACATTCGCCCGCCCTCGACAGTTTCCGCGTCGAAGATTTCGATCCCCAGCGCCGTTACGGTCCCGAGGACGGCGACTTTGTCGTGGACGTCGAACTGCGCGCAGATGTACCTCGGGCCGTGATCCCGGAGAGGTGAGCGGCCACGATCCGGGCTACCGCACGCTCGGTGTCGATGCCCTCCGCAACTACTCCGAGAGCCCCGGTCCCCGTGAGCGTGGCGAGGCCGTGCACGTTGGCCCATAGTTCGACCGCCACCGCCTCCGGGTCGTCGACGCCCTCGAGCATCCCCACGAGACCGGCGAACAACGGGCGGGTGTGCGCACGTAGGCCGACGCCCGAACCTTCGAGCAGGTCATGGCGGAACATGAGCTCGAACAGTGGGCGACGACGAACCCCGAACCCGATGTACATCACGGCAGTTCGTTGGAGCTGCAGGTCGACTGGCAGCGTGCGGTCCACCTGCCCGATGTCGCGCGCCAGTTCCGCGAATCCGCGAGCGGCAACTTCGGACAGCAACGATTCGAGGGTCGGAAAGTAGCGCCGAGGCGCTCCGTGTGAGACACCTGCACGCCTCGTGACGGCACGGAGTCCGACCGCCTCGATACCGCCCTCCATCAACAGTTCCATGGCGCAGACCAGTAGCTGTTCGCGAAGTTCACTCTTCCCAGGCATGGTAGACAGTGTCTACCATCAGAGTACGGACGTCCAACGACGATCGATCGGGAGAACGCGCATGTGGTACTGGATCTTCAAATACGTCCTGATCGGGCCGATACTGCGCATGGTCGGCCGTCCGAGCATCACTGGAGCCGAGAGGATTCCGCGGACGGGACCGGTCATTCTCGCCAGCAATCACCTGACGGTGGTCGACTCTTTCTTCCTGATTCTCATGGTGCGCCGACGAGTCACCTTCGTCGCCAAGAGCGAATATTTCACGGAGCCCGGCATCGTCGGCGGTATGAAGAAGTGGTTCTTCACCGCAGCGGGACAGGTCCCGATCGACCGGAGCGGCGGCGATGCATCGGAGGGCGCGCTCGCCACTGCACGCGGAATCCTCACAGAAGGAAAGGTGTGGGGCATCTACCCCGAAGGCACCCGCTCACCGGATGGGCGTCTACACAAGGGCAAGACCGGCATCGCCCGGGTCGCACTGTCCACGGACGCCGTCGTCGTACCCGTGTCGATGCACGGAACTCGCAAGATCAATCCCATCGGCAGCAGAATGTGGCGATTCGGCAAGGTGTCGATCCGGGTGGGCGAACCGATCGATTTCAGCCGGTTCACTCCCCTCGCCGAAAACCGGAATGTGGTGCGCGCAGCAACCGACCAACTGATGCAAAATTTGCTGACTCTTAGCGGACAGGAGTACGTCGACACCTACGCGACGAGACGCGCGCCATAGCCACCGCCCCGCGACCGTGTCACATTCCGTACGCATGTACTGTGCCTCGAATGCGAGAGCGCCGATACTCCTCCACGAGCCCCGACCGACTGGCGGCGGCACTGTTCGATGTGGCGGCCGAGGCTGGACTCGAAAACGCCAGTGTCCGCGAGGTCGCAAAACGGGCCGGGGTCTCGATCGGCGCTGTACAACATCACTTTTCGACCAAAGACGACATGTTCGCTTTCGCGCTACGCAAGTTCGTGGACGAGCTCCTGTCGAGACTGGCGGCAGTGCAGGATGAAGAGGAACCCTCCCGCGCACTGTTCGCCGCACTCTCCCAGTTACTCCCGCTGGATGCCGAACGCTCCCGCGAGGCACACGTCATCACCGCCTTCGCGGTGCGCGCAGCCACGTCCCCCACGCTCGCGGAAATTCGCCGCAAGACGCTCTTCACCATCCGCACCGGAATCTCCGCAGTGCTCATCGGCATCGGCACTCCCGAAGCAGAGACGCGGGCAGCGTTGCTTCTCGCAACGGTGGACGGCCTCGCACTCGATGCCGTCGGCAGCCCGGCCCTCTATCCGCCCGAGTACCTGCAGCATGTTCTCGAGACTCAGATTCGGCTTACTCTGACCGGTACGGATGCACACCGCTCCGAGATCGAGCTCGCCAGCTGACAGAAAGGTGACGCTGTGACAGGTGCAGGCAGATTCGCACCCAGCCCGTCCGGCGACCTTCATCTGGGAAATCTACGAACTGCACTGCTGGCGTGGCTGTTCGCTCGTTCGACCGATAGGCGTTTTCTCGTCCGGGTCGAAGACCTCGATCGGGTACGAGAAGGCTCGAGGCAACGACAACTCGATGATCTCGTCGCCCTCGGCCTCGACTGGGACGGCGACGTGCTCGACCAGTCGGCGAGGCTCGCGCACTACGACAACGCGATCAACCGTTTGCGAAACTCCGGACGTACGTACGAATGCTTCTGTACGCGCAGGGAAATACTCAGCGCTCCTTCCGCGCCGCACACGCCCGACGGCGCCTACCCCGGCACCTGCCGCAATCTCACCGAAGCGCAGCGCCGGGAGAAGTCGCAATCGAGACCCGCCGCATTGCGACTTCGATCGGACAAGTCCGAGCACACGGTGACCGACGTTCTGCACGGCGAGTACACGGGTGCGGTGGACGATTTCGTGCTGCGCCGAGGAGACGGCACCCCCGCCTACAACCTTGCGGTGGTCGTCGACGACGGCGCGCAGGGCATCGACCAGGTGGTCCGGGGTGACGATCTACTGAGCTCGGCTCCCCGTCAGGCGTATCTGGCGGGACTGCTCGACATACCGGTCCCCGCCTACGCCCATGTTCCCCTTGCACTCAACGCCGACGGCAAACGGCTTGCGAAGCGCGACGGAGCGGTGACACTCGAGGATCAGCGGGCGCTCGGACGGACACCGAGCCAGATCCTCGGCGTGCTGGCCGAGTCGTTGAGGATGTGCGAAGCCGACGAACCTGTGGACGTCGGAACACTGCTCGAAAGATTCGACCCGCGAACGCTGCCGACGCAGCCGTGGATCTTCAGCTGAGGCGTTCGGTCACACCGAATACGAAGACGAGGACGCGGCGATCGCGATGATGAACACCACGTACGCGACGAGCAGTGCGAGTGCGATACCTCCCACGATGATGCTGGCAAGAGCCATTCCGCGGCCCTGCTCGCCCGACTGCTTGATCTGATTCAGCGCGACGAATCCGAGAATCGGACCGACGAGAAACCCGATACCGCAAGCGAAGAAGCCGCCGGCCAACGTGGTGATCAGCGCGGCGATCGACAGCCCGTTGGTTCCCGGAGTCTGCTGGTAGCCGTAGGGATTCGGCTGACCGTAGGGGGTCGGGCCGTAAGGGTTCGGCTGACCGTACGGAGGAACCTGCCCGTACTGGTTCGGTGGGCCGTAGGGCTGCGGCGGCATCTGTGGCTGAGGCATCTGCGGCGCGGCCGGTGGGTAGCCGTAGGCGGGCTGCTGATTCGGAACACTCTCGGTAGGCGCCGAATAGGTTGCCTGACCGTTTTCCGAAACCCCGTATCCGTCACGGGGAAGCGGCGGGATCTCACCGTAGGTGGGGGCATCTTGCCCCTCGTAACGATTGTTGTCTTCGAATCCCCCGGTATCAGCCACGACGACCAGCGTAAAGCATCCTTCGAGCGCAATGCGACCTGGCCCGAAGCCGCGTAAAGGTGAGCAATCGAGGCGCCTTCGCCGTAGGTTGGATACACCAAAGTCGACAATCGAGCACGATGAGGGGAACTTATGACCACCGGTGGATTCGACCCGAACAACCCGGCGGGCGGACAGCCCGGCGATCCCTACGGCCAGCCGCCGCAGGGCAACAACCCACCCCCGCAGAACCCGGGCGGATACCCTCCCCCTCCCGGCAACTACCCGCCGCCGCCGCCGAACTTCGACGATCAGTCCGCGTACGGCGCGTCGAACAGGCTGGCAGGCGGCGGTGAGCCCGGTGGGCTCGGTATCCGCTTCGGTGCCCGCCTCATCGACGGTCTCATCGTTGGAATCGTGGCCTTCCTGCTCGCGCTGATATTCGGTGCCTCGGACAACTTCCTGGTCACCGGACTGTTCTCCGGCCTCCTGACGTTCATCTACTTCGTCGCCCTCGAGGTGACGCAGGGTTGGACGCTCGGAAAGAAGCTCCTCGGCCTCAGCGTCCACGGACCGGCCGGAGGCGCAAAGCCCACGTTGCAGCAGTCCGCGATTCGTAACGCCTTCACCCTGCTCTCGATCATTCCGATCATCGGCGGATTCCTGGCGATCATCGCTTACATCATCATCGCGGTGACGATCAACGGAAGCGCCACCAAGCAGGGCAAGCACGACGAACTGGCCGGCGGAACCCAGGTCGTCAAGGGCTGATCCAGCCTTTCGTATCTTGCGCGAATGCCCCGCACGTCACCCGACGGGCGGGGCATTCGTCAGTTCTTCACCAATTCGACGACCTTGCGTATTGTTCCAAATGTCAGCCCAATTCGACATTTCCGAGAGGGAAACATGACAACCGGTGGATCGGACCCGAACGACTCCGCGGGCGGACAGCCCGGCGATCCCTACGGCCCACCGCCGCAGGGCAACCCTCCTCCCGGTGGATACCCACCTCCGCCCCCTCAGGGCCCCGGTGGATACCCACCTCCGCCCGGCAATTACCCGCCGCCCGGCAGTTATCCACCACCACCACCGCAGCAAGGCGGCTATCCGCCCCCGCCAGGCGGATATCCCCCGCCGCCCGGCAGTTATCCCCCACCTCCGGGCAGCTACCCGCCGCCGCCCCCGTACCAACAGCAGCAAGCCGGCGGCCCCGGGTCGGGTCAGCTTTCGGTGGGCGATGCAATCTCCTACGGCTGGAAGAAGTTCAGCGAGAACGCGCTCACCTGGATCGGGATCGTCATCATCGGCTTCCTGATCAGTGCACTCATCCAGTTCATCTTCGGTAGCGGGTTCAGTGTCGACACCGACGGAGCAGCCGCCTTCTCGGTCCTGGGCATCATCGGCGGCTTCATCAGCACGATCGTGGGCTACCTCATTCAGGCGGCCTTCATTCGTGGTGCCCTCCACGAGGTGGACGGAAACAAGCCGGCGATCGGCTCGTTCTTCCAGTTCAGCAACGTGGCGGCGGTCATCATCGCCAGCCTGATCGTGGGTATCGCGTCGACGATCGGCCTCGTTCTGCTCGTCATTCCGGGACTGATCGTGGTGTTCCTGACCTGGTTCACCCTGCCGTTCGTGGTCGACCAGAACTTCCAGCCGATTCCGGCGATCAAGGCCAGCTTCGACGTGATCTCCAAGAATGTGGGCCCGCTGCTTCTGCTGGCTCTCGCTCTGGTCGGTATCAACATTCTCGGTGCGATCCCGTGTGGTCTCGGCCTGCTCGTCACGGTTCCGATGACGATCATCGCCTCGACGTACGCCTACCGGGTTCTGACTCAGCGCTACGTCTCGGCAGCCTGACTCCTCCGGCCGACACGGTGCCTCCTCTCACGATGTGAGAGGAGGCACCGTTCGTTTTGTCACTTTCCTCCCAACGCTGCGTACTCTGCACGGGTCGATTTCAGCTACGACATTTCTGTTCGCCGACACATCAATCAGGGGGATTTACATGAGCACCGGTGGATTCGATCCGAGCCAGACCCAGCAATTCGCTGCACCAGATTTCAACCAGCCCCAGGGGTCCGATTTCGGACCGATGCCGGGAGCACCGATGCCCGGCGCTCCGAGGCCCGGTGACCTCGCTGCCCGACTCGGCGCCCGCGTCCTCGACGGGCTCATCGTGGGAATTCCCACAGCAATCGTCTCGTTCGCACTCTCGTACACCCTCGGAGTGATCGGCAGCCTGCTCGGCGCTGTCCTCACCGCCGCGGCCACCATCGGGTACTTCGTCTTCCTCGAGACCACTCAGGGGCAGACCCTGGGCAAGAAGATCGTGAAGCTGCGTGTGGTCGGGCCGGACGGCGGACTGCCCACCCAGAAGCAGTCGCTGATCCGAAATGCCTTCTACGGCATCACCGTGCTGGGAACGATCCCGATCCTCGGCCTGGTCTTCAACCTGATCGGCGTGGTTCTCATCATCCTCATCGCCGTCTCGATCAGCCAGAACCCGCTGCGCCAGGGCAAGCACGACGAGCTCGCCGGAGGCACCCGGGTCATCCAGCTCTGACAGCCGAGCATCGCCGGGCGCGAGTCACACTCCATCGGGGTGGGCTCGCGCCCGGTCTGCTTCGAGTGCTTTGATAGCGCCTGTGACAGCATCGGATCAGCAAGAACAGTCGTCGCCCAACGCCACTTTCGCTCACGTGAGTCGTGGCTACTACTCGACTTTCGTGGCGCTCTTCACCGCCACCCTGTTGATCTCCAATATCTGCGCGACCAAGGGCGTCGCCTTCTTCGGCGATTCCGAACTGTCCATCGGTTCGTTGCAGATTCTGCCGATCATCACCGACGGCGGATTCTTCCTCTTTCCGCTCGCCTACATCATCGGCGACGTCCTCAGCGAGGTCTACGGCTTCAAGTCGACCAGGCGCGCGATCTACCTCGGATTCGGCTCGCTGATTCTGGCGGCGCTGTGCTTCTGGATTCTCCTCGCGCTTCCGTCCGCCGAGTTCTACGAGAACCAGCCTGCCCTCGAGTCCGTTGTCGGTGTGTATCCACAGCTGCTCCTCGCCGGTCTCGCCGGCTATCTCGTAGGCCAGCTCCTCAACTCGGTCACCCTGGTCCTCATCAAGGAGCGCACCAAGGAGAAGCACCTGTGGGCCCGGCTCATCGGTTCGACCGTGGTGGGCGAGTTCGCGGACACCCTGATCTTCTGCTCCATCGCGGCCACGGCGATCGGCATCAGCACGTGGACGGACTTCGTCAACTACGTGATCGTCGGCTTCGTATGGAAGACCCTCGTCGAGGTGCTGGTCATGCCCATCACCTACCGCGTGATCGCGTTCGTGAAGAAGCGTGAACCGACCTACGTGCTTCAGGAGTAGAAGCGCCCCAACATCTCTGCTTTGAACTCGTGGAACGTGCCGTTCTCGATGCTGACGCGAATATCGTCCACCAGCTTCACGGTGAACCGCTCGTTGTGGATGGTGCACAGCGTCGAGGCGAGCATCTCCTTCGCCTTGAACAGATGATGGATGTAGGCGCGCGTGTAGTTCGCGCACGTGTAGCAATCGCAGTCCTCGTCGATCGGCGTGAAGTCCCGCCGGAATCGACTGGTGTTGATGTTGAACCGGCCGTCTCGGACGTAGATCGCCGCGTTGCGCGCAACTCGTGACGGATTGACGCAGTCGAACGTGTCCGCGCCGTTCTCGATGGCCGTGAAGAAGTCGTCCGGCTCACTGATCCCGAGCAGGTGACGCGGCTTGTGCTCGGGCAACTCCTCGTTGCACCAGCGCACGATGGTGCCCAGGTTCTGCTTCTCGAGCGCGCCGCCGATGCCGTAGCCGTCGAACCCGCGCCCGGTTTCGCCCACGATCGATTCCAGACCGCGGCACGCCTGCCGGCGCAGGTCCTCGTACTGTGCGCCCTGCACGACCCCGAACAATGCCTGATACGGGCGGTGCGACCGCTGTGCGGTGAGCTTCTCGTGCTCGGCGATGCACCGCACCGCCCAGGCCTGAGTGCGCTCCACCGACTCTTCCTGATAGCCGCGGGTGTTCATCAACGTCGTCAGCTCGTCGAAGGCGAACATGATGTCCGCACCCAGACGATGCTGAATCTGCATCGACACCTCCGGAGTGAACCGGTGCATCGAACCGTCGAGATGCGACTTGAACGTCACGCCGTCGGCGTCGACGTGCGCGAGCCGTTCCTTGCCGTGCGCGATCACGTCGTCGGACTGCACGCCGATGTGTTCCATGGCGATGACCTTCTTGAAGCCGACACCCAGGGACATGACCTGGAAGCCGCCACTGTCGGTGAAGGTCGGTCCGTCCCAGTTCATGAACTTGCCGAGGCCGCCCGCCTCGTCCACGATGTCCGACCCCGGCTGCAGATACAGGTGATAGGCGTTGGCCAGCAACGACTGGACGCCCAGGTCCTTCATGCTCTCGGGAAGCACCGCTTTGACGGTCGCCTTCGTGCCCACCGCAACGAACGACGGGGTGGCGATGTCACCGTGCGGCGTGTGAATGGTGCCGGTGCGACCCAGCCGGTCTTCCAGTCTCGTCCCGACCGTGAAGAACGGGTCGGGCGGAACAGGCACGGTCGTAGCGGCAGGGGCGGGTACAGCGTCATTCACACAAGTCATCCAATCACAGACAGATCAGACGTCCGCCCCGACGAACTGACTGTTGTACAGGCGGAAATAGGCGCCGCGCGTCTCCAGCAGTTCTTCGTGGCTGCCCTGCTCCACGATGCGACCGTCCTCCATGACGACGATCAGGTCGGCATCGCGGATCGTGGAGAGGCGATGCGCGATCACAAAGCTGGTGCGATCGCTCCGCAACACCGCCGTCGCGTGCTGCACGAGCAGTTCGGTGCGGGTGTCCACGGAACTGGTGGCCTCGTCGAGGATCAGGATGGACGGCTGCGAGATGAAGGCACGCGCGATGGTGACGAGCTGCTTCTCGCCGGCGCTGATGTTGCTGCCTTCCTCGTCGATGACCGTGTCGTATCCGTCCGGCAGGGAGTGCACGAACCGGTCGACGTAGCTCGCCCGGGCCGCCTGCATGACGTCCTCCTCGGTGGCGTCGGGCCGACCGTAGGCGATGTTGTCCCGAATAGTGCCGCCGAACAGCCAGGCATCCTGAAGCACCATGCCGATGCGCGAGCGAAGATCGTCACGGGTCATCTGTGCGACGTCCACGCCGTCGAGAAGAATGCGTCCGGAATTCAGTTCGTAGAACCGCAGAATCAGGTTGACCAAGGTCGTCTTGCCGGCGCCCGTCGGGCCCACGATCGCCACCATCTGGCCCGGCTGCGCGACGAGCGACAGGTTCTCGATCAACGGCGTCTCGGGCGAATAGCCGAACGTGACGTCCTCGAACTCGACGCGACCCTTCGGATCCTTCGGTGACGGGGCGTCTTCCCGATCCGGCTCTTCCTCGTCCTCGTCCAAGATCTCGAATACGCGCTCGGCCGATGCCACACCCGACTGAAGCAGATTGACCATCGCTCCGATCTGCGTGAGCGGCTGGGTGAACTGGCGCGAGTACTGAATGAACGCCTGCACGTCACCGAGACTCATGGTGCCGGACGCGACCCGCATTCCGCCGAGCACCGCGATCGCCACGAAGTTCAGGTTTCCCAGGAACATGATGGCGGGCATCACCAGCCCGGAGATGAACTGAGCGCGATAGCTGGCCTGGTAGAGGCCCTCGTTCTGCTCCTCGAAGCGACCCTGCACCTCACGGCTGCGACCGAAGACGGTGACCAACTCGTGGCCGGTGTACGCCTCTTCGACGTGTGCGTTGAGGGTGCCGGTCGACTTCCACTGAGACACGAAGTGCGTCTTCGACCGCTTCGCGATCATCGCCGTGACGAGGATCGACAGCGGCACGGTCAGTACCGCGATCAATGCAAGCAACGGCGAGATCACGATCATCATCACCAGAATGCCGATCACGGTCATCATCGAGACGATCAGCTGGCTGATGGTCTGCTGCATCGCCGTCGACACGTTGTCGATGTCGTTGGTGACGCGGCTCAGAATGTCACCACGTGCATGAGAGTCGAAGTAGCGCAGCGGGAGCCGATGAAGCTTGCGCTCCACGTCGGCACGCAGTTGCTTGACCACGGACTGCACCACGATGTTGAGCACGTAACCGGCGAGCCACATGAACAGCGCAGACCCGATGTAGAGGATCAGCACCGTGACGAGGACCTTGCCCACTGCGTCGAAGTCGATCCCCACACCGGGGACGACGCCCATCCCGGACACCATGTCCGCGAACGTGTCCTGTCCCTGTTGGCGAAGACCGTCGACTGCCTGGTCCTTGGTGAGACCGGCGGGCAGCTGCTTTCCGATGATGCCGTCGAAGATCACGTTGGTTGCCTGACCGAGCATCCTCGGTGCGACCGCCGTGAACACGACGGAGATCGCGGCAAGCACCAGCACGGTGATGACGGCGATGCGGTGTGGCCGCATTCGGCCGATGAGCCGCTTCATCGACGGCCACAGCGCGTTCGCCTTGGCGCCGGGCGCCCCGGGTGTGGGGATCGGCGGTCCCGATTCTTTGCGTTCCGTCATCACGCTTCCTGCACGGATCGTTGGGATTCGACGATTTCCACGTAGCACGGGCACGTCTCGAGCAACTCGTCGTGCGTACCGATCCCGACGATGCAACCGTCCTCGAGGACGACGATCTGATCGGCGTCCTCGATGGTCGAGACGCGTTGGGCCACGATGATCATGCAGGCGTCGACCGTTTCGGGCTTCAGTGCGGCGCGCAGCCTGGCGTCCGTGGCCAGGTCGAGCGCCGAGAACGAATCGTCGAACAGGTACACGGACGGGCGGCGCACCAGCGCGCGGGCAATGGCGAGTCGCTGCCGCTGCCCACCCGAGACGGTGGTGCCGCCCTGCGCGACGGGTGTGTCGAGGCCCTCGGGCATGGCGCGCACGAAGTCCGCGGCCTGCGCGATCTCGAGCGCGTGCCACAGTTCTTCCTCGGTGGCGTCGGGCTTGCCGTAACGCAGGTTGGTCGCGACCGTCCCGGAAAAGAGGTAGGGCCGCTGCGGCACCAGGCCGATGCCCGAGCGCAGCAGATCCATGTCCAGCTCACGGACGTCGGTGCCGGACACGGCCACCGACCCCGCCGTGGCGTCGATGAGACGAGGAATCAGTGACAGCAGAGTGGTCTTTCCGGATCCCGTGCCACCGATGATCGCCGTCGTCTTACCCGGCTCGGCCGTGAACTCGATGTCGCGCAACACAGGGGCGTCGGCACCGGGGAACTTGAACTCGGCACCGCGCATTTCGACGAGGCCCGGGTTCTCCATCACGGTGACCGGGTTCTTCGGCGGCACCACGGTCGACGCGGTCGCGAGGACTTCACCGATCCGCTCCGCGCACACTGTGGCGCGGGGCGCCATCATCGCGATGAACGAGGCCATCATCACCGACATCAGGATCTGCATGATGTAGCTGAGCATCGCCGTGAGCGATCCGACTTCCATTCCACCGGACTCGATCTCGTGCCCACCGACCCAGATGACCGCAACGCTGGTGATGTTGGCGATCACCATGACCAGCGGGAACATCATGGCGGTCAACCGGCCGACCCGCAGAGCCGTGTCGGTGAGCCGCTCGTTGGCCACCTCGAAGCGTTGTTCTTCGGAGCGCTCTCGCACGAAGGCCCGCACCACGCGCATACCGGTGATCTGCTCACGGAGCACACCGTTGACGCCGTCGATCCTGGCCTGCATCTCCCGGAACGCCGGCACCATTCGCGAGATCACCCACGACATCGTGATTGCGAGGATCGGGACGGTGATCGCGAGAATCCAGGACATACCTGCGTCTTCGCGCACCGACATAACGACGCCGCCCACGCACATGATGGGCGCCATGACGAGGATGGTGCAGCTCATCACCACGACCATCTGCACCTGCTGCACGTCGTTGGTGTTGCGGGTGATCAGCGAGGGCGCACCGAAGCGCCCGACCTCACGCGAGGAGAACGTCCCCACCTGGCGCATGACGGCACTGCGCACGTCTCGCCCGAAACCCATGGCGGCCTTGGCGCCGAAGTAGACGGAACCGATGGAGCACACGGCCTGCACGACAGTGACCGCGAGCATCACGGAACCACTGAAGAGGATGTACTGCGTGTCGCCCTTGGTGACGCCGTTGTCGATCAGATCGGCGTTGAGGCTCGGCAGATAGAGAGCTGCGGCGGTGGCCACCAACTGAAAGGCGACGACGCCCGCAAGCTCACGCTTGTAGGGACGGAGAAAGGTGCTGAGAAGTTGGATCAGCATGATTTCAAGAGATTACCAATCGTAAGGAACTGAATCCTTCGAATAAAGGCACTGTGAGTGGTCGACGAGTCCAGGGACTCGTCAACCACTCACAGGCGGCGTAGCCGCTTTACGAAGCCGGAACTGCTGACTTCGCTTCCGGCTCTGCCGGGAGTGACTTCTTCAAGTTCTCGCCCTCGATGTCGACATTGGGGAGAATCTTGTCGAGCCACTTCGGCAACCACCACGCCTTGTCGCCGAGCAGTGCCATCACCGACGGGATGATCACCATGCGGACCACGAAGGCGTCGAAGAAGACGGCCGCGGCCAACGCGAAGCCCATCGACTTGATGAGCGAGTTCGGCTCGGCCATGAAGGCTGCGAACACGGACATCATGATGATCGCCGCGGCGCTCACCACTCGGGCGCCGTGGTTGAACCCGACCGTGACGGCTTCCTTCGCCGTCGCACCATGCACGTATTCCTCACGCATACGGGTCACCAGGAACACCTGATAGTCCATTGCGAGGCCGAACACCACACCGATCAGGAAGATCGGCATGAAGCTCACCAGCGGCTGCGGGTTGGAGATCAGCCCGCCGACGCCCTCCTGGAAGATCGCGACCGTGGCGCCGAAGGTGGCAGCGACGCTGAGCAGGAAGCCGAGTGTCGCGGTGAGGGGCACCAGGATCGACCGGAAGACCAGCAACAGCAGGAGGAAGGCCAAGCCGACGACCACGGCCAGGTACGGAAGCAGCGCACCCTGCAACGTGTCGGAGATATCGCCTTCCATGGCGGTCTGACCGGTCACGCCGTAATTGACGCCGATCGATTCGTTCAGATCCGACTCGGCCCCACGGATGTTGTCGACGAGATCCATCGTCGCCGGATCACTCGGAGCACTGCTCGGGGTGACCATGATCTGGGCGGTGTCGCCCGCCTTGTTGGTTCCGACGATCTGCGCGTTGGACACATCGTCCTGTGCGCTGATGGTCTTCACCACCTCACCGAAGGCTTCACCCGCAGGAACGGATGCGTCCTTGGCGTCGGCAACCACCAGCAGCGGACCGTTGCGACCGGGACCGAAGCCGTCGGACACCAGGTCGTAGGCCTGCCGCGCGCTGGTCTCCGGATCGCCGGTTCCCTCGTTCGGAAGGGCGAGGCTCAGGCCGGTAGCCGGGATGGCCAACGCGCCGAGGAGAACCACACCCGCAATCAGCGGGACGGCGGGACGACGCACCACGAACGAGATGTAGCGAAGCGCGGCACTCGGCTTGCCCTCGTCGTGCTCGGGGCCCTTGCCGGACAGGAACGGAATCTTCCCGGCGAAGGCCTTGCGGCCGAACAACCCGAGCATGCCGGGCAGCAGCGTGAGCGCGATGAGAACCGCGATGAACACGGTGAACGCGGCGGCAGCACCCATGTCCGACAGGAACGGAATGCCCACGACCCGCAGCGCCATCAACGCGATGATGACGGTGAGACCGGCGAACACCACTGCGGAGCCTGCCGTTCCGACAGCGCGACCGGCGGCTTCGGATCTGTCGTCGGTGAGACTCAACTCGTGTTTGAACCGGGACACGATGAAGAGCGAGTAGTCGATCGCGACGGCAAGACCGATCATGATCGCCAGCGTCGGGGTCATCGAGTTCAGGTCCATGAAGCCGGAGGCCACGGTGATACCGAGGCTGCCGATGGCGATACCGATGATCGCGGTGATCAGCGGCAGGCCGGCCGCCACGAGTGAACCGAAGGTGAGTGCGAGAACCACAGCGGCCACACCGATGCCCATGAGCTCCGACGTGCCGCCGGGAGGCTCCGCCTCGTTCACGGCGGTGCCACTGATTTCGACGGTGAGTCCGGCGTTCTTGCCGGCATCTGCCGCCGCGGCGATCTGATCACGCAGATCCTGCGTCACGTCACCCATGCCACCGGTGAAGGGGACCTCGACGTATCCGACCGTCTTGTCTTCGTTCAGAGGCGAGAGTGCTTTTGCGTTGTCGAGAGCGACGTCCTCGGGCATGCCTTGCGAGGAGGCTGCGGCCTTGGACATCTCGGCGAGCTTGGCGTCGGCAACGACCGGGTTGACCAGCGCCTGCTCCGACTGGCTCGGGTCGGCTTTCGCCTCGTCCTTCACCTGGTCGATTCCGCGAACCTTGGTCAGGACCGCGTCCATGGCGGCCTGGCTCTGGTCGCTTTCGAGGGTCTGCCCCTCGGGCGCCTCGAAGACGTAGCGCGCGGCGACGGCGTTCATCGGGTCCTGGCCGGCCGCTTCCGGGAAGCGCTCGGCCATCAGGTCCTGGGCGTTCTGCGCCGGGGTACCCGGGATGGAGAACGAGTCCTTGGTGGGTCCGGACAGCGTGGCGGCCCCGACGCCCATCAGGACCAGGATCACCAGCCAGACGGAGAGAACGGCACCTTTTCGCCGGTAGGCGAATCTGCCGATCCGATAGAGATAGGTGGCCACGAGAGGCTCCTCAATTGTCGGATAATTGACGGTTGTTGGTGGGCGCGAACTAGCGGGGTGGTTGAGGTAGGCCCGCACGAATCTGCCGAAATGACTCGCGCACAAGTTCATCCGGGCCGGATGCATTGGACTTTCCGCTGAGCCACAACTCGAGCGAGGACTTGCAGGCCGCGCCGACCATCGTGTGGACCAGGCTCGGATACAGGTCCGTCTCGAGATCTGTTCCGGTTCGTTCGGCGATCACCGAGCCGAGCAGACGAGTGATGCGCACATGCATCTCCATCGTCTTCGCGGCCAGCGCCGGACTGGATTCGACGAGTCCGATCAATTCGAACGTCTCTTCCAGGGTCCGATCGGGGTCCAGGACGATGTGCGTCATCAGGTGCTCGAGCGAGTCGAGGATGGGTTCCTCGGCCGGCCTGGCGCGCAACATCTCGACCCACTCCTGGACGAATTCTTCGAAGTGGGCGAGCACAGCTTCTTCTTTGCTGCCGAAGTAGTTGTGAAACGTGCGCGTCGATACCCCCGCTTCAGCGGCGATCGCGTCGGCGGTGACGTGATCGATGCCGAAGCGGTGCGCCAGTTGGGCAGCAGCCGCGCTGAGGGCCGCACGGGTGGCGGCCTTCTTACGGTCACGGAGGCTGAGGCAATTGGTCACTTCATCAACGGTACCGATCTTGCAGAGGTCTGCAAGTTTGCAGAGGTATGCAATATTGATGTTCTTCGCCACAGTTCCGAACCCACTGTGGTAGCGGTCACCGCTCGGCTAGCGCCTACTCCAGGCGCCGGTGTCCGCCGTGAGCTCGTCGACGAACCCGGGGAGCGTGCCCGCAGCGACATCGTGGATGCTCACGTTCTCCAATACGGCACGCAGATTGACGCGCACGCCGATCCACACGTCCTTCAGCGCAGCGGCGTGGCCTCGGTATTCGACGTCTTCCGGCCGCTCTCCACGCACCGATGCAAGCGGGCCTTCCACCGTCCTGATGACGTCCGCGATGGAGATGTCCGATGCGCCGCGCGCCAGGCGATACCCGCCGTCCGGCCCTCGACGGCTCGCGACCAGCTCACCTCGACGCAGATCTGCGAGGACGGCTTCGAGGAATTTGTATGGAATGTCCTGCGCCGTCGACAGGAACTCCGCCTTGCAGAGCGCCGGATCGGCGACCGCGAGCTCGACCAGCGTCCGAACTGCGTAGTCGACCCTTGCGGTGATGTGCACGCGCAATTCCTACCACTGGGATAGAAAAAGCAGCAACCGGCTCAGGTGATGCCGAACTCCCGGATCCGCCGGTAGATCGTCGCGCGTGAGATACCGAGCGCCGCCGCAGCTGCCGTCTTGTCACCCGAGTTGTCGTGCAGGCTCTGCACGATCGCGTCGCGCTGCAGTGCCTCGATCTGGCTGAGCTTTCTTCGTGTGGCGGCGCGACATTCCGCAGGCAATTTGTCGACCCCCACGGTCCCGGAGCGCTGCTTCTGCACCACCTTGGTGAGGATGCGTCGCAATTGGGCGACATTGCCGGGCCACGAGTACCGGGCCAGCTGCGCGGCCGCGTCCACCGACAGTGTCGGGCCGGAGCCGACCGAGATCTGCCCCAGGATGTGGGGAACGAGCTGGTCGAGGTCACCGACCCGGTGACGCAGTGGCGTCACCGGAACCACTCGATCGAACGCCTCCCGCAAGGGCGATGGCTCCCCCGCCGCCGGAACGGATCCCATCGTGGCCCCCACCCAACCGTCCTGACGACGCTTCTCGAGGAATCGGAGCAACTCGACAGCCCGCGAAGGGTCGAGCGCATCGAGGTCGCGAAGCACGAGCCCGAAATCGTCCGTATCGAGGGCAGACGCGACGTCTTCGACGAATCCGTTGTGGTCGTCGTAGTCGAGCACGCCGAACACGACAGGTGGGCGGCCCGAAAGATTCTCCGCGGCAGCGATTCGCAGAAGGTGACTACGGCCGACCCCTGTTTCACCCTCGACCAGAACCCACCGCTTCGCCCGCACGCGGCGCACGACCTCCGCACAACTGCGCTGCCACGAGGTACTCGCCCCCACCACGCCGGGGAGTTTCGGGCGAGCCGCCGACAGATCGTGGACCGGTTTCGACTCGGACGCGGCAACCGTGAACACGACCGTTCCGCGACCGGTCGACGGTGCGTCGACAGGGGTCAACCGAACACTGCGCCCACTGGGAAGACTCACGGTGAGGGGTTGCACGATCGACGACACCAACAAGTCGACGGCATGCCCGACCAGGACGGTCTGATCGTCGTTGTCCAACGTCTTGCGGACGTATTTGTTGAGAAGGACCACGTCGCCACCGATGGCGAGCACGCCTTTCGTGGTGCGTCGGCACGTGCGCTGATACGCCTCGAACAGGGTGCGTTCCCGGACGCTCGATTCGTCGAGCACCCGATTCTCGATGTGCCGCACCGTCGACCTGGCCAACGAAGCCAGCAGGGTCTGCGCACCACCGATCGGACATGTCAGGTCGAAGGCGCCGAGTAGTGCCCCCGAGATCGGATGGAGGATCGGCACCCCGACGCACGACAGTGCACTCAGCGGCTCCGCATAGTGCTCGCATCCCTCGACCGAGACCGTCGTGCGCGCTTCGAGCGCGGTGCCGAGCGCGTTGGTTCCGGCGTGCTCTTCGGCGCAGCTGTGCCCGCGGTCCACCCCATACGTGTCGAATGCGAGCAACAGCCCGCGATCGGTGGAGGATCTGGCCAGGACCAGTCCGTCCGCTGCGGCGAGAACCAGGGCGACAGATTCGCCCGACAGATCTTCGGCCAGCTCGCTCGTGACGGGCGCCGCGGCTCGGCCGAGAACCGTGTCGAGGTTGGGATCCCGCACGAACGGCAACTGCAGACTCCGGCTGTCGACGTTCCAGGACCTCGAGCGCTTCCACGAGTCGAGAACGGGCGCGCGAACGACGCCCGGGCCCACCTGCCTGCCTCCTAGAAACTCTTCGCGCGCCCAGCGGATGGCATCTGCTGACAAATCTGCTGGCACGCGTCACCTTTCTGTGGCCCAACGGCGGAGTGGAGCTTGTGCTCGCTCACAAGTGTCTCAAACTGAGACGTGCCTCACATAATCGGCATGCTTGATTGGTGACATGAACGGTTTCGACAAATCGGCAGAAATGCCCAAAGTGACGACCATCTCCCGCACGAGACGGTCGACCATCGTCACTGATGACGGCGTTCCCCTGGCTGTCGAAACCAGCGGCCCACGCAGGGCGCCCGTCGTTGTCGTCTTCGTCCACGGCTACACGATGCGGATGGAGTGCTGGGACACGCAGAAGAAGTATCTCCAGCGTGTGTGGGGTTCGAAGATTCAGCTGGTGTCCTACGACCAGCGCGGACACGGCCGTTCCGGCGAGGGCCACCGCGACACCTTCCGGGTGTCTCAACTCGGCGACGACCTCGAAGCAGTGATCCGCACGCTGCCCCCGCAGTCGAAGGTCGTTCTCGTCGGGCACTCGATGGGCGCCATGACCATCCTGGCGTGGGCACGTCGGCATCCGGGTCGGATCGGCACCACCGTCGTGGCCACCGCACTGCTCTCCACTGCCGCTGCGAAGCTGAAGCGGTCCGGGGTCGCGCAGTTGCTTCGCGGACCGCTGGTGCCCGGCGTGCAGGCGGCGGCCAGGCGCGTCGGCCCCTTCGCGGAGGTTGTCCGAGGCGCCGTCAATCCCGTCGTCGACACCGCCGTCAAGTACTACGCATTCGGCAGCAACTTCTCCGACGCCGACGTCTCCAAGCGCACCGCAACAACCATCCGCTCCACCAAGACGCGCACCATGCTCGGATTCCTGAGCGCACTCGCCGACCACGACGAGACGGCCGCACTCCCCCTGCTCGCGACGATCCCCACCGTCGTTCTGTGTGGAACACAGGACAAGATCACTCCGCTCCATCACTCGCTCGAGATTGCGGACCAGCTCACGAATGCAGAGTTGGTGCCCGTTCCCGGCTGCGGTCACATGGTGATCGACGAGAACCCGACTGCGGTGGGCGCAGCACTCGACCGGCTCCTGTCCCAAGCACACGGGTCGGGCGTCCACGACCGGATACACGCGGTGCCGAACTGACTGCACTCGTGATCTCGAGGCATCGCTGGGCGACATGCTCTGCGCTGGGCGTCACGGTTGCTGCTTTGGTTTCGTGCGGATCGTCATCGGTCGGTGAACGCGATGCTCTCGATGAGGGCGCGATCAACGAGATTCTGCAGGATGTGGGCTTCAGTGTGCCGAGTGGCTTCGAGTTCGGCCAGGCGTATCAGTACTCGGAGTTCGTGGGAGAACCTGCGCGGACGGCGCGGTTCGACGGACCTCCCGAACTCGGGGACGGGCGCGCGGTCGCCGTCGCCAATCCGACCTACCCAACGATGCAGCCGGCAGGGTGTGATGCGACGACCACGAGCAGCCTGAGTTCGGTCGGGTACGTCTGCACGTCCGAAACACTGACGACCCAATATCCACCGGGAGGTGCAATGGACACCGTCACCGCACATCTCACCCACGACCAGCACGGCTCGCACCTGTTCGTCCACAGCTCCGGGCATTGACGACTGGCCCCTCGCATACAAAAGTCCCCCACCTGCATTGCAGGTGGGGGACTTTTTGGCGGTGGCGGAGGGATTTGAACCCTCGGTACGGGGTTACCGTACACAGCATTTCGAGTGCTGCACCTTCGGCCGCTCGGACACGCCACCGCCGGAGACATTACCGGAGGGCGCGTCTCAGCCGAAATCGGCTGGTGAGGCGGCTTAAGTCAGCTTGTCCTTGAGGTTCGAGGCGGCGTCCTTGGCCTTCTCGCCGGCGTCCTTCGCGGCAGAGGTGAACTGGTCGGCCTTGCCTTCGTTCTCCAGGTCGTTGTCACCGGAGACGTTGCCGGCAGCTTCCTTGGCCTTGCCCGTGAGGTCTTCCTTGGCGTTCTGTGCCTTGTCTGCGATTCCCATGAGTACTCCTCCGTGAATCCGAACGAACCACCGAATTGGTGGCCCGGTAGTGCCGCCTGGGCACCTGCCATCCACTCAAACACGATTGCTGGGTGATGGCCACCGCTGGGTGGAATGTCTCACAAGGTGGAATCGACAGGCCCGGCAGGCTGTTGGGTCACGCGCGGTGGTCCCGGAAGAAATCGGCGAGCAGGCCCGCGCAGTCATCCTCGAGCACTCCCCCACGCACCTGCGGACGATGTGTGAGGCGACGATCGCGCACCACGTCCCACAGTGATCCCACCGCGCCGGTCTTGGGTTCCCACGCCCCGAACACCACCCGCTCGATCCGAGCAAGCACCAGCGCGCCGGCGCACATCGTGCACGGTTCGAGTGTCACGGCGAGGGTCGCGCCCTCGAGTCGCCAACCGTCTCCATGAACCTGCGCAGCAGCACGTAGAGCCAGCATTTCGGCGTGGCCGGTGGGATCGCCCGACGCCTCACGTGCGTTCGCGGCGCGCGCCAGTTCGGTGCCGTGAGCGTCGAACACCACCGCGCCGACCGGCACGTCGACGGAATCCGCCTCGCGGGCAGCATCGATCGCCGCCCTGATCATCTGCTCGTCGTCGGGCAGGCTCATCTAACGCGGGAGCTTGTCCAGCACCATGGACAGCTCCGACGTGAATCCGAGCCGCTCGGCGATCATGCCGAGCTGCTCGTCCGGGTACAGATCCGTCTCGGCGGTGATGACGGCCATCATCGGTTCGGGCAGGCCGAGGTCGGACAGCACGCCGAGGTCGCCCTCCGCCCACGGCTCGATGTCGTCGAGCTCGTCCGGGTCGATGTCCGGGACGTCGATGTTGAGGGCTTCGAGTACGTCGGCAGCGATGTCGTAGTCGATCGCCATCGACGCGTCCGAGAGGAGCAGACGCGTACCGGACGGCGACGGCCGAAGGATGACGAAGAATTCGTCGTCCACGTCGAGCAGACCGAAGAAGGCGCCGGGACTTCGTAGTCCCTTCAGCTCTTGTTCGGCAGCGCTCAGGCTGGTCAGCGAGTCCTGACCGAGCGCTTTCACCTTCCACGCACCGTCCTCGTGTACGACGGCGACACCGAAGCCCTCCAGGTCCTCGACCGGACTCGTGGAGGAGCTGTTCTCTCCCGCGCGCTGTGCACCCATGCGAGCAACGGTAGCCCGCAATGCGCCACTGAATGAAGTCTGTGACCAAATGTGCCAACCTGTTCGGGTGTCCGACACCAGTAGCACCACCCCCGTCTGCGTTCTCGGCCTCGGGTTGATCGGTGGTTCGCTGCTGCGTGCGGCCGCATCGACAGGACGCTCCACCTGGGGATACAACCGGTCGAGCGTCTCGGTCGACGAAGCACGGGCGGACGGGTTCGATGCGGACACCGACCTGGTGGCCACTCTGAAGCGAGCAGCGGACGAGAACGCGCTGATCGTGATCGCCGTGCCCGTTCCCGCGGTCGACGGCATTCTCGGCGCGATAGCCGAACATGCACCGCACTGCCCGATCACCGACGTCGTCAGCGTGAAAGCGGAGATCGCGGCAGCAGTCGACAGACGTGGCCTCGCGAAGAACTACGTCGGTGGACACCCGATGGCGGGCACCTCCGAGTCGGGTTGGGCGGCCGGCGACGCGAACCTGTTCCGCGGCGCCGTGTGGGTCGTGACCACCGACGACGGCACAGACCCCGCGGTGTGGACACAGGTAGCTCGATTGGCGCTGGACTGCGGCGCCGACGTCGTGCCCGCCGAATCGGGCGAGCACGATCGCGCCGCCGCCCGCATCTCGCACCTGCCTCACATCTTGGCGGAAACCCTCGCCATCACCGGAGATGCCGGCGGTCCCCTCGCACTGGGACTGGCAGCCGGCTCGTTCCGCGACGGAACACGAGTGGCAGCAACCGCTCCCGGATTGGTTCGCGCCATGTGCGAAGGCAACCGAGATGCGCTGGTCACCGCCCTGGACGAAGTACTGGAACTCTTGACGAAGGCGCGGACCGAGCTCGTCGATCGCTCCTCCACCGAGGAACTCGTCGAATCCGGACACGCGGCCCGCCTCCGGTACGAGCAGCGCGACGACTGGGAGATTTCCGGAATCACCCCCGGCGACGACGGTTGGTTGGACGCGATGCGCGATGCGGGTCGCCGCGGCGGCCGGGTCCGTCGCCTGTGAACAGCGGCGGCAGGGTCCGTCGCCTGTGAACAGCGGCGGCCGGGTCCGTCGCCTGTAGCGACTGGCACCCAGACCTGGGACGATGGAGTGGTGACCGATCCACATCGCGTCCTCGTCCTCGGCTCGGGTTTCGCTGGGTTGTGGGCCGCGCTCGGTGCGGCCCGGCGACTCGACGAGTTGGGCGCGGAGGCGGCCGTCGATGTCGCGGTGATCAGCCGGCAGCCGTTCCATCACATTCGGGTCCGGAACTACGAATCGGATCTCAGTTCCTGCCGCCTCCCGCTCAGCGACCTGCTCGACCCGGTCGACGTCGGGCACATCGCCGCCGACGTGACGGCGATCGACACCGCGGCACGCACCGTCACCGTCGTGAACAACGGGAACCAGGACACCCACGGTTACGACCGACTGGTTCTGGCATTGGGTAGCCAGGTGGCGAAACCCGACCTTCCGGGGTTGCGCGAGTTCTCCTTCGACGTGGACACCTACGACGGCGCGGTGAAGCTACAGCGCCACCTCGCCTCGTTGCCGGACGGGCGGGTGGACGCGGGCACGGCAACCGTCGTGGTGGTCGGCGCCGGACTCACCGGAATCGAAACGGCATCCGAACTACCGGGCGTGCTGGCAAAGGTGTTCGCAGGAACGGGCGCGCCACCGCGAGTGATACTGATCGACCACAACCCGAACGTGGGCTCCGACATGGGAGCGTCGGCGCGCCCGGTGATCGAAGAAGCCCTGTCCGACAACGGCGTCGAGGCGATGACCGGCGTCGGCGTGCAGTCCGTGGACGAGCACGGGGTGACCCTCTCGTCCGGTGAGGTGCTGGCGGCGAGGACCGTCGTCTGGTGCGCCGGAATGCGCGCCAATCCGCTGACCGCACAGCTGGGAGTAGAGCGCGACAGGCTCGGCCGACTACCGGTGGACGACTTTCTGCGAGTGATCGATTCACCCGACGTGTTCGCGGCCGGCGATGTCGCCCTGGCGCGCATGGACGATTCCCACCTGTCGGTGATGTCGTGCCAGCACGGACGACCCATGGGCCGCTATGTGGGCTACAACGTCGTCGGTGACCTCCTCGGAGAGCCGATGCTTCCTCTTCGGATCCCTTGGTATGTCACGGTTCTCGACCTGGGCCCGGCGGGGGCCGTGTACACCGAGGGGTGGGATCGTCACGTGGTGGCACAGGGCGCGGAGGCCAAGGCCACCAAGACCACCATCAACACCCGACGCATCTATCCGCCACTGAACCGTGACCGCAATGCGCTGCTGGCCGCCGCCGCGCCGTCGCTGCAGGACAGGCCAGATTGACCCTGTGCGCGACGAGGGAGCTTCGGTTCATGCGGTCGTCGCAACATTCCTGATCGAATGAAGGGATGTGGATGGTGGCGAGGACGTATGGGCAGCGGAGGGTGAGCAGTGAAGCGCGGGCTCGGTTCTGGGTGTCGTGGGTCG
>NZ_JBUYWE010000012.1:0-124725 GCF_055231055.1 Rhodococcus huquni
CTGCCGGTGGGTTCTCGCAGAACCCCACGATCAACCCCGCAAGCGCAATGGACATCTGCCCGGCATCCAATGCCGCCCCGATCGCGGGAAACCGCACCAACCCGGCACCCAAGGCGATCAACCGGCCTGCAGCACCGACCTCCAACAACGTCGAATGCGCCAACCACAACTTCGCATTCCGATACCCGAGCACCTCCACCCGGCAACGGGAATCGACCTCCGCCACCAAACGGACCCGCCGCGCCTCCAACACCGCAATCTGCGATGACAACTCGAGCACCGAATCGCACAACACCCGATCCGCCAACCGCCACGCATCATCGGCCAACTGATCATCCACCCCTGTAAAAGCGTCCCCCGACCCCATACACAAAATCTTAGTTCGAACACCCGTTCGAGTCAAGAGCTATTTCGGTCGCTCGGTGCCCGACTCGTGTGATTCACTTCGACCATGACGACTGTTACGCAGTTCTGGTGGCACCACTTCTAGTGGCCATAACCTGCGTATTCACGGCCGGCGCTTCGCGCGGCCGCAGTCCTCTGACTTCAGTGGTCCGGAAGTTCGGGATCGCTGAGACTCTCCCCCGTAAGGATCCACCACCAATGTCATCCATCGGCGAAACTCTCGTCAGTTCTCGGTCCTTCGAGGAGTACCGGGCGATGTTCTCGCTCTCGCGCGAGGACCTGTCCGCCCAAATTCTCGATTGCCCTGCCGGCGCAGCAGGTTTCGTGAGTGAGGTGAATTCTCTGGGTGGCCACGCGACTGCGTGTGACCTCGTGTACTCCGGTCGAACACCCGACGAGCTGGCCGCTTTGGCACAGTCCGAGGCAGATCGCGGCAATACGTACGTTAGCGAGAACGCGAACGACTACGTCTGGAAGTTCTTTGCCGATCCGGCCGAGCACCAAGTCTCCCGACAGCGAGCTGCCCGCAGCTTCGCCACCGATGTTCGCGAGCACCCGGAACGCTATGTGGCGGGCCGCCTGCCGTCACTTCCCTTCGCCGACAGAAGCTTCGACCTCGTTCTCAGCTCGCATCTGTTGTTCAGCTACACCGACAGACTCGATCATGCGTTTCATGTCGATGCGATTACAGAGCTGGCGCGGATCTCTCGCGGTGAATTCCGAATTTTCCCGCTGGTGTCAACAGCATCAGCGGAGACCTACCCCGAGATGGACTCACTGTGCAAAGAACTGAGAAGCCGTGATATCGAGACGCGAATCGTCAAGGTCGACTACGAGTTTCAGCGTGACGCCAATCAAATGCTGGTGTGCAGTCACGCTTCCTGACGACGAACCATTTCGTTGATCCAGATCGGCGCGAAGGGCGACGTGCATCCCGGCGACGTCGGGTAGTCAGCGAGCACCTGCAGCGATTCGCCGATCTCGAGGGCCCGAGTCCGAAGCTGTGGGTGATGAATCCCGATCTGCGCGAGGGTCTCGTTCATCGACCACTGAAGGTTCGCGGGCGCCTCACGCATGTCACGTTCGATCAGATCGAGCAGCCCGGCGAGATCGATGCCCTCGGGTTTCTTCACCACCCGTTCGGTGGTGAGTGCCCAGCCGACCGAGGCCACCACAGGGTTCGGATCATCGAACCACGCAACCCGCAGTTCCTCGGCGTGCGGCGACTTCTTCGCGACGTAGTTGACGAGCCAATCGTGCACCTTCGGTGCGTGTTCCGAACGCACCATCGCATCGATGTCTGCTGCGGAGTACTGCCGCGGACGGCAGATCAGCAATGCCAGCAGCCGCGCCGACGTACCGTGGTCCCACAACTCGGTTGCCAGGTCGTGGTCGGTCCGAATCTTCTTCGCAAGGGCTCGTAGCTTGCCGAGATTCATGCCGTGGTCGTCGCCGCGCTTCTCGTTGGCCGCACGAACCTTGGGGTCCTCGAGTGCGTCGAGTTCCGCCAGGGCCTGATCGATCGAGAAGTTTCCGGACATGCGTCGTCAGGCCAGGAGTCGCTCGGCGGCAGTGGCAATTCGCTCGTCGCTCGCAGTCAATGCGATCCGGACATGCTTCCCGCCACGAGGTCCGTAGAACTCGCCGGGCGCCACGAGAATGCCGCGTTCGGCGAACCACTCGACCGTGTCACGGCAGGCCTCGTCGCGGGTGGCCCACAGGTACAGGCCGGCTTCGGAGTCGTCAACCGTGAAACCGGCCTTACGCACGGCCGTGAGCAGAACGTCGCGTCGGTGCCGGTACCGCTCGCGCTGCTCGTTCTCGTGCTCGTCGTCGTTCAGGGCCGCCGTCATCGCCGACTGAATCGGCAGCGGCACCATCATGCCCGCATGCTTGCGGACCTCGAGCAACTCGGCAACCAGGGCCGGGTCGCCGGTGACGAAGCCCGCCCGGTAGCTCGCGAGATTGGATGTCTTGGACAGCGAGTGGACGGCGAGAAGGTTGGTGAGATCACCATCGTTGACCCGCTCGTCGAGAATCGAGAGGGCTTCGCCTTCCCAGGTAAGCCCCAGATAGCACTCGTCGGAGACGACGATGGCGTCACGTTCGCGCGCCCATCCGACCACCTTGCGCAGATGGTCGAGGCCCAGCACCTTGCCCGTCGGGTTCGACGGCGAATTGACGAAGATCAACGAAGCCCGCTCGGGACCCAATCGGTTGAGGCCGTCTGCCCGAATGATGCGCGCACCCGCCAGCAGTGCACCCACTTCGTAGGTCGGGTAGGCCAACTCGGGGATGACGACGAGATCGTCGGCTCCGAGACCGAGAAGCCTGGGCAGCCACGCGATCAGTTCCTTGGTACCGATTGCCGGCAGGATGGCGTCGCTCTCGAGCCCGCTGATGCCGTACCGCCGTGCCAACGCACCCACCGCGGCGCCACGCAGCGCATCCGTGCCGTGCGTCGTGGGGTAACCGGGCTTCTCCGCGACAGCGCTGAGCGCCTCCCGAATGACAGGCGCCACCGGGTCGACGGGTGTCCCCACCGAGAGATTGACGATGCCCTCCGGATGCGCCGCAGCCTTGGACTTGGCGCCCTCCAACGAGTCCCAGGGAAAGTCGGGTAGAGCCCTGGCAACTGGAGTTCGAGACAACCGCTATTCCTCGCCCATCGGTGGCAGAGCCTTGATCAGCGGCGGATCGAAGTCGACCTTGCCGAGCTTCGCCGCGCCACCCGGCGAACCGAGATCGTCGAAGAAGTCGACGTTGGCGCTGATGTAGCCGTTCCACTGGTCCGGCGTGTCGTCCTCGTAGAAGATCGCCTCGACGGGACATACAGGTTCGCAGGCGCCGCAATCCACACATTCGTCGGGATGGATGTACAACATCCGTCCGCCCTCGTAGATGCAGTCGACAGGGCACTCTTCGATACATGCCTTGTCCAACACATCCACGCACGGTTCCGCAATTATGTAGGTCACCGCTGCACTCCTACCTTTCTGGCCTGACTGATCGACTAATCGGCTAGTCGACTCGGGGGAATCGAGACAAACCGCCAGGATTCCGAGGGAAACATTAGTATGCTCTGCTCCCCACGCCCGAATCCGCTAAGGGTTACCTGATCAGAGGCGAGGGGCCGCGGTTTCCGCCTGGCTCTGTGCACCACGGCCGGACAATCCGCGAGCCTTTCGGCCCGAGATCCATTTCTCACCCTTGTCCGCCGCGCGAACCAGAGCACCGCGTTCACCGAGGTAACCAGCCACTGCGCCGACGATGGGCAGGTTTCCGAGGAGCGAGTAGACCTTGCCGGGCTGTGGCCGCTTCTCGAGTTCGCCACTGATCGCCCTGAAGATGCGAGCCGTCCCGATCAGGTTCCCGACCACCGCGAAGGGCTGCCAGGATCGCGCTCCGGCATCCGAATCGTCCTGCGACTGTGGATTGGGAAGGACGTGCGCGTCGACCTCTCGGCGACACAACACGGCCGCGAGCAGATCCACCTGGTCCGAGCGGTCGGTCACCCCGTGCTCACGGGCCACGGCGACGAGGACCACGGCCTGATTGGCGAATCCGAGCAGTTCCTGGATGGGAAGCCGGTTGAGCAGCACACCGAACATGCCGGGAAACGCCACCGCGATGGTGTTGACGGCACCGAGTCGACTCACCCACCACCGAGCACGCTCGTCCGCGGTCGCCTTGCCCCACGCGTCCGTGCCAGGAAAGCGAATCGCGTCGAGCACCCGAGCAGCGCCGTCGAGAACGACCTCGGCAACGCCCCGTTCCGCTTCGGTGGGGACGAACGTGCGGGCCTTCAGTCCGAGTGGGTCGGTGTAGGCGAGGTCGAGCACGGGGTTGATGCCCCACACGGCCCGGTCGAGAACACTGACAACGCGTCGATCTCCGAGTACGTCCTTCGAACTCATGCTGCCGAATCCTTTCCTGTGCGCCTCGCATGCGTGGTGGTGCGCTCACGGGCAGGCCGTCCGATGCCCTCCGCGATCTCGCGGAGTTCCTCGACAGTCTTCTCCGACCCGTGCTCGGAACCGGCCATTCTGGAGATCGTTTCCTCCATCAATGTTCCACCGAGATCGTTCGCACCGCCCTGCAGCATCACCTGGGTTCCGGTGATCCCGAGCTTGACCCAACTGGTCTGAATATTGTCGATGCTGCCGTGCAACATGATACGGGCCAGAGCGTGCACTGCGCGGTTGTCTCGGTTCGTCGGCCCAGGTCGCGAGGCTCCCGCGAGGTAGAGGGGCGCACTCTGATGCACGAACGGGAGCGGCACGAACTCGGTGAATCCGCCCGTCCGGTCCTGAATCCCGCGCAGCACCCGCAAGTGGCCGACCCAATGCCGTGGACTGTCGACGTGGCCGTACATCATGGTCGAACTGGATCGCAGACCCACTTCGTGCGCGGTGGTGACGACGTCGATCCAGGTCGCGGTCGGCAGCTTGCCCTTCGTGAGCACCCAGCGGACCTCGTCGTCCAGAATCTCGGCCGCAGTGCCCGGGATGGTGTCCAGCCCGGCTTCACGCAGTTCGGTCAGCCAGTCCCGCACGCTCTGGCCGCCTCGCGAAGCGCCGTTGACGATCTCCATCGGGCTGAACGCGTGAACGTGCATCGACGGCACCCGCTTCTTCACCGCCCGCACGAGGTCTGCGTAGCCCGTCACCGGCAGTTCGGGGTCGATCCCGCCCTGCATGCAGACCTCCGAGGCGCCGGCCACGTGCGCTTCCCAGGCCCGGTCCGCGACATCGTCCGTCGAAAGGGTGAATGCGTCCGCATCCCCCTTACGCTGCGCGAACGCGCAGAACCGACAACCGGTGTAGCAGATGTTGGTGAAGTTGATGTTCCGGTTGACGACGTACGTGACGTCGTCGCCGACCGCTTCCTTGCGCAGTGAATCGGCCAACGCGACCACCGCTTCGAGTCCTGGGCCTTCCGCCGTGGCCAGCGCGAGGTACTCGTCGTCGGTCAGGGCGGCGGGATCGCGCTCGGCCGCACGCAAGGCTGCGACGACGGTGGTGTCGACCCGTGAAGGGGCACTGAGTTCGAGCACCTGCTCGCGCACGGTGTCCCAGTCGCCGAACGCACTACCCAGGTCACTCCGGGTGTCGGTGTTACGGCCGTCGGTGTCGATCTCGGTGTTGAGGTCGACTCGGCCCGTCGACTCCCACGACTCGTCCGGCTCCTGCCAGGGCAAACCGACCGGCTTGGTGTCCGCCTTCGCGAGCCCGGTCGCGGGATCGGCAAGAGACTGCACGTGCGCGGTGATGCGCGGGTCGATCCAGGGCGAACCGGCAAGGACGTACTGCGGCTGCGCAGCGGTTCTCTCGGTCAGCTCGAAACCGGCTTCCGCGGTGATCTCGGCCAGCGTGTCGAGGTTCGGCCACGGCCGTTCGGGGTTGACGTGGTCCGGAGTCAACGGCGACACCCCGCCCCAATCGTCCACACCCGCACCGAGGAGTGCGCGGCACTCCTGCGCCGACACCAGGTTCGGCGGAGATTGGATGCGCATTCCCGGCCCCAGCAGCAGACGCGACACCGCGATTGCAGCGGTGAACTCCTCGAGTCCCGCATCGGGGGTGTCACGCATGACTGTGTCGGGCTTGGCCAGGAAGTTCTGCACTATCACTTCCTGGACGTGCCCGAACGCCTTGTGAGATTTGCGGATTGCCATGATCGACTCCGCACGTTCGGCGAACGTCTCGCCGATACCCACCAGAATCCCGGTCGTGAAGGGAACGTTGAGACGGCCCGCATCGGTCAGCGTGCGCAACCTGACAGCCGGATCCTTGTCGGGACTTCCGTAGTGGCACTCCCCCTTGTCCGTGAACAACCGGGTGGATGTGGTCTCGAGCATCATGCCCATCGACGGCGCAACGGGCTTGAGACGCGAAATCTCTTCCCACCCCATGACACCGGGATTGAGGTGCGGCAGCAGGCCGGTCTCTTCGAGTACACGAATCGACATCGCGCGCAGGTAGTCGAGAGTGGAGTCGTATCCGCGCTCGTCGAGCCACTGGGCCGCCTCGGGCCACCGGTCCTCCGGCCGGTCGCCGAGCGTGAACAGCGCTTCCTTGCAACCCAACTCGGCACCCTGCCGGGCTATCTCGAGAATCTCGTCGGGCTCCAGGTACATGCCGCTTCCCTCGGACCGCAGCTTGCCTGGAACGGTCACGAAGGTGCAGTAGTGGCACTTGTCTCGGCACAAGCGGGTGAGCGGGATGAACACTTTGCGCGAATAGGTGACTGCCTTCGGCCGGCCGGCCGCGAGCAGTCCGGCGTCACGAACCTTGGCCGCCGAAGAACACAGATCGGCGAGATCTTCGCCGCGCGCCTGAAGGAGCGTCGTCGCTTCCGTCACGTTGAGGGTGGCGCCGTCACGTGCGCGTCGCAACACACGCCGCATGGCCGACGCGGTAGGTGGGGGCGTCTCCGATGGGAGCTGAGCATTCGCATTGTTCGCGGACACCGGAACACCCGGCATCGGAAGCATCGCGGGGCTGCCGGAATCATCACCTGAATGGGTCACCCAGCGATCATGCGCCATGATCGCCGCCCCCGGCCACCCCGGGTGGTTCCGACAGTCCCACGGTGCTGGTCAACTGGACGCAGGTCAACTGCGCGGGTAGTCCTCGTCGTCCGGTACGGCGATGTTCTGCTCGGCGGCATCCGCCTCGTTCGCCTCCAAGGGGGCGCCGTCCACCGACTCGGTCGTGGCAGCGTCACCGACGTCGAGGCTCTGTTCCAGCCTGTCCGCCTCCGGCACCTCCGGAGAGTTCGTGGCATCGAATTCGGTCACGTGAGTCCTCCTCCTTTCGACTTCGGGGTCTCCCACGATATGTGCCATGTCGACAGAACAGCCAGCCTCGGCGAAAGTGAAGCCATGACGAGACCGCCGACCGTGACCATGGCCGACCCCATGTGGCGCCCCAGCCCCAAGGCCAAACAGTTGTGGGCGATCCAGGCGATCTCGATCTGGGTTCCGGTCCTCGTGGTCGCGATCGTGGCGGCCGCCATCGGTTTCTGGCCGACCTGGGTGCATGTGGTCATCGTGGTGGCGGCGCTCCTCGCCGGCCTCGCACACGTCACGATCGTGCCCCCGTGGCGCTTCCGAGTGCATCGGTGGGAAATCAGCGACACAGCGGTGTACACACGTACCGGCTGGTTCGACCAGGAGCGTCGCATTGCGCCGATCTCGCGTATCCAGACCGTGGACACCGAACGAGGGCCACTCGAGCGGATGCTCGGGCTCGCGACGGTCACCGTCACCACCGCTTCGTCCGCGGGTGCCGTCCAGATCGTCGGCCTCGACCTTTCTGTCGCGGACAGAACCGTCGCTCGACTGACGGAGATCGCGCAGCAGAACGCGAGCGACGCCACATGACCGAGCCCTTCGGTTCGGCTCCGGCCGAAGACGACACGGACGACGCCCTCGTTCGTGAGGACGAACAGGCCTGGTTGCGTCTCGACCGACGAATGCTGCTGGTCCACCCGGTGGACGAAGTGATCAAGTTTCTCCCGGTTCTGCTGGTGTCCTTTCTGCTCGGGAGTCGCAGCGGAAATCACCTGTGGGGCTTGGGTGTCGTACTCCTGTCCGTTCTGCTCGGCCTGGCGCGATGGTTCACCACCACATACCGAATCGGCCCGGTGCACGTACAGCTTCGGCGCGGCATGTTCCAGAAGCGACTGCTCTCGGTTCCGCGGTCGCGTATCCGGTCGGTCGATGTGGAAGCCAAGCCGCTGCACCGCCTGCTCGGACTGTCCGTGGTTCGCATCGGCACCGGCCAGCAAGCTGGGAGCCGAACGGATTCGAATCGGTTCGAGCTCAATGCACTCGCCGCGTCGGTCGTGCCCGACCTCCGTGAGACTTTGCTGACGCATGCTGCACATACGGACATTGCTCCAGCCCGCGAGACGGCGATCTCCGACACTGCCGGGCAGGTGGAGCAACACGCTGCGGCCGGCACCGAAATCGGGCACTGGCGCCCGTCGTGGGTGCGCTACGCGCCGTTCTCGATAACGGGCATCGCCACCATCGCCGCAGTGGTGGGCATCGCGTTCCAGTACGGTGCGGCGAACGCGATCGACACGTCCCGGATCTCGGACGGCGTCGCAGAGGTGGAGCACTTCGGCATCGCACTCCTCGTCATCGGCGGCCTCGCCGTCCTGCTCGCGGTGGCGAGCACGATCGCGTGTGTTCGATATCTGGTCACGTTCGGGGCGATGACACTCACCGACGACGGCCGCATTCTGCACGTGAGCCACGGCCTGATCTCGACTCGGCAGACGACCCTGGACCGAGCTCGACTGCGCGGCACGACGATCAAGGAGCCACTGCTCCTGCGAGCGGCCGGGGGCGCGAAGCTCGACGCGATCATGACCGGCGTCAGCGCCGAGAAGGGCGAGTCCTCGCTCCTGCTCCCCCAGGCACCTCGCGGCGAATGCGAACGCGTGATGGCCACCGTGATCGGAGACGAACGTCAGGCCGCCGTACGACTCGAAGCGCACGGTCCGGTCGCACGCCGCCGTAGATTCACCCGCGCCCTGGCTTTTCCCCTGGTCCTCGCTGCCGTTCTCGTAGGGCTCACAGCGTGGGGACGTGCCGTTCACTGGAGCGCGTGGGCAGCGACCGCAGTCCTGCTGGTCTGTGCCCTCGGCCTCGCCTGGGATCGCTATCGCGGACTCGGCCACACCGTACTTCCGGGGTGGCTGATAACCCGTAGCGGCTCGCTGGACCGAGCGCGCCACAGCCTCGCCGCAGACGGCATCATCGGGTGGACGGTTCGCCAGACCTTCTTTCAGCGCCGCGCAGGGGTGGCCACCCTGATCGCCGCGACGCCGGCGGGAGTCGGAAAATACGTCGTCACCGACATCCCGGCCGACGACGCCTGGGCGCTCGTCGAGGCGGTCACTCCGGGCGGAGGTGACGTATGGGCACGCCGCTAGACCTCGCCGCGATGGACACCGAACTCACCGAGTGCCGGGCATGTCCACGACTCGTCGAATGGCGAGAAAAGGTTGCCGACGAGAAACGTGCTGCATTCGCGAACGAAACCTACTGGGGCAGGCCGGTCCCCGGATTCGGACCGGCAGACGCGTCGCTGCTGATCGTCGGACTCGCACCTGCGGCCCACGGGGCGAACCGGACAGGTCGAATGTTCACCGGCGACCGAAGTGGTGACTTCCTCTACGCCGCACTCCACGCCGTCGGACTGGCGAATCAGCCGACCGCCACCCGGATCGACGACGGTCTCGAATTGAGGGGCGTCCGCATCACCTCACCGGTCCACTGCGCACCCCCGGCCAACAAGCCCACAACGGAGGAACGGGACAACTGTCGGCATTGGCTCGACACCGAACTCGAACTGATGAAGCCGACTCTGCGGTCCGTGATCGTGCTCGGCGGGTTCGGCTGGCAGGCACTACTTCCCGTACTCGCCGAGTCGGGTTGGGAAATTCCGAAGCCGCGGCCTATATTCGGGCACGGCGCGCACGTCGAACTCTCCGGTGACATACCCCTCGATCTGTACGGGTGTTTTCACGTGAGCCAACAGAACACGTTCACCGGACGCCTCACGCCTCCGATGCTCGAATCCGTTCTCACCACTGCGGCCCGAACTGCCGGGCTATTGCCCTGAGTCCCGGGCTCGGGGTGGTCGGCGCTGCGGCAACTCCTCGATGATGTATTTGGCAAGACTTCCCAGCCGCGGCCTGGCAGGTTGCATCGTCGGCACTCCGAGCGCATCGAACGGCGAGGCCGTCACCGAGCCGACACATACCGGAACCACCCGCTCTCGGAACTCGGCGACCACGCGATCCACCGCATCCAGGTCCTGTGCCGTGCTCAGCAGGGAGGACACGGCAGGGGCACTCGTGAACGTGACCGCATCCACGTCACCCGACACGATGGACTCGACGAGCGCACGCATCGGCTGCTGGTCGCCCGGCCTCTCCCACCGATACACGGAGATCGCGGTAACGAGCGCCCCCAGCGCCGACAGGGACTCGCCGAGGTCGACGATCGGCTCCCACTCGGTGATCGTGCCGTGCCGCTGCACCAGGATTCGCCGACCCGCGACGCCTTCCTCCTTCAGATGATCGAGCACCCCCTCCGAGGACTCCGTGTCCGGCGACCAATCCTCACGAAGGCCGGCGCCGCGAACCGCGCCCTTCGCCTTCGGCCCGCGGGTGATGATCTTCCCTCTGCCCAGCGCCTCCAGCAGAGCGTCGCCCTTACCCCGGTCGGACGCAGCATCGATCCAGCCACGAAAGCCGAGTGCCGTCGAGATGATCGTCAGTTCCGGTGGCGCTGCGAGCACCGCGTCGGTGGTCTCACGCAGCTGTGAGTCGTCGGCGAGCGGCAGAACGTGGATCGCGGGGGTATGACCCACGTCGGCGCCGTGCCGCTCCAGAAGCGTGATGAACTCCTCGGCACGGCGCTCCGCGGTCACCGCTATCCGATACCCGGCCAGCTCGTCGTTCGACATTTCTACAGTGTGCGGTATCGCCCGGCCGTGGCCGAACGCTCAGGCCTTCTCCTGTGCACTGCTGCGCGCCGGATTGGACTGACTGTCCGCCTTCGGATCCTTCTCGTTCTGTTTCGCGTGTACGCCGTCCTTCACCCGCTTGCCGAGATCCGCATCCACGTTGTGCCAGTACTCGAAAGCACGGCCCAGGACCGAATCGGTGACTCCGTTCAGCAGGTGGCCGACGATGTTGTCGACGAGCCGATCACGCGCAGCATCGTCGAGGACCTCTCGAACCATGGTTCCGGCCTGACCCCAGTCGTCGTCCTCGGCGTGCAGGGTGTTGGCAGTGCGGACCATGTCACCGGTCGGCTGCCAGGTGGCGGTGGCACCGACCTGACTCGGATCGGCATGCGGACCGCCCTTCGAGTTCGGTACGTACACCGGGTCGCCGGGATTGCGGTGACGCAGATTGCCGTCCTTCGAATAGGACCGAACCGGGACGTGCGGAGCGTTGACCGGCAGTTCCTTGTAATTCGCGCCGATTCGGTAGCGATGCGCATCCGGGTACGAGAACAGTCGTCCCACCAACATCTTGTCCGGGCTGGTGCCGATGCCCGGGACGAGGTTGCTCGGCTCGAAGGCGGCCTGTTCGATGTCGCAGTGGTAGTCGGCCGGATTGCGGTCGAGAGTCATCCTGCCCACCTCGATCAGCGGGTAGTCGCCGTGCGGCCACACCTTCGTGAGATCGAAGGGATTGAAGCGATAGTTGTCGGCGTCGGCGAACGGCATGATCTGCATCTTCAGCGTCCAGCTCGGATACTTCCCCGCCTCGATGTGTTCCCAGAGATCACGGGTGTGGTAATCCGTGTCCATGGACGCCATCTGATCCGCCTCGTGCTGTGTGAAGTACTCGACGCCCTGGTCGGTGACGAAGTGATACTTGACCCAGAACTTCTCACCTTTCGCATTCACCCACATGTAGGTATGACTCGAATACCCGTTCATGTGACGCCAGGTCCGTGGAATACCCCGATCACCCATCAGCCACGTCACCTGGTGGGCAGATTCGGGTGACAGTGTCCAGAAATCCCACTGCATGTCGTGGTCGCGGAGGTTGTTGTCGGCTCGCCGCTTCTGGGACCGGATGAAGTCCTGGAACTTCATCGGGTCCCGCATGAAGAAGACGGGGGTGTTATTGCCGACCATGTCGTAATTTCCCTGGTCGGTGTAGAACTTGATCGCGAAACCACGGGGGTCACGCCACGTGTCCGGGCTGCCACGCTCCCCCGCGACCGTGCTGAACCGGATCAGCATGTCGGTCTTCTTACCGGGCTGGAAAAGGTCGGCCTTCGTGTAGGCACTCACGTCGTTCGTGACCTCGAAGTGGCCGAACGCTCCACCACCTTTGGCGTGCGGCTGACGTTCTGCCACGCGCTCCCGGTTGAACTGGGCCATCTTCTCGATCAGATAGTGGTCCTGTAGGAGTATCGGCCCGTCGGGGCCGATCGTGAGCGAATGTTCGTCGCTGACGACCGGGATTCCCGCGTCGTCCGTCGTGAAATTCGGTTCTGCCATGAGAGCTCCTCGGTCGGATGCAGTAGGCCTCCCCGTACCCGTAAGCCTCCACGTACCCGAACTCCGGCGCAACGAAACGAGCTGATCGGCCCGACCCTGCTACCTGCTCGTCGCGCCGGGTGAACCGGTACCCGGCGCGAATGCGGCGGTCACGGCCACCTTCCACAGGAAGACGGCGGAAGGTGCCAACGCACCGATCAGAAGGAGCAGAGTCCACACCGACTGCATCAGCATGACGTCGCCGCCGGGCCCACCGAACATGCACACCAGGAACCCGAACAACCACGCCGCGAGAGGCGCAAAGGCCGAACCGGTCCGGCCCGTCACCGATCGAGCGGTCCACACCAACACGAGGTTGACCACGGCAGCGATGAGGATCGTGACGGGGAACGGCGTACCACCGAGGTACAGCGGAAGAAACAGAACCGACAGGACTGCGCACAGAAAGCCGTCGAAGATCAGCACACCCAGGACGACGCGATCGAGCGCCGTCAGCTGGGTGTGCGTGATGTCTGTCGCTGCGGTCATACCCTCAATTCTGGATCAGGAGACCGGTGGATATCCCATCAGGGTCAAGAGATGACTCTGCATGTCCGCGAATCCGTACAGCGCGTTGTAGTACAGCTCGTGCTGCTGCGGCCAGGTGGGCCGAAACATGTCGACGAACGCGACGATGGCGTTCTGAACATCCCAGTTGTACATCTCGTTCCCTTCGCAATATGTGATGCACATCCCACATTAGTCACTGTGGTGACTCACAACACACATCGCCCCCGGCGCAACGCTGCCCCGTGTCGAACTCGGGACCTGTCAGGTGAAGGAAATGCCGGCGAAAAGGTCGTCTTCGCGGCCGGATCGACCGCTGATTACGGCCTCACCTCGCACGAGAACGAAGTGCTCGACATCCAGCACGGGTTGCGCGATGTTGTTGGACAACGCGTACTCGCGCCCGCTGGGAGCCACGCTCACCTGCGTGGCGTGCGCCCGCAGGGCCGCTCGCTTCGCGTCCATCGCGTCGCCGACGTCCACTGCGGTCGTAACCACCGAATCCGGCACACTCGGCAACTCGCCGGGGTCGGGTAGGCGCCAGCCGTCCGGGATCGCACCGATTCGTTCCAGGCCGGCTTCGAGTGCGGACGCCTCGGTCACGGTCCAGTAGGTCTTCGGCACGTCCCACGCAGGACCGGTCTGCGGGTATGCCTCGGTACCAGCAGCTTCCACCGCAGCGGTCACGAGCACATGGGCCTGAATGTGATCCGGGTGGCCGTAGCCCCCCACCTCGTCATAGGTGACCACCACGTGAGGACGCAGGCTCCGGATCACCTCGACGAAGGCAGCGACCGTGGACTCGATCTCGGCGTTCACGAACGCGCGAGGATTGCGCGCCGCGGGCGTGCCGGCCATACCGGAATCACGGAAACGTCCTGCGCCCAACAGGAAACGAGGCCGGTCGACCCCGAGCGCCGCCAGCGCCGAAGTCAGTTCGAGGATGCGGTAACCGCCGAGCTGATCCGCCTGATCGGACACGAGGTGAGCCCAGTCGTCACCGATCACTTCGCCTTCTTCACCCAGCGTGCACGTCAGCACCGTGACCGAATCACCTTGCGCCACATAGTGCGCGATGGTTCCGCCCGTCGTGATCGTCTCGTCGTCCGGGTGCGCATGAACGAGAAGAATGCGCCGCTCGGTCACTTCGGCGTCCGAGACCAGGTTGCGGCGTCCGAGAACAGGCCGACCGACAGCGGTCCACCCAGTGATGCGCCCTCGACACCGGGACCGCCGGCTACCAGTGTGCGGTCCTGCATGATCGGTAGAACCCCGGCGAGGTCCCACAGCCGACGGTCCGCGTCGGCCAGGGTCGCGCCCACATCGCCGAATCCGCGCAACGCCGCGTCGATCTCCGGTTGCAGCGCGGGGTCACACACCCCGGAGTGATTGGTCGGCGCCTCGGCCCGTGCCTCGGCATCGGTCGCGCCCGGGGGCAGGACGGCGCCCGGATCCGGCGGGCAGCCGTACCGCGAGACGAGCGCGGTCGCGGGATCCGAACCCGCCCGAGTCCAACCGACGACAGCAGCGATCTCACCGGAAACCAGGGCTTCGCCGTAGATTTCGTCGGCCGGAACCGGCTCGACGGTCGCATCGACTCCAGCGCTCCGGAGTTGATCGGATGCCGTATTGGCCACGGCCGCTGCGGTGGGGTCACCCTCCGGTACGCCGATCGGAAGTGTGAGCGTTTCCCCGTCCCGGGTCAACAGACCTTCGTTGTCCGGGTCGGGCGTGAACCCGGCCTGCCCCAAACGATCCAGCGCCTGGTCACGCACGGGGCGTGGCGGGGCGGTCGCAATGTATTCCGGATCGGAGGGCGGCACGACGAGCGAACCTGCCACTTCCACTGCAGCTTCGTTCCCGGCCCCGACCGTCGCCAACAGGACTGGATCGAGCAGATCGAGCAGACCCCTGCGCACTTCGACATCGCCCAGTACGGAAACCCGAGAGTTCAATGTGAGATCCAGCGACCGCGGCTGGAAGGCGCTGCCGGTACGTATACCGGGGATGGCCGCCAGCTGAGCCAGCGTGGCGGACCCGCCGTGCACCTCCGCGAGCTGAGTGTCACCGGTGCGCATGGAATCCGCGAGCTGCGACGGCGATCCACCGCGCCGCATCAGAATCTGGTCCGGAGTAGCCGGGGTGCCCCAGAATCGGTCGTTTCGTTCCAGCAGAATCTCGTCACGCCCACGGTCGATCGACTTGATGTGGAACTGCCCACCCGACACCGGCAGGTTCTCGGCAAGGCCCGTGGTGAACCCGCCAGGCGAGTCCTTGATCAGATGCGCAGGCAAAAGATCGGTGAAGAGTTCGCGCCACGCCGGATACCGATCACGCAGGGTGACCGTCACCGTCTTGCCGCCACCGGAAGAGGTGACGTCCTCGATGAGCTGATATCCCGCCGGATCGACGACACCGGGCTCCGAGATCATCTGCTGCCAGAGGTACCGGAAGTCTTCTGCCGCAATCGGTGCCCCGTCCGACCATTGCGCCTCGTTACGAAGCTGGTACGTGATGACAGGCGGGTCCTGGGACGTCATCTCGGCCGAGACGATCAGGGCAGGGTCCGGTGCCCAGTCACTGCGACCGGGGCGGTCCGCACTGGCGACGGGCCGAAACGGACTCGGAAGCACGAGTGAACTCACGGCCGCATTGGCGGGTGACTGATCGGTGAGAAGGTGCGGATTGAAGCCGACACCGACGTCGTCGATGGCAACCACTACGGGCAACTTCACGGACGGTGACACGGGCGGCGTCGAGGTGGTGGTCTCCGTGCTCTCCACCGGCGGCGGCGGATCTGCCGTACACGCCGCGAGCAGCAGCGCCGACGTGATCGCCGTCAGTGCCAGGGCAGTCGAACGCACCCTTCGAAACGTGTTCACCGTGCCATCACAACCGACATCCCAACCACTGCGTCATCCCAACCACGGCACCATCCTCAATCGCAAAAACGAATGTACCTTCCGGTCGAACAGATCGACCGGAAGGTACATCCGCTGGGGCACTGTGCCGGTTACTACTAGAGCGCTGCCTTGTCACGCGCCTTGGAACGCGAACGCTCACGAGCCCGGTCCGTCGACGAGAGGTGCACCTTGCGCACACGAACCGCCTCGGGGGTGACCTCGACACATTCGTCGACCGCGCAGAACTCCATGGCGGCTTCGAGGTCGAGCTTCTTCGGCTTGGCGAGGGTCTCCATGACGTCGGCCGAGGACTGACGCATGTTGGTCAGCTTCTTCTCACGGGTGACGTTGATGTCGAGGTCCTCGGCACGCGGGTTGATTCCCACGACCATGCCCTCGTAGGTGTCGGCACCCGGCTCGACGAAGAAGATGCCGCGGTCGGCCAACTGGATCATGGCGAACGGGGTGACCGATCCGGTGCGGTCCGACACGAGCGAGCCGGTGTGGCGCGCCCGAATCTCGCCGGCCCACGGGCCGTAACCGTCGAACACGGCGTTGGCGATGCCCGTGCCGCGCGTTTCGGTCAGGAAGTCGGTGCGGAAGCCGATGAGGCCACGCGAGGGAACGACGAACTCCATACGAACCCAGCCCGCGCCGTGGTTCGCCATCTGGACCATCTTGCCCTTGCGAGCCGCGAGGAGCTGCGTGATGGCGCCGAGGTACTCCTCGGGGCTGTCGATGGTGAGCTCTTCGAAGGGCTCGTGCACCTTGCCGTCGACCTGCCTGGTGACGACCTGCGGCTTACCGACGGTCAGTTCGAAGCCTTCACGACGCATCTGCTCGACGAGGATCGCGAGCGCGAGTTCGCCACGGCCCTGAACCTCCCAGGCATCGGGGCGTCCGATGTCCAGAACCTTCAGCGACACGTTGCCGATGAGCTCGGTATCGAGGCGGGTCTTCACCATGCGAGCGGTCAGCTTGTGACCCTGCACCCGGCCGACGAGCGGCGACGTGTTGGTACCGATGGTGACCGAGATGGCCGGCTGATCGACGGTGATACGCGGCAGCGGAACCGGGTTCTCCAGGTCTGCGAGCGTGTCACCGATCATGATGTCCGGGAACCCGGCGACGGCGACGATGTCTCCCGCGACGCCCTTCTCGCCCGGCACGCGCTCGACGCCGACCGTGGTGAGGAGCTCGGTGATCTTCGCCCTCTGAACGACCGGCTCGCCGTCGACCTCGCGGCACCACGACACGGTCTCACCCTTGCGCAGCTCACCGTTGTGAATGCGAACGAGTGCGAGACGACCGAGGAAGGCAGAGGCGTCGAGGTTGGTGACGTGGGCCTGCAGCGGCGCGTCGACGTTGCCCTTCGGCGCGGGGACGTTCTCGAGCAGGACGTCGAAGAGAGCCTGCAGATTCTCGGCGTCCGGGGCATGACCGTTCTCGGGCTGCTGGGTCGATGCCTTGCCCTCACGCCCGGAGGCGTACAGAACGGGCAGGTCCAGAGCGAGCTCGGCAGCCTCGGCGGCTTCGTCGGAAAGATCCGAAGCCAGATCGAGCAGCAGATCCTGCGCTTCGGTGACGACCTCTTCGATACGGGCGTCGGGGCGGTCGGTCTTGTTGACGACGAGAATGACGGGCAGCGATGCGGCGAGGGCCTTACGCAGCACGAATCGCGTCTGAGGAAGCGGTCCTTCGGAGGCATCGACGAGAAGAACGACACCGTCGACCATGGACAGGCCGCGCTCGACCTCGCCACCGAAGTCGGCGTGGCCGGGGGTGTCGATCACGTTGATCACGGTGACCGAGCCGTCCTCGTGATGCTTGTGGACCGCGGTGTTCTTCGCGAGGATCGTGATGCCCTTCTCGCGTTCGAGGTCCCCCGAGTCCATGACGCGATCGACCAGCTCGGCGCGTTCCTCGAATGCCCCGGACTGGCGAAGCATTGCATCGACGAGGGTGGTCTTGCCATGGTCGACGTGTGCGACGATGGCCACGTTACGGAAGCTGGTGATGGTCACGCGATGGCTCTCCTGGCTGAATCGAATTTCGGCCACGCGAAAGATGCATCGCACGGCTCCGGTAGGCCGCTATGTGGATTGGTATCCCGAAATACCCTCTGAACGAGGGGCGGATCGCCCGTTACGGGCATCGCGGCCACGTAGATACTACCTGCAATCGACCATATACCGCGCATCGCAGACCGTCACCCACCAGCAGAGAGTGATGCGAAACACCCCCGAGCGCACAGGGTAGGCTGACCTGAGTGTCACCCCGGGGCATCCCGGACCGGTGCGAAAGACGCGTGAACAGAAAGGCCGAGCCGAGGCGATGGGCAAGGTCAAAGCCAGCAAGGTGTCGGGGCTCAAGCCCAAGAAGAAGTGCTGCCGTAAGAAGACTCGGTGCTTGAAATGCCCGGTCGTGGTGATGCGTATGAAGAAGCTCGAAGCGCAGGGCGCCTCCAAGAAAGAACTCAAGCACGGCCTGAAGAAGGCTCGCGCAGCCTAGCCACCAGGTCGGGCAACCACACTCGATCGTTCGCAACCAGGTCGATCGTTTCCAGTTCGTCCGCATCGACCCATCTCAGTGCCGAGTGCTCGACCGCCCGTGGTGTCCCGGACACCACGTTCACCAGGTAGGCCCGCAGCACCAGTCCGCCGGAAAGCTGTACGTCGTCCCCGATACGCTGCGCGCCGGACACCTCGAGTTCGAGTTCCTCACGAATCTCCCGAGTCAGCGCCCGCGCCGCGGTCTCCCCCGGCTCGACCTTTCCGCCTGGCAGTTCCCACTTTCCTGCCAACTCCGGCGGGCGGGTGCGCTGCGCGAGCAGGATTCGACCGTCCACCACGATCGCGGCAGCGACGACTTCGCGATCTTTCGGTATTGCGGGTTCGGTTCGCACTGAACCATCATGAGGTATGGCCGAGTTACTGTCGGACGGACTCATCGACACCGCCCTTGCCGAACTGCCGAGTTGGCATCGATCGGGCGATTCGATCATCAGAACCGTGGAGTCACCTAGCTTCCCGGAGGCGATCTCGCTCGTCGCGAAGATCGCAGAACTGGCGGAGGCGGCGGGCCATCATCCGGATATCGACATCCGATGGCGCAAGGTCACCTACACGCTCTCCACCCATTCTTCGGGCGGCATCACGCAGCTGGATCTGGATCTTGCTGCACAGATCGACGAGGCGACTCCTCGGAGTCCCCAGCGCTGACCGGTTCGGAGTGCGCCCGGCCATGCCGGGCCACCCACACGAAGACGGCGAATGCGCCGACCACGTCGACGGTCCCCGCCCACGAGAGAATCGCGGGTCGCGAGATCAGCCAGATCGAATCCTGGAAGAAGCTGAGCACCCAGGGCACACCGACGAGGGTCGTGACGATCCAGTAGCCGGCGATCACCTTGGTGCCGCGAAGCCCGCCGAGCGGCCCGTGCAGCAACCAGATCAGCATCGGCACCACCCACACCCAATGGTGCGACCAGGAGATCGGCGACAACAGAAGGCCCAGCAGCTGGACGAGAACGAGGGTGCCGAGCCTGTCTCCACGGTTCAGGGAACGCCAGGCGGCAACAGCGGCGACCGTCGCGAGAGCAACCGCGACCAGCCAGATGACACCGCTACCCACGTCGTAGCCCACGATCCGACTCAGGGCGCCCCGCAAGGATTGATTCCAGACGGACCCGACCGGCCCGATCCGGTCCGCATCGCCGAGGAGCGTCGTGAAGTACTCCTTTGCCTCCGAGCCGATGAGCAGAAAGCTCATGGCGACGGTGCCGGCGAACGCCACAGCCGAGAAGGCCGCCGCCTTCCAGCGCCGCTGCGCCAAGAAGTAGAGCCCGGTGATGGCAGGCGTCAGCTTGATGCCCGCCGCGAATCCCACCAGCCCACCGGACAACCACCACCGCGAACTCGTGACCGCGGCCATCGTCACCAGCGCGAGAAAGACGTTGACCTGCCCGTAGTCGAGGGTGGTGCGCACCGGCTCGGACCACACCCCCACCGTGGTCCAGAGCAGCGCGATCGGACGCCACCCCGGTCGACGGGCCGCATCACCGAACAGCAGCGTCAGGCTCATTCGCACCAGCCCGTACAAGGCCAGGATCGTCAGGACCTGCCAGGCGACGCCGAGGACGGGAAACGGGATGTAGTGGAGCGGAAAGAACACCAGAGCGGCGAACGGCGGATAGGTGAACGGCAGCGGGAAGTCCGGGGTGACCACGGAGTACGTGAAGTCGTACAGGTCGCCACCGAGCAAGGCCGCCGATCCATCGACGTATACGTGCAGGTCCACGAAGTTCATGCCGTTCGGACTCAGCAGCGTCCACGCGAGCCGAAGTGCCACCGAGATCGCCAGGAGAATCGGCGCGTAGCGCATCAACCACCGAATGATCGACGAGGTGGGCGCCGGCGGCTGCACAGACGTTTCTGACAGGTCGGACACAGTGCGGCGTTCTCCTGTGAGGTGTGGTGGCGGTTTTCTCGATCTCGCACAGCGTATCCAGGTCGTGACCGGAGACCCTGACAGGTGGGGGGATGTCCGTAACAGTTACATCACCATTCACACCATTAACTACTGTCACAGGCTATCGTCACCGAGAGATCACGACCGGGGTCTGTATGCCATACACTCCCACCGGAAGTCGCAGCCGGACATTCTCGAATCGGGTACGGCTGTACAACCCGGGGGCGCTGTACATAGAGTGACCCCCCGAACCGTCAGACGTGGATCAATCGTGTTTCCGCGCTGCTATGACAAGGATGGGGAGACCGTGCTTCGAACCCGAGGTATGCGAAGGGCGTTCGGCGCTCTCGCAATCGCTTCTGCTGCCGCACTGGCCGTGCCCGCACAGGCCGTCGCGCAGCCGACGCCGCCGCCTGTTCCCGAAGGCGTTCCGGTCGACCTGCTCGCCTCGTTCGCTCCGGCGATCATCGGCGCCGCAATCGGCCCCGCGGACATCGCGGGCGACCCTCAGGCCGACCTTCTCGCCCAGGCTCGCACTCTTCTCGAGGCGCCCGGCATCCCGCCGGAACTCAAGTCCACCCTCGAGCGGGTCATCACCTTCCTCGACGGCAGTGGCGGCGGCGGCCCGGAGATTCCGAAGGACAACGCGCCGGTCATCGCGCAGTTCCTCTACCCGACCATCGGCAAGAACTGCATCGGCGACGGCGCCGATTCGGTCGGCACTGCGCTGGCAGTTCCCGGCCCCTCGGAGCTTCCCCCGCCCGGACCCAAGCCCGGCGAGGCCGGCTTCGTGTTCACCGCGCTCGGCACCTCGCCGGTCGCGGCAGAACAGCAGACCCCGATGACGGTCACCTGGCTCAACATCGACAACGGTCAGCGCGCCACCCAGAACCTCACGGGCGACGCGAAGATCAACCCGGACGGTCCCGCCACCCTTTCGACCATCGCAAAGACCGGCCCCGGCCGCGTCGTCGCCGTGGTCTCCGGTGGAATCACCACCCAGGCCGAGGGCGCCGCGCCGATCAGCTGCGGATTCCTGCCGACTGTTGGCATGTTCCACGTCGCCTGACGAAGCACCCGAAGATGGGGCCCACCGTTCATTCGGTGGGCCCCATTTTTGTGCGGGGCGTGTTCACCGTTCTGGTTTGCCCGCGCAGCGCAGGTGGTAGACCGAGGAATGCGCAGAAAGTCGAACTCGCTCAGCCGCCGTTCAGCCCGCAACTGCGGTTCAGCCGAGCACGGCCGCGCCCGGCACTCGCACCGATCGATCCTGTCGATCCGCTCCGAGGGCTCGATTCTTTCGATCGGCTCGGCCTACTCGATCCTGTCGATCGGTAGTGTCGGCTCGATCCTGTCGGTGGGTTCGGTCGGGTCGAGCGCCTCCGCCCTCAGTACCGCGTCGTTCGGCAGCCTCGGATCGGCCTTGTCCGGCCTGTCCAGGTGGTCACTGCTGTCGTGGCGGGGCGTTCACCAAGGGCCGGAGGACGAGCGTCCCAATCTCGTCGTGATCGCCGATGAACACGATCTCCCGGACCTGACGTCGCACAGCCAGTCCTGAGCCACCGTCGGTTGCTACGAGCCTTCGACGATGAACGTCTGATAGACGAACCCGACGACTGCGTAGACGACCTCTACGAGAATATCCATTCGATCCTCCAGATCCGATACCGATTTCCGACGAGACTAGATTTCCGACGAGACTACCTGGCGCCGGCAGGATTCGAGGTTCACAGTTCCCGGTGAACCCTTCCCGGCAAAACTGAAACGTGTTCTCATTGTGGTCGGCGTCGCCACGCGGCGATCGCAAGCCACTACAGAGGGAGAACAGCGTGCCGTGGAGCCGTAACGAGCTCGAAGAAGCTTTCGCGAACTTTCAGAAGACCGTGTCCGAGTGCGTTGCGACGGGAGACTGGTCCGGCTTCGCCGACATGTTCACGGAAGACGTTCATTACGTCGAGCACGCGTTCGGCACCCTGCACGGACGCGAAGAGGTTCGCCGCTGGGTCGTTCGCACGATGACCAGCTTTCCCGGCAGCCACATGACCAAGTTTCCGCCCACCTGGTACATCGTGGACGAGGAACGCGGCTGGGTCGTCTGCGAGATCAACAACCCCATGAACGACCCCGGCGACGGCAGCGTTCACGAGGCCGCCAACATCACGATCCTCCACTACGCGGGCGACAACCTCTGGAAGTACGAAGAGGACGCGTACAACCCGATGAACTTCTTCAAGACCGCCAAGAACTGGTGTCGCGCAGCCGAAGCCGCCGGGACCCTGCCCGAGGTCGCGCGGGAGTGGATGACGAAAACCGGCGTGAAGTGAGCGCCGGTCACCACTGCCCGTAGTCGGGCTTCAAAATGGCGTTGAGGTCGATTCCGATGCCGTCGAGATCTCGCGCGTCGATCTCGTACTGATGCAGGTGCGCGGCGGGGTGGACGTACCCCTCGGGTGTGCCCCAGTCGTGCTGCCAGAACCACGTTCCCAGACCGGCGACCGACGCGAGCTCGATGGTCCCGGAGTTGGCGTACACCCCGAGGTTCGCGTTACCCACCACCGACTGCCATCCGAGCAGGTACGGAGCGATCATCGTCGCGAACTCGACGGGTGAGGGGTTGTCGTCGATCGAGGCATAGATCGGCTTGTTCTCGGGGCCGCCCGCGGCGAGGTGTAGTTCGAGGCCGCGCTCGGCATGACGCTTGCCGGCTTCGAGGCCGCCGCGCCAGTCCGCCGTGTCGGACTTGCCGTACTGGTAGCAGGAGACGACCGACAGCCCTGCCGCGACGAGCGCTTCTGCCTCGGAGGCCGCCATCGGCTTGCCTTCCATCCACTCGGCACCCGGCCGTCGATCGGAGACGTACCGAATCGCTCCCGCGTAACCAGCTCCCGCGATCGAGTCTGCGGACGGAACTCCGGCCGAGTAGTCGATGAGAATGCCCAGATCGTCGGCGGCGGCGATCCGGGTGGTGGATGCCAGGCCCGCCAACCCGACCGCAGCGGTGCCTGCTGCCGCGTATTTGAACAGCTGTCGTCGATTCACCTGCACGGAAAGCCCCCATACCTCATTGGTCACGCTGCGGCGTGTCTGCAACACCGACGACAGCTACTTCGGTAAGTTCGGTCGTTTGATTTCACCACACTCACACGAGTCACGCTAGCCACTCGGCAAACACAGGCCTCGAGTGTGCCAGGTGGCTGACGGGTAGCTGTTGTCAGGAGCGCGCGAGCGCCTGGGCCGTGGCCCCCAGACGCGGGAGTCTGAGGTCGGCGATGGGATTCGCCCTGTTGCCCAGACGGTTCGATACGAACGCGACGGCCAGTTCCGACTCCGGATCGGCGAATGCTCCCGATCCACCGAGCCCGTAATGACCGAACGAATGCTGCGGCTGACGTCTGGCGGAAACCATGCCTGCGTGATATCCCAACCGCCAGTTCATCGGAATGCCGAGAACGTAATCGCGAGCCGTCGTCTGAACCTCGGACAGCTGTGCCACGGTATCGGCGCGGAGCAACGTACGACCGTCCACGCTGCCCTGCCCGGCGAGTGCCGCATACATCTTGGCGAGGGCACGCGAACCGAACACGCCGTTCCATCCGGGCATCGCGGTGTCGTGCAGTTCCGGGTTGCGAACCAGCGCATCGAATCCGGCGGGCATGCCGGCGTCCGCCAAGTTCTTGATGCCCGGCACCACGGACAATGCCGATGCGGTCGGCCCCCACGGCAACATGAGCGGAGTGATCCTCGGAAATGTACTGGCGATCCGGTATCGCTCAGCACGCGGAACCTCGAACCACAACTCGTCCACCCCCAGTGGCTCTGCGACTTCGGTGCGCACGAGTTCCGTGAAGCCCCGTCCCGACGCGCGGGACGTCAACTCCGCGACCAGTGCCCCGTAAGTGATCGCGTGGTAACCCGGGCCGAAAAGCCGCTTCGGAGACGCGGGAGAAGCTGCCAGCCGCGACGTGACGAGGGCATGATCCATGAGTTGGCCCCCCTGGGGAACCAGGCCGCGAATCCGGTGGAGTCCGGCTCTGTGGGACAACAGCTCTCGTACGGTTATGGCCTCTTTACCGGCGGCACCGAACTCCGGCCAATAGTCGGCGACACGAGCGTCGTAGTCGAGTACGCCGCGTTCGGCGAGCCGGTGGACGACCGTACTGGCCACACCTTTTCCGGTGGAGAAGGAAAGCGCAACGGTGTCGTGCTGCCAGCGCTGATGTCGGTTCTCCCATCCCGCCCACACGTCCACGACCTTCTGGCCCCGGTGATAGACGGTGAGCGCACCTCCTCCGCTCGCGCGAGAGCGGAACATGGCGAAGAACTGATCGGCAAGAGGTGAGAAGTCGGAATCGACGGACATTTCGTCGGTCGAACCGTCGGAAGATGCGGGGGGCGGCAGCGCGGACGGGATCGACATTCGAACACTCCTCTCACACAGGGCTACTTCTCTCTTTACACACATTCCGAGTTCGGCCGCGGAGCTTTCGGTCGATCAGCGTTCGTTCGTAGCCGATCCGCAATGTGGGGAGCAGGTGCTACGCCGATGCCCGGGACCTGGCCGGCTCGAGCGACTGGAAGTAGTCCGGCCGAATCTCGACGTCCTCGACGACCCGGGTGGTCGTCTGCACGCCGAGCCCGTGTTCCTTGAGCAGTTCGCACAAACGGTCCCCGTCCACCAGATCGATGGGCGGCGCACCGTCACGCTTGGACTCGGCACGCGCATCGCCGGTGAAGGTGCCGGTCGTGACGAGAAGACCCTTCTCTCCCCGCCCGGACATCGCGCCACGAAAGTCGCGTACCGCACCGGCGCCGACGCTGCCGCTGTATCGCGTGCACTGGAAGAACACCGGGAAGCTCAGCAGCGACAGTTGGTAGACGCCCAATCCTTCCATGTCGCCCCCGGGAGTTCGCCTGGTGATGGAGGCGCTGGAGAACCCGGCCTCGCGCAGCAGTCGTTGGGTCAAGCGTTCGAACGCGTCGGGCGAGATACCCAGCAGGGTGTCGAGCAGCGCGTCCTTCCAATCGGTCCGGTTCTCGGCCTCCGCAATGTTCGTATCGGGTTCGTCCGCTCGGCGCGAAGCTGCCTGTGCCGACTTGCGGGCGGCATTCTTCTTGCGGTTCTCGGCGGAGAACTCGGTGTGCAGCGGACGGATGTCGTCTTCGGTGACCTCACGTCCCTTCGCGGTGACGCTCCAGACTCCGCGACGGCTGTTGGTGAGCAGTCCCATCCCCTTGAGGTACGTCCGTGCCCACGCGAGTCGGTATTCGATCTCGGTGCTCGGCCCGTCGCCGTGCAGGACTCCCTGCACCTCGGTGGACAGGCTCTCTCGTTCGACGACCGCCCCGTCGAGCTCCTCGTTCGACGCCGATCCACCGAGGGCGATAGCCGCCTGAAGAGCGGGCCAGAGCAGATCGATGTAGCGGGGAACGAGAGCAGTCATGCCGAACAGCATGCCGGAATGCGCCTCCCCCGTACTCACACGGTCCCGAGTACGCGCTCCACCGTGTCCGAAGACGCCGATCCCACCACACCTCGGCACCACTGCTCGACACCGTCGCGAGTGACGATTCCGCGCGTCACACCCTCCGAATCGACGACGCTCACACCTGCACCGGCGGGCCCCAACAGCGCCACCGCATCCGCGACGGAAGCCGATTCGCCCACTTGCGCTCCGCCGGCGGCCGGCCGCACGGAATCGTCCGACACTTCCGTGACCGAAGTCGCGGCGAGGCTCCGCCGCAGTCGTCCTTCGTCACGATTGGACAGCTGTGCACGGTAGATGGTCTCGCCCGAGGTCCGCACCACCAGATACCCGAGACCGACGGACACCATCGCCGGCGCCAGAAGTGTGATGCTGCCGGTCATTTCGGCAACCATCACCATCACTGCGAGCGGCGCCCGCGCGATACTCCCGAAGCACGCCATCATCCCGGCGATCACGAAGGGCGCCGGGCTGTCCGGTACGGCAGGAGCGATCGGTTCGAGCAACCGCCACACGGCGGCCCCCGTGAACGCGCCGATCACCATTCCCGGTCCGAAGATGCCGCCGGAGCCGCCCGATCCGATCGAGAGGGAGGTTGCAACGATCTTGGCCACCGGAAGAATCAGCACGACCCACAGCGGGAGGGCCGTGAGCGCGTCACGATCGAGCGCTTCCTGGACCCAGCCGTAACCGCTACCGAGAACCTGCGGAATCGCCAACGCGATCAGGCCTACCGCCAGTCCTCCGATGGCCGGCTTCAGAACCCGCGCGACGTGCAGGCGTCCGAACAGGTCGACCGCAAGGTAGAACCAGCGCGCGTAGGCCAGTCCGATCACACCGGCCAGCACTCCGATGACGGCGAACCACACCAGCTGGACCGGGTTGTCGAAACGGTAATCCGCTGCGGCGTAACCGAACAGGGGGCCGAATCCCATGAAGGATCCGAAAACGCAGTAGCTCACGATCGAGGTGATCAGTCCGGGCACGAGCACGTCGAACTCGAAGTCGTCCCGAAAGACGATCGCCCCACACAGCAAGGCACCACCGAGGGGTGCACCGAAGATCGCACCGATTCCGGATCCGATTCCCACGGCGACTGCGATGCGCCCATCGCGAGGCGAGAGATCCACCAGTCGGGCGAGCAGCGAACCGAAACCGGCAGAGATCTGCGCGGTGGGTCCCTCTCGACCGCCCGACCCACCCGACCCGATGGTGATCGCGGACGCTACGAGCTTCACCAGCACCGCACGAATCCGAATCATCTTGGGGTCTTCGTGGAACGCCTCGATGGCCGCGTCGGTTCCGTGCCCTTCTGCCTCCGGGGCAAGTGTGAACACGAGGATTCCGGAGACGAGTCCGCCGAGACACACCACTACGGGCACGGCCCACGCCCGACTGAACGATCCGCTCCCGCTGCCGCCACCGTCACCGGCCGCCGAGGGCGGGGTGTACCCGCCGATGCTGCCGAGAAGGAGATGAGTGGCCTCTGTGAGGGCGGCATAGAACACGACGGCGCCGAGACCCGCCACGATCCCGATGACCACTCCGAGCACGAGCCATTTGCGAACGTAACCGAGGTTTCGGACCCATCCCCCGATCCGATCGACACCGATTCGATCCTGACCGACTCGACTCATGCGGGGCACCTCCCGATGCTGTGTCTCAGATTACAGACCCCGCAAGTGCCATATCTCGGAATAAGCAGCATGGGCGAAGGGGTTGCACAACACCATGACCGAGATCTCCGAAGCCACCGAACAGACTCCGCTTCCCGTGGACGGATTGTTCGAGCCTTTCACCGTCAAATCCCTCGAGCTGAAGAATCGCTTCGCGATGGCCCCGATGACGCGGGCCTTCTCACCGGACGGCATACCCGGTCAGGATGTCGCCGACTACTACACCCGCCGCGTCGCCGGCGGAACGGGTCTGATCATCACCGAAGGCACCTACGTTCCAGACCCCTCGTCTGGGCCCTTCACGACAGTTCCGCGCTTCTACGGCGACGACAGCCTCGCAGGCTGGAAGCGTGTCGTCGATTCGGTGCACGAAGCCGGCGGTTCGATCATTCCGCAGCTGTGGCATCTCGGCGTCGAGCGCGGTGCGAAGCCGCGGCTCAACCCGGAGGTGGAGTCGACGAGCCCGTCCGGTCTCACGCTCGACGGAGTGCCACTCGGTCGCGAGTTCAGCACCGCGGACCTCGACGATCTTCGCAACGCCTGGGTCGCCGCAGCGGTGAGCGCAAAGGAGACCGGATTCGACGGCATCGAACTCCACGGCGCGCACGGCTACCTTCTCGACCAGTTCCTGTGGGAGAAGACCAACCTGCGGACCGACGGATACGGCGGTTCGTTGCGAGCCCGCACCCGCTTCCCTGCCGAGATCGTCGCGTCGATCAGGGAGGCAGTCGGCGAGGATTTCGCAATCGTCTACCGGTACTCGCAGTGGAAGTCCAACCACTACGACGCCCGTCTCGCGCAGACCCCCACCGAACTCGAAGAGATGCTGTCACCGCTCGTCGATGCCGGCGTGGACGTCCTCCACGTGTCCACGCGTCGGCACTGGGACGCAGCGTTCCCCGAACTCGAGGGCAACGACGGACAGCTGGGACTTGCGGGCTGGACGAAGCGGCTCACCGGCGTTCCGACGATCACGGTGGGCTCCGTCGGACTGAACAAGGTGTTCACCACGGCGTTCACCGCCGAAGGAGCCGCCGAGAGCACCGGCGTCGATCGCTTGCTTCAGCAGTACGAGGACGGCGAGTTCGATCTGGTCGCGGTCGGGCGCGCACTGCTAGCGGACCCGGAATGGGTGAACAAGCTGCGTTCGGGTGACACGGACAAGCAGATCGCCTACGCCAACGAGCACCGCGAAGTTCTCTACTGACCTTCCACCTGTCGGCAGGTCACGTCCTGCCGATGCGTCCGACGTTGCGCAATCCGACCACTGTGTCGGACAACGTCTCTCGTGGATCTCGATACGACACCCCCAGCTGGCTCTCGCTGGGGGTGTCGTCGGTTCGGGGCATACGTGTGTAGTACTCCATGGCGGCTTCCGAGATCGGCGTCCGGAACGGGACCACGCCGACGAGGACGTCGAGCACTCTGCCGGTCAGTCGAAGTGCGACGTCCGGGATCGGATAGGTCGACATGCGGTCGCCGGTAATGCGGCCCAGCATCGCCACCGTCTCGCCGACGGACAACGTGTGTCCGCCTGCGGTGAACCTGCGCGGACCCTTGCCCGGTTCGAGAAGCGCGGCGTGCAGCGCGGCGAGGTCGCGAACGTCCACCAGAGTCCACGCCGCGCCGCGGCCGGGAAGGCCCCTGATCCTCGCCGCGACCTCGACGGCCTGGGCCGCCTCACCGAACTGGTTCCCCGCGGGCGGGCCGAGCACCATTCCCGGGTAGGTGATGACCACGGGAGCGCCTGCCGCCTGCAGTCCGCGCGCGAAGATCTCGACACGAGCCTTGGACTGCCCGTATGCATCGGCGGCGCCGTGCACGGGAAGCTCCGCGGTCAACAGGTCGCGGCCGGGTTCGAACAGCGCCGCGATGCTCGAGACGTGCACGATCGGGTCGAGCCCCATTTCGGCGGCAGTGCCGAGAACGTTCTCGGCACCACGAAGGTTGGTCTGCAGCATCTCGTCGGTGCGTCTCGGATCCGTCGCGACGACGGCCGCCGCATGAATCACCGCGTCGCAACCTTCGAGTGCCGCACGCACCGAGTCCAGATCGGTGATGTCCCCTACCGCGAAATCGGAGGTGTCGAGTCCCAGCGCACCTGCGCTGCCCGGTAGCCGCGCGGGATCTCGGACGAGGAACCTCACCTCGTGTCCTGCCTGGACGGCGGCGGCAGCACTCCACGCCCCGACGAATCCGGTCCCACCAGTCACCAGTACGCGCACGGTTCTCCTCTGTCGACGAAAGTTCGTGGACAGTATTGCCGAGCCGCGTTCGCGGCCGAGGGCCAGGCAGCGTTCTCGGGAGAGAACTTTCAGGCGAGGGTCATGTGCCACACGAGGGCAGCAGCGAGTGCGCCGAGGCCGTTCAATGACCAGTGCAGCGCGATCGGCGCAAGGAGGCTCCCACTCCTGCGACGCAACCACGTGAAGACCACGCCGGCCGCAGCCGTCGCGACGACCGCGCCGAGGATGCCGACGATCTTGCCCGCCGTCCCACCGCCGAGGAAGCCGGTCAGGCCGGCATTGCCCGTCGTGAGTCCGAGTGAGGACGCGATGTGCCACAGCCCGAACATCAGCGAGCCGGCAGCGAACACCCCGCGCGCACCGTAGACGCGTTCGAGGGTGCCGTGGAGTACGCCACGGAATGCCAGTTCCTCGGGAATCACGGTCTGCAGCGGAATGACGATCATGGACGCGATCAGCGCACCGGACACCGTGGCGTAACGGTCCGAGAGAAAGAAGGGCCGCGTGAGCGGGAGGGCCGCCCCGATGGCGACGACCGCGAGAACGAGCCCTACGGCCCCGAGCGAGTACAACGCACCTTTGCGCCAGTGACGCGGAGACAGCCCGAGCTCGCCCCAGCCGAGGCCACGTCGACGCGACAGCACGAGCAGGATCACCGCCGCGATGGGCACGGTGGCGATACTCGCCCACGCCGTCGTGAAGTGGGCGATCAGATTGGTGCCGACGAGGACCGCGACCACGAGTGCGACGTCGAACCAGGCGTGGAACGCCGGGCGAACACCAGCGACGGGTCGGGCAACGGCAGTCATGCTGGGCGAAGACATCCATACCAGTGTACGGATCGGGCACCCGAGTCGACAGGCCCGTGTTACGTAGGCCACACCGCCTCACCTGAGCGTCCAACCCCACGTAAAACGACGGTTCCGGCCCCGATAGCCTGGAGAACGTAGCCCCCAATCCCTTCTGTTCAGGAGATACAATGGCCGACTTCCTCTACGAGGACCTGCTGCCGACAGGTGAAGATCCCACCGAGTATCGGCTGTTGACCACAGAAGGGGTTTCCACGGTCGAAGGTCCGGGCGGACGCACGTTTCTCCAGGTGGAGCCGGAAGCGATGCGGCTCCTCACCGAGACGGCACTGCACGACATCTCTCATTACCTCCGCACCGATCACCTCACCCAGCTCGCGAGCATCCAGGACGATCCCGAAGCCTCGAACAACGACAAGTTCGTGGCACTCGACCTCCTGAAGAACGCGAACATCGCAGCGGCCGGAGTACTGCCCATGTGCCAGGACACCGGCACCGCGATCGTCATGGGCAAGCGCGGTCAGCAGGTCCTCACCCCCGGCGCCGACGAAGAGGCCATCGCTCGCGGCGTGTACGACGCGTACACCCGACTGAACCTGCGCTACTCGCAGAACGCGCCCCTCACGATGTGGGACGAGAAGAACACCGGCAGCAACCTGCCTGCGCAGATCGAGCTGTACGCCGACACCGCCGCCGGGCACGAGAATTCCTACAAGTTCCTGTTCATGGCCAAGGGTGGTGGCAGCGCCAACAAGTCCTACCTCTTCCAGGAAACCAAGGCGATCCTGAACCCGGACTCGATGATGCAGTTCCTCGAGGCCAAGATCCGTGGCATCGGTACGGCGGCCTGCCCGCCGTACCACCTGGCGATCGTCGTGGGCGGCACCTCGGCGGAGTTCGCACTCAAGACGGCCAAGTACGCCTCGGCGCACTACCTCGACGAACTGCCCACCGAAGGTGCCATCACCGGCCGCGGATTCCGCGACCTGGACCTCGAGCAGAAGGTCTTCGAGCTCACCCAGAAGATCGGCATCGGCGCACAGTTCGGCGGCAAGTACTTCTGCCACGACGTTCGCGTGGTCCGTCTCCCCCGGCACGGCGCTTCGCTGCCCGTCGCCATCGCGGTGTCGTGCTCGGCGGACCGCCAGGCCAAGGCGAAGATCACCCCCGAAGGTGTGTTCCTCGAAAAGCTCGAGTTCGAACCGGGCCGCTTCCTGCCCGAGGTCACCGACAAGCAACTCGACGCCGAGACGTCGGGCGTCTCGGGCACCGGCAAGGGCGCCGCGGTCAAGATCGACCTCACCAAGCCGATGCCGGAGATCCTCGAGGAACTCTCGAAGCACCCTGTCAAGACCAGACTGTCGCTGACGGGACCCCTCGTGGTTGCCCGCGACATCGCGCATTCCAAGATCAAGGAACGCCTCGACGCGGGCGAGGAAATGCCCCAGTACCTCAAGGATCACCCCGTCTACTACGCCGGACCGGCGAAGACCCCGGACGGCATGGCCTCGGGATCGTTCGGCCCCACCACCGCGGGCCGGATGGACTCTTACGTGGAGCAGTTCCAGGCCGCGGGCGGTTCGATGGTGATGCTCGCGAAGGGCAACCGATCCAAGCAGGTCACCGACGCGTGCGACACGCACGGCGGCTTCTACCTCGGTTCGATCGGCGGCCCGGCCGCGCGGCTGGCGCTCGACTGCATCAAGAACGTCGAGGTCGTCGAGTACGAGGAACTGGGCATGGAAGCCGTCTGGAAAATCGACGTCGAGGACTTCCCCGCCTTCATCGTGGTGGACGACAAGGGCAACGACTTCTTCGCCCACACCGGTGAGGTGACGTTGACGATCGGGAAGCGCCCGGAAACAGTCTCCTGATCACATAGCCACAAACATTGAGTGCACACGTGTACACTCAATGACGTGGCGACCACCAATACCCAGAGGCGTGCCGAGGTGCGTGCCCTGGCGCATCTCGCCCTCGACGAGATCGGGACCGCAGCCCAAGGGATAGGCGGGGTGCACCGAGCAGTGTCGGATCGCGTTTTCGCCGGCCTCCGGTTGGGGCTCGGTTCCACCGTTCGACCGGCGAAAACGATCCACGACACGATCACGGACATCGTGTACTCGACGATCACCGAATCGGCGCGAGCCGGCGGATACGTGGCGGGCAAGACGCTCGACCTGCCGACGCAGGAGAGCACTCCTCCATCCGAGACCGTGCGCGGCGCGGTGCTGATAGGTGTTCTCCAGGGCTTCATCGGGGACGTGCTGGAGAACGACCACTCCCCCTTGGCCACGGACATGTCGGTGCGGCGCGAGGGCAGACCGATCCCCACGGAACCCGAAGCACTCGCGGCGGCCTTCCCTGCCGCGTCCTCCCGGATCGTCGTCTTTCTGCACGGGCTGGTCGAGACCGAGAACGCCTGGCGGCTCGGCGGTAGGCCCACCTACGGCGAACGACTCGAGACGGACTTGGGCTGCACGGAGGTACAGATCCGGTTCAACACCGGACGCCACATCTCCGACAACGGACGCTCACTGCACGAATTGCTCGAGAAGTTGAGTGCTTCCTGGCCGGTTCCGGTGGAAGAGATCACGCTCGTCGGGCATTCGATGGGCGGTCTTGTCGCTCGCAGCGCGTGCCACCTGGCGACGATCGAGAATTCCGAATGGGTGCGTTCGGTCCGCCACACCGTGTCGCTCGGTACGCCGCACCTCGGCGCGCCACTCGAACAATTCGTTCACCGCGCCAGCGCCGCGTTGGTGGCGGTGCCCGAAACCCGGGCGTTCGGCCGTCTTCTTCGCCGACGAAGTTCGGGTATCCGTGACCTGCATCAAGGTTCGCTCGTGGACGAGGACTGGCGCGGACGCGATCGCGACGCACTGCGAGCCGCGATCTACAGTGAGATCCCGCTCCTCCCGGACGCAGCACACTATTTCGTGTCCGCGGTGATCACCACGAGCCCGAATCATCCGGCCGGCCGAGTGATCGGCGACGGCATGGTGTTGCGTCCGAGCGCAAGCGGCGTGAATCGCACCCGGCGAATCGGTTTTCGCGAGGAAGACGGTCTGCACGTGCCACGCGCAAACCACTTCACACTGCTCAATCACGAAGGTGTGTACGAGAAGCTGCTGGAATGGTTCTCAGCCGGTAGCGACCCGAACGTCGTCGAGAGCGCGCCGCAGTAGTTCTTCGTACGCGTCCGGGTCGGCCATCACGCCGGGACCGAAATGGACACTCACAGTGACGGTCTCACCGATGCTGTACACGCCGTGCGTGACACCCATGACCGGAGAGAGCGCAGGGAATCCGGCCGTGAACAACACCGGACCCCCGCAGAACGAGAGGTCGGCCGGGCCGCGGTTCACACTGGTCAGAACCGTGTTGCCGGATACGCTGTCGGGCAGCTCGTCCGGCGAATAGCTGCGCACCCCCGCCCGAATCATCGGTGCCGGGGTGACCGCCATCGGGTCCCCCTGTGACGCGACCGAGGGATGCAGAGAGCGCGCCTTCCGCTGGTCCAACGCGCGACCGATCTTTTCGGCTCGTACCGCCAGATCCGTTTCGCTCGGATACAGGTCGACACCTACGTTTCGAAAGTGATTGCGTGACTTCGCCTCACCAGGAAGAGCGACCGTCACTTCTGCTCCGAGACGGTCCGGCGCCGCACTCCCCCGACTCTCGAGATACTCCGCGACTGCCACGGAGATCGCGGCCAGGACGACCACGGTGACCGTCGCCGACCCACCGCGCAACGCTGCCAGCGGCAGGGTGATCAGCCGAATGCCGTGGCAGCCGTGCGGGTCTGCATTCAGCGCCGTCAGTTCGCGGCCGTCGAGCTTCGGTGGCAACGTGCCGTCGGCCGTCAACGCCTCCGATTCCCGATACGCCCGGTAGGAGCGAACGCTCGCCACGACCATCCGTCCGATCTGCAGCGGCATGCGGGCCAGCCCCCAGGCGACCAACAGTGGGGTCGGTGGTGGCGCAGACGAGGCGTGGGTGCGCGGTGGCACGTCCGGACCGAAGAGTTCCCGTGCGATTCCGGCAGCCCGCTGCCCGTCTGCGAGAGCATGCGAGAGCTGCAACACCGCGACCAGGGCCGTGGACGACCTGCTTTCCGGAACCCCACGAACACCGGGGAACAGATGCAGGGTCCACGGGCTCACGCGAGCGTCCACGCCGGTGCCGAGCAGATCTGCGACGGCGTCGGTGCACTCCGCCCATGTCGAGTCGGGCAGGGGATGCACGACGATCTGATCGTCACCGACCGCGCGCGGCTCCCACACCGGATAGTCCACGGTCCTCGGAACGTCGCGCACCACCAGACCGAGGTCGGCCACACACTCGGCTCGCTCTTTCACCCACGAGCGAAGGACGTCCGCGTCCACCTCGTCCGTGTCGAACGCGTACAAGAGGAACTGGTCGTTCGGGATCTTCTCGGAGATCCAGTACATGAGGGCGTCCCGCGGATTCATCCGTTGCACGATCGTGCGCCGCCCTATCCGATTCCCGACGAACGGAGCGATTCGGTGATCACCCGCACGAGTTCTCTGCGCTCGGACTTGTCGCGGCGGACATCCTGGTTCACCTCGATGTGGATGAACTCGGCACCCCGTTCACGAGCGGCGATCGCCTGCACGTTGGTGGTCGCCGCAAGTGCCTTGCACTTCTTGCCGTCGTAGGTGCACGTGTCGAAGCCGTTGTCGTCGAGGTCGTCCTCGAGCTGCCGAACCGCCGGACTGGGCTCGTCGACGGTGCTCGAGAGCACGACGTCGCCGAAGTCGTCGTGGTTGTCGGAGGAGAACCCGTGGATCTGGACCACCGTCGTTCCCTTCTGCACCACGGCATCGTTCACCGCAGCGAACGTGGTGTCGCTACGGTGCGCCACGTCGGCGCTGTCGTCACCGGCCTTTCGATGCGCACCGGCCATCATGAACAGCCGTGCGTTCGACTCGGAGAAGAGCTGGGTACCCATGTGCTCCGAGTACTTGTCCGCCACCGGATGCGGAATCTGAACGACGAGCGGCGACGTCACCTCGGGATTGTCGCGAACGACGTACAGGCCGTTCCCCGCCGTGGGGTCGCCACGCTCGACGAGCGCAGAGATCGCCGGCTGCCGAGTACCCTCGTCGTCCTTCCCTGATCGTTCGACCGACACCGGCTCCAAGTCGTACGAGTCGAGCTGGGTGTCCCCCGTGCTCAGCAACTCCGACACACCGGCCGCCACCGACTGGGCAGTACCGCGCGACGGCGGGGCGTACGCGGTCGATTCACGATTGGGCGAGACCTTCACCACTCGAGACACCAACGAGGACAGCTTCTCAGGCGGCTCGGGAACCGGATCGTTCGAACACGCCGTAGCTGTCGACATCATCACCACTCCCGCGAGAACCGCTGCGCCTCCGTATCGAACGATTCGGGGGACGCGTGTCATTCGGTACCGGCTCCGTTTCCGACGAGGGGACCGGAACCGTCCGCCCTGTCACTGCTCACACGGATGGATCCCGGTCGGGTCGTCTCCACGGTATCGAACTCGCGGCCGGCCGCGCCCTCCGGCGCCCACGCGACGAGGCGGACGTCGTCCACTGCGAGGCGTGGTCCGCTGAGCGAATCGTCCGGCGGGCTGAGCCGCACGAACGGCTGGGCCGCGACTGCACCGGGCGGGACCACCGCATCCACTCGAACCTGAGTGCAGTCACCACTGGACCGGTCGCCTTCCGGGACGACGATCTCGTCCGCACCGACGCTCTTGCCGCTGAGGCCGTTGTACCAACGCAGCTCGAGCTGTGACCCGGGCGACGCCGACCGTACGTCCGCGAGCAGTGAGACGTGCTGCCCCTCCGTCACACTCACGCGGCGTCCCGGAGTGGCGTACACATCCTCGGTGCTCTTCGGGCTGCGAACCAGCTCGAGTCCCTTGCCGTTCGAAGTTCCGTCGTCTTCCGGGTCACGGTCTCGGGAGTCTGCACACGCGGCCGACGTCGTCGTGCGGGCAGCCTGACCGAGGTCCCACAGGTTGACGCCCTTCGACGCGGGGTCCGTGTCCTGATCCTCGAATCTTCCCGAACCCCACAACAAGTCGCTACCGAGTTGCTGCCCGGGCGCAGCTTCACCGACGAACCGACCGGGCGCCAGACGCCGTGGCACACCCGGCTGCAACGACACGTCTGTCGTCTCCGGCCGCGCCGACGGGCCTGCCGTGATCTCGGCACCCGAACCGCCGAGTCGGGCCGGCCCTGGGACGGACCCGGCGACGATGCGCGAGGCCGAGTCGGCCAGGGCGCCGACGACGGGGACCGGACGAGACTCTTCGAGCACGATCGGATCGGCACTCGTGTGCACCGGCCTGCCCCCGCGCACGTCCACCCTGAGCAGTTGCGAAGGCGCCGACGCCCACAGCGACTGGTCGTACAGGAGGTTTCCGGTCGACTCGGCGATCACCGAATCGCCGACCGTACGTATTCCGCCGCTCACGTGCGGGTGTCCGCCGACGACGATCGCGGCACCTGCCTTGGCGGCGGCATCGGACATCCGCCGAACCGTCGGGGACTGCTCGCGCTCGTTCTGGGTGCCACCGTGGATCATGAAGACGACGGTGTCCGCCTTCTTCTGCGCGTCGCGCACGGCGCGCTCGATCTTCTTGGTCGAGCACTCTGCGGCGCCGCCGCGATCGTCGTCGGCCACGTACGGAACCGGGTTCTGCTCCCCGTCCACCGTCGTGCATCCCACGAACGCGACGGTGCCGTTGTCACGCGGCACGATCGCCGGCGCCCACGCCTCGTCCTCGTTTCGACCTGCCCCGAAGTGGGCGACACCGGCCTTGTCCAGGGCGCCGACTGTGCTGTCCACGCCCGCGTCCAGGGCATCGAAAGCGTGATCGTTCGCCATCGACACCACGTCCACACCCGACATCCGCAAAGCCTCCGCGGACTCCGTCGCCGACGCATACGCACTTTTCTTGGTGGGGTGCATCTGCGGGGGACGCGGCCCGTCTTCCGGGAAGTACGGATCGTCTGTCAACGGCGACTCGAGGTTCACCACAGAGAGGTCTGCGTCCTGTAGCAACGGAGCGACTCCGGAAAGGAGGTCGGCATGCTGAGCAGCATCCGCGTTCTTTCCGAGGAGGGCCGGTCCGTCGTCGGTCTTCTCGTAGTAGTGCCGACCGAACATGACGTCGCCGCCGAAGCGCAGCGCCGTCGACGAGTCTGCGCGGGAGGTCAACTCGATGCGTGCCTCCTCGCCCGGAGCCACCGCCTGCGTTCGCGGAAGATGCCCACTCGACTCGGATACCGCAAGTGCGGGCGAGTCCAGCGGCAACTCGAAGCCGCCGTCGTCTCCGCTGCGGACCAGTTCACCGGCGACACGAACCGAGGCGCCGGACACCGGCTCACCGGTCTCGTCCACCACGGTTCCGCGCACCGCGTTCGCATTACCCGCCTCGACCTCGATCACGTGGTCCGGCATCTGGACCGCGGCCGTCACTGCGACGCCCAGAACGACTCCGGTCGCAAGGGTCGGCAACGCCCAGCGACGCCAACCCCGTCGTGGTTGTTCTCGAGTCTTCACAAGAGCCTTCCTGTCTTCGCCATCACAGCAGGCCGAGGGCAATGCCCGCTGCGGCAAGTAGATTCGTTCCGGCGTAGACGCCGACCGCGGTCAGGACGGAGCCCCACACCGTGCGTTCCCAGCCCTGTCGCTGCGCATCGTTGGCCAGCAGCGCCGGAACCATCAGGGTCGCCACCGTCAGGCCGCGCCACGGGATGTAGTCGCCGCCGGTGAAGTGGGTGACCAACAGTTCGGCACCCCAGCTGACGATCGCGCCCACCAGCACCATCGTGGACAGCTTGCGGCGACCGAATATCAGCAGACGCGGCATCAGAAGCTTGACCACCACGAACCAGGTGATCAGCGCAACCACCGCGGCGAACACGATGTCCGCCCAGCGCGGGCTGACGAGCGCGAGGTATGCGCCGGTGATGAAGCCACCCGAACGCAGGCCCAGTTTCGCGAACACGAACATGCCCACGCCCACGCTGATCGCCACCGCGAGCAGCAACAGTTCGCGTGGATAGCCGAGCACGGCGGCCAGTCGCACCGTGTCGTCGCTGGAAGTTCCGGGGGCGATCGACATCAGCGACGAGAAGAGCACGAGGAAGACGACGAGAATCAGCGTCGTCGCCCCGATGGCAAGGACCGTACGCAGCGGCTTCTGCCGGGACATGTCGTGCGCGATGATTCCCGGTACGAGGAAGCCGATACCGGCGAGGGCGAAGAACGTCGGGTCGAAGTGGCCGAGGGCGCCGGCCGCGATCGTGCAGATCAGGATCAGCGCGAGGCCGACCAGCATCTCCCATTCGAACTTCCTGCGCCCGTACAGGATCAGCTTCTTCGCGAGGACCACACTCACCAGCACATAGGTGAGATAGCCGACGCCCACGGTCACCGCGATGGCCAACGGTTGTGTCACGCTCAAGGCCAGGTAAGCCGGAACGATTGCCCCACCGGTCGTCAACTGCACGCGCTCGTAGAAGAGCATGCTCAGAACGACGCCCATCACCAGGGCAACACGAACGACCTCCGGCGCGAAGTCGTACTCAAACATGCAGAGGCCCAGCCTCTACCTGTGTGGAAGTCCTCGGGTGGTGCGCGCCCGCGCGGCGCAGGCGGGACACCCCGATCGCTGCCCGACGCGGATCACGCGACTCGTCCATCTCGTTGCGGTGGTCCGCGCCCTGCAGTTCCTGGAAGTGGTCGATCAACAGCTCGGCCTGATCGGTGTGAATGTTGATCATGCCCACCAGAACCCCGGTCGGGCCTTCGATCAGGTCGGCGACCTTGTCCAGGATCTGATCGAGTGTCGGCTGTACGGTCTCCCCCATCTGGTGGATCCGCTCACGCCCGTACCCGCGCTCGACCATCGTCTTGGTGACGGTGTCCTCGTATGCACCGAACGTCACCACATGATCGAGGTAGCCGGAGAGGTCGTCGGGAACCATGTGGGAGAACAGCTCTGCCCGTCGACCGCGATCGCGGCGATTGTTCAGAATTCCGATCACCGTGGCGTCCGGCGGGAACTGTGCCTGCAACGTGGCGAACGTCAGTGCCACGCTCTCGCGGTCGTTGGCTGCGAACATCGGGACCCACAGCACGGATTTTCCGCGGATGTCGTACGAACGCAGACGCACCACACCGACATCGGGAACAGACTTCCACATCCCCTCGAGGGCGGCCTGCCTGCTGACGCCGGACAGCCGCGCAATTGCGAGTCCGATGGCGACGTTGGCCTTGAACTGCAGGTAGTCGAATCCGCGCATGTCCTCGTCGTCGACACTCTCGGCGTCTGCATAGACGAGGGTGCTGCCGCGTTCCTCGGCCCGCATGGCCAGACGCTGCCGCAGGTGCGGGCGATCTTCGGCGGTGATCACCACACCGCCCCGAGGAATGGTGACGGACATCGAGTCCGCGATCTCCTCGAGAGTCTCGCCCATCTCTTCCTGATGGTCCTCACGCACGTTGGTGATCACGGTGATGTCGGACCGCACCATGTAGTCCTGCGAATACTGTTGGTACAGAGGACGAACCGCCATGCACTCGATGATGAGAGCTTCCACGTCGGGCTTGATGTGCTCGGCGACGATGTCGATCTGCTCGTTGATGTTGGCGGCACCACGCCGAAAGATCGGCGTCTCCTCGCCGTGTGGGCCGATCACTCGGGCAGCACTTCCGGTCGTCTTCGCGACCGTGACATAGCCGCCCTCGCGGAGCACCCCGCCGACGAGTCGCGTAACGGTGGACTTGCCGCGGATTCCGTTGACGTGGACACGAACATCCAACTGGCGCAGGCGCCGTTGATGTCCCCGAATGGAGATCCGCCAGTAGAACAGGAGCGCCGCGCCGATCACGAGCAATACCAACAGTCCGACGGCTGCGCGTGTCATGCCATCACCTCGGCGCCGTGCGCAACCCGAGCCTGCTCGATCATCGAATCGGCATCGGCCACGTCGGGAGTCAGGAAGGACAGACCCGCGTACACCTCGGCGCACTCCCCCACGCTGCGGCGCCGACCGCCCTCGCGGTCGGTGAAGGTCGACCGGCCGGCAGCGTCCACGAGTGGGCCGACCACTCGCCAACCCTCCACCGAATCGGTCTCCGGCAGGATCGCGCCGAACTCGTCGGGCGACAGCGCGAACGGCACATCGGTGTCGCGAAGAAGGCTCTCGACCAGCCGGGCTACGGCCCGCCGTACCGCCTGTCGCGCCGGCTCGTCCAGGTGCGGTTCGGTGATCCGAACGTGCAGGATCACTAGCCCGAGTGCACGCCGATGCATGTGCGCACGGCTGATTTCGTCTTCGAGCCTCGGACGGGCACGATCCTCGGACAACAGCCCCAACGATCCGTAGACAGGCCGCACCTCCGTGTCCGCGGGCTCTGCCGTGCGTGCACTCTGGCGAATGCGCGTACCGACGAGGCCGGCGGCCCAACCGAGAACCAGGAAGCACACCGCGATGGCCACTGCCAAGACGAACTGCTCGCGATTCCACACACCGAAGAAGCGTTTCGCCACCACAGCTGCCGTAGCTGCGACGAGTCCGACCACCAGGCCGGTCACGCCGTCGAAGAACATTCCGACCAGGACACACACCACGGCAACCCCGAGGACCACGAGGCGAATCGGCCCGGATTCCAGACCACCGAGTAAACCTGCCACTGCCGCGAGAACGAAGCACAATGCGACGCCGGTGTGGACGTCAGTCCAGCCCCGAGTCACCTGCTTGGCTTTGCTCATCACGATCACCTCGCTTCCAGCGGAGGCGCGCTGCGGCGAAGGCCACACCGAAAACCACGCTTGCAATCAGTCCTCGAACAGCGGGATCGACCCACGAAACCTCATCCACGTGCGAGCGCCCACCTGACGACGAAAGTCGTACCGAACGGGCCGGAGGTTGCGTGCACCCCGGCACTCGACACCACGACCTCGCCCGCGACGAGACGGATACTCGACGTTCCGGCTTCGGCCGTAGTCGACGCGAAGTTCGCCGCAATGCGGGCCACCTCCGCCGTGGGCAGTGCGCAGTCCTGCGCCGAGACGGTGAGAAATGCGTTCTCGGTGTCCGATTCGAGCGACACTCCGGCGTCACTGTGTCCGGCGTGATCGAGCACCGCGCAGACGAGATGAGTCACGGCGCGCTCGACGCCGAACTGGTCGCCGCCCACCGAGAGGAAGTGAGCGCCCAGATCCGATACGACACGATCGCGACCGGTCACGAAGACCGACTCGCGTAGGGCACGGTTCACTGCCTGACGGAGGTCGAACGTCGGCGAATCGGACGCGCGTGAGACGGCCCCCGTCTCGGCCGACTCGAGCACCGAGGCCAGTCGCCGACGCGAAGTCGCGGCGTGCCGCTGAAGTTTCGGGTCGTCGTGCAACTCGGCCAGGTCGAACAGCGCCGACACGGAGTCGGCCAGCGCGGCGAGCTCACGCGGCAGCGGGGACGCCGGAGCGCGCACCGTCCGCGGATCGAGCTGCGGAACCAGAAGGTCGACGAGCTCGGCCAACTGCGCGAAATCCTCTCGGGCCCAATTGCGTTCGCAACGATCCGCAACGGACAGGGTTCCGACGAGCACGCCGTCCTCGGTACGGATCTCCTGCTCGGCACGCGAGATCAGTCCGGGGATCTCGGCACTGGAGAAGGGTCGAGTGCCCTCGCGGTCCACCGCGCCGGCCAAGACCTCGTACCCGGAGTCCACGATCGCCACATAGGCGACGGGCGCTTCCAGAGCGGAGGCGGCCACTCGCACAAGCGATTCGCAGAACGGGTCGATGGAGCCGCTGGAAGAGCGGGCGCCTTCGGGACGGCGCGAACCGACGGCCGGAATGATGTCGGTGTCGAAGTTTCCGTCGGCGTTCAGCAGTTCGGTCGTTGCCGTCATTACTCCCTCTCTCGTGGTGCGCCGTGAATTGTGTTCACGATGCGCTGCGAGCAAAGGTAAGCAATCCAAAGTTAACGGGGGGAGACTCGATTTCGAATATTCAACCTCTTTGCCCGAAGAAATCGAAACGTGTTCTCGCCCCCATCTACCTGCGGTTTTCGTTCGTGATTCGTTGGCAGACACAATCTTCGATCACAATGAGGTTTCGATCCGGAAACGATCACAATGGGATAATTCGGGCGTTACACCAACCCTGAAATTGAAACCCGTGACAATCACCACCGCGCAAATCGGCGGTGACACGCACCACCCGAACGACCGTCCAGGTTGCGTCAGGGGCCGCGTTGAACGACTATGCCACCGGCCTCGGCGGCGGCCGTATAGGAATCGGCCAGCGACGCTACGGTCTCGTGGGCATTCAGGCCGCTGGGATTCGGCACCACCCACAACTTCGCTCCTTCGAGCCCGCCTTGCTGAGGACCAGGTTTCGCTTTCCGTACTCCGAAACCTGTTCGATAAGCGGTGATTCCGGCGATTGCCACCACTCGAGGTGAATGCGCACGAACGGTCTCCCGCAACCGATGCGCGCCGGCGACAAGTTCGTCCGCGGACAGTTCGTCCGCCTTCGCGGTGGCGCGGCCGACGAGGTTCGTTATGCCGACGCCACGGCTGATCAGGTGGTCACGGTCTCGGGTCGAGAGCCCCGACGAGGGATCTATCGGTCGCTCGATGATTCCAGCGGCAGCCAGTGCCGGAAAGAAGCGGTTTCCGGGTCGCGCGAAGTGTGCGCCCGTGGCCGCCGTCCACAGTCCCGGATTGATGCCCACGAAAAGCAACCGAAGTCCCGGACCGATGAGGTCCGGGACTTCGGTGTCTCGATACGACTCCAACTCGGCCCTACCGAACCGTCGCTTGGAAGTCATCGGGGGCAGTCCGTCACACGGTTCCTGCGAGCCGATCGCCGAGGAGTGCGGCGAATCGTGCCGGATCCTCCAGATGTCCACCCTCAGCGAGAAGCGCGATGTCGTAGAGAATCTCGGCGGTCTCGGCGAGGCGTGGGTCGTCGTCCCGCTCCCCCTGCGCCGTCCGCAATGCCGTGACCATCGGGTGATCGGGATTCAGCTCGAGAATTCGCTTCGTCTTCGGTACCGGCTGGCCCGAAGCACGGTACATCCGTTCGAGAGTGGGCGACATGCTGAATGCATCACCGACGAGGCAGGCGGCCGAGGTGGTCAGACGGCTCGACAGTCGAACCTCCTTGACCTCCTCCTGCAACGACTCCGACATCCAGGTCAGGAGACCCTCGAAGTCCTTCTCCTTTTCGCTCCTCTCGGTGTCGGCATCCGCCTTCTCCTCTTCCGAGTCGAGGTCGACTTCACCCTTGGAAATCGACTGGAAGGTCTTGCCCTCGAATTCGGGGATGGAACCGACCCACATCTCGTCCACCGGGTCGGTGAGCAGGAGAACCTCGATACCCTTCGCCTTGAACGCCTCCATGTGCGGGGAACTCTCGACGAGTTGCCGAGATTCACCGGTGGCGTAGTAGATCTGGTCCTGACCGTCCTTCATCCGCTCTACGTAGTCGGCGAGGCTCGTCTGCTCGTCGTCACTGTGAGTGGAGGGGAACGACGAGATCTCGAGCAGAGTGTCACGGTTGTCCGAGTCGGACAACAGACCTTCCTTCATGGCCGTGCCGAACTCGCCCCAGAAGGTGCGGTAGTCGTCGGGACGCTGCGACTTCATGTCCTTGATCGTCGAGAGCACCTTCTTCGTCAACCGACGCCGAATCGCGCGGATCTGCCGATCCTGCTGCAAGATCTCGCGAGACACGTTGAGCGACAGGTCCTGGGCATCGACGACACCCTTGACGAACCGCAGGTACTCCGGCATCAGCTGATCGCAGTCGTCCATGATGAACACCCGCTTGACGTACAGGTGAACACCCGACTGCCGCTCGCGCATGAACAGGTCGAAAGGCGCTTGGCTGGGAACGAACAGCAACGCCTGATACTCGAACGTGCCTTCTGCCTTCATCGGGATGATCTCCAGCGGATCGTCCCATGCGTGCGCGACGTGCTTGTAGAACTCCTTGTACTCGTCCTCGGACACCTCGTCCTTGGACTTGGCCCAGAGCGCCTTCATGGAGTTGAGGGTCTCGGTCTCCACCGTGACCTCGTCCTCGCCGCCCTCTTCGGTGGCAGGTTTCGTCTTCTCGATCTCCATGCGGATCGGCCACGCGATGAAGTCCGAGTAGTGCTTCACGAGCTGGCGTAGCTTCGACTCCGACGTGTAGTCGTGCAGGTGATCGTCGGTGTCCGCCGGCTTGAGATGAAGCTGCACGGACGTTCCGGCCGACCCGCCTTCGAGCGTCTCGATCGTGTAGGTGCCCTCACCGCTCGACTCCCACCGGGTCGCGTCATCCTCGCCCGCGCGGCGCGTCGTGAGCGTCACCTTGTCGGCGACCATGAACGTCGAATAGAAGCCGATACCGAACTGGCCGATCAGCTCCTCCGACGCGGCCGAGTCCTTCGCTTCCTCGAGCTTGCGGCGTACCTCCGCCGTGCCGGACTTGGCGAGCGTTCCGATCAGCTCGACGACCTCGTCTCGCGTCATGCCGATGCCGTTGTCGCGGACGGTGAGAGTGCGCGCGTCCTTGTCGACCTCGAGTTCGATGTGAAGGTCCGACGTGTCGGCCTCCAGATCCTTGTCGCGGTAGGCCTCGAGGCGCAGCTTGTCGAGCGCGTCCGACGCGTTCGACACGAGCTCGCGCAAGAACGAGTCCTTGTTGGAGTAGATGGAGTGGACCATCAGGTCGAGCAGTTGTCGAGTTTCCGCTTGGAACTCTCGCTGCTCCGGCCCGGCGCCCGGTTCTCCTACATGCGTGTTCAATTCGATTCCCTTCGGCAGCAGAACCTGCAAGTTCGGTTCGAGAATGATACCGACCACATCCCCCGGGGTAGCTTCGAGGTATGCCACGCACCATTGCCACCAACACGAAGATCTCGACGGAAGAACTCCTCGATTTCGTCCGCCCACGCCACCACATGCTGCTTGCGACCACCCGATCCGACGGCCGGCCGCAGATGTCGCCCGTCACCGGAGGCGTGGACCAGGAGGGCAGGATCGTGATTGCCAGTTACCCGCGGCGGGCCAAGATCCGCAATGCCGAGCGAGACGCGCACGCGTCCGTCCTCGTACTGTCGGACGACTTCAACGGCGCCTGGGTCCAGATCGACGGCGACGCGGAGGTGCTCCACATGCCCGAGGCCGAGGATGCGCTCGTCGACTACTTCCGCTGCATCTCCGGAGAACACTCCGATTGGGACGAATATCGTGACGCGATGCGCACCCAGGACAAGTCCTTGATACGTATCACCATCACCCGGTGGGGACCCATCGCAACCGGCGGTTTTCCCGCGGACGTCGCTGCACGTCTCGGCTGAGCTCCGTTCCACCCGGCGATTCTCAGGTTCGTCTCATTCTCGACCGGCATCATCGAGAGCATGCAGTCCGTGACCGTGCTTGCCGTCGGGGGAACGGGTGAGTCCCACCCCGACGACCACCGAACCCGTGTCACGGGACTACTGCGTGGCGTGACCGCGGCGCTGGACGAGCGATTCACATGCCGCTGGGTCGGGTATCCCGCGTCCTACGGGCCGGTGGCGGCTGGTGGTCTCAGCTATCGGCACAGCACCGAAGTGGGGGTACGCCGACTCGTCACGGAGATCGAAGCCACCGACGGCCCTCTGATGCTGATCGGCTATTCCCAGGGTTGCACCGTGATACGCGAAGTCCTGGGCCGCGTGGCCGAGTCTCGGATACAACTCCCCGATCTGATCGCCGTCGGTCTGATCTCCGACCCCGAGCAGCCCGAGGATGTCGTGCGCGGATGTCACGGACGCGGCGTGGCGGGAATCGGTCCTGCCGTGCCGTCCGCCGTTCCGATGCACTGGATCGCCGATCCGCGCGACATGATCTGCAATGCCAGCGACGACAGCTACGTTCGCGACATAGCGGACCTCACGAGATGGATGTCGCTGCGAACCCGGCGTACCTGGCTTCGCGAGTTGTGGAAACTACTCCGTAGCAACAGTTTCCAGAACTCTGCCAAGACTCGACTTAGCCCGAGACAGTGGCGCAAGGACGTCGGCCGACTGCGCACGGCGCTTCACGAAATTCGCGGGTACCTGCCGCCCGAACTGAGGTGGCGCAACGTCCGCGTGCGCAATCCGATCGGTGGCCGGCACATCTCATACGCCACCGAACCGCTCGATTCCGGTGGACGAACGGGCTGCCAGGTTCTTGCGGAATGGATGCAGGTGCAGGCGACCTACCGCCGGCCCGAGGCCCCTCTCGCCGCCTAGTCCGCCATCGCCTCGGCATAATGGATCGAATGATCGACACCGAAGTCTGGTACGTCAGCTACGGCTCGAACATGAGCCTGACGAGGCTGGCGTGCTACATCGACGGCGGACGCCCGCCGGGCGCTGCCGTCACCTACGTGGGGGCGCGTGATCCGCGGATGCCCCGAGAGGACGCCGCGGTCCAACTCCCCGGACGGATCTACTTCGCCGGTGAATCACCCATCTGGGGCGGCGGTGTGGCGTTCTACGACCACGAAGTTCCCGGCCCCACACCTGCCCGGGCCTACCGCATCACGGCGCAGCAGTTCGTGGACATCGCGGCCCAGGAGATGCACCGGATCCCGGAAGAAGGTGATCCGCTCGAGCGAGTGGTGATGGGCGGATTGGAGAACGGCCGCCACACTGCCGGCCCGGGGCACTACGAAACGTTGATCGAGGTGGGGCGGCGAGAAGGGCTACCCATGTTGACCTTCACGGCGCCCCACGGATTCGATGCGGTCCCGCACACCCGGCCCACGAAGGCATACCTGGACATGCTGACAAACGGACTGCGCGAGGCCCACAAATGGGACCTCGCGCAGATCGAGCGTCATTTCGAGAGTGTCATCTCGGGTTGATCAGCTGGTTGCTCAGACTCCGAGAGCCGGGGCGAACGTCTGGAACCAGGACTCGTGGAGACGTTCCTGCCAGTAGGTCCACCAGTGAGTGCCCTGCGAGGTGATGTGAACCGTGGGGTTCACGCCGTTGGCCTGCAGAACTCCGACGAACATGCGGCTGGCGATGCTCGCAGCGGTCTCGAGCGGCACCATCTGGGCGAACTTCACGGGGTCGAACTGTCCGCTGACCGGGTTCACCGACGGATCGCTGGACGGCGCGCCGCTGCCCGAGGAGATGTAGACGGCCTTGCCGCGAAGCGCACCCGCGTTGAGGATCGGGTCGTTGGCGCCCCACTGGCCTGCGGGCCACGGGCCCCACATGTTGGTCGCGTTGCCGCCCATCTGAGCGACGGAAACCTGGATGCCCTGGGCGAAGCCGGGCGCGCTCACCACGGGGTAGCCACTGTAGGAGCCGACTGCCTTGTAGAAGTCGGGGTTGTGGATTGCCAGGTTGAGGGCGGAAGTTCCGCTCATCGACAGGCCCGCGACGGCGTTGTTGACGCCGTCACTGCCGAACTGCGCCATGGCCGGCGGCAGCTCCTTGGTCAGGAAGGTCTCCCAGCGCTGGTGACCGAGATTCGGGTCGTCGGCTGCCCAGTCGGAGTAGAACGAGCCGCCGCCGCCGAACGGAATGGCGACGTTGACGTGCTTGTCGGCGAAGAACTGCTCGACATCGGTCTCGATGAGCCACCCGTTGTTGTCGTTGGGGGCGCGCAGACCGTCGAGGAGATACAGGGTGGGCGCCGGTCCACCACCGGCCGCCGTCAGGACCTTGACCGGGATGTCCTTGTTCATCGAGTCCGAGTGGACGTAGATGAGAGTGGAGTCTGCTTGAGCCACTCCGTTACCGACGAAGACCGCCGCGAAGGCGGCAGTCAGCATTGTCACGATCGCGAGAACCAAACCTCGCCCACGCCGCACTGCCATTTCCATGTCCCCTCAGTGTTCTCAGGTTTCTCGGTTCTCAGGTTTCTCTTAACCGATTTGCTTCAAGGAGGGTAGCAGGGGTGGTCGCAGGCAACATCACGACTGTGATGTTGCAATAGCTCACAATTCGGTCTCAACCATAGGTTGAGACTTTCTGGGTATGCGGTGCGCCACGCAGAAATTCGTTGGCCGATGCGCGAAGCGATCAGTAGATTCGAGATCTGCCCTGGTCCGACCGTTGTTCGGCCGGGCAAATCTCCCGCACACTCCTATTCGAAGGGTCCATCGTGACCGAGTCCACCCGCCTCGACAATGCCGAGGCCGTCACCGACGACCGACTGGAACGCAGACACCTGCAGGTCATCGGCGTCCTCCTCGTCGCGACCTTCGTGGTGATCCTCAACGAAACCGTCATGAGCATCGCCATCCCGGTCCTGCAAGTGGAACTGGGCGTCGCGCCCAGCGTCGGCCAATGGTTGACCACGGCGTTCATGCTCACGATGGCCGTGATCATCCCGCTTACCGGGTTCCTCATTCAGCGCATTCCCACCCGCACACTGTTCGTTCTCGCGATGTCCCTGTTCACGGCGGGAACGCTGCTCGCCTTCGTCGCACCCGGGTTCGGGGTGCTGCTGATCGCCCGCATCGTTCAAGCGTCGGGTACCGCGATCATGCTGCCGCTGCTGATGACGACGATCATGACGTTGGTCCCGGCGGCCCGTCGCGGCGCGATGATGGGCAACATCGCCATCGTGATCGCGGTTGCGCCCGCACTCGGCCCCACTGTCTCGGGGTTCATCCTCGATCACTTCGGTTGGCGCTGGATCTTCGGCTTCGTGGCTCCGATCGCACTGGCTGCACTCGTGATCGGCACCCGATTCGTGGAGTCGGTGTCCGAGACGTCCAAGGCGAGTATCGACCTTCTGTCCATTCCGCTCGCCGTTCTCGGCTTCGGTGGTCTCGTCTACGGATTGGTCGGAATCGGTGAATCAGCTCAGGAAGGCACGGCTGTGCCCGTGTGGATTCCGTTCGTCCTCGGCGGCGCCGCGATGATCGGGTTCGTCGTCCGGCAGCTCCAGCTACAGCAGGACGACCGCGCCCTCCTGGATCTACGGGTGTTCGGCTCGCGGCAGTTCAGCATCTCCGTCGTGGCGATGCTCCTCGGAATGGCGACCATGATGGGGACGTTCATCGTGGTCCCCTACTTCGCGCAGTCCGTGATCCTGCTCGACTCCTTCCAGACGGGCCTCATCACCCTGCCCGGCGGCCTCCTGATGGGTGTGGCCGGCCCGATCGTCGGCCGAATCTACGACAAACGTGGCCCGCTCGTGCTGTGCATTCCGGGATCGATCCTGGTCAGCATCGGGGTGTGGATGCTGACGACGGTGAACACGTCCACCACGATCTGGTGGCTGCTGCTGTCGAACATGGCGTTGTGCCTCGGCCTCGCGGCCACCTTCACTCCGTTGATGACCTCGGGGCTGGGCTCGATCGACGCTCACCTGTATTCGCACGGATCGGCCGTGGTCGGAACGTTTCAGCAGGTCGCCGGCGCAGCCGGCACCGCGCTGTTCATCACCGTGATGACCGTGGTGTCGTCGAACTCCAGCAGCCCGGCCGAATCACCGGAGGCGATCACCGACGGCGTACGGACGGTGTTCCTCGTTGCCGGCGTGCTGTCGTTCGTACTGATCGCGGTGTGCTGCTTCGTACGCAAGCCTGCGGAAACGGTCGCAGTAGCTCAGTAGACGTCGTACGTGGCCGTGCTCGCGACGTGGGGCAGGTCGGTTCCCAACCAGAACTCGACCTGCCCCGCCCCAGTCTCGAGGTAGGCGCTCGGTGCGGTCCGAGAACGGCGGAATCGAACCGGATACCACCGCGGACCACGAGCCGGACGTGCCGGTGGTGCGGTTGCGCCACGACAGGGTCGACGTCACGAAGCAATGCTCACCAGGTTGCGCCGAGACCCCGATGAATCGGCCTGCCATGGAGGCCATTATCCGTCCCGGTAACTTCTCCGTCGTGGCGAACTGCGCCAGCACGTCACCGGCACACATGAGTCCGTGCGCGACCGTGGGGGCCCGCGGAATGTCGCGGTAGGCGTAGCGCGGTTCCTCTGCACCCACGGGTGACGCCAGTCCGATCGATGCTCCCAGCGTGACTGCAGCGACCGCTGCCAAGTATCCATTTCGCATGTCTCACTCCGCAGGTAGACGGACATATACCCAGAACATCCCTCTGGGCGGCAGCCCCGTTACCGGGTGCCGGCGAGGCATACGACGCGCCAATGCAGCAACAGTCCTGTGCGGTTGGTCACATTTGCGCGGACGAGGCACTCCTGGAGTCCAATCGCCGAGATCGACCGCGACACAACCCGGTCGCCACGAATTACGCTGGTCGATAGCAGATTCGATGAAAGCGTTTCCGCTGTGATCAATACGTGATTGAAGCGGAATGAACGTAACCGTTACCGTAGTTCACGCCCTGTTTACAAATCGTTCAGGTCGGAGAATTGCCATTCGACATGACGGCCGGTAGGAATGTATCGGCGCCCGCTCAGCGCCCCAATACATCCGACCCGAGCAAGGAGAACAACACCATGGACCTCGCATTCTTCGCCGACTTCCTTTCCGCCGCCGCTGATCTCGCCGGCGCACTCGACTTCTTCTCCGGCTCGGCAGACGCCCTGTCCGAGGGCACCGAGGCTGCTGCGAGCATCGCATAAGTAGCTTCACCAAGGCCCTCGCGGCCTGACGAGAATAGCCCGTACGCATCGCGTACGGGCCATTTTTGTATCAATACAAAACATGCAGGAGTACGCGATTACCAGCCGTTTTCTATAACAAGATCATTAAGCGAATAAAATACCTTTCGGTCCGCAAATGCAGAGCTATTCGGGGATCCGCCTTCTCGGCACTGCCGAAATCCGCAGTCTCCCACCGACAGAAAGCATCGAGCGATACTCTCGTGACGTCCTAGTCGGGTCCGAACCGGGAGGTCTGTTGTGAATACAGTTCGAAAGCTCGGCCTGGTTGCGGCAGCTGTCGCCGCATCTGCTCTCTCGCTCGCCGGTGTCGCATCCGCCGAACCCGTCACCGTTCCGTTTCAGATCGATCCTGCATCGTTCGGGAACCCCAACGGAAGTCTCGACGTGCCTCCCATGCACTGTGCCGCCGTCGTGGGCGACCAGCCAGGCACCACACGGATCACCGGCGGCGACCCCGGAGGGTGGGGTTGCCCGATCCACTCGATGATCCAGTGGGTCAACCTGTCGACCGGCGTCAACGGATCTGCCCAACTGTCCGACGGCCTGAACGGACATCCGCCCGAAACGACGATGCAGACCGGTTCCGGACAGGTGGCTCTGATGCTCAATACGGTGGGCGGAGGCGTCGTCACCCCCGGCTTCGCCACGTTCTTCGTGCCGTGAGAAATCGGCCAGGTAATCGAAGGTTGAATGGTCGCGCGTCGACGACCTCGCGTAACAAAGCCGAACCACCAGCGATGTGTTCCACACAACATCAAATCAGGAGGTTCGAAATGTTCTCTGTGAAGCGAGTCGCCACCGGTGCTGTCGTTGCCGCGGCGACGACGGGTGCTGTGCTTGCCGGCACCGGCGTGGCCCAGGCCGATGTTCCGGTGTGGGAGGCCAACTGCCACACGTACAACATCTTCAATACCGGCGGCATGGCCAATTGCGAACTGCCGACCTGGCATCAGCTGAAGCTCACGTGTGTGGCTTGGCCCGTCCCGTTCACCTACTGGAAGTACGGGCCGGCGCAGTACGGACAGAACCAGTCCTGGGCAAGCTGCGATTCGTGGAACGCAATGGTGGGCATGGAGGTCGTCCCGGCGTAGGACGCACTGCGTCGGCGAGGACCTGGGGATCGAGTTGTCGCACAGCCGACTCGACCAGGTCCTCGTCGCCGTTGACGAATAGGTCATCACACGCTGTATGGTCATTACATGCTGACCATTGCTTCGCAGGTGGATGTCATGAACCGGCTCGGCCGTGCGATGGCGGACCCGACCCGCTCCCGGATTCTGCTTGCACTCTTGGGCGGGCCCGGATACCCAGCTCAGCTTGCGCGCGATCTCGAATTGACCCGCACGAACGTATCGAACCACCTGGCCTGCCTGCGCGGCTGCGGCATCGTGGTCGCCGAGCCCGAAGGACGGCAGACGCGCTACGAAATCTCCGACCCGCACCTAGGCGCAGCTTTGACGGCGCTGGTGGACGTGACGCTCGCCGTCGACGAGAGCGTGCCGTGCATGGACCCGGCTTGCGCAGTGCCGGGCTGCTGCGAGGAGTCGCAGTGACGACTCCAGTCCCGACTCCGGCACGAATCATACTGCTGCGTAAAAGAATCCGGATAGTGGTCGCGATCACGATCGCCTGGAACGTCGTCGAGGCGATCGTGGCCCTGACCGCGGGACGGGCGGCCTCGTCGGCAGCCCTCATCGGTTTCGGACTGGACTCCATCGTCGAGGTCCTCTCCGCGGCCGCAGTGGCCTGGCAGTTCGCCGCACCAAACCCCGAACGGCGGGAGAAGGTCGCGCTGCGGCTCATCGCGGTGTCGTTCTTCGGCCTTGCCGCCTACGTCTCGGTCGATGCAATCCTGTCTCTGAGCGGTTTGCGCGAGCCGGAGCACTCCCCCGTCGGAATCGCCATCGCCGCACTGAGCCTCGCCGTCATGCCCTTCCTCAGTTGGTTCGAACGCCGCACGGGCCGCGAACTCGGCTCGACATCTGCCGTCGCGGACTCCAAACAGACACTCATCTGCACGTATCTGAGTGCGGCTTTGCTGGTTGGATTACTGCTCAACAGTCTGCTCGGATGGGCGTGGGCCGACTCCGTTGCCGCACTTGCCATCGCCGCCTTCGCCGTTCGAGAGGGCATCGAAGCATGGAAGGGCGACGCCTGCTGCGCGCCCCCTGTCACGACCCTCGCCCGAGAAGGCACCGGGCCGCTGAATGTCCTGCCGATCGCCTGCGCGTTGACGCCCGATGCCGGCAAGGATCAGATCGGCAGGTGGAAAGCGTTCGACGACAACTACATCCTCGATATCGATCGCACCGAAACCCGACTGGTGGTGCACTACAAGAAGAGTGACGACTCGATACAGCGTCTGCGCGATCTTGTCGCGGCCGAGAGCATTTGCTGCTCATTCGTGGACTGGAGAATCGATGACAGCCAGGGCGACTTGCGCCTCGTCGTCACCGGAAGTCTCGAAGAGATTGCGGCGCTCGACATCAGCCAGCCGAGGTGATGGCCTCCAGGACCAGTTGCGAACGGAACGATCCCCGAGACGTGCAGGTGTGCCGATCCGGCCGACGAACTCTCACTCGCTGCGGTTCCTGTTCCATAGCTGGTGAGTCAGGCCGCTGGACGTGCTGATGGACTCGACACTGAATCGCTCCTCCAAGCCGGCGAGGTGATCCCAGATCCGAACACCACCGCCGAGCAAAACAGGGATGATCGACACGTGCAGAAAGTCGATGAGATCCGCTCGGAGAAACTCGCTCACGGTGGACGGGCCGCCGCCGATCCGAACATCCAACCCGCCGGCCGCCTCCTTCGCCAAGTCGAGCGCCTCCTGCGGTGAGGCATCCACGAAGTGGAAACTGGTGCCGTTGTCGAACTCGAGAGATTCGTGCTGGTAATGGGTCAGAACGAATACCGGGGTAAGGAAGGGCGGCGCATCTCCCCACCACCCCTTCCAGCCATCATCCGGCCACTCGCCCGCCTGTGGGCCGAACTTGCGACGCCCCATGATCTCCGCGCCGACGCCCTGACCCCACATACTGAACATGGCGCGATCCACGGTCACCGGCTCGTCGATCCCGTGAATACCATGGATGACACGTCCATCGAATTTGCCGAACAGCGCCTCGGCTCCGCCTATCGGCGCCTCGAAGGTCACGTGATCGCCAGCGGCGTACCCGTCCGAGGAGACGAATAGGTTGTGGACTCGCGTACGGGACATGACGACTCCTCTGCAGGCGGTTGCGAACCGCAATCACTACGCCGTAGATGCGGATCATATCGATATGCGCCGACATCACGCCTGAACGACCGCGCCGAGTCGACGTCGCGAATGACGAGTCCCACACTGCTTGTCAGCCCGACTCGGTGACGGCATCATCCCGCGGATCGCGGTCGGCACGCTGGGGAAGCCTTTTCGCATCCTCGGTCAGCATCGCATCGATGGCGAGATGCAACACGTCGTCTGCCGGCCGACCCCACGCTACGACGAGTGCGTTCGGCCCCAGTCGCTCCGATTGACCGATTCCAGAAGTGCTGCGATCCCCGCAACTGCGGTCCGCTCGCTGTCTCCTTCTCGCTGTTGTTCGTGGAGTCCTGCGTAGGTCGGTGCGGTTTCCTGATCCACGGGAGTCCGTAATTCGCGTCCGACGATCGTCGCGGTTGTTGCACTGCCGATGACGAAATTGGACAGCACGTATGCGGCCGTCAGCGGGTCGGCAGATCCTGTGTCGACCAGCAACACGGTCACCCGTTCGGACAACGCCACGTAATTCGGTCCACGAGGCGGGCGCATCGCGATCACCTGACTGCCCCAGCGGTGCAGAACCAAGTGCCGGTACCACGCGAGCAGCAACTCTTCGAGTCCGTCTTCGACGACTGCCCGCATCATCTCGGGGTCGTTGCCCAGCGCGGAGTCGAGGGCGAGGTCGTACAGGTCGTCCACCGACTCGATGCGCGAGTACAGACTCGCCGGTGCCACACCCAACGCTCCCGACACGGCGCGCACGGTCAGCGCTCGCAGGCCTCCTGCGTCGAGGATCTCGACACCTGTGCTGGCAACGTCCTCGACATCTACAGCGCGCGTTCGGCGGACAGGCCGGCGATGATCCCAGTAGCTCACTCGACCATCCTATCCGAACTATGTTAGCTTTAGACATGCTCGACGTTGCTCTCCTCCCTCTCGATGGCGAGCGCGTGCGCCTTCGCCTCCTCTGCCACGACGACTCGGCTGCCTTCGCCGAAGGCAGCCGTGACCCAGCAGTGCGCGCGTACGGACATCTTCCTGAACCGGACTACACGCCCGAGTCCGTCCGCACGATGATCGACCGCGACGCTCGCCCCGGCCTGGAACGAGGCGATCTCGCAGTACTCGCTATCGCGGACGTAAGGACGGACGAGTTCGTCGGCAGCCTCGTACTGTTCGATATCGGCAACGAAAGCGCCGAGGTCGGTTTCTGGTTGCATCCGAATGCCCGGGGCTCGGGGATGACTACGGCGGCACTCGACCTCGCTGTCGAGTTCGCCCGCAGCAGCCGCATCCGGGCGTTCACCGCAAATACTTTGCCGGACAACGTTGCCTCACAACATGTTCTCGAATCCGCAGGCTTCGTCTTGCACGGTCGCGACGTGGACACAACCCCGTCCGGGCATCGCGCCGAACTGTTGCTGTATTCCAGAGCATTGATGCCCGACTAGCGCGACTCGGACTGGCCTCGGTTCGGGCGCACGACGCGCGGGCCCACGGTGCGAGAGCCCAGTTCGGTCACCCGGGACCGCAGGCCCCGATCCGCCGTCACGACAACAATTTCTCGGCCCTGACCCTCGAGTTCTTCCACGACATGGACGATCGTGTCGTCGCCATTCCCGGGTGCATCCACAACCCGCACCGTCTCCGACGATTCGATACCCCGAGCGCGCCCTTCGGCAACGAGCACCACCGCCGGGGTGTCGTCCAAGCGCAAAGCCTGGCGGAGTTCGTCCGGCACGATGGCATCACGCAGCCTTCTCGTCGCCCCGACTCGGTCACGCCACCAGCCATCGGGGACGCTCCCAACACAATTTGCTGCGTCCACCACCACGGTCACGCGTGCGAAATCCGGCATCTTCACCTCCTATTGCCCGGCCGCTCCCCTTTTGCACACCCATCGAGCTTGTGCACACCCGTCGAGCATCACATGCTGTAGGCACGGCTTCCAGGAGAGCCGAGTCATGCGACAGCTCAGCGAGCTGACCGAGGCGGCAAGAGGTCTATGCAGTCACTTCGGAGCGGAGTGAGAATGGCTTCCGCGAAGTTCTCGAGTTGGCCCAACTGCTGGTCGTCGAGAAGGTCGAACACTCGGGCACGGACTTCCGCCACGTAACCGGGCTCCACCTCGACCAGAAGCCGCGCGCCGGACTGCGTCAGCCTCGCGAGGGTCTTCCGCGCGTCCGTCGGGTCCACACTGCGTGCCAGGAGGCTTCGCTTCTCCAAGCGACCGACGATCCGTGACAGGTGCGACGGCGTCACGCTGGCGGTGGCGGCCAGGCGACTCATGTGAATTTCGCGATCCTCGCTGACCGACAAACAGCGCAGCACTCCGTATTCGGCGTGACTGAGATCCGCGGCCTGCTCCAGATAGGTATCCAGCTCGGCCGGCAGCCACATCATGACGCCCACCAGCAACGACCACGTCCGGTCTTGCTGCGGCGAGAGGCGATCGGTGGGCACGAGCCCAGAATACCGTTCCTTGCCGCAGAAAGGAATCTGAGCTAGCGTTACTTTCCGCGGCAAGCATTTGCTGCATCACGCTCACAGAAGGCGGAATCTCATGCGCGCTGCCCGTTTCCACTCCTACGGAGCCCCCGATGTTCTCGTTGTCGAGGACGCCCCGGAACCTCACGCGATCGAAGGTTCGATCCGGATCAAGGTCCACGCCACGAGCGTGAACCCGATCGACGTCATCGTGCGGGCCGGCCACCTGGCGCAGGTCCTGCCGATCCCCTTGCCCGCCACCCCCGGCCGGGACGCTGTAGGTGTCGTCGACGAGGTCGGTCCAGGCGTCACGGACACGCACGTGGGCGACGTCGTGTTCGGCCTGGGCGGAATCAGTGACACCACAGCCGAGTTCGCAGTCCTGACGGCATGGGCCGATGTCCCCGAGAGGTGGTCGACGGCGCAAGCCGCAGCCGCGGGGCTCGCGTCCGTCACCGCCGCAGCCGCACTCGAGGCTCTCGGCGACGTGAACGGCAAGACACTCCTCATCGAGGGCGCTTCGGGTGCTGTCGGCAGCGCCGCCGCGGCGTTTGCCCTCGCCGCCGGCGCTACCGTCATCGGCACCGGACGCGAGAGCAACCTCCCGAACCTGAAGTCGCTCGGCGTCCTCCCCACGACGTACGGGCCTGGCCTGGCCGAACGTGTGGCCGTCCTCGCACCCGGCGGTGTGGACGCAGCCCTGCACTCGGCACCGTCCGATTCGCTGCCGGACCTGCTGAGCATCGTCGGCGACACCGCACAGGTGGTCACCGTCATCGACGACCAGGGGGCCGCAAGACTCGGCGTCAGAAAAATCGACGCTCGCAACGACTCGGCGCTGTTACGGCACGCAGCCGCGCTCGGACGGGACGGGTTCTACACACCCCGTGTCGACCACGAACTTCCCCTGGACGACGTCGTCGAAGCACACACCCTCGCCGAAAACGGCGCAGGCAAGATTGTCGTCTCGCAGCCCTGACCTCGGCGCTATAGCTCGAATCTCATCCCGTCTTGTCGAGAACACCGGCAGCCGGCGGGTCCGCCTCAGAACACGATGACGGTGCGCTCCCCCTTTGCATCCTCGTGTGCCCAGGCTTCGGCGACCTGACAGAGAGGAACAGTCCTGGGTTCGGTGGCGACCTCGCCCCGCGCGACGAGGTCCGCGAGACCAGCGAGATCGGCAAGCCGCATGTCGACCGACCCGAAGCCGCTGCCGCTGATTCGTAGCGCGTTGTGGCGGAAGAGATGGCCACCGAGGGTGATGTCGATGCCGCCCGTGCCGCCGATCTGGACCCAGTCGAGGATCTTGACGTGGTCGGTCCGCGCCCCGCCGATCGCAGCCATCGCCCGCTCGGTCCCCGGGCCCCACACGTAGTCGAGGACGACGTCGACATCGGCTGCAGACTCGGCGAAGGCTGCCGCGGTCTCGTCCTCGTCCGGCGTGATCGCGATGATCGCGTCCGCTCCCTCAGAAAGCAATTGGTCGAGTCGTTCGCGGTTGCGCCCAGCGGCGACGACCCTGCCGGCCCCCATCGCCTTGCCGATCCGCACGGCGATGGATCCGGCGCTGCCGGTCGCGCCGATCACGAGCAACTCCCGTCCTGGCTGGAAGTCGACACGGGCGTGGAGAGCCACCCAGGACGACAGCGCAGGGTTCATCGTCGCCGCGACCACGGCCGGGTCTGCGTCGGCCGGCAAAGTGATGAGCATGGCGGGGTCGACGGCGATCTTTTCGGCGAGCGTGCCGGTCCCGGGCCGCGCCATCGTGAAGGCGAGACTCCCGTCTGGGCGGCGCACCACCGCGTCGACGCCCGCAATGATCGGCGGCTCGGCAGTGTTCGTGTAGTGCTTGCCGGCCGCGACCCCTCGGGTGATCGGGTGGATCCCGACGGCGAGGACGTCGACGACCTCCTCGCCGTCTGCGGCGATCGGGGCGGGAACTGTGGTGACCTGTGGCGGCTCACCGAAGGCTTCGATGACGGCAGTGCGGATGGTGGACATGAAACCTCCATAAGAGTCATTCCTGTATCTAATATTGCCGACGCTACCCCCGGGAGATAAGATGCACAAGTGACTCTTAACGGTGAGGTGGACGGCAGCAGCGGGATCGAGAAGAGGCCCACGAGGCGTCGCGGCGCCGAGCTGCAGACCGCGCTGTTGTGCGCCGCGTGGGAGGTGCTCGTCGAGAACGGTTACGCCGGCTTCACCTACGATGCGATCGCTGCTCGCGCCGAGACGAGCAGGGCGGTCCTCTACCGGCGCTGGCCGCAGCGCCACCTCCTGCTCGAGGACGCTCTGCGTCGAGCATGGGCCCCCATCGACCTCCCGGACAACGGCGACCTCCGCGAGGACGCGCTCGCGCTGCTGCGCAGAATCAGAGATGTCCGCGGCGGGCTGATGACGGTCCTGGCCCAGCAACTGTCCGACTACTACCGGGAGACCGGCAGCACGCTCGAGGGCCTCCGGAACACGATCGGGCTCACTGATCGCGAAAAACCGTTCGCGGTCCTGGTCGCCCGCGCCGTGGACCGCGGCGAACTGACCGGGCCTCCGAGAACGGATCGAATCCTCGACCTGCCGCTCGATCTGCTGCGCCAGGACATGCTCATGCACGGCGGTCCGGTCTCCGACCGCGCGCTGGCGGAAATCGTCGACGAGATCTGGCTTCCCCTTCTGCCACGCTGAAGGAGGCCGCCGACGTCAGGCCTTCTCGTGGCGATCGGCCAGCACAATGCGGCCGAAGACCTGACCATCGTCCATGGCGCGGTGAGCGACCGCAGCGTCAGCCAGTCGCATGACGTCGTGTACTACCGGTGTCAGTTCGCCTCGAGCCGCGGCGCCGAGCAGAGCGGAGCGGACCTCGTTTCGCTCGGGCACGGGCATGGTGTCGAGACTGAACGTCGAGAACGAGCGGGACATCTGGAACGCCTCGACCAGCCGCATGCCGAAGTCTGTCGGCGGGAACCCGGCGATCGCACCGACCAGGACGAAGCGTCCGTTCGGCGCGAGCCGGTCGATGAATGCCGGCACCCCCGCGCCGCCGACGACGTCGATGACGACGTCGTATTCCTGTGGTGCGTCCGGATCGCCGGCCCCGGTTCGATCCAGCACGTGGGTCGCCCCGAGGTCTCGGAGCCAGGCCCCCCGTTTCGCCGACGAGGTGGTCACGGCGATGGCAGCCGCGCCCCGACGGGTCGCAAGTTCGACAACGGCGATGCCGATACTGCCGGACGCACCTCGCACGAGCACCCGCTCGCCCGGAGCGAAGCGCGCATGCACGAGGGCGAAGTGCGCAACCGTCGCAGCACTGCCCAGCGCGACCGCGTCGATCGCACGGAGACCATCGGGCAGGACCGTCACGTCGTCGATCCGCGCGACTGCCCGCTCGGCGTACCCACCGCCGATACCGACGAACGCCCACACACGGCGACCTACCCACGCCGGATCGACCTCCGCCCCAACCGACACCACGACTCCCGCCACCTCACTACCCGGGACGAGCCCCGGAGGGAACCCGCCGAGCGTGCCGCGCCGGATCAAAGCGTCGACACCGCCGACACCGGCTGCCTCCACCATGATCTCCACCTGGTCGTCCGCAGGTAGAGGGGATGGAACCTCCTGCACCTCCATCCCCGTCGGGTCGCCGTACTTCCGAATGACTACTGCCTGCATCGTCTTCCCTCTTGCTCTCGGGGCGGTACCGTACGACCGTAACGGACGCGCCCGTCCACTTAGAGAAAGTGAGAGACATGGACTCGCAGGTGCCTCGCTTGCGTGCCGACGCCCAAGACAACCGAGACCGAATCGTCGCGACGGCCCGCGAGGTGTTCTCGCACAGCGGGCTCGACGTCGGCATGAGGGAGATCGCTCGGCGCGCCGGCGTCGGCCCGGCCACGCTCTACCGGAGATTCCCCACGCGCAAGTCGCTCATCGACGAAGCGTTCTCCGAGGAGCTCACCTCGTGCCGTCAAGTGGTGACCGACGGCAGCGCCGCATCCGATCCGTGGGAGGGCTTCACCTCGATCGTGCGCGGACTCATCGAAGTGAACACACAGAACCGGGGATTCGTCGACGCCTTCGTCGACGCCTTCGTCGACGCCTTCGTCGACGACGATTCGATAAGCGAGACGATCGCCGCACACCGCCGCGAGCTCCTCCACACGATCACCGACGTCGCCGAACGTGCCCAAGCGGCCGGACGGTTGAGGCACGACTTCACTGTCGCCGATCTGATCCTGTTCCTGTCCGCTGGGCGAAACCTCACCGCGTACCCGCAAGCCCGCCGCAAACGGGCCACCGAGCGCTACGCGACGCTCGTGCTCGACGCCCTCACGGCACGATGACGACCTCGCGCTCAGGCTTGTGACTTGTCCGGATACGTCACGAGACCGTCGACGTCGACGGAAGGTGTTGCACCCCATTGGCCGAGCACATGCTTGCGTGCGGCGCCACCCGTGACCAGATGCTCGACGACCCAGTCCTGCGCGACGAGCGTGTTGGCGATGAGCAAGCGGTGGCACCGCCATGGCATCGGCTCGCCACACATGATCGCGACCCGGCGGGACCGAGCAATGGTGGTGAGCTCGTCGATGCCGGTGCGGTACTCGTCGGTGAGGGTGTAGTCCGCGTAGTTCTTGAAGCTCGCGTTCTGCCAGGCGGCGTTGATTTCCGGGTCGACGTCCTGGCGCCGTCGTCTACCGCCCAGCGCCGGGATCCGCTGGTAGCCGATGCCGTTCTCCGGGAGCCAGTCGGCCATCGCGTCCGACCCGAATTGCGGGTTGCGGCGAGACCCAGGATGAGCGCGCACGTCGACGAGCACCTCGATGTGGTGTTCGTCGAGAGGTTCGAGGAAGTTGGGAATCGGGCAGGTCCAGTGCCCGATCGTCCAGATCTCGTGAGGCTCCTTCACGTAACGGCTCGATCAACCGATCCGGTGCAGCGCGCCGGCCTTGTGCATGGCCACGTGATCGGTCTTGTCGCTCTTGATCTCGTACTGCGGATCATCCGGGGTACAGCGGCGCGTGTGTCCCTTGTACTCGGTGTCGCTCGTGTGCTTCTTCACGATGACGCCGCTGACTTCTCCGGCTTCGGAGTTCCAACCGACATGGTCACCGACAGCAAAATCGTTGCTCATGATCACTTCCTTTTCAGGGGCGTCAATGGTGACCAGCGTAGGCCCGCGGTCATTCGCCTGCCTCCACTGCGTCCGAGACGAGCTGAACTGAGGCGGGGCTCTTACGTGGAGTTCTGGCCCTGAAATAGCCCCACACGATCCCGGTATGGAGTACGTACACACCCGGTACGAAGTGCGTACGAAGTGGACGATCTGCGCCACCCGGTGCTTCAGGGTTGGGTTAAACGTTGAAGCGGAACTCCACCACGTCACCGTCGGACATGACGTAGTCCTTGCCCTCCATGCGCACCTTGCCGGCGGCCTTGGCGGCGTTCATCGAACCCGTCTCGTCCAGGTCTGCGAAGGACACGATCTCGGCCTTGATGAAGCCGCGCTCGAAGTCGGTGTGAATGACGCCGGCTGCCTGCGGAGCGGTGTCACCCTTGTTGATGGTCCAAGCGCGCGATTCCTTGGGACCGGCGGTCAGGTACGTCTGCAGGCCGAGCGTGTGGAATCCGGTGCGGGCCAGTGCATGCAGTCCGGGCTCCGACTGTCCGATGGAGTCGAGCATTTCCTGCCGGTCCTCCTCGTCGAGTTCGAGGAGCTCTTGCTCGACCTTCGCATCCAGGAACACGGCGTCGGCCGGCTCGACCGAGGCGCGCAGCTCGGCGACCTTGGCCTCGTCGGTGAGAACTGCTTCGTCCGCGTTGAACACGTACAGGAACGGCTTGGTAGTGAGCAGGCTCAGCTCCTTCAGCAGACTGAAGTCGAGCTTGTCCTTCACACTGAACAGGGTCTTGCCCTCGTCCAGGAACGTTTGGGCCTTCACCGCCTCGTCGTGCAGCGGCTTGAGCTCCTTGTTCTTCTTCGCTTCCTTCTCCAGCCGCGGCAGAGCCTTCTCGAGCGTCTGCAGATCGGCGATGACCAGCTCGGTCTCGATGATCTCGATGTCCGAGGCGGCGTCCACCTTGCCGTCGACGTGGACCACATCGTCGTCGGCGAACACGCGAACGACCTGACAGATGGCGTCGGCCTCACGGATGTTGGCCAGGAACTTGTTGCCCAGACCCGCACCCTCGGACGCGCCCTTGACGATGCCGGCGATGTCCACGAAGGAGACGGTCGCGGGCAGGAGCCGCTCGGACCCGAAGATCTCGGCGAGCCTGGCCAGACGCGGATCCGGCAACTCCACCATGCCGACATTGGGCTCGATGGTGGCGAACGGATAGTTCGCAGCGAGGACGTCGTTGTTGGTCAGGGCGTTGAAGAGGGTCGACTTGCCGACGTTGGGCAGTCCGACGATTCCGAGAGTAAGGCTCACGGTCTGTGGATTCTACGGCCTCTCCCCCTCCGCGGGTCCACCAGCCGCTTCGCGAGGGCTTCGACTCTGCCCACTCAGCACCCCTCCCGGACGAACGCGACGCCCGTCCAGTCAGACCGGACGAATGTTCCATTCGTTCCGCACAAATAGCTTCTTTTCGAAAATTCGGGAGCGCCGGAGTTATTCACTCCCGCAATACTCCAATTTACGATTGCGACCCGGAATTGCGCTCAGCAATACCCGCCCATCGCCCTGACTCGGGTCGACTGCAGGACGAGTTCCGGTCGACCGACGCCACCGCACGGCGGCCCCAGCACCGCACTTGCTCCACTCTCCACCCACGTCGGATCGACGCGAAGCGGACATAGCTCGCCACGGGCGGAACTCCTGCGTGCGACCGATTTCGCGGCGTCCTGACGGCGCTGAAATCCGGATGCGAGGGCGTGCGCTGGGAAAACAGGTGCTACAGTCCTTGCCTGTTGCTAACGAAGTACTCGAGATTCGGGGCCCTCGGCACGCATCGAGCAGCGGCGTGAACCTCCGCCGACAGGCCGACAGCGGTGAACCGGGAGCCGGACTCGAAACCGGGCGGTACGCCCACCGGTGCTGATTGAATTTTTGAGGATGTGAGTTTTTCGATTTGTAGTGACGCGCGCCCGACGCCGCGTCTGAATTTTGCGCATTTTCTTGGGAATTGATGTGAGGAGGTGGGTGTGGAGAGCTCGGAGATGGTCCAGTTCAGCGCCCTTGTCGTCGTTTTGTTGTTGGTTTTCTTCTACGGTGGAACATTTCTCATTTCCACCCGGATAGGAAAGAAGGAGGAGAACGCCGACGAGTTCATGACCGCCGGCAACAACGTCGGCTTCGGCATCTCCGCTGCCAGCATGACGGCCACCTGGATCTGGGCGTCTTCGCTGTACGCCTCGGCGACCTCCGGATACACCTACGGCATCTCGGGACCCATCCACTACGGCCTCTGGGGCGCGTTGATGATCCTGTTCATCTACCCCTTCGGCCGCCGCATCCGGGCTGTTGCACCGAAAGCCCACACACTGGCCGAGATCATGTACGCACGTCACGGCCGCTCCAGCCAGCTCATGCTCGCGGGTTCGAACGTCGTCGGAAGTTTGATCAGCTTGATGTCGAACTTCCTGGCCGGTGGTGTTCTCATCTCCCTGCTGTCGCCGTTCAACTTCATTCAGGGCGTCTTCATCGTCGCGCTGGGCGTTTTGCTCTACACACTGTGGTCCGGATTCCGCGCTTCGGTCCTCACCGATTTCGTTCAGCTGCTCGGCATGCTGGGCGCTGTCGCCGTGTTGCTGCCCGTGATCTTCTTTGCAGCCGGCTTCCCTGCCGCATTCGAGACCGGCGCGCACAACCTCACTCCCGAACAGGGCAACTTCTTCTCGAGCGAGGCCTTCCTCAATCAGGGAGCGCCCTACATCGCTGCCGTACTTGCGTACGCGATCGGCAACCAGACCATCGCGCAGCGCCTCTTCGCCGTCCGCGAGAACCTGATCAAGCCGACGTTCGTGACCGCCACAGTCGGCTACGGCGCAACGGTCATCGGTGTGGGCATGCTCGGCGTCCTCGCCCTGTACCTCGGCGTCGAGCCTGCGAACGGCGACATGAACAACCTGATCCCGCAAATGGCGTCGTCGTATCTGCCGGCCGCGCTTCTGGCGGTCTTCTTCGTCATGATCATCGGAGCGCTGTCGTCGACTGCCGATTCCGATCTCGCGGCACTGTCCTCGATCGTGATGACCGACGTCTACGGACAGACGGTTGCCGGCAAGGGGAAGGCGGATCCGAAGCGGATGCTGCTGATCGGCCGCATCACGATGATCTGCGCCACCGCGCTGGCAATCGCGTTCGCCAGTATGCAGCTCAGCATCTTGGATCTTCTCGTGTTCGTCGGTGCACTGTGGGGCGCATTGGTGTTCCCCGTCATCGCGAGCTTCTACTGGGGCAAGGTGACGAACAAGGCGTTCACGGTCTCCGTGATCGTCGCGCTCGTCGCATTCATTCCCGTCCGCTTCGAATGGATCCCCATGTCCGGCCCGATCGGATACCTGGTGGACGTCGTGTCCATTGTCGGCGTCGGAGTTGTGGTGGCGCTGATGGTCTTCGGGTTCTTCGGACTCCGATCCGCGCAGATCGCCGGAGTCGTCGCGATGCTCGTGACGGCACCCTTCGCGCTCGGATCTCTGCACGAGTACGCAACGCTCAGTGGTTCATTGGTCGCATACGCGGTGAGCACCATCGTGTGCTTCGCGATGTCGGTGAATCAGACCGACGATTTCGACTTCGATCTGATCAACCGTCGAGTCGGTGACTTCGACGAGTCGGAGGAGCCGGACGACGAAGGGCCCGGACCCCACCGCAGCGCAGCCACCCCTGATCTCGAACCCGTCAAGTAGTCGAAGGAGCATTCATGAGCACCGTACTTCTCACGATCTACGTCCTGATCTGGCCGGTCCTGGTGGCAGCCGTGCTGTTCGTCATCAGCAAGGGCTTCTTCTCCGAGTGGGCATCCGCTCGCCGCAAGGGTGAAGACCTGATCTGACGCAGACGGCCGCCGGGGTCGTGGTCCATCGACGAGGCGAACAATTGAACTGTCCGAGGGGAGATCGAGCTCCTCGCCAGTATCGTGAGCCTTGTGCTACCAAATGTTGAGTCCGAGGCCCAGGCACTGAGTCGACCATGACCGGTAAAGGCGCCCCGCGTTCGCGCGGCGCGTGGTGGCGTGAGGGAGCGATCACGGCGACCGCCTTCGTGCTCTGCCTGCTCGGTGGCATTTTTCAGGTCGACGACACGTTGGCGCCGCCGACCGCCTCCGCCTACCTCGTCGCAGTGGTTTCTTGCGCCGTGCTGCCGTTTCGGCACCGGGCACCCTTGGCCGCCTTGGCGGTCGCGGTCGTGTGCGGCATGCTGGTCACGCCATTGGGTCTTCTACTTACCCCGCTTATAGTGGCTCCCGCCGTAATCACTGCCTACTCGTTCGCAGTGCGCAACGAATGGCAGAAGGCCAGCGTCGCTCTGCTCACGTCGGCGGTGGCGTTGGTCGCCGTCACGCCCTTCTTCGGGGCTCAGTCCTGGCAAGACGCGAGCAGGTTGGGCGCGGTGGCCGCGTTTCCACTGATGGCAGGCGTTCTAGGTCATTCGACGCAGACTCGACGTGCCTATCTGGAAACAGTGAAGGAAAGAGCCCGGCGCGCCGAGGAGAGCCGGGACAGCGAAGCGCGCCAGAGGGTGACGGAAGAACGGATGCGCATCGCCCGGGAACTCCACGATCTCGTGGCCCATCAGATCACGCTGGCCAATGCACAGGCCACGGTCGCTGCCCACCTCTTCGACGACCGCCCCGAGCAGACCCGTAAGAGCCTGAACGAACTGGTCGACACCACCAGGAGTGCCCTCGACGAGTTGCGAGCCACGGTCGGTCTGCTCCGTCAGTCCGGAGACGCAACCGTGCCCGCCGAACCCACACCGGGGTTGTCCAACCTGCCCACGCTTGTCGAGTCGTTCGAACGCGCCGGTTTGTCGGTGTCGGTGCACCGGGAGGGTACGTCCAGGCCACTTCCACCGGGAGTGGACCTCACCGCTTATCGCATCGTGCAGGAAGCTCTGACCAACGTGACCAAACACTCCGGTGCCGGTAGAGCCCGGGTGTGCGTCGCCTGGAAGCCGAGTCGCCTCACCATAAACGTGTCGGATGACGGTGCCGGTGCTCGTACGAACCGAGCCCCCGGCTACGGTCTGATCGGGATGCGCGAGCGCACCACTGCGGTCGGGGGACGTCTCTCCGCCGGTAGGCGTCCGGAGGGCGGCTTCCTCGTCACAGCCGACTTACCACTCCCGGCCGCCGCGGACACCATCGACGGAACCGACGGAAAGACCGGTGATGCACTGTGACACTACGAGTGCTGCTCGCCGACGATCAAGCCTTGCTGCGCGGCGCTTTCCGGATGCTTCTCGACACTGCCGACGACATCACCGTGGTCGGTGAGGCCGCCGATGGCCGGGACGCGGTGAAACTCACCCGAGAGTTACAGCCGGATGTGGTGATCATGGACATCCGTATGCCCGAGGTAGATGGCATTACCGCCACATCGGAAATCTGCGCAGACCCGACTTTGAAATCCAGCCGAATTCTGGTCCTCACCACCTACGAGACCGACGAATACGTCGCCCAGGCCCTGCGTGCGGGTGCCAGCGGATTCATCGGCAAAGGCATAGGGGCCCAGGAACTTTTGGACGCCGTGCGCACTGTGGCTGCTGGGGAAACTCTTCTGTCCCCCAACGCAACTCGTGCCCTGGTTTCTCGATTTCTGGCGGCGCCGGACGTGGCCGAGGCGCAGCACCTCGAACAACTCGCGGTGCTCACGCCACGCGAACGCGAAATGGTGTCGCTTGTCGCGATGGGTCTGTCCAACCAGGAGATCGCCGAGCGGATGTTTCTCAGTCCCTTCACCGTCCGCGCCCATGTGCAGCGGTCCATGACGAAGCTGGACGCTCGTGATCGCGCTCAACTCGTGGTGATCGCCTACCGTACGGGGCTGGTCCGTGCGTCCCCAGGCGCCGACGGTCATTAGGTCACCGCCTCGAGACGAATTCAGGAAGCGTCAGCGCCGAATGGGCGGGTTGTGTTGCCGCAGAGGGCATGGTGACAAGTCCGCGCAGCTTGGTGTTGCGTAGTTCGAGGGCCTGCTCCGTCGTGGGGAAGAGTCTGGCGCCCCCGTTGTCCACCAGTGCCTGATTCAGCGAAACGAACGTGCGAAGGTCGCGTTCGTAGGCGGCGAACGCCTCGGAGTGATCCCGATGCACGCTCAGGGCATTGCCGAGCACATAGGCACCGGAGAGGGCAAGACTCGACCCCTGCCCGGTAAGGAACGAAGGAGCGTAGGCCGCGTCGCCGACGAGCGCGACCCGGCCACTGGACCAGTGAGGCATACGAATCTGTCCGGCCGTGTCGAAGAACAGATCGTCGGCGCCACCCATGGCATCGACGATCCTGGGTACCTCCCAACCCGCGTCCGCGAAAGTCGCGGCTACCAATTCTCTTTGGGCGTCGGTGTTTCGGAGGAGCCCTGATGGAGCCTCGGGTCGGTAGAAATTGAGGAATGCATGCAGCTCGTCGTCATCCCCGACGGCGTAGAGGGCAGCGGCCTTCCCCGGTGTGTTCCACAACATGAGCTCGTGGGAGAGACCGAGCGTATTCGGCATGGTGAATATCGCGAAGCAGTAGCCGAGATAGCGATGGAACTGCTCTTCGGGGCCGAATAGGGACTCTCGGACGGCCGAGTGCATGCCGTCGGCACCAATGACCAGGTCGAACGTGCGCCGGTGTCCACTGCGGAACATGACGTCGACCTCCTGTTCGGAGTCGTGAAGGGTGTCGATCGAGTCGTCGAACAGGAATTCCACGTCATCACGCACACTTCCGTACAGCGCTGCCGCCAGATCTCCACGGCGAACCTCGAGGTCCTGTCCCTCTACGCTGCCGGCTACGGCACTCGGGTTGACCACCGCCACAGTGCTGCCATCGGCATCGAGGAAGGTGAAGCGACGGGAGTCGATGTGCGCCTCCTGTAATTGCGGAAGTATCCCCATCCGCCGAACGACCTCTATCGCGGTGCCACGGATGTCGATCGGGTAACCACCATCTCGTAATGCGCTCGCCTTCTCCACCACCGTGACCTCGAATCCGGCGCGGTGAAGCCAGTACGCCAGTGTGGGTCCTGCGATGCTGGCTCCAGAGATCAACACCGTGCGCTTCGCGGGAGTGCTTACATCTTTCGATACGTTGCTGATATTCATGCTGGGACTTCCTTCTTGGTCATACGAACAACGATCAGTGACACAGCGGCGACGATTCCCGCGATGGCAAACCCTGTGACGAAGGCCGATTCGGCCGGATGGCCGGTCAACGGGTCGGCCCCGGCTGCGAGAATCGCGCCGCCGATCTGGGCTCCCAAAGCCACGCCGATGACGCGAGTCACCACGAGCAGGCTGGTGGCAATTCCGGTGTCCTCGGCCTTGACCGCAGTGGCGGTGCCCGCGAGTAGAGCGGTGGTGGCGACGCCGGCAGCGAACGCGGTGAGGACCTTCGCGAGGACGAGTTGCCACGCATCGGTGTGCAACGAGGCCAAACCGATCAATGTTGCTGCGGTGACTACCGCGCCCACGGTCACGACCGCGCGCGACCCGAAACGCCGCACCGCATATCCGCCGACCGAATCACTCAGTGCCCCAGCGATAGCGCCGGGAAGCAGGAACAGTCCGATGTCGGTGGTGTCCGCCCCGAATCCGTAGCCGTCGGCCGGAGCGGCGAACAACTGCGGCAGCAGAAGGAGCACCATCCCCGAACTGACGGTGATGACGAACGTAAGTACCCATGCGTTCCGCATTGCAGGGGTCGCCAGCATTCTCAGATCGACCATCGGGGCCGATGCGCGACGCTCGACGGCGACCCATGCGGTCGCCAGTACGCCGACCGCCACCGCAATGGCTCCGATCGCGAGGGGTGGCAGTGCACCGTTCGTCATCGTCACCAACCCGAGCATGAACGCCAGCAACGTTCCGCTCAGCAAGAACACGCCAGGCCAGTCGATTCCGGCTTCCGACTCGATCGGCGGATCATGTGGCATCAGTCGGGCAACCGCCAGCGTCATTGCAATGATTGCGACGGTCGGGAGCGCAAAAATCCAATGCCAGGACAGTGCCGACGCGACCGGTCCGGCAAATGCCATCCCCACCATGCCGCCGCCGGTGAAGAGTGCGAGCACGACCCCGATCGCCACCTGAGACTCTCCCGTCGTGAGGTGTTTGCGCACCAGGATGAACGAGAGAGGAAGCGCACCCACCATGACGCCCTGCAGGACCTGGCCGAACAACAGCGTCGGCAGGTTCGGCGCCGAGGCAGCCAGCAAGCCGCCGGCCGAGACCACGGCCATCAGCCAGAGCAGCACTCGCTTTCCGCCGTAGCGGTCTCCGAGCTTTCCGGCGATCGGCGTGACCACCGCACCGGTGATCAATAGCGCGTTGGAGACCAGTGCCCCTTCGGCGGGACTGACCCCCAGTTCACGCTGCAGCATGGGGAGCGCGGGCTCCACCACAGACTGCAAGGTGCCGAGGGCGAGCGCCAAGATGCCGAGGGCACCGATGGACCACCTCCCAATACGTACTGGGGCGATTGTTACAGCGGACATGAACAGCCTCTTCGTCGTTGGTTGCAAACAGGCCTGGACCTGCTCTTTGCACGCTTCCAACGATTCCTTGCGGCGTGCCGCCGGTCATCGTCTATCGATACCGACTCCTACTGGTGCGTACGCACTAGGCACTCGCGAGTTTCTGGTGCCTGTGTGGCCCCACGCCCCCCGGACGAACGCGACGCCCGTCCAGTCAGGCCGGACGAATGTTCCATTCGTTCCGCCTGAATTGCTTCATATCGATAACCCGGACACTCCGAGCCACGGCCGCTACCTCATATCAGGGCCGGGTCGACGAACACAGCTCGCCTATATCGGCCACCCGCACTCCCTTGCGATGCCAGACAGCACGACCCGCGATGACACCCGCTTCGATGATGTGCCCATCAGCAGTCGGCCACGGGACGAAGTCGTCGAAAAGCTTGGTTTGGAACTCGTCAGCTATTCGGTAGGTGGCGAACGCCTCGCCTAGTTCCCAGGGCAATCCAAAGAAATGCACCTCTTGACCTTGCCGATAGATGGTCACGTCGACGCCGGGAATACGTTCCGGGTCTCGAGGATCCTCTTGGAGCGTCACCTTCCACACCAGGTCGAAATAGGGACCAACTTCATCTTCCGAGCACTTGATGTCCCGAATCAGCGCCTTCAGAGCCGATTCCAGTACGCGGGCGAACTCGGGAGGGAGCGTGAAATCAAAGTCCCACGTCCATGTGGGCGCACCGTCCTCGACCATGCGTCACCAATCGTTGGTCGAGTTCGCTGCTTCACCGATCGATGCGATCATTGCGACGATGAAGATTGAGTAGACGACCACGAACAGGATCATCAGTCCGACCCACACCCACAGCGCGATCTTTCCGAGCTGCTTGGCGCGGTCCGAGGCGTACTGCGCGCCCTGATAGTCACCCATCGCCCACTTGGGATACACGTTGTGGACGTGGTTGAACGCGCTGAATGCGAGCGGCCAGAAGAACAGGACGGCCGCGACTGCCCACCCCGCGTTCGAAGGCGGGAGCTGCGGCGCGCCGCTCGAACCGACGGGTGCAGGCGTGTAGGCCTGGGGCGAATACCCCTGCTGCGCATACGCCGGCTGTGAATAGCCGGGAGCCGGGTAATCGTTCGCACCGGTTTGCTGCGCGCCGAAGCTCTGCGGCTCGAACCCCTGGTTCTCGGTCATGATTCTCGAATCCCCCTCCGATGTGAGCCGACAAGACTGCGGCTACGGACATCCGAATCTAGTCGACGCGGCGCCACTGGCGGCAATCGACCGCACATCGCAGATTTCGGCGCGCTCGGCGCAAAACTTCCTGAACTCGCCCCGGCACCCCTAGGGTGACGGGGGCCACAAAACGGTGGCCGTGTCGACAAGGGTCCGTGCCACACAATGACTATGGCCCTTCGGCATTCGGGAAGACTGCTGAGGAGTCGCAGATGGCCATGCGGATGGCACGAAAGAGCTCACCCGAGCCCGACGTGGAGTATCTGACGACGGATCCGGACATTCCCCCGGTCGGGGTAGTCGAACGGGCTCCGATCTCCCCCACCGCACGCGTCGCCTTTCTCATCATCGGACTCCTCGGCGGTGTCGCCTGGGCGATGATCGCGGTGGTTCGTGGCGAAGAGGTCAATTCGGTCTGGTTCGTCGTCGCCGCGATCTCCACCTACTTGATCGCGTATCGCTTCTACGCCAGGCTCATCGAGAACAAGATCACCCGCCCGCGCGACGACGTGGCCACTCCTGCCGAGATCCTCGAAAACGGCAAGGACTACATGCCCACCGACCGGCGTGTGCTGTTCGGACATCACTTCGCGGCCATCGCCGGTGCCGGCCCCCTCGTCGGCCCTGTCCTGGCTGCACAGATGGGTTACCTTCCCGGCACCCTGTGGATCATCATCGGCGTCGTGTTCGCGGGTGCGGTCCAGGACTTTCTCGTTCTGTGGATCTCCACGAAGCGTCGCGGGCGAAGCCTCGGTCAGATGGCGCGCGAAGAACTCGGCGTCGTCGGTGGTGTCGCAGCCCTGATCGGCGTGTTCGTCATCATGATCATCCTCATCGCGGTGCTGGCACTGGTCGTGGTGAACGCCCTCGCCGAAAGCCCGTGGGGTGTCTTCTCCATCGCGATGACCATCCCGATCGCCCTGTTCATGGGCGTGTACCTGCGATACCTGCGGCCCGGCCGCGTATCCGAGGTGTCCCTGATCGGTGTCGTTCTGCTGCTGCTTGCGATCGTCGCGGGCGGTTGGGTCGCCGAAACATCCTGGGGTGCCGATTGGTTCACTCTCTCCAAGGTCACCATCGCGTGGCTGATGATCGCGTACGGATTCGCAGCCTCGGTGCTTCCGGTCTGGCTCCTACTTGCTCCGCGCGACTACCTGTCGACGTTCATGAAGGTCGGCACCATCGTGCTTCTCGCCGTCGGCATCCTCGTCGCTCAGCCCACCATCAAGATGCCGGACGTCAGCAGCTTCGCGATAGACGGCAACGGCCCCGCCTTCGCCGGTTCACTGTTCCCGTTCCTGTTCATCACCATCGCGTGCGGGGCCCTGTCCGGGTTCCACGCGTTGATCTCGTCCGGGACCACGCCGAAACTTCTCGCCAAGGAGAAGCAGACCCGCATGATCGGGTACGGCGGAATGCTCACCGAATCGTTCGTCGCGATCATGGCTCTCGTCACCGCCTGCATCCTCGACCAGCACCTCTATTTCGCGCTCAATGCACCCGAAGCCCTCACCGGCGGCACCCCCGAAACAGCGGCGGACTACGTCAACGGACTGGGCCTGAACACGCCCGACATCTCCCCCGACGTACTCTCCAGCGCCGCCGCCGACGTGGGTGAGGAATCGATCATCTCCCGCACAGGTGGCGCCCCGACTCTCGCCTTCGGCATGTCGGAAGTACTCAGTCAGTTCCTGGGCGGATCGGGCCTCAAGTCGTTCTGGTACCACTTCGCGATCATGTTCGAGGCTCTCTTCATCCTCACCACCATCGACGCCGGAACTCGTGTGGCTCGGTTCATGCTGTCGGACTCGCTGGGCAACTTCGGTGGACCGGCACGCAAGTTCAAGGATCCGTCGTGGCGCGTGGGTGCATGGGTCTGCTCGCTCGTAGTGGTCGCCGCCTGGGGCGCAATCCTGCTGATGGGCGTCACCGACCCGCTCGGTGGAATCAACACGCTGTTCCCACTGTTCGGCATCGCGAATCAGCTTCTGGCCGCTATCGCGCTGACTGTGGTTCTCACGGTCGTCATGAAAAAGGGCCTGTTCAAGTGGGCGTGGATACCCGCCGTCCCGCTCGTATTCGACCTCGTCATCACCATGACCGCGTCGTGGCAGAAGGTCTTCTCATCCGACACCAAGATCGGCTACTGGTCGCAACACAACGCCTTCAAGGACGCGAAGGCTGCCGGCGAGACCAGCTTCGGATCCGCCAAGACACCCGAAGCCATCGACGCCGTCATCCGCAACACGTTCATCCAGGGCACCCTGTCGATCATCTTCGCGGTGCTCGTACTGATCGTGTTCGTCGCAGGTGTCATGGTGTGCATCAAGGCGTACCGGGCAGGTTCCCTCCCGACCACCGAAGATCCCGAACAGCCCTCGCGAATCTTCGCGCCGTCCGGATTCCACACCACGGCGGCGGAGAAGGACCTGCAGAAGCAGTGGGACGACTACGAGAAGTCGGATCACTCCGAACCTCTCGATCCAGAAGGAGCCCCGGCGCGATGAAGCAGGTGGTGCACGTTCTACGCGGTATCTGGTGGTGGTTCAGCTCTGTCATGGGCGACCACGACTACGCGCGGTACGTGCACCACATGCAGCGCGTCCACCCGGGCGCACCGATTCCGTCGGAGCGGGAGTACTGGCGAACCCGTCACGCCGAAGCCGAGGCCAACCCGGGCGCCCGCTGTTGCTGAGCCGACGGCCCGTGCGGTTTCGGATCAGGGGCAGGCGACCTTGGCCATCTCGTAGATCTGTCGTGCCTGGTTGTCGGTCGGTTCGGTTCCGTTGTTCTCCGCGCGATCCTTGATATCGGCCTGGACATCCTGTTCGTCCGAAGATTCCTTCAGGTCACCGCACGTGTCGTCGAGTATCGCCTTGATGTCGTCGTCGGATCGCCCATCGGCGAGCGGGGAGAAGGCCGCCTTGAACGACGCGACGAAGGCACCGGACTTGGCGTCGTCCAGCGCCGTGTGCACCGACGTCATCGCACCCCCGGTCGAATCATCGGACTCGTCCCCCGACCCACAGGCTGTGAGTCCGCCCACCACCAATGCCGCCGCGCACAATGCTGTTGCGAGTTTCATATGCGGATCGTAGGCAACGCAGGTGGGCCGCCGAACACGATTGAGCAACCTCGAGAGACATCACTGCCGACACCGGCAGTTAACACCAGTAACATCAGGATCGCCGTGCCCACCGCAGGCACAGCGCACCTGGGAAGGACTATCTGTGAGCGACAGCGCAAGCACGCCAGCCACCGAGCAGCAACCGGCGAAGCCCGATCGCGGACACCTGATCGGACGCGGTGGCCTCTGGCTCGCCAAATGGTCCTTGGTCCTCGTTGCCATCGCACTGGGGGCTTGGGTTCTGGGCTGGCTCGTCAAAGAGCTGTGGGTGATCATCCTTCCGGTACTGCTCGCAATCGTGGTGTCCACCGTGCTCTGGCCGCCCACGCGCTTCATGACGAAACGTGGCCTGCCACCTGCCGCGGCCGCAATCCTCACCCTGATCCTGTTCATCTCGGTGGTGGCCGGCGTCATCGCAGGCATCGTTCCGTCGATCGTCTCCCAGGCTCCCGAACTGGCCAACAAGGCAACCCAGGGCATCAACCAGGTGCAGGACTGGGTGAAGGGTCCGCCGATAAACCTTCAGGACGAACAGATCGACAATGGTGTCCACACCATCATCTCGAAGGTCCAGGAAAGCGGCAGCACCATCGCGACAGGTGTCTTCACCGGAGTGAGCACCGCCGGGTCGCTACTGGTCACCATGGGTTTGGTGATCGTCCTCTGCTTCTTCTTCATCAAGGACGGCCCGCGCTTCGTGCCGTGGCTGCACAGGGTCAGCGGACGGCGCGCCGGATCCCACCTCGAAGAAGTCCTCGTCCGGATGTGGGACACCCTCGGCGGATTCATCCGCACCCAAGCCCTCGTGAGCCTCATCGACGCCGTGTTCATCGGCGCCGGCCTACTCATTCTCGGTGTGCCCTTGGCCCCGGTGCTGGCGATCCTGACCTTCTTCGGCGGATTCATCCCGATCGTCGGTGCCTTCGTGGCCGGCGCCCTCGCAGTTCTGGTCGCGCTCGTCGCGAACGGCCTCACGACAGCCCTCATCGTGCTCGCGCTCATCCTCGCGGTGCAGCAGATCGAAGGCAACGTGCTCCAGCCGATTCTGCAGAGCAAGAGTATGAAACTACACGCCGTCGTCGTCCTTCTCGCGGTGACGGCCGGCGGATCGGTCTTCGGAATCATCGGTGCATTCCTCGCCGTACCCGCCGCTGCAGTGGCCGCGGTGGTGGTTCGGTACCTGGGTGAGCAGATCGATCATCGCGCCACGGAACCGGGCGCTGCTGGGACCGACGGCGACAGTGCGGACAGTTTCGACGAGCGCCCCGAAGCCACGGGTGCCACACCGGTCGGGGCCGCGAACGAGAAGGCGTCAGCCGGCGACAACCTCGAGCGTCGATCCGGATCGTCCACGGATCACGTGTAGCCGACTCGGGATGCGCTGGCGCATCTCGTCCACGTGGCTGACGATGCCCACGACCCGCCCACCGTCTCGAAGTTCGTCGAGAACCGACATCACCGAATCCAAGGTGTCCGCGTCGAGCGTGCCGAACCCCTCGTCGATGAACATCGTGTCCAGCACGACACCACCGGACTCCGCGGCCACGACGTCGGCGAGGCCGAGCGCCAACGAGAGCGAAGCGAGGAAGGACTCGCCACCCGACAGTGTCTTCGCGGAGCGCACGGTTCCTGTGTAGTCGTCACGGATGTCGAGGCCGAGGCCGCCTCGCCTGCCACGCGGACCCGCTTCGTCGCTGTGAACGAACTCGTAGCGGCCACCCGACATGCGGCGCAGTCGCACCGAAGCCGACAGTGCAACCTCTTCGAGTCTTGCGGCGAGCACGTAGGACCGCAGCGACATCTTTCGCGCATTCTGTCCGCGCCCGGCGATCAGTTCGGCGAGCGCCGCGAGTTCCTCGTGGGCAGCCCGCTGGGGAGCGACCTTTGCGGTGGCCTTGACCAGTTGAGCTGTGTGCCTCTCGACGTCCTGAAGACGACGTTCGGCCTCCGATGCCGCGGCGACGGCGGCATCGACCGCGTCACTCTTCTCCGTATGCGCGGACCGCGCTGCGTCGAGTGAGGGCGGCTCGCCATCTGCAAGGGCCTCGATGTCAGGATCGGCGAGCACGGCCCGCGCGCCGGTCTCGATATCTCGGGCCTTGGTGAGCAGGTCGTCCATCTCGGCCTGGCGACCACTGTCACGCACCGCAGCCAGAGCATCGGCGACACTGTCGAAAAGGGCTTCGGTCGCTGCGACTTCCGTCTTGCCGACGAGCTTCTTCACCTCGGACGCGGCGGCCACCGCCACATCACGCGCATCGGCGAGAGTGGAAGCGCGAGCTACCAGGGATTTCATTCGGCGATGACGTGCCGCGACATTCGGGTCGTCACCGGCCGCCTGCTCGATTCGGATTCGCAATTGCTCTGCCTCGGCAGTGGCCGAAGCAAGCTTCTCAGTGAGAGTTGCGCCCTCGGAGTTCAGTTCCCGACTTCGCGCCTGCAACGCAGATTCCGATTCTCGCAGCTCGTGGAGGCTCGCCGTCCGAGCGTCGAGATGCCCTGCCTGGTCACGAGTTCGGGCAAGGTCGGATTGGGCTGCGGTGGCCAGACGAGCCAGCTCGTCGGCGTCGCCGCCGCCGCCGCGCTGCTCGAGCAGCACGATCGCACGTTCCACAGTCGACACGGCGTCCTGAGCCGCGGCGTGAGCGGCGGCAGCGGACTGCTCCGCCTTAACGGCGCGTTCCTCGTCGGCCTTCGTCACCGATTGGTCGGTGGCCTCCGCCGGACGTGGATGTTCAGCAGATCCACATACCTGGCAGGCCTCACCCGCAACGAGCCGACCGGCGAGTTCTGCTGCCATCCCGGCGATCCGGCTCTCGCGCAGGTCGAGCAATCGGCTCCGGGCGGCCAGATGAGCATCGTAAGCGGCGGCAGCTACTTCTTTCGCGTCTGCGAGATCGATTCGACGAGTGCGCAACTCTATCGCCGAGTCCGCAGCATCCTTCGCGCGCCGGTACGCGTCCTCTTGCCCGGTGAGAGCGTCTTGTGCCCGACGCGCAGCATCCAGGTCCGCTTCCGCCGACCGTAATGCGACCGGAAGCTGTTCGAGTTCGTGCGCCACCCTTGCTGCAGCCGAGGCGCTCTCGTCTCGGCGCACCAGCAGAGTCTGCAATCCGGAGTTCAGATCCTCGAGAACCTGCACCTCACGCAGGGTCGCATCGAGGCGCACGATCTCGTCGCCCCACTCCCGTATGCGCGCCCGGACGGCCTCTCGCTCAGAGTCTTTCGGTGGCCAGCCGATGTCGGCGAGCAGTGGCTCGCTGCCGACGATCCCGCGCAGTTCCGCCTCCGCCCTCTGCGCACCCTGCACGCCGCGGGCTTCGGACGCCCGTGCGGAAACGAGTTCGTCGTCGAGCGCCGACACAGCTTTCGCACGGCGCGCTGCGTCGAGTTCGGCCGCAATCGAATCACGTTCGGGCCTACCCTCCTCGTGTCGATCGAGGGCTTGCCGCGCGCGCTCGCGCCGAGTGTGCAGATCGACGAGCCGGCGCGCTTCCGACAGCGCCTCGTGAGTGGCGGCCGCCTCGGACTTTGCCCGGGACAACTCGTCGGCCTGGTTGTCCCGACTCTCGGACAACTGCTCCTGCAGCTTCACCGCCCAACCGACGGGATCTGCATCGGCACCCACTTCGAGTCCCGACGCTGCGCCTATCCTCGCGACCAGCAAGTCGACCTCGCGCTCGGCGTCGTCCAGGTCGTGGCGGCTCTTCTTGCGCCGCGCCATGAACCAGTCCTCGACGGTTCCGAACTTCTCGGTGTCGAACAGTCTCTCCAGCAACTGCCCGCGGTCCTCGTTGTCCGCTCGAAGAAACTTGGCGAACTCGCCCTGGGGCAGGAGCACGACCTGGAAGAACTGATCGGCGCTCATCCCCATCAAGCGCCCGACCTCGTCCGCGATGTCGGGGATCCGCGACAGGTTCTCGCCGTCACCGTCGAGCCACGTCAGTGTTGCCTTGGCGTTCTCGACGAGCGAACCCGCGCCCCGCTTCTTCGGACGTTCGTATTCGGGGCTTCGGGTGAGTCGCAGGCGGCGACCCCCGATTGTGGCTTCCAATTCGACCCGAGGCACCGACCCTGCCGGCGCGTGGTCGGACAGCAGCCGCTTCCCTTCGCGGCGCGCTCCCGGAACGGTGCCGTACAGAGCGAAGGCAACGGCATCCAGCACGGTTGTCTTACCGGCACCGGTCTGACCGTGCAGGAGAAACAGACCGTCGGCGCCGAGACGGTCGAAGTCGACGGTCACGGTGTCGGCGAACGGGCCGAACGAGCGCACCTCGAGCTGATGGAGCCTCATGCAGTCGCGTCCAGCACATCCGCACCGGCGGACACTTCGGCCCGCGTGTCGGCTTCACGGTCGGCGTGCCGCAGAGCAGCCTCCACCAACCGGACCTCGCCCTCGGAAGGCTCGCTCCGCACGTCGGTGACGAAGCTGCGCGCAATATCGAGGTCGCTTCGCCCGTGCACCTTCTCCCGATATCGCAGGTCTGCGAGGCCATCGGGACGTCTCCATTCGAGATGGACCGCATACGGAAATCGCGACTGCAGCGCGCGCATCGCGTCGATCGGACGGACCTCGTCGGTGAGTACCGCGGAGACGTAATGGTCTTCTGCGTACGCGAACTCGTCACCACCGACCAGTTCGTCGAGGGTGCCGGACAGCTGAGCCAGATCTCGCACCACCGGGAGATCCACGCGCCCGACATCGGATACGCCGTCCGCGTCGAGGTCGACCAGGAACACAGCCTTGCGATGGGAGCGCTCACCGAACGAGTACGGCAGTGGCGAGCCCGAGTAGCGGACGGTGTCGGTCAATGTCTGCGGGGAATGCAGGTGACCGAGTGCCACGTAATCGACACCGTCGAACGCGGACGCCGAGACGGTCTCGACTCCGCCGACCGAGATGGAGCGTTCTGATCCCGTGGCTTCGCCGCCCACCACGAATGCGTGGGCGAGCACCACCGAGCGTGTGCCGCTCTCCCGATCGGCGAGATCGCCGCGTACTCGGTCCATCGCGGCGTCGAGTATCTGGGCGTGCGAACGCGCCGAGGGCACGTCCAGTTGCATGCGGGTGATCTCCGGCTCGAGATAGGGAATCCCGTAGAACGCCACAGTGCCGTGCTCATCGGTGAGTTCGACAGGGCTGGAAATCTGGTCGACTCGTGTGATGAGGTGCAGCCCGCCGGCACCGGCGAAGGCAGCGCCTGCGCCCAGGCGCGCCGCCGAGTCGTGATTGCCGGACGTGGCGACTATGACTGCCCCGGCGGCGCGAATCGCTTCGAAACCCCTGTTACAGACCAGAACGGCGTCGCCACTGGGAATCGAGCGGTCGTATACGTCACCAGGCACGACGACGACGTCGACGGAGTGTTCGGCCACGACGGCGGCGATGGCTTCGAGGGCCTGCGCTTGGTCGGCAAGCAGGTCGACGCCGTGAAAAGTGCGGCCGATGTGCCAGTCCGAAGTGTGCAGGATCCTCATGGACGAAAACGCTAGAGGAACCGACCGACAACAACGGGGACCCCGCGGCCCGTGGTGCGTCCCACATTTCCTGTCGGTGGCCCCATGCATCATCCGTCACATGAATGCACTCACGGCACTGGGAATGCTCGTAGCCCTCGTGTTGGGATCCGTGGTCGGATGGCTTCTTCACGCGGCGCGAACGGGTGAGCGCGCCGCGCGCGCCGAAGCTCAGCTTTCGGCACTGAAAGACAACGAGGCGCTCTTGCGCCAATCACTCGGTGCCGTCAACGAAGATTCCGCACGCCGCCATTCAGGCGCCATCGGCGATCAGATCTCCCGGCTCGTCGGCCCGCTGCACGAGGCCGTGGGTGCACTGGCTCAGCAGGTCGATCACGTCGAGCGAGACCGCGTTCGTGCCTATGCCGGACTCACACAACAGGTCGAAGGTATGCACCGCACGTCCGCGACGCTCACCTCGCAGACCGGTCAGCTCGTGACCGCGCTGCGTGCGCCGCAGATCCGCGGACGGTGGGGCGAGATCCAGCTCGAACGGGTCGTCGAGCTCGCCGGCATGGTGCGACACTGCGATTTCGACACCCAGGTCAGCAAGGAAGGGGTCCGCCCCGATCTTCTCGTCTATCTGGCAGGCGGCAAACAGATCGTGGGCGACGCAAAGGTGCCGTTCGCGGCGTACCTCGACGCCGCGCAGGACGAGGACCCGGCAGCCAGAGATCACCATCTCACCCGGCATGCCCGACAGCTACGCACCCATGTCGACCAGCTCGCCGACAAACGGTATTGGGAGTCGTTCGACCCCACTCCGGAGTTCGTCGTCCTCTTCGTACCGGGAGATCCGTTTCTCGACGCGGCTCTGGGCGCCGATTCCGACCTCCTCGAGCACGCCTTCTCGAGAAACGTGATCATTGCCACGCCGACTACTCTCATCGCCCTCTTGCGCACCATCGCACACACCTGGCGACAGGAAGCGCTCTCCGAGGACGCCGCGAAGATCCACCAACTCGGGCGAGAGTTGTACGGCCGATTGGGCATCGTCGGTGGTCACCTCGACAAACTGGGCGGCCAGCTCGGCAAGGCCGTCGACTCGTTCAACTCCACTGTCGCCTCGATGGAGTCGCGCGTCACGGTCACGGCGCGCAAGTTGAACGACCTCGATCTCTTCGAGGGCGAAATTTCCGAGGTCAATGCGGTGGATTCATGGCCGAGGCGCACAAATCTCGCAGATCTTTCGGCCTCGCACGGTCACGCCAACGAAGCTAGTTAGTCGGTTGCCGCTACTGTCGTTGTGTGTCTGCAAACCAACGTGCTCGCTCCGGCGTGCCGCTCGACAAGCAGTCGATTGTCACGACGGTTCCCGGTTTTCCCTGGTGGGGCGTCGTATTGCTCGGCGCTGGCCTGACAATGGTCGGCTTCCTGGTCGATACTGCCCGTGGATCGGAACTCACTGCCGCCTTTTCGACGTTCTACTTCCTCGGATGTGTCGGCGCCGCGGTGGCTGCCAGCAACCGGGCGTTGTTCACGGCCATGGTGCAGCCGCCCCTGATCCTCTTCGTCAGCGTGCCCATCGCACAGACCCTGATCGGCGACGGTATGGGATCAGGTATCCGAGACGTCGCAATCAACGTCGCATACCCCCTGGTCAACCGATTTCCCGTGATGCTGGCCGCCACGATTTTTGCGGTGGCGATCTGCGGTGCACGCCTCTTCCTGCTGCAGCAGCGCCGCAACGGACCCGCTCGCTCTTCCACACGGCGTCGCACGTCACGCTCCGAGCGAGCGACCGCCACGACTCGTCGTGGCGGTCGCTCCGCGGCGGCCCGAGACGAGAAGCCTGGGCGCGCGTCCGGTCCGGCCAGAGGGGCCGGCCGTCCGACCCGCCGCGAGCCTCCGAAGGATCCGATCAGGCCGGGGCGCCGTAGCGGAGCCTCCGTCGACGAATCACGTCCACCACGGCCGCGTAGGTCGGCTGCTACTCCCCCGCCGCGTGGTCAATCCGCGTCCGGGCGCCCGTTCGCGGATCGCACGCATCGTGAACCCCCACCGCCACCACCGCGCAGGCAGCCGAGCCCGCGTCCGCGGGAGTCGGCAGAGGTGCCGGCCCATCCGATTCCGCAGGTGCGTTACCGGGATCGGTACGAGCCACCCTTCGAATCGGATCGACTGCGCTAGCGCATCAGCTGGTACGGGCCGCGCGGAGCTCGCGCGGCAGAGCGAACACCAGAGTCTCGTTAGCAGTGGTGACCGGCTGTACGTCGTGGAATCCGTGCTCGGCGAGCAGGTCGATGACGCCGGTCACCAGGATCTCCGGGACCGATGCGCCGGACGTGATTCCCACGGTCTGCACACCCTCGAGCCACGCCGGTTCCACCTCACGGGCGTAATCGACGAGGTGGGACGCGCGCGCTCCTGCCCCGAGAGCAACTTCCACGAGACGCACCGAGTTGGACGAGTTGCGTGAACCAACCACGATCACCAGGTCACACTCGGGAGCCATGGCCTTGACCGCGACCTGACGGTTCTGGGTGGCGTAGCAGATGTCGTCGCTGGGCGGGTCCTGCAGAGCCGGAAAGCGTTCCCTCAAGCGAGACACCGTCTGCATCGTCTCGTCGACGCTGAGGGTGGTCTGTGACAGCCAGATCACCTTGGACTCGTCGCGAACCTCGACAGAGTCGACCGAGTCCGGACCGTCGACCAGCTGAACGTGGTCGGGAGCCTCACCTGCGGTGCCTTCGACCTCCTCGTGACCTTCGTGACCGATGAGGAGGATGTCGTAGTCGTCTCGCGCGAATCGCTTCGCTTCCTGATGCACCTTGGTGACGAGCGGGCAGGTGGCATCGATGGTGCGAAGCTGACGTTCCGCAGCTGATTCGTGAACCATCGGGGACACGCCGTGCGCAGAGAACACGAGGAGTGCGCCTTCCGGCACCTCGTCGGTCTCGTCGACGAAGACGACGCCGCGATCGCTCAACGTCTCGACGACGTGGCGATTGTGGACGATCTCCTTGCGGACGTAGACGGGCGCCCCGTGCTTCTCGAGCGCCTTCTCGACGGTCTCCACGGCCCGGTCGACCCCGGCGCAGTAGCCGCGTGGCTCGGCGAGCAACACCCGCTTCACCCCGTCCGGGCGCGGGCCGCCGGAGTCTGCCGAACGTGTGATCCCCACAGTGAGTGGTACAGCAGAAGACATGGCACCAGACTACGGGTCGCGCCGTAGGAGGGACACTCACGCCGCTCGGATCACAGGAGTTGACGGCGCCATGGGCACGTCGGCTACCAATATCGGAGTGATTCAGGCAGGCTGTGGGCATGATTCGTCCACCGTTTGCTGCGCGTGTCGCTGCCGGAATCGCCGTCACAGCCGTCGAGGAAGCCCGCAGGCTTCCGACAACCGCCGTGACTCTGCCCATGACCGCGGTCAGTCAGTTCCTGCAGACCACGATGCGCGTGCAGCAGTCGATGACGACGCTTGCCATCAAGGGTGATCAGGCCTTTGCGCTCGTCAATTGGACGCACGACGAGGAACAGCCGGAGTGGGCATCGTTCGACGAAGACGAGACCGCGCCCGTCTCGGCACCCGAGCCCGAGGATCGCGCCGGCGGTCAGGGTCGATTCGCTCTGTATTCACTGGGTCCCGATGACGCGCCTGCACCAGCCACCGACGGCGCCGCCACCAACGGCACGAAGCCCAAGGTCGCTGCCGCTCCAAAGCCCGCCGCGGTGGCCGAGCCGGAGATCGCAACCTACCTCGATTACGGAACGCTGACGCTGGCTCAGCTTCGGGCGCGCTTGCGGAATCTGTCCGTGGACGATCTGTCCACCTTGTTGGAATACGAGAACGCCACACAGAACCGCGCACCGTTCCAGACGATGCTCACCAACCGGATCACCAGCGCCAAGGCCAAGTGACCTCCGCTCAGCCCCGATCGGCAACCTCCGCGGCCAGCACGGCCGAACAACCGTGGCCGGTCCGCACGGTGTCGATGAAGGTCGCCCAATGGATCGACCGTCTCGGCAGTGTTTGGGTCGAGGGGCAGTTGACCCAGATCAACGCCCGTCCCGGCACGCGGACCGCGTTTCTGGTTCTCCGCGATCCTTCCGCGGACATGTCGCTGTCCGTGACGTGTTCGCCCCAGATGTTGCAGAACTCGCCGGTGCCGCTGACCGAAGGTAGCCGGGTCGTCGTCAATGGAAAGCTCTCGTTCTACACGGGCCGCGGCACGCTTTCCTTGCGTGCCACCGAGATTCGGGCCGTCGGGGTCGGTGAACTCCTCGCCCGCATCGAACGCCTGCGGGCCCTGCTCGCGGCCGAAGGGCTGTTCGATCCACGACTGAAGCGTCCGTTGCCGTTCCTTCCGGGCACCGTCGGCCTCATCACCGGCCGTGCGAGCGCTGCGGAGCGGGACGTGCTCAGCGTGGCCCAGCGTCGCTGGCCGGCCGTTCGCTTCGAAATACGTAACACCCCTGTCCAGGGAGCGACTGCGGTTCCTCAGATCCTCGAGGCGCTGAAGGAACTCGATGCCGACCCGCACGTCGACGTCATCGTCCTCGCGCGCGGCGGTGGCAGCGTCGAAGACCTTCTCCCCTTCTCCGACGAGGCGCTGTGCCGCGCGATCGTCGCCGCCCGGACGCCGATCGTGAGCGCCATCGGTCACGAGCCGGACAGCCCGCTGTCCGATCACGTCGCCGACCTGCGCGCGGCCACCCCGACCGACGCCGCGAAGCACGTCGTTCCGGATGCGGTAGCCGAGCAGGCACTCGTCTCGGAACTGAAGACGCGCAGTGCTGCCGCCCTGCGTAGCTGGGTGCGACGTGAAGCGCACTTCGTCGACCAGCTACGGAGTCGGCCGGTCCTGGCGTCGCCGTGGCGCGCCCTCGACGAACGCGCCGACCACGTCGATCAACTCCGCAGTGCCGGAAGGCGCGACGTCTCGCGGGCGATCGCCGCCGAGACCACCACCATCGAACATCTGCGGGCCCGTCTCACCACACTCGGACCCGCCGCAACCCTGGCGCGCGGCTATTCCGTCGTGCAGCGCATGGTTCCCGACGGGGACCCCGAAGTGCTGCGCTCGGTGGACGATGCCCCGCCTGGAACACAGATCCGTGTGCGAGTAGCCGACGGCGCCGTACGCGCCGCGGTGATGGGAAAGGACAAATAGACCGATGAGCGAAGAGAACGACACCCCCACCCCCGTGTCCGAGCTCGGTTACGAGGCGGCTCGTGACGAACTGGTGGACGTCGTGAAGATCCTCGAGCAGGGCGGACTCGACCTCGACGCGTCACTGTCCCTCTGGGAACGCGGGGAGGCCCTCGCGAAACGGTGCGAAGAACACCTCGAAGGTGCCCGGACTCGCGTCGAGAAGGCAATCGCACACGCCGACGAAGGCGACTGACACCTGTGCGTGGTCGACGAGTCTCCGGACTCGCCGACCGCTCACGTGACGCTAGCCCTCCAGCGGCTCCGCTACCCCGACTGCGGCGGCGAGCTCCCGGAACTCCTCGTCCGATCCGCTACCCGTCACCGCGATGCGGGTCTGCGTGAAGTCGGACACCCAGATCGGTTCGACACCTTCCCCGCTGTAAAGGACCCAGGTGTGGCCGCCGACGTCCTCGCTACCGGTTGCGGTGCGCGGCTCCCCCGCGATGAAGGTCACCAGCGCTGTTTCTTCGGCGTCGGTCTGGGTCAGCTGTACATACCTGCCGGGCTCGGTGATGAAACCCACCGTGCTCGAATCGCCACCACTGATGATGGCGCGGCTACCGGAGTTGGGCGTCCAGCCTTCCGGGATCTCGGGATGCCGGATCGGAAAGCCGAGTTCGCTTGCGTCGTACTTCAGCGCCGCATCGACATCGAAGCTCGGGATCGGTCCGCTCGTCGGCCCACCAGGGCTGAACGAGCACTGACTCGCGATTCCCGCGATGATCACACAGAACAGCACGAGCGGCACGAGTGACCACACCATGTCGCGGTTGTTGTGCAGAATGCGGGGTTTTTCAGATGCCACGCGTACCAGTATCCAGGGTGGGCACCGGTCCGACGATTCTCGGTCCTGTGAAATGTGACCCAGCAGCAAGTGGCGCGCCCGTTTCTGGGACAATCTTCGAAGAATTCCATCCGAAACGGCCGATCACCTTCGGCCGACCGTGACTTCAGCAGGAGGCACCGCCCATGACGGCCAGCACGTCGAGTCGCCGCGAGATTCCCGACCGTAACCTCGCTCTCGAGCTGGCCCGGGTGACCGAGGCGGGCGCGATGGCCGCCGGTCGCTGGGTAGGCCGCGGCGACAAGGAAGGCGGCGACGGCGCGGCCGTCGACGCCATGCGCAAGCTCGTGCACAGCGTCTCGATGCGCGGCGTCGTCGTGATCGGTGAGGGCGAGAAGGACGAAGCCCCCATGCTGTTCAACGGCGAAGAGGTCGGCAACGGCGACGGACCCGACTGCGACTTCGCAGTCGACCCCGTCGACGGCACCACCCTGATGTCCAAGGGCATGCCGAACGCGATCTCGGTTCTGGCCGTGGCCGAGCGGGGCGCGATGTTCGATCCTTCCGCCGTCTTCTACATGGAGAAGATCGCGGTGGGCCCCGAGGCCGCCGACGTGGTCGACATCACCGCACCGGTGTCCGAGAACATCAAGCGAGTCGCCAAGGTTCGCAAGGCCTCCGTCTCAGACGTGACGGTGTGCATCCTCGATCGCCCGCGTCACGCCGAGCTGATTCAGCAGGTTCGTGAGACCGGCGCACGTATCCGTCTGATCTCCGACGGCGACGTCGCGGGTGCGATCGCCGCTGCACGACCGGAATCGGGCACCGACATGCTGATCGGTATCGGCGGCACCCCCGAAGGCATCATCGCCGCTGCTGCGATGCGTTGCATGGGCGGCTCGCTGCAGGGTCGTCTCGCACCGACCGACGACGCCGAACGCCAGAAGGCGATCGATGCCGGCCACGATCTCGATCGGGTCCTGACCACGGAGGACCTCGTCTCCGGCGAGAACGTCTTCTTCGCCGCCACCGGTGTCACCGACGGTGACCTTCTGCGCGGCGTGCGCTACTACGGCGGCGGCGCCGCGACGCAGTCCATCGTGATGCGGTCGAAGTCCGGCACCGTTCGCATGATCGACGCGTACCACCGCCTCGAGAAGCTGCGCGAGTACTCCACCGTCGATTTCGACGGTGACGACAGTTCGGCACCGCCGACCTTCTGACAGACCCCCTCCGATACACCGCAGAAAGCGCCTGCCACCGATGATCGACCGTCGGCGGCGGGCGCTTTCTCGTAGGTCCCCACGCAGCCGCCGTTGGTGGCATCCTCGAATCCATGGGTGACAACAACGAACAGCAGTACCGGATCGAACACGACACGATGGGCGACGTTCGGGTGCCCGTCGACGCATTGTGGCGCGCGCAGACGCAACGCGCCGTGGAGAACTTCCCGATCAGTGGACGCCCGTTGGAACGCACCCAGATTCGGGCGATGGGCCTGCTGAAGGCCGCGTGTGCCAAGGTCAACCGTGACCTCGGGTTGCTCGACGACGAGCGAGCGGATGCGATCATCGCCGCAGCGAACGAGATCGCCGAGGGCGCACACGACGACCAGTTCCCCATCGACGTCTTCCAGACCGGCTCGGGCACCAGTTCCAACATGAACGCCAACGAGGTCATCGCGTCCATCGCGAAGAGCAAAGGCGTGGACGTGCATCCGAACGACCACGTCAACATGTCGCAGTCGTCGAACGACACCTTCCCCACCGCTACTCACGTCGCCGCCACCGAAGCTGCGGTCACGACGTTGATCCCGGCACTCGACCATCTGCGGCTCGCTCTGTCGGACAAGGCGCAGGAGTGGCGCACGGTGGTCAAATCGGGTCGCACGCACCTGATGGACGCCGTTCCCGTCACCTTGGGGCAGGAGTTCGGCGGGTACGCCCGCCAGGTCGAAGCGGGGATCGAGCGGGTCCGGGCCGTGCTGCCGCGCCTCGGCGAGCTACCCATCGGCGGTACCGCAGTGGGCACCGGACTGAACGCACCGGACGGATTCGGCCCGAAGGTGGTTGCCGCGCTGGTCGAATCGACCGGCGTCGATTCGTTGGTGCCCGCGACCGACAGCTTCGAGGCTCAAGCAGCCCGCGACGGCCTCGTGGAGGCGTCCGGCGCTCTCCGCACCATCGCGATATCGCTGACGAAGATCGCCAACGACGTCCGATGGATGGGCTCCGGCCCACTGACGGGGCTCGGCGAAATCCAACTCCCCGATCTGCAGCCCGGCTCGTCCATCATGCCCGGCAAGGTGAATCCCGTTCTACCGGAAGCGGTTACGCAGGTCGCAGCGCAGGTTGTCGGCAACGACGCCGCAGTCGCGTGGGGCGGCGGAGGCGGCGCCTTCGAGCTCAATGTGTACATCCCGATGATGGCGAGAAACGTGCTCGAATCGTTCACGTTGCTGGCGAACGTGTCCCGCCTGTTCGCCGATCGCTGCATCGCCGGGTTGGTCGCCGACGAGGAACACCTGAAGACCCTTGCGGAGTCGTCGCCGTCCATCGTGACGCCACTCAACTCGGCGATCGGCTACGAAGAGGCCGCGGCAGTCGCCAAGGAGGCATTGAAGGAGAAGAAGACCATCCGTCAGACAGTCGTCGACCGCGGCCTGGTGGGAGACGGACTCACCGAGGAAGAACTCGACAAGCGGCTCGATGTTCTCGCGATGGCCAAGGTTCGTAAGTAGACCGATCGGAGCCGCGGGCCGGATGTCCGGCCTGCGGCTCCGATCAGATCAATACTGGATCAGAGCAGTGCGGCGAGCTTCTGGCGCGCCTTCTCGGCCTCGTCGCCGAGTCCGGTCCGCTCCGACACCTTCCACTCACGCAGGAGCGGCGCGAACACGTCCTCGTTCTGACGAGCCGGATCGTAGATCCCGGCTTCGGCGAGGCGAGTCGTGCTGTCCGAGCCGTCGATGAAGTCGACGCGCGGAACCTCGAACCTGTCGACGGCGGACGCCACGGCGATCATGGTCTGATCGGGAGCGATGCCGAACGCGGCGGCGACGAGATTGCTGTAGAAGGTGGCCTGCAGTTCGTCGTCCTTCGCGATGCGGTCGGTGATCGTGGCGACCAACGGATCCGAACCGAGCCGGACAGTGTTGCGGTGGCGGACTGCCGCTGCGGCCTCGTCGAACGCAGAGTGAGCGAGCATCTCGGCGAGGTGCATCGGCGGCACGTCGAATCCGGTGACCATGTGCTTCATCCGGTCGCGTTCGAGCGCGACGGGGTCGACTGCACGCGTCAGGACCAGGTAATCGCGCAACACGATCGACTGGCGGTTCTCCTCCGCCGTCCAGCGACCGACCCAGGTCCACCAGGGGCCGACCAAGCCGAATGCGTGGGCGAGCTCGCGGTGATGGCTCGGCATGTTGTCGGCGATCAGGACGCTGACTGTGAGCGCGATGGCCTCGACGTCGCTGAGCTTCGACTGATCTGCGGACCAGTCCTCGCCGCCCATGAACGCGAAGTTGCGGCCACTGTCCCACGGCACGAAGTCGTGCGGCTGCCACCCGTCGGCGGCAGCGATGTGCCGGTCCAGGTTCTCCTGCACCACGGGTGCAAGCTCGCTGAGCAACTGTGAGTCGTTGATGTCGGTCGGCATTCGCACACCGTAGCGGTCCGAAGTGTCCTGGAGGAGACCCAGGTCGCACAAAATTGTTGTGCGCCCGAAAACGCCCAGGTCAATCGCACCGGGTCGATAGTCTGAAAGAGCCGGGCGCAACCGTGCGCCGACCGAAAGCTCAGGTCCCATGATGCGTACGAACCGCACGATCCCTCATATTTTCTGCGCGCTCGCCCTCACCGGAACGCTCGTGGCCGCGGGATGCACTTCAGACGACTCCACTCCGGACGCGTCGGAAGACACCAGCCAAGCCCCGGACGACAACGAAGCGGAGCCGCCGGCCGACCCCGGAACAGTCGCCGGTGTGGACATCCCGCCCGGGCAGATCGACGATGCCGTGTCGCAACTCGACGGGCTGATCTACACACTCATGACCGATTCCGGCGTGCCGGGCATGTCCGTGGCCGTGGTGCACGACGGCCAGACCGTCTATGCGAAAGGTTTCGGCGTCCGGGAGGAAGGGTCGGATCAGAAGGTGGACGCCGACACGGTCTTCCCGCTGGCCTCGTTGTCGAAGTCGGTGGGTGCCACCGTCGTGGCGCACGAGGTCGGCGCAGGCACCGTCTCCTGGGACACCCCGGTCGACCAGCACCTGCCGTGGTTCGCGTTGAACGACCCGTGGGTGACCGATCACCTCACCATCGCCGATATGTACACGCATCGCTCGGGGCTGCCTGATCATGCGGGCGACCGACTCGAGGACCTGGGATACGACAGACGGCAGGTCCTCGAGCGGCTCCGACTCCTCCCCCTGGCCCCTTTCCGAAGTACCTACGAATACACCAACTTCGGTGTCACCGCGGCCGCCGAGTCGGTCGCTGCGGCGGCCGGGAAAGATTGGGCGACGCTGTCGAACGACGTCCTGTACGCGCCACTCGGAATGAACGACACCAGCTCCCGTTTCACCGACTACGAGGCTCGGCTGAATCGCGCCGTCGAACATCAGATCGTCGACGGCAAGTACGTGCACGACGCGGTCCGCCAGCCCGACGCACAATCGCCTGCCGGCGGCGTGAGTTCGTCTGCAAACGACATGACCGCCTGGCTCGAGATGCTGCTCGGCGGCGGGACTGTCGACGGTCGCGCAATCGTGGACGCAGAAGCGCTCGTTCCTGCCATCACGCCGCAGATCGTCTCGAGTCCGGCAGCCACTCCCGATTCACGTGCCGGAACCTATGGCTACGGTTTCAACGTCTCGGCGAGCCCGGCAGGACGCACCACCATCAGTCACTCGGGAGCCTTCCAGTTGGGAGCGGCCACCAACTTCGTGGCGATTCCGTCGGCCGACGTCGCGATCGTCGCTCTGACCAACGGGTCGCCGACCGGAGTCCCCGAGACCCTCACCGCCGAGTTCGCAGATCTCGTCCAGTTCGGCGAGGTCCGCGAGGACTGGGCGAACATCTACAAGAACGCATTCGCGTCGATGAGCGACCCGGAGGGCGAGCTGGCCGGTCAGCAGCCACCGACTGCGCCCGCCCCTGCCCAGCCCGCGGACACGTACGCCGGGGCATACGAGAACCCCTACTGGGGACCGGCGCGGGTGGAGAACGACGCAGGGCGGCTCTATCTGATCATCGGGCCCGATGCCGAGCGCCGCCCCCTCGATCATTGGGACGGTGACACATTCACCTTTACGATTTCGGACGAGAATGCCCCGCCCGGGACCGTATCGAAAGCCACATTCGCGGGAAACTCTGTCACCCTCGAGTATTTCGACGAAGACGGACTCGGCCGGTTCGAACGAGGAGGACGTCCGTGAATGGCGCCGAACAGAATCGACCGACGGAATCCACGTCCATCGCCGTGGTTCGCGACTTTCTGTCGTCGCTGCAATCCGGCGACATAGATACGGCTGTGACCCACCTCCACCCCGCAATCGTGTGGCACAACGTATCCATACCGAAAATTGTGGGCATACCGCGAGTTAATCGAATCCTGCACGGCATGGAGCGCTACGACATCGGGTTCGAGGCCCGACTGCACCACATCGCCGGCGACGATCACGCCGTATTCACCGAGCGCACCGACGTTCTGACGTGGCGTCGATTTCGGATGGCGTTCTGGGTGTGCGGGACGTTCGAGATCGAGGACGGCCGGATAGCCGTATGGCGGGACTACTTCAGCGCGAAGAACATCGCGTGGGCGATGCTGGTCGGGCTGGCCCGAAGCGCACGCCCCTGAAACAAGAAACCGGGTGCGCCGCACGTAGCGGCACACCCGGTTTCGAGGAACTCTACTTGCTGACGACCTCGGTCTGGTCGTCGATGAACGTGATCGAACCGTTCGCGAAGTCGCTGCCGAGTCCACCCTCGATCGGGTGCTCGTCGCTCGTCGGGTAGCCGAGTTCGCCACCTGCGCCGCCGCCCTCGGTGTAGGTCTCGAGGATGCGTCCCTGAACGACGTGGGCCTGAGTGCCCTCGCTCCAGAAGATCGTGCCGCCCTCGAACGGGATCGACTTGCCGCCCTCGGGACCCTCTTCCTCACCAGCGGTCGGTGCGCCGAGGTAGCCCGTGGGTCCACCCAGCTCGTTGTACTTCGCTGCGAGGTCGCCACTGACGGTCACTTCTTCGCCACCGGCAGTCGGGATCTTGGTTTCGCCTGCGGCGCCGGCCTCGCCCTCTGCGCCGGCTTCGCCCGCTGCTCCACCTTCGGCACCGGCTTCACCGGAGGCGCCGGCCTCGCCGGACGCGCCTTCCTCGCCCGTTCCGTTGGCTGCGCTCTCGGCCTGGCTGGTGACGCTGTTGACTGCGTCCTTCGCCGAGGAATCATCATCGCCACAGCCCACGAGGACCAGCCCTCCGAGCGCAACTGCTGCGGCCAGACCGGTGGTTCGGCGTGTGATTCGGTTCATCGTAAGCCCCTACTCCTTCAGACAGACAGCTTCTGGCAATTGCCGTATGAGCCTAACCCCATGTTTGCGTCAATTGTCAAAGTTGATGCAATCGGATGGCACAAATACTTCGCGAAAATATCCCCGAACTGGGTCTGTCACAGTTCAATATCAATCGCCGACACCCAATCCTCACCTGCACGAACGAATGTCACACCCGTTCGGCTGAGCCGAACGGGTGTGACATTGGTCAGGGGTGGAGCAGGTGAATCACTCGGTCGGGCCGAACTCCTCCAGCATTTCCGTCACCAATGCGGCAATGGGTGAACGTTCACTCCGAGTCAATGTGATGTGCGCGAAAAGCGGGTGGCCCTTCAGCTTTTCGATTACTGCCGCAACACCGTCGTGTCGTCCGACTCGCAGATTGTCGCGCTGCGCCACGTCGTGCGTGAGTACCACCCGGGATCCGTTTCCGAGCCGAGAGAGGACGGTCAGCAATACATTTCGTTCCAGCGACTGCGCCTCGTCGACGATGACGAACGAGTCGTGCAGCGAACGCCCGCGAATGTGCGTGAGAGGCAGGACCTCCAGCATGCCGCGGCTGATCACCTCGTCCATCACTTCCGAGCTCGCCAGCCCGTCGAGCGTGTCGAATACGGCCTGGGCCCATGGCCCCATCTTCTCGCTCTCGCTGCCCGGCAGGTATCCGAGCTCCTGCCCACCGACTGCATACAGCGGACGGAAAACGACCACCTTGCGCTGAGTTCGCCGCTCCAGCACCGCCTCGAGGCCTGCCGTCAATGCCAGCGCGGATTTACCCGTACCGGCCTTGCCGCCGAGGGACACGATTCCGACACTGTCGTCGAGCAGCAGATCGAGAGCGATTCGCTGCTCGGCAGAACGCCCGTGCAGACCGAATGCCTCACGCTCGCCGCGTACCAGCTGCACTCGCTTGTCGGCCGTGACCCTGCCGAGCGCACTCGATGTTCCGCCGAGAAGCCGAACACCGGTGTTGCACGGCAATTCTCGCGCATTGTCGATGTCCACGGATCCGTCGCGAAACAGGTCGTCGATGTCGTTCGGCGCCACATCCAGTTCGGACATTCCCGTCCACCCCGACGGCACCACGTCGTGCGCGTGATACTCGTCTGCGGGCAGACCGACAGCGCCGGCCTTCACACGCAGCGGGATGTCCTTGCTGACGAGGACGACATCGGCGCCCTCGGCCGCGAAGTTCAAGGCACAGGCGAGAATCCGAGAGTCGTTGCTGTCGCTGCGGAACCCGACCGGCAACACCGAAGGATCGGTGTGATTCAGCTCGACCTGCAGTGTCCCGTCCTCGGTGCCGATGGGGACGGCTTGATCGAGGCGCCCGTACTGGATTCGTAGATCGTCGAGCATCCGAAGGGCCTCGCGGGCGAACCATCCGAGCTCGTGATGGTGCCGTTTGCCTTCGAGTTCGCTGATGACGACCAGCGGCAACACCACACGATGTTCGGCGAAGCGGGTGACGGCCCAGGGGTCGGACAACAGGACGGACGTGTCGAGAACATACGTCCGCACCGTCGCGGGCTTCGATGAAGTGGATGTCGAGCGTCCGGTACGTGAAGGGACGGAGCGTGTAGCAGTCACGTGAGGCTCCTAGGTCGCCGCGGCACCCGCGTCGACTCGGTTCGCTGGACCGGTCCGTCCCTGGTGTCAGATGACACGAGGGCCGGGTGCCGGCCCCCTCGCACTGAGTTCGTCAGTCACGATCAGGACCTCCCGTACAAGCAACTTCCCCGCTGCTCGTTACTGCCGACGGTACTGCGGTTCACCCCTTCGAGCCGCCCCTGTGATGGGCGTGTCGGTGAACATCCGGTAAAGGGCGGTGCGCCTCGTGAGTGGTCTGCGAGTCCAGAGACTCGCACACCACTCACGGGGCGCGGAGCGCCCCTAGACCAGGCGCCAGTCCTCGAGCCCGTCGTACAGCGGGAAGTCGAGGGCCAGCTTCGACACACGAGCCCGCAGCGACGCGGCATCGGCGGTGCCGGCAAGTGCGGCGGCGATGACGTCCGCAACCTCGGTGAACTCGGCATCGCCGAATCCACGCGAGGCGAGGGCGGCCGTGCCGATCCGCAGACCGGACGTGACCATCGGGGGACGCGGGTCGAACGGCACCGCGTTGCGGTTGACGGTAATGCCGACCTCGTGCAGAAGGTCCTCCCCCTGCTGGCCGTCGAGCTGCGAGTTACGCAGGTCGACCAGCACCAGGTGTACGTCGGTTCCGCCGGTGAGCACGCTGACGCCCTTTTCCGCCACGTCGGGGTCGGTAAGTCGCTCGGCGAGGATCTTGGCACCGGACAGGGTGCGTGCCTGACGCTCCTTGAACTCCTCGGTGCCTGCGATCTTCAGCGATACGGCCTTGGCCGCGATCACGTGCATGAGCGGGCCGCCCTGCTGCCCGGGGAACACCGCGGAGTTGATCTTCTTCGCCCACTCCTTCTTGGCGAGGATCAAACCGGAGCGGGGGCCACCCAGCGTCTTGTGAACGGTGGTGGACACGACGTCCGCGTACGGCACGGGCGACGGATGCAGACCTGCTGCCACCAGCCCGGCGAAGTGCGCCATGTCGACCCACAGGTATGCGCCCACCTCGTCGGCGATGGAGCGGAACTCGGCGAAGTCCTCCTGGCGCGGGTACGCGGACCAACCGGCAACGATGACCTTGGGCTTCTCTGCCACCGCGATACGACGAACCTCGTCCATGTCGACGCGGTGGTCTTCCTTGCTCACCCCGTAGGACGCGACGTCGTAGAGCTTGCCGGAGAAGTTCAGCTTCATGCCGTGGGTGAGGTGGCCACCGTGCGCCAGATCGAGGCCGAGGAGCTTCTCTCCCGGGTTCATGAGTGCCATCAGCACAGCTGCGTTCGCCTGCGCACCCGAGTGCGGCTGAACGTTCGCGAACTCGGCACCGAACAGTTCCTTCGCACGCTCGCGCGCAAGGTCCTCGATGACGTCCACATGCTCGCAGCCGCCGTAGTAGCGACGACCGGGGTAGCCCTCGGCATACTTGTTGGTGAGCACGCTGCCCTGGGCCTGCAGCACCGCACGCGGAACGAAGTTCTCGGAGGCGATCATCTCGAGGGTGTCACGCTGACGGGCCAGTTCGCCTGCCATCGCCGCGGCCACCTCGGGGTCGAGTTCGGCGAGCGGGGTGTTGTTCACATCGGAACCGGGCGCAGCTGTCATCGACGTTTCTCCAAGCTGGGTGCGAAAATGGATGCACCCAGTCTACGAACCCGAGGGTCTCCTCGTGTACCCACCCGTTCGGCAGGCGCCGGTCACACTCCTGTTCGCAGAGTGGTCGGCACGAGCGGCTCGTCCAGAAGTCGGCCGAAACGTTCCGAACGGGCGAGCCCGACAGGCACTTCGGCAAGCCAGCCGCCCAGCAGCCGATAGCCCTCGACGTAGGTGCTGGTGTACGCCCGCCACAGCGAGGACGACTGGAATCGCAGCATCTGCCGAGCCCGGTCCGGCGTGGCGAGGGTCCACCGCTGTAGGAAAGCTGCGACGTCGTCGTGACTGCGACCCTGATCGTGCAGCATGAGCGCCGAGTCCTGCCGCACGCCGAGGAGCCGACCCGACGCCGCCGAGAGGTTCTCGGCCTGTTCACCGTCGAAGCGCAAGCCCAGATCCGCGTAGATCTCCTGCGCCCACCGACCCCACCCGGGGCCGACGAGCGACTCGAGTGCGAGGTCGGCCAGGCCCTCCGCCATGAGGCATTGGGGCGTGTTGACCAGGAAGATGGTCTGCTCGAGCTGGCCCGCGCCGACCAGCCCGGCTTCTTTTCGGCAGTGCTCCGTGTGATGACCGGGATACGCCTCGTGGGCGATCAACCGGGGCAGATTCGCCATGTGTTGTTTCAGGTCGGAGTTGATGGCCACAGTCGACCGATAGTCGCCCAGGTAGTAGTTGAATCCCGACCACGGCTTGTCCCCCACGATCTCGTAGTCGACCACTTCCGACTCGGGCAGCGGGTACACGTCGCGAACGAGGTCGCGCAGAGCACTGGAGAAGGCTTCCACGCACTCGTGGAGCCGCTCGGGTGGGATCTCGTCCGCAGCGCGGTGAGCCTGGATTCGTTCGGCCAGCGGCCGCGAGCCGGGGAGAACCTCGGACATGGCGCGATGCGCCTCGCGGTAGTCGTCCTCGTCCCCGGGCTCGATGCGCACGTCGAAGTAGGCCTCCACCTCGTCGACGAAGCCGACGTCTTCGCCCGCGAACTTGCGACCGGAGCATTCGAGCGCCCGCAGATGCACGTCGACGAACGCAGCGCGCTCCTCGGGAAGATCGGTGGCGGTCAGTTCGCGCCGCAGTTCCGCGGCCCGCTTCGCCAGATCCCGAGGGTCCGGGCGCGGCGCGTTCTCCACCTGCCTGCGCAACTCCGGATCTCCGGTGAAGGCGTCGACGAACCCCTCCTCGATCCGATCGAATGCCAAACCGAGCAGCAGATATTCACGAACGAGACGATCCGGTTCCATAGGCTCCGACCTTATCGGGGGACACGCAACCGGGCCGCGGATACAGCCCCGACGACACCGCCACGTACGCGACAAAGCACAATCCGTTTATGCAACCGCAACTCGCGAGGACACGCATGCCACGCCTATTTCGGCCGGCCGACAAGCGTGAGCAGGTCTGATGGCGCGTTCGAGTGAGTCCAGCCCGTATGTGGAGTTCGACCGCAAGCAGTGGCGCACGCTGCGCAAATCGACCCCGCTGGTCCTGACCGAGGAAGAGCTCTACGGTCTACGCGGCTTGGGCGAGCAGATCGATCTCGAAGAAGTTGCCGAGGTCTACCTGCCACTGTCGCGTCTTATTCATTTGCAGGTCGCCGCCCGGCAGCGGTTGTTCGCGGCAACGGCGACCTTCCTCGGCGACACGCATCCCGACCGCCAGGTTCCATTCGTGATCGGCGTCGCGGGCAGTGTCGCGGTGGGCAAGTCGACCGCCGCCCGCGTGTTGCAGGCCCTCCTCGCGCGATGGGAACACCACCCGCGAGTGGACCTCGTGACGACGGACGGCTTCCTCTACTCCAGCAAGGAGCTGAACCGGCGCGGGATCATGCACCGAAAAGGCTTCCCCGAGAGCTACGACCGGCGCAAACTCCTCCGCTTCGTGACCGAAGTGAAGTCCGGCGCCGAAGAGGTGGCGGCCCCGGTCTACTCCCACGTTTCGTACGACGTCGTACCCGGCCAGTACCACTTGGTGCGTCAGCCCGACATTCTCATCATCGAGGGACTCAACGTCCTGCAGACCGGTCCTCGCCTGATGGTGTCGGACCTGTTCGACTTCTCCATCTACGTCGACGCCCGCATCGAGGACATCGAGAAGTGGTACGTGGAGCGGTTCCTCGCTCTGCGCGCGACGTCGTTCTCCGACCCCGACGCGCACTTCCACCATTACGCCGACCTATCCGACAAGGATTCTGCGATAGCGGCCAAAGACATCTGGAACAGCATCAACCGACCGAATCTGGTGGAGAACATCCTCCCCACGCGACCGAGGGCAACCCTGGTACTGCGCAAGGACGCCGATCATTCGATCAACAGGCTGCGTCTCCGCAAGCTCTGACGAAACGGGCCCCTTCAGACCCCGAACTTCTCAGACCCCGAAACGACGATGCCGCGCGGCGTAGTCACGCAAGGCACGAAGGAAGTCGACACGTCTGAACTCGGGCCAGTACGCCTCGGTGAACCAGATCTCGGAGTACGCGCTCTGCCACAGCAGGAATCCGGAGAGCCGCTGCTCACCCGATGTTCTGATCACCAGGTCGGGATCGGGCTGACCCGATGTGTACAGGTGACCGTCTATACCCTCCACGGTGATGGACCGAACCAACTCGTCACCGGTCAGTCCGGCGAGCAGCTTCTGGCTGAGCAGCGACTGCACGGCGTCGGCGATCTCTTGACGGCCGCCGTAGCCGACCGCGACGTTCACGTGGGTGCCGGTGCGCCCCTCGGTGCTCGCGGCGGCTTCTCGTAGTCGGCGCGCCTGCTCCGCGGGAAGCAGATCGAGGGCTCCGACGATTTTGACGCTCCAGTTCTTGTCGGAACCGGAGATCTCTTCGACGACGTCGGTGATGATCTCGAGAAGGGTGTCCAGCTCTTCCGGATCACGTCGGAGGTTCTCGGTGGACAGCAGATAGATGGTGGCCATCTGGACGCCGGCAGCATCGCACCACCCGAGGAGTTCGGCGATCTTCAACGCGCCCATGCGATGACCGTGACTGACGTCGGTGAAACCGTTCTCGCGAGCCCACCTGCGATTTCCGTCGCACATGACGGCGATGTGCCGAGGGTGCTGTAGTCCGTCGAGTCGACGAAGGAGCCGTCTCTCGTAAACGCTGTACAGCAGACTCCGTGCACTCACCGCGACATCACCATGAGACGAAAGACTACGCCGACGGAGTTCGGTCTCGGCGCTGACCGCTTCGCCGCGCTGGACACCGGCGCAACCTACGCTAGCGTAGGTTTCCATGACGACCTCAGGCACCGACGACTCCCTCGCCGACGCGTTGATACCTGTCAAACCGCGCCTGCGCGGATGGATACATCTGTGGGCCGTCGCCGTCGGGTCGATCGCCGGTGTCACCCTCACGATCGCCGCCGCCCAGGTGTCGGCGAAGGCCGCCATCGCCACGGCGATCTACGCCTCGACCGTGTGCGCGATGTTCGGCGTCAGTGCCGCCTACCACCGCATTCATTGGCACACCGCGGTGAGCCGAACACGCATGAAGCGCGCCGACCACTCGATGATCTTCCTGTTCATCGCCGGCAGTTACACCCCGTTCGGCCTGCTTGCCCTGCCGACCGCGACGGGTCGAGTGCTGTTGACCGTCGTGTGGGTCGGTGCGCTCTGCGGGGTCGCGTTGAAGATGGCCTGGCCGATGGCGCCGCGCTGGGTCGGAGTACCGCTGTACCTGATTCTTGGTTGGGCGATCGTCCCCGTCGCCCCGGAACTCACCCGCCAGGTGGGCTTCGCCCCGATGATCCTGTTGCTCGTGGGCGGCATTCTCTACAGCATCGGCGGGGTTCTCTATGCCGCCAAATGGCCCAACCCGTGGCCGCGCACCTTCGGCCACCACGAGTTCTTCCATGCCGCAACCGTGATCGCCGCGGTCTGCCATTTCGTCGCGGTATGCCTCGTGGTGTTCCGCTGAGTTCTGTCAGTTCCCGAGCAATCCCCTCAGTTCGTCCTCGGTCGTCACCGGGCGGTCACACACGAACCCCCGACAGACGTACGCGGCCGGGGCGCCGTCCACGAGCGGTCGGTCGGCGAGAAGTGGAGACGAATCCGGTTCTCCGACAACCACCACGGCCCCGCCCGGCGCCTCGCGCCGGGCGAGCGTAGCCAGGTCCTCGGAACCATCGGTCACGATCGCGACCTGCATCGGTCCCCGCACTGCGGCTTCCGCAACCGCCAGCCAGTGGCCGGCGGCACGCGGCGCACGATCGAACAGAACCGAGATACGCGCGAGCGCATTCTCCGCCGCACGTCCGAAGCGTTCCGCTGTGTCCGCGTCCGCCAGCACGCTCACCGTCAGCAGTGCCTCCGCCACGCTGGACGCACCCGACGGCGTCGCCCCGTCGACGGGATCCCGAGGGCGCGCGACGAGCGTCTCCGCATCGTCAGCGGTATCGAACCAACTGCCGGGTTCGCTCGGGTCCTCGAACCGGGCCAGGGCGTGATCGAGCAACTGTCGTGATTCCTGCAGCCAGTGCCCGTCCCCCGTGGCCTGATGCAACGCGGCGAGTCCCGTTGCCAGACATGCGTAATCCTCGAGCACGCCGACGGGTGCACCCACCTCACCGCCGAGCGAGGCGCGCCGCAAGCGGCCGTCGACTCTGTGGACCTCGAGCAACGTTCGCGCGCACGTCGCCGCCGCATCCACCCATTCGGGGCGCCCGAGCCCCGCACCCGCTTCGGCCAGGGCCGTCACCGCGAGTCCGTTCCATGCGGTGACCACCTTGTCGTCGCGGCCGGGCTGCGCCCGCGAACCACGACTCTCGAACAGCGCAGCGCTCACCCTGCGCCACCGGTCGCGGTCGGAGGGATCGTCGGGGAGCTGCAGCACCGAGGTGCCCTCCTCGAATGTGCCCGCGGCCGTGACCCCGAAGAGCGCCTCGGCCCACTCACCGTCCTCGCTACCGAGAACCTCTCCCAGTTGCGCTGGGGTCCAGACGTATGTCGAACCCTCGACGCCATCGGTGTCCGCGTCCAGAGCGGAAGCGAAGCAACCGTTTTCCGTTCGCAGATCCCGCAACAGGAAGGCCGCGGTCTCCTCCGTGACTCGCAATGCGAACTCCGAGCCGGTGCGGCGGGCCAGGTGCGCGTAGGAGCGCAGCAGCAGAGCATTGTCGTAGAGCATCTTCTCGAAGTGCGGTATCACCCACTCCGCGTCGACCGAGTATCTCGCGAACCCGCCGCCCAGCTGGTCGTAGATACCGCCGCGTGCCATCGCCGATGCCGCCCGTTCGACCACGGCCAGAGATTCCGCCGACCCGGTCCGCTCGTGGTTGCGAAGCAGCGCTTCCATCAAGGCCGCAGGCGGAAACTTCGGCGCTCCCCCGAATCCGCCGTGTGCGGTGTCCTCGTCGGCGATCAACGTGGCGGCCGCCGCATCGAGCAGGCCTGCGTCCAGCTTCGGACCACCTCCCGGCACACCACCCGCACTGCGTTCGAGTTCCGCGACTACCGACGATGCCGCCTGATTCACGTCTCCGCGTCGATCTCGCCACGTCCCCACGATCGCGTCGAGAAGCTGTGTGAACGAATGCATTCCCCCGCGAGGTTCCTTCGGGTAATACGTGCCGCAGTAGAAGGGCGCACCGTCCGGAGTGAGGAAACACGTCATGGGCCAACCACCCTGGCCGGTCATCGCAACGGTCGCGTTCATGTACACGGCGTCGATGTCGGGGCGTTCCTCACGATCCACCTTGACGCACACGAAGTTCTCGTTCATCAGTGCCGCAGTGGCCTCGTCCTCGAACGACTCGTGCGCCATGACGTGGCACCAGTGGCAGGCCGAGTACCCGACAGACAGCAGAATCGGCACGTCGCGTTCGCGCGCCTCGCGGGTCGCCTCCTCTCCCCACTGCTGCCAGTGCACCGGATTGTCGGCATGTTGCCTGAGATACGGCGAAGTGCTGTCGACGAGCTTGTTCACTGTGCCCCTTACAGAGTTGACACCACGAGCTTTCCCTCGAGTCTAGGGGCGTCTGCCGATCACATCCGGACCGAAGGTGGCCGACCAGGTGATCGACGCCGGCGGCGGCCTCTTCTTGGGCCCTCGCGTGTGACTCGGCGCCGAGAACAGGCAGGTCGTTCTTCACGCCGACGCAGCGGAACCGTCCTCCAGGCCGAGCTCACGGGCGGCCTCGGTCACAGCGCCCACCACCAACTGCAACGATGCTCGCACTTCGCCCCGCGTGCGGTGGGCGACCGATACCGTCCGAAAGAACTGATCGTCCAGGGGAACGATGTCGATTCCCGCAGGGAGCATGTTCAGGCCGAGATCCGACACCAAGGTGACCCCGAGGCCCGCTGCGACCATTGCCAACGCGGTGGCCTGTTCCCCCACCTCGTGGCGAATCTTGGGGTCGAAGCCTGCTGTGCGGCACGCCATACGCACCGCACGTCCGAAGTGTGAACGGGGGCCGGACAGGATCCATCGGAACTCGGTCAGGTCGGCGAGGGATACGGAACTGCCCTCGTAGGAATGCGGCGGCAGCGCGGCATGCATCTGCTCGACCGCGATGACCTGCCTCGTCAACTGAGGATCCCAGGGCATCGGATAGTTGGAATAGTCGATCACGAACGAGAAGTCGAGATCGCCGTCGCGCACCGCGCCGGCTGTGTCCTCGGGTGCCAGCTCCTTCGTCAGCACTTCGATGCCCGGTTGCTGCTCCGCCAGAATGTTCAACGCCCGAGGCAGCAAACCCGCAGCCACGGATGCCCACACCCCTGCGGTGAGAGTCGCGGACATCCCACCGCGCACCGCTTCGAGCGCGACACCCGCACGATCCACCGCACCGAGGATCTCCTCCGCGTGCTCCGCCAACACGATGCCGGCCTCCGTCAACACCACGCGCCGACCGCGCTTCTCGAAGAGTGTTGTGCCCGCGTCACGTTCGAGCAGGGCGAGTTGTTGCGACACTGCGGAAACGGTGTAGTTCAGCGCCTGCGCAGCAGCGGTGACCGTGCCGCGGCGTTCGAGCTCGCGCAGCAACTTCAGACGGTGCAGCGACAACTCCATATCTGCAGGATAAGCGCTGGTAACGGTCTGTGTACGACAGTCCAGAGTTCGTGAACGAACAGGTCCAGCAAACGTAACTGGACGGCACGTCCGACTCGGACGCATGCTGTGGTCAGCGGCCGCTTCCGATGACGAGCGACCGGCCCCGAGTTACCAGTGAGCCCTTGTCACGGACATGAACAGTCACGGACATGAACAAGGGTCTATCGCCGCATACGCGAAACCACCTCAGGAGGCGACGAAAATGACCATTGCAGACCACCCCCTGGACAGGTTGAGCACCGAGGTCCGCACGTCCACTCCTGCAGTGCTCCACCCACCCGCGGCCCCGCCGCGCCACGAGCCCGTCATGCGCATCCAATGGACGGACGAGGTCACCGGCGCCCTCGGATACCTGGTCGTCGACACTCTCGTTGCCGGTCTCGCCACCGGCGGTACCCGCATGCGCAAGGGATGCACGATGAGCGAGGTCGAAGACCTGGCTCGCGGCATGTCGGCCAAGACAGCGACATTCGACCTCCCGGTCGGAGGCGCCAAGGGCGGGGTCGACTTCGATCCCAAGGATCCCCGCGCGGTCGAGGTGCTCACCCGATTCTTCGACGCCATGCGCCCGTTTCTCGATCGTCACTGGGTGACCGCCGAAGACCTGGGTGTCACCCAGCAACTCATCGACGACGTCTTCGGACACCTCGGTATGCGCCAGTCGTATCACGCCGCTATCGAGCGCGCCCTGGACCCGAATGCCACCGCCGACAGAGTGATGGCGGGGCTCAACGCAGAGGCTCGCGGTGGCCTCCTCGGCGATGTCATCGGCGGATACGGTGTGGCGCAGGCCTGCCTCGCGACCGCAGCCCAGTGGGGTTGGCCGGTCGATCAGACCACGGTCGCCGTGCAAGGCATCGGAACCATGGGCGGCGCGGCAGCCTGGTATCTGCACGATGCGGGCATGAAGATCGTCGCCGTAGCGGATGCGGCCGGCACGCTCTTCGACCCACTGGGGCTCGACATCCCGACCCTGTTGGAGACCCGCGACGAGTACGGAGAGATCGACCGCAGCCGGGTGCCCGCGTCCGTCGAACAGCTACCGCGGGACGTCGTCCTGACGGTAGGAGTCGACATCCTGGTCCCTGCCGCCGTGTCCTACGCCATCACCGGCGACAACTGCGCGGTCATCGACGCGAAGGTCGTTGTCGAGGCGGCAAACGCCGCAACGACCGCCGATGCGGAACTCGATCTGACCGCCAGGGGCATCGCCGTGATTCCGGACTTCGTCGCCAACGCGGGCGCCGTCGCCTGGGCCTGGTGGCTGTTGCTCGGGTACGTCGGCGACCACCCGGACGACTCGTTCGATCGACTCCGCAAGGAGATGACGGCGAAGGTGACCGGACTACTCGCCGAATGGGACCCGGCTCGCGGGCCCGTCCGTTGGCTCGCACACATCCCCGGTCCGCGGGTGGCACGCGAGATCTACATCCCCTGACCCCTGTGAGTGGTTGGCGAGTCCAGGGACTCGTCAACCGCTCACAGGGCGCGGAGCGCCCTCAGTCGGTCTTGTCCGGAGGGGTGTGCGGAATCGCGCCCCGATCCGTGCCCTCGTCGGCTTCCTGATCCGCCTCCGGATGTTCGGGTTCGAACGTGTCCGGCAGCCTGTTGAGCCGTTTGTTCATCGATCGCACCAGGAGAATCACTCCGACGAAGAGCGCCAAGAGCACGAGCAGTCCGAACGGCGACGCCTTGCCGAACTCGGGGCCCGAAGGATCGGCCTGAGCGAGTATCTGGACAGTCAGCGCGTTCACTTCTGCTCTTCCTCCACGATTCCGGCGAAGAGGTCCGACTCCGGAATCGACGTGGTGACCCGTGTCTGTGCGAGCTCGAACTCCTCGGTCGGCCAAATCTTCTGCTGTATGTCCAGCGGCACCGCGAAGAACGACCCGTTGGGATCGATCTGTGTCGCGTGCGCACGCAGTGCGTCGTCCCGCTGGGGGAAGTAGTCGCCGCAGGTGATCTGTGTGGTCACCCGTGCCATCAGGTCACCTTGCTCGGTCTTCCACTTCTTCAACCAATCGGCCATCGGGAAGTCTTCGCCGCGGCGCTCGTACTCCTCCTGGAACAGCACGAGTCGCTTCCGAATGAAGCCGTGCGAGTAGTACACCTTCTGTACTTCCCACGGCTCTCCCGCATCCGGAAAACGGTTCGGATCGCCGGCCGCCTCGTACGCAGCCATCGACACCTCGTGGCAGCGAATGTGGTCGGGATGCGGGTACCCGCCGTTTTCGTCGTACGTGGTGATCACGTGCGGGCGGAACTCACGGATCACGCGGACCAATGCCTCCGTGGACTCCTCCAACGGGACCAGCGCGAAGCACCCGTCCGGAAGCGGCGGCTTCGGGTCGCCCTCCGGCAGGCCCGAATCGATGAATCCCAGCCAGCGATGCTGGACACCGAGGATGCGAGCGGCCTCCGCCATCTCCTCCTCACGAACCGCCTGAATGCGGTCCCTGACACCGGGAATGTCCATCGCCGGATTGAGGATGTCGCCGCGTTCACCGCCGGTGAGCGACACGACCATGACGTCGTTTCCTTCAGCGGCGTAACGGGCCGTCGTCGCAGCGCCCTTGCTCGACTCGTCGTCGGGATGGGCATGGACGGCCATGAGCCTGAATCCGCTCACGTGTTCGTTCACCTCGTCTTCGCCTGTCGCCGTCCCGGCCGTGTGCCGCGTCGGCTGCGCACCAATGCACTCCTCTATAGTTCCACCCGATACTTCCCAATGCAGCCGTGGCCCCGTTCCGATGGCCTGAGAGCAGACAAGATGACCAGCACGCTTCCACCCGGCCGGTATTCCTCGACCACCAAACCTGCACGATCTCGCAGGTCACTGGCATGGTTGGCAGGCGCTGTGGTCGTACTGGTCGGGGTGGTCGTCGCTGTCGTCGCGTACCAGAAGTTCGCTACCAGCGAGATCGACGCCGAGGTCACCTCGTTCGACATCGTCGACGACTCGAAGCTCGACCTCACCCTCAAAGTGACTCGAGAAGACCCGTCACGTGAGGCGGTGTGCATCGTGCGCGCCCGGTCCCAGGACGGGTCCGAAACCGGCCGACGCGAAGTGCTGGTGCCCGGTGGTGAGGACCAAACGGTATTGATCACGACAGCCGTCCTCACCTCTCGCCCGCCAGGAATGGGCGATCTCTATGGGTGCAGCTTCGACGTTCCCGAGTACCTGACCGCTCACTGACACACGTTCACCTCACAGCGAACGAACAGCGATCGCCAGTTCGGCAGGCCCGCTCGTGCTAGAATCGGCTGATACACGGTTCCGGGTGGAACCGTGTATTGCTGCATTGACGGCAGGATGGGGCCCGGCGCGACGAAAGTCGTGCCTTCCCGTCGTGCCGTTGGTCATTGCTCTTGCAATGACCTGTCGAGGGAGCCCGGCGGCTCCAACTACGAGGGAGTGATCGAGATGACCGAGACCCAGGTGACCTGGCTGACCCAGGAGTCACACGACAGGCTCAAGAGCGAACTCGACCAACTCATCGCCAACCGCCCCGTGATCGCAGCCGAGATCAACGAACGGCGCGAAGAGGGTGACCTGAAGGAGAACGGCGGATACCACGCCGCACGCGAGGATCAGGGTCAGCAGGAAGCCCGCATCCGTCAGCTTCAGGAGCTGCTGAACAGCGCAAAGGTGGGCGAAGCCCCCACCCAGTCTGGTGTCGCGCTGCCCGGCTCCGTCGTGAAGGTCTACTACGACGGAGACGAGAAGGACACCGAGACATTCCTCATCGCCACCCGCGAAGAAGGCTCGAACGACTCCGAGCTCGAGGTCTACTCGCCGAACTCACCGCTGGGTAGCGCCCTGCTCGAATCCAAGGTCGGCGAGACCCGCGAGTACACGCTGCCCAACGGCAACAGCATGAAGGTGACACTCGTCAGCGCGGAACCGTACCGCGGCTGATACACCGATTTCCTTCGACGAAGCGCCGGCCCGGATCGAGAATCCGGGGCCGGCGCTTCGTTGTATGAGCAAATGAGGGTCAGGCGAGTCGGCGAGCCTTCATGCCGTCGAAGACCGCGCCGACGCGTACGACATCGCCTGTGGTGGGTGCGTGAAGCATCTGTCCGTTGCCGAGATAGATGGCGACGTGACCCGGTCCACCCGGCCCCCAGTTACCGAACAGCAGATCGCCGGGACGGGCTTGGTCGAGCGGAACCTCGACACCGACGCGCCACTGGGTCTCCGAGGTACGGGGCAGCTTGATTCCGGTCGCGGCATACACCGCGAACGAGGTCAGGCCCGAGCAGTCGAAGCCACCCATCGACGGGCCGTTGATGCTGCCGCCGCCCCAGACGTACGGAAGTCCGATGTACTTCATGGCCGCGTCGATCACCTTGCTGACGCCGTCCACTGCTGCGCCGCCGTAGAAGAACGGGGCCAACATGCGGTCGAACGACTCCTCGAGCGATCGAACGCGAGCAACGAACGGCGCAGGTTCACGGCCCGGCGCTGCGGCGGGGACACCGCCCGACTGCCGAACCGCATCGATCCCGACGTCGTACGCGGCGAGGGTCAGGTCCAGGGAATCGCCCTTCACGGCACCACCGGCCTTGAGCGCCTCGACCTGACCGAACACGTCGCACAGCATGGCGCCACTGGCCATCACCGGGTCGGCGACACCGAGTATGTCGACCTTGCCGTCACCGTCGGCGTCTTTTCCGTACTTGGCCCAGGCCTCCGGGGTGAACTGTCCGGGCCCGCGCGCACCAGCCGGGCTCGTCGGTGCGGCCGCGCCATAGCGAAATCCGCTGCCGACCGAATAGAGGGCGGCCAAGGTGGCGGGCTTGACGCCTTCACACACGGAACCGGCCTTGCGAATCCACGGTGCGAACACCGCGATGGCACCGACCGGAGCGAGAGACACACCTGGAAAACCTGCGGGCACCGCCGGCACCAGCGAACCGAGTGCTCCGAGGAACGGCAGCCCTGGGATATCGGCGAAGGCAGAACCTGCTGCTCCGACAGCTCCCACCGAAGACGGGGCGGACGGCATCAAAGATTGAAATCCGTTGTTCGTCGGTGCAGCGCCGCTGGAGAGTGGGGCCGTGCCCGTCTGGCCTCCGGGTGCAACTCGAAGTGCGGGCGGAGGGGGCGCCGCAACTGCCGGGTCTCCAGGCTTGGGAGCCTTCTCCTGCTCGGGAATGTACGGATCGGTCGCGTCCTTCACTGCGCCGCCGACATCACCCACCATCTGCTCGGCCTGCTGGCGCGTGCCTTCCGGCATCGCCGCTATTGCGTCCTCGACCTGCTTCTGCACGTCCGGCGATGCCTGTTCTGCGTTCTGAACCGCCGTGACCGCTTGATCTTTGACGGGTTGCGGAATGTCCGCCCCCGCCACAATGGCCCCCGCTGCCGTAGTGATCGCCACGATGATCGCTGCTGCATCCACTGACATCCGTAACTCCTCCTCCTCGGTGCAACGGACCGAGTGCCCTCACGTTACGGCGAGACACAGGTGGCGGGAGGAGAATGACGAACTTCGAACGGGTCGAAAGCGGATATTTTCCGGGGCTCGTCACACAGAGCGTTTTCGGGGCTCGGACCAGGGAATGTGGTCAAACCCGACACCGATCCCAAGCTGCTTCCCAGACTCTTCACAGGTTCGACGGGGATGCTGGACGCCATGAGCGATGAACGACGCCCCGCACGCTTCCTACCTGTTCGCATTGCCCTCGCCTCGGCCGGAATCGTCGGACTGCTCGCCGGCGGCAGCGTCGCCACCGACACACCCACCCCCGACTCCACGGCCGTTGCACTCGTCGCAGCCGGCGACGGACCTGCAGACGCTGTTTCCAGCGGATCGTGACGCCCAAACACGCCACCGAATGGTCGTCGTGGGGTCTGCACGCTCGGGTGGTCGTCACCGATCCGGATGCGCTCGACTCGGCGACGAACCTCGTCCGCGGCTACCTTTCTGCCGCCGATGTCGCCACCAATCGAGACCGCGCCGACTCCGAGATTCGCAATCTGATCCCCGGACACAACACGGTCACCCCGATGTTCGCTCGCTTCGTTGCGGATGCGCTGTCTGTTGCCCACTCCACCGAGGGAGCGCCCGGGCCGACTGCGAACGGAACCGGTTGGCGCGCGATCTCCGTCGACGGAACGTCACTACATCTTCCCGACGGAGTCGATCTCGATCTGTCGAGTACGTCCAGAGCGAGCACTGCCGACCACTGCGCGACGTCCACGGCCGAGCTTCTCGGCTGCGGGGTCCTCGTGGCCCTCGGCGGTGACATCGCCGCGGCCGGAGACACCCCCGAGGACCGATGGCAGGTCCAGGTGCAGGACCTACCCGGCGATCCGACGTGCCAGGTGTCCATCCCCTCGGGCGCCGGGGTCGCAACGGCGAGCACCGTCAAACCCCTTCACCCGGAGTCGTTTCCGCAGTGGCGCACCGTCTCCGTCGTCGCCGAAACGTGCACCGCGGCGCACAGCGCGAGTACCACTGCCGTGCGTATGGCGGGCGGCGCGATCGATTTCCTCTCGCGCCTGGAACTTCCTGCCAGACTCGTCGACCAGGAGTTTCGGGTGGTCACCCTCGGAGGTTGGCCGAGTCAGTCCTGAAGGCGAGGTGCGTAGCCGGCCGCGTCGAGCGCGTCGAGCATGCTCTGCCGATGCTCGGGACCGCGCGTCTCGACGGTGAGAAATACCTCCACCTCGTCCAGCGCGAGGGCGCCGCGGGTCCGGGAATGCACGACGTCGACCACGCTGGCGCCGTTGTCACTGACCACCCCGAGGAGGTCGACCAGACCGCCCGGACGATCCGGAATCGTGATGTGCACACCGAGATAACGCCCGGCGGCGCGAAGTCCGTGCGTGACGACGTGGGTGAGCAGCAGGGGATCGACGTTGCCGCCGGAAAGGACGGCGCACACCGGCCCGGTCAGCCCGAGTTCGTCGGCCGGGATACTCATCAACGCGGCCACGGCGGCCGCACCTGCCGGCTCCACGATGAGCTTCGCTCGTTCGAGGCACAGCAGCAGGGCACGTGACAACGCATCCTCGGAGACGGTGACGATCTTGTCGACCTGCTTGGACACGTGCGCGAACGGCACGTCGCCCGGCCGGCCCACCGCGATCCCGTCCGCCATCGTCGACATGGCGCCAAGTGGCACCGGGTGTCCGGCTTCGAGAGAACCGGGCCACGCCGCTGCCCCTTCTGCCTGTACTCCGATGATCCGGACATCCGGCGCGAGGTCGGAGATCACGGCCGCGATTCCAGCCAGCAGTCCGCCGCCACCGGCAGGAACCAGCACAGTGCCGACGTCCGGAAGTTGTTCGAGGATCTCGAGGCCGACCGTGCCCTGGCCCGCGACGATGTCCGGGTGGTCGAACGGATGGATCAGAACTGCCCCGTTCGACTCCGCGAACTCTCGTGCCGCGACAAGAGCGTCGTCGACGGTTTCTCCGACGAGATGCACGGTGGCGCCGTACGCCCGCGTCGCCACCAGCTTCGGCAACGGCGCTCCGTTCGGCATGAACACCGTCGACTCGATGCCGAGCTCGGTGGCCGCCCAGGCCACGCCCTGCGCATGGTTTCCGGCGCTGGCCGCAACCACACCGTTCGCACTCTCGACTTCGGACAGGTTGGCTATCCGGTTGTATGCACCCCGAGGCTTGAAAGATCCGGTGCGTTGCAGGTTTTCGCATTTGAGCAATACCTGATGACCGCTCCGGTCCGACAGCGCCCGCGAGGCGATCGTCGGGGTCCGCCGCATGACGGGGTCCAACAGCTCACGAGCTGCCCTTACTTGTTCGAGGGTGACGGCTTCCACGCGGGCAAGAGTAACCCGCGTGGAAGCCGCACTCGTGGAAGCTCCGAATCAGCGAAGCGCGTTCTCGATGTCGGCAACCAGATCGGCGCCGTCCTCGATTCCCACCGACAGACGCACCAGATCGTCTGGAACCTCGAGCACCGAGCCTGCCGTGGACGCGTGAGTCATCGCACCGGGATGCTCGATGAGCGACTCGACGCCGCCGAGCGACTCGGCCAAGGTGAAGATCTCCGTACGGGCGCAGAAGTCGAGCGCGGCCTGGCGGCCACCGGCGAGCCGCACCGAGATCATCCCGCCGAAGCGTCGCATCTGCTTGGCCGCGACACCGTGACCGGGATGGCTGTCGAGGCCCGGGTAGATCACGTGCGACACCGCGGAATGCCCGGTGAGCAGGTCGACGAGCTTCTCGGCGTTGTCGCTGTGCCGCTCCATACGCAGCGCGAGCGTCTTGATGCCACGCAGTGTGAGGAACGCATCGAACGGGCCGGGAACCGCGCCCGCGCCGTTCTGCAGGAACGCGAATGCCGTGTCCAGCTCTTCGTCGTCCGTCACGAGCGCGCCACCGACGACGTCGGAGTGTCCACCGATGTACTTGGTGGTCGAGTGCAGGGCGATGTCCGCGCCGAGCTGCAACGGCTGCTGCAGGTAAGGCGACGCGAACGTGTTGTCCACCACCAGCTTCGCGTTGCCCTCGTGCGCAACGTCGGCCAGCTTCTCGATGTCACCGATGTTGAGCAACGGGTTGGTGGGCGTCTCCACCCACACGAGCTTGGTCTCGGGCCTCATGGCCGCGCGCACCGCGTCGACGTCGGTGACGGGGACCGGGGTGTATTCGATCCCCCACTGAGTGAAGACCTTGTCGATGAGCCGGAACGTTCCGCCGTAGGCGTCGTTGGGAATGATCAGGTGATCGCCGGGGCGAAGCGTCGCGCGCAGCGCGCAGTCCGTTGCGGCCATGCCCGAACCGAAGGCGCGCCCGTAGGTGCCCGATTCCAACGCGGCCAGGTTGGCCTCCAGCGGCCGCCTCGTCGGGTTGCCCGTGCGTGCGTACTCGAAGCCGTCACGCATTCCGCCCACGCCGTCCTGCGCGAACGTCGAACTCGCATAGATCGGAACGTTTACCGCACCGGTCTGTGGATCGGGGTCGAATCCGGCGTGAACCGCCTTGGTGGAGAAACCCTGCCAGCTGATGTTGTCCGCCTTGCTGCGCTGCTCACTCATGCAGACCAGCCTAATGGAGGACTATTTCTCCAGATACTCGGCGACCGCGAACAACATGTCCAGCTTCTTCGCATCGTCGATGCTGCTGTCCATACTGTTGGCGATGATGTTGTGGGTCGGCGTGAGCAGTGCCAGCCCCACCACGTCCAGCACCACGCCGCCCAGCGCGTCGGCGCGGGGATCGGGAACCGTGGTTCCGACAGTGTGCATCTGCGCGAGCACAGCCGGATCGTGCGCTTCTTCCCGCACGATCACGGTGAGGGCACCGGCAATGTTCGATGCACCCTTGGACCACATGCACATCGGGTCCTCGAACCCGGGCAACGTCTGCTCCGAGACCTCCGGCCGGTCCGATACGAGTGGACCCAACGCCTCCGTCAACGCATCGCAGTCCGCCGATTTGCTCGCGCCCGAGGCGCCGGGTGCGGCGGACGACGAGCCCGTCGTACTCGAGGCACCCTTCGCCGCGGTCGGCGTTCCCTCGACGCTCGTAGTGCAGCCGGCAGCAAGGAGCGCACAAGCCGCGAGCGGAACGATCATGGCTCTGCGCATCGGGCGTCCTGTTCGGTCGGTGGTGCTCGATTTCGTGTGGAACGAAAAGTCGTCACGCGTGGCGACGGGCCACTCCCCTTGCGAGGAGTGGCCCGTCGGCAGCGAAAAGCCTATGCCCCGGCGCTCAAGAAGCCCAGCAGGTCGTGCCGAGTGATGACGCCGACCGGCTTACCGTCGTCCACGACCATGAGCGCATCCGAGTCACCGAGCGCCTTCGTCGCTGCCGACACGGGCTCGCCCGAACCGATCAGCGGGAACGGCTTGCTCATGTGCTTCTCGACGGAGTCCGCCAGGTGCGCGCGCCCCTCGAATACCGCACTCAGCAGTTCGCGCTCGGTGACGCTGCCCGCGACCTCGCCGGCCATGACGGGCGGCTCGGCGCCGACGACCGGCATCTGCGAGACGCCGTACTCGCGCAGGATCTCGATGGCATCGCGAAGCGTCTCCGACGGGTGCGTGTGCACCAGGTCGGGAAGTTCTCCGGACTTGCCGCGCAGGACGTCGCCGACGGTCTTCTCGTCCGGCTTCCCGTCGAGCGGGGTCCGCAGGAATCCGTAGGACGACATCCAGTCGTCGTTGAAGATCTTGGACAGGTAGCCACGGCCACCGTCGGGAAGGAGCACCACGACCAGTGCGTCCGGCCCTTCACGCTTGGCGACCTCGAGTGCCGCGACCACCGCCATGCCGCAGGAGCCGCCGACGAGCAAGCCCTCCTCACGAGCGAGACGACGCGTCATCTCGAAGGAGTCGCCATCCGACACGGCGATGATCTCGTCCGGGATGGACGGGTCGTACGCCGAGGGCCAGAAGTCCTCGCCGACGCCTTCCACCAGGTACGGGCGGCCGGTGCCGCCCGAGTACACCGAACCTTCGGGGTCGGCTCCGACCACCTTCACCTTGCCGCCGGAGACCTCCTTGAGGTACTTGCCGGTGCCGCTGATGGTTCCGCCGGTGCCGACACCTGCCACGAAGTGGGTGATCTTGCCGTCGGTGTCCGCCCAGATCTCGGGGCCGGTGGTCTCGTAGTGGCTCTGCGGGCCGCCCGGGTTGGAGTACTGGTTGGGCTTCCAGCCGCCCGGCAACTCACGAGCGAGCCGGTCGGAGACGCTGTAGTAGCTGTCCGGGTGATCCGGCGCGACCGCGGTCGGGCACACGACGACCTCGGCGCCGTAGGCCTTGAGAACGTTGCGCTTGTCCTCGCTCACCTTGTCGGGGCAGACGAATACGCACTTGTAGCCGCGCTTCTGCGCAACGAGTGCAAGCCCGATTCCGGTGTTGCCCGATGTCGGTTCGACGATGGTCCCGCCGGGCTTCAGCTCGCCGGAGGCCTCGGCAGCGTCGATCATCTTCACGGCGATACGGTCCTTGGAGCTACCGCCCGGATTCAGATACTCGATCTTGGCTGCAACGGTCCCGGCGTTCTCACCGATAACAGAAGTGAGCTTGACGAGAGGAGTGTTGCCGATGAGGTCAACCACATGTTCCGCGATGCGCATGGCTCCATGTTCCCAGATGCCGACCAGGACCGCTCACAGACGTCCGGCAGGCAGCTCCAGGTCCGACTAGATTGGGACTCACGCACACCGTGAAGAGGCCGTGAAAAAGATCCGGTAGCGGAAAGGTGAGACCCGTGCCCAAGAGCACATGGCAACTCGGAGTGAAGGCGGGCACGGCGGCAGTGGTCGCCGGTTCCAGCGCCGGAACTTTGTCCTGGGCTGCCTACAACTATCTGATGTCGCAGGCATCGGCAGCGCGCGGCGTGATCGGCCGCAACATAGCGAAGCCGCCGGAGGCCGACGGCGTGTACGCGCCAGGGGCGATCACTCCCGAGCGATGGTGGCGGTCGGTTCCCTACGACGTCCACCTGATGATCTTCGGAGACTCCACCGCCGCAGGCGTCGGTTGCCAGAGCGCCGAGGAGGTCCCCGGGGTGCAGATCGCGCGCCGGCTCGCCGACGATACGGGCCGTCGAATCCGACTCAGCACCAAGGCGATCGGCGGCGCGACGTCCCGCGGACTACGTGGACAGGTCGACGCGATGTTCATCGCAGGACCGCCACCGGATGCCGCGGTCATTCTCGTCGGAGCCAACGATGTGACTGCCAAGAACTCCATTCGATCGTCGGCTCATCGCCTCGGTGAAGCCACCAAACGTCTTCGGCAGCACGACTGTGTCGTCGTGGTGGGCACCTGCCCCGACCTCGGTGCCGTCACGGCAATTCCACAACCACTTCGAACGGTGGTGCGCACGTGGGGGCTGCGTCTGGCGCGAGCGCAGAAGTCGGCGGTGCTCGCGGCGGGAGGGCATCCGGTCGCACTGGCCGACCTTCTGGCTCCCGAATTCCTGGCAGCACCGGACACGATGTTCTCGTCCGATCATTTCCACCCGTCCGCCGCCGGATACGAACTCGCTGCAATCCAGATCGTGCCGGTCCTCGCCACCGCACTCGGTATGTGGCACGGCGGTCCACTGCCCGAGCTGCCCGAGGTGTCGGGGGCGGCGCAGGCCCGCACGGTGAGTGCGCGCGTCGGTGCGGCCCTGGAGAGGCTGGTCCCCCACCGCGGCGACCGTCCCGGTGACTCCACCCTCGATGCAGTGGGGCTTCGCGTCGAATCTCCAGCAACGTAAGTTGTCGAGTGAGACCACGTACCGGTGGTCTGCAGCACAGCACAGACCAGCCGTAGAAATAAGGAGTTTCCATGCCCGAGGCAGTAATCGTCTCAGCAGTACGCTCGCCGATCGGCCGCGCCATGAAGGGGTCGCTCAAGGACATCCGTCCGGACGACCTGACCACCCAGATGATTGCCGCGGCGCTGGCGAAGGTTCCGGAGCTCGATCCCAAGGACATCGACGACCTGCTCCTCGGCTGCGGTCAGCCTGCGGGCCAGTCCGGCTTCAATATCGCGCGCGTTGTCGCCGTCGAGCTGGGGTACGACTTCCTTCCCGGCGTGACCGTGAACCGCTACTGTTCGTCGTCGCTCCAGACGACACGTATGGCCATGCACGCCATCAAGGCCGGTGAGGGTGACGTCTTCATCTCGGCGGGTGTCGAGTCCGTTTCCAGCTTCATCACCGGTAACGCAGACGGCCTCCCGAACACCAAGAACGCCAAATTCGCCGACGCCGAGGCCCGCACCGCGAAGCTCGCCGAGGGTGGCGTCGCGTGGAACGACCCGCGCGAGGACGGCTTGCTGCCCGACGCTTACATCGCGATGGGCCAGACCGCCGAGAACGTCGCTTCCTTCACGGGCATCAGCCGTGAAGATCAGGACCACTGGGGTGTCCGCTCGCAGAACCGCGCGGAGGAAGCCATCAAGCGCGGCTTCTTCGAGAAGGAGATCACCCCGGTCACGCTGCCCGACGGCACCGTGGTCTCCACCGACGACGGTCCTCGCGCCGGCACCACCTACGAGAAGATCTCGCAGCTCAAGCCGGTCTTCCGTCCCGACGGAACCGTCACCGCCGGCAACGCCTGCCCGCTCAACGACGGCGCTGCCGCCCTCGTCATCATGTCGGACACCAAGGCAAAGGCGCTGGGTCTGACCCCGCTCGCCCGCGTCGTCTCCACCGGTGTCTCCGGCTTGTCCCCGGAGATCATGGGCCTCGGCCCGATCCAGGCCGTCAAGAACGCCCTGAAGATCGCCGGCAAGTCGGTCTCCGACATCGACCTGTTCGAGATCAACGAGGCCTTCGCCGTGCAGGTGCTCGGCTCCGCTCGTGAGCTCGGCATCGAGGAGGACAAGCTCAACATCTCCGGTGGCGCGATCGCTCTCGGCCACCCGTTCGGCATGACCGGTGCACGCATCACCAACACCCTGCTGAACAACCTGCGCGAGCAGGACAAGACGTTCGGCGTCGAGACCATGTGTGTCGGCGGCGGCCAGGGCATGGCGATGGTGCTCGAGCGCCTCAGCTGAAGCCCTCCGGGCCTGTGAGTGGTTGACGAGTCTCTGGACTCGTCAACCACTCACGGGATAGAAACGCCCCCGAGAGCATGCTCTCGGGGGCGTTCTGTTGGAGCTTCTAGTCGCTGTTGAAGTAGCTCAGCAGACGCAGGATCTCGATGTACAGCCACACCAGCGTGACCGTGAGACCGAATGCGACGCCCCATGCAGCCTTCTCCGGTGCCTGTGCGCGGATCAGCTTGTCGGCTGCGTCGAAGTCCAGCAGGAAGCTGAATGCGGCGATACCGATGCAGACGAGGCTGAAGATGATGGCGATGGGGCCGCCGTCGCGGAGACCGAATCCGCCGTCCATGAAGAAGCTGGCAACCAGGTTGCCCAGCGCGAGGACGACGACACCGATCAGGGCGCCGATGATCATGCGGGTCAGACGCGGGGTGACGCGGATGGCACCGGTCTTGTAGACGACCAGCATTCCGAAGAACACACCGAACGTGCCGAGTACCGCCTGGCCGATCAGCGCACTGCCACCGGCACCACCGAACTCGATGTTGGTGAACATGAACGACAGCGCCCCGAGGAACACACCCTCTGCCGCTGCGTAGGCGAGGACGATCGCCGGGTTGTCCATCTTGCGACCGAAGGTCGCGACGAGAACGAGGACCAGACCGATCAGACCGCCGCCGATGACGAACGGGGCGGCGAGCGCGTTGTTGTTGGAGACGAAGAAGTAGGAGATCAACGCCGCAACGGTCAACACACCGAGCGTCACGCCGGTCTTGGTGACCACGTCGTCGATTGTCATGGGGCGCGAGTCCGGACCGGTACGGTACGGCTCGGCCTGGGTGTACTGCGGTTGACCGAATTGCTGAGTGACCTGCGCGGCGCCGGCCGTCGCAGATCCGAACGAGGCGTATCCGCTGCCCTCTTGCTTGGGCAGGTTGCGGAACACCGGGTTACTGGTGGTGCGCACCGTGCACATCCCTTCTCATGGCTCGCCGGGGCGATCCGGGCGGTTGCTGATGTCGTTCAACGTTTCTGTTCGTTCAACGTGTCTGTTCTTTCAACGTTTCTGGGCGCCTCGGGAGTTCCCGAGGCGTCCGGACAATTCGGACTCTACCGGTGCGACCGCCCCCGTTCCATACGAAGGCCGCACAGTTCATCGTCTCGACACGGTGACGGTGAACTTGGAATTCTTGCCCGCCACCTCCGTTGGGCCGACCAGCTCCTTCAGAAGCCCCCGATACCCGAGGTGGGTGTTGTACACCGTCCACATCTGCCCACCCGGCTTCAAAACGCGTCCTGCTGCCGCGAACATCTTGCGCGCGCCGCCCGTGTGCACCGCAGCTCCGAGGTGGAACGGCGGATTGCACACGATCACGTCCTGCGAGGAATCCGCCAGCGAGGACATCACGTCGTCGCGTTGGGCGCGCACCCGATCACCGACCCCGTTCGCAGCCGCGGTTGCCGCCGCCGACGCGACCGCGGCGCCCGACTCGTCGGTGGCGATCACCTGAAGATCGGCATTGGACCGCGCAAGCTCCACGGCCAGGATTCCGGTGCCACAACCGAGATCGACTGCCGATCGGGCATCGACGTCGACGTTCCCGAGATGTTCGAGCAGGAACCTCGTGCCGATGTCCAGTTTGGGTCCGCCGAACACCGCCCCGTGCGCGACGACCTCGATCGGTGGATGCTCGAGCGTGGCCCGGAGGGGGTATTTCGTCACGAAGTCACGGCCAGGCCCTCGCACCGTCAGGACTCGCGACTTCTGCCGACCCAGTCCTGCGTGGACGTCCTCGAACACAGTCCCGAGCACGTCGTTCATCGCCGTCGTCATGTGCTTGCTGCGGCCGCCGGCGAAGATCACCACGTCCGGGTCCGCACCACGAGCGATGATCTCGGCATACTCGCCCAGTTCGGCGAGGCTGCGGGGCAACTGCATCAGGACGACGCGTGCTCCCTCGACCAGCTCGGCCGTGAGCGGCATGGAGGTGAACCGATCGCTGAGCCCCACTCCTTCGGCATTGGCGGCCAAGGCCTGCTCGCCGGTGAGTCCGTCCTGGTGCACGCGGATACCGTTCGAACCGTGTGCGACGGCGGCGCCGAGCGTCAGAGCCCCGTACCGGTCGTCGATGACGACGACCGACCCGTCCGGAGCAGCGGCGAGCGCATCGCCGGCCTCGTCCAGGATCAACCGATCCGCCGCATCCACGGCGAACAGGTTGGGCGCTTCGACGTCGGGAAAGCGACGGAGCGTGGCGAACAGGTCTTCGAGGCCGGACATGAGAGCAAGTGTTGCAGGCCGCCGAACCTCGATGCGACGGCAGTGAAGCAGGCGCGGCGATATGCTGGTGGTTGGAGTTCCTCCAGAAGGTGATCGCATATGTCCGATCCACTCGCGACGCGACACGATCCCGTTGCCGATACGGCAGCCGATCTGGCCGCAGAGGGGTTCGACGATGCCCGCGAAATCGGTCGCGGCGGCTTCGGAGTCGTCTACCGCTGCACCCAAACCGCATTGGATCGCACGGTTGCCATCAAGATCCTCACCTCGGACCTCGGCGAAGACAATCGTGAACGCTTTCTGCGCGAGCAGCGGGCCATGGGGCGGTTGTCCGGCCACCCGAACATCGTCGAAATCCTTCAGACGGGCGTCACCCGCTCCGGCCTGCCGTACATCGTGATGCCCTATCACCCGCAACAGTCTCTCGACCGTCGAGTGCGCTCGCACGGGCCGGTGCCGTGGCAGGACGCGATTCGCATCGGCATCCGAATGGCAGGTGCCCTCGAGACTGCACACCGCCTCGGCATGCTGCACCGCGACGTGAAACCCGCGAACATCCTCTTCACCGATTACGGCGAACCGCAGTTGTGCGACTTCGGCATCGCGCGCGTTCGAGGCGGCTTCGAGACGCAGGTCGGCAACGTCGCCGGCTCACCCGCGTTCACGGCGCCGGAAGTATTGCGGGGTGGTACACCGACCGCCGCCTCGGACGTGTACGGGCTCGGGGCAACCTTGTTCGCCATCATCACCGGTCATGCTGCCTTCGAACGGAGAACCGGCGAGCGACTCGTGTCGCAATTCCTTCGCATCACCACCGAGCCGATACCCGACCTTCGCGACGAGGGAATTCCGGATTCACTGTGTGCGGCGATCGAGCGGGCGATGGCAGAGAATCCGTCCGACCGATTCCCGAGCGCCGCGGCGCTCGGCGAAGAATTGCGCACCGTCCAGCAGGACAACGGCCTCGACGTGGATTCGATCCCGATACCGCACGAACAACCATCGGACGCGATCGGCGCTCCGTCGGTTTCGGTGTCGGTTTCGGTTACCGGATCGCCACACAGTGGGCGGCGCACCACCTCTGGAACCACCACTCCCCCGAGTGCGGCCACCAAGTTCCGTCCGCCGACACCCACACACGTGCTCGTCCCTCGCTCGCGCGCGCTCGCCCTCCTTCGTGAGGGCGGACGCAGACGCCTCCTCCTGGTCCATGCGCCACCAGGCTTCGGCAAGACGACGCTCGCGGCGCAGTGGCGAGGCGAACTGGCAGCCGAGAACGTGCCGGTGGCCTGGCTCAACATCGATCACGACGACGACAACATCGTGTGGTTTCTCGCTCACCTGATCGAAGCTATCCGCTTCGCCGTCCCCACCCTCGCTCACGAGCTCGGCCAGGTTCTCGACGATCACGGCGACGAAGCCGAGCGGTATGTCCTGACCTCTCTGATCGACGAAATTCACGAGAAGCGAACACACCTCGTAGTCGTGATCGACGATTGGCACATCGTCGAGGACCGGACGACCGTCGCCGCCCTCGGATTCCTTCTGGAGAACAGTTGCCATCACCTACAGGTTCTGGTGACGAGCCGAACGAAGGCCAGGTTACCCCTGACGACCTTGCTGGTTCGCGACGAACTGGTGGAAATCGACTCGACCGCACTGCGTTTCGATCTCGAGGAGACCCGCACATTCCTTCTCGATTCGAGTGGATCGCAGCTGTCGGAGCGCGATGTTGCCCACCTGGAGCGGACGACCAACGGCTGGGTCGCCGCACTGCAATTGGCGAGCATATCGCTGCGCGGAGCCGAAGATCCCGCATCGGTGATAGGCGGAATGACCGGACGGCATCATGCGATCGGTCAGTACCTGGCGGAGAACGTCTTCGCCGCGCTCGACGACGATCTTCTGGATTTCATTCTGCCGCTGTCCATTCCCGATCGCGTATGCGCGAGCCTGGCAACGGCACTCACCGACGCCCCACATCCACAGGCACTCCTCGAGGAGCTCGAGGAACGTGATCTGTTTCTCCATGCACTCGACGAGGGCCGAGAATGGTTCCGATTCGACACCGTGTTCGCAGAGTTCCTGCAACGTCGCATCGCGCGGGACCAACCGGGCCGTGTCGACGAACTCCGACGCACCGCGGCCCGATGGTTCGCCGAACACCGGCTGCACTGCGAAGCCGTCGAGATCGCCGTGGCGGCACACGATGACGAGTTCGCGGCGAACCTCGTGGAGGCGCAGAGCGCACTCCTGCTCGAGCACTCTCGGATGACGACCTTGTTGGGCCTCGTTTCGAAGCTGTCACCGGCTCTCGTTGCGACTCGCCCGCGCCTGCAGATGGCCCTCGCATGGGCGAACATTCTGTTGCAACGTACGGCTCCCGCGCGTGCGGCACTGAACTCCCTCGAGGCGATCTTGCGCAGAACCTCCGAGGCCGATACCGAACTCGACGAGCTGGGTGCCGAGGCGGACGTCGCACGTGCCGTGATGGAAGTATCGGCAGATCGGATCACCGGGGTCGAAGCATGGATCGCGAAGGTTCTCGAGCAGCCCGAGACTGCTCGCCCCTGGGTGGTGTCGGCCGCGGCGAACGTGTCGAGTTTCGTGTCCATCTACCGATTCGAGTTCGCGCAGGCTCGCCGGCGACAAGATTGGGCCGCACCCTTCCACCAGCAAGCCCACGGATCGTTCGGGCTGGTCTACGGGCACTGCTTCGCCGGTATCGCCGCGACGGAACAACTCGACATCGCCGCTGCCGAGGATCACTTTCGGATCGCGCTGCAGGCCGCGGAGGACACCTCCGGACCGCAGTCCCACGCGGCCCGCCTCGCGGGCACGATGCTGGGCGCGCTGCTGTACGAGTTGGGTGACGTCGATCAAGCCGAAGAGCTTCTCGATGCCGGATACGAGCTCGGGATCGAAGGTGGGGTCGTCGATTTCATGGTCGCCCGCTTCGTGACAGGAGCCCGAGTGAAAGCTACGCGGGGCGATATCGACGCTGCGGTGGCGCGCCTGGACGACGGGTTGGTGGCGGCCGATGCCCTCGCCCTGCCCCGATTGCGGGCCCGAATCGAGAACGAACGTATGCGTTTCGATCTCCCCTACACGCCGGAGAACCGCCCTCGCCGCGGAGTCGACCGCGCCAACGCGCAGGCACATGCCGGAGTAGCCGACATCATCGAACAGCTCGAGGAAGCGACCGAGCTACGGCAATTGCTCCACACGGATGCGCAAGCCGCCTCCCGCCGCGCCGCAGAGCGCGTTGCAGAGATCGACGAACGCGAACGGCCCCTCGCACACATGCAGGCGAGGCGGCTACTTGCTGCCTGCCAGGTCGCCGACGACCACATCGAGGATGCCGAGGCAACAGTGGCGGCCATTGCCTCGGTGTGCTCGCAGATCGGTTTCACGCGCTACCTGATCGACGGCGGGCCCGCGATCGTGGACGTTGTCGCCCGGCTGCACGCCGACGGCTCACAGCACGCGTGGCGCCCGGAATGGCCAGCCGTCCCGCTGTCGTACCTGGCAGCGACCCTGCAGCTCGTCGAGCGAACTTAGCCGACACTTCCTTGACCAATTCCAGAAAGCGTGGTGCAGTGTGATCGTGGACACACCACCTCAGTTGGCTGCACTCCTACGGGGCGCGTCATTGCGGGTCACAGGACCTCGCGTGGCGGTCCTGGCCGAGGTCCAGGGCAGTCCACACGCCGACGCGGACACCATCGCCTCCGGGGTTCGAGATCGGATCGGTTCCGTTTCCACCCAGGCCGTCTACGACGTGCTCCGAGCCCTCACGGTCGCGCGCCTCGTTCGTCGTATCGAGCCTGCGGGATCGCCGGCCAGGTACGAGGCGCGAGTCGGCGACAACCACCACCATCTCGTATGCCGAGGTTGCGGAGTGATTCGCGACATCGACTGTGCCGTCGGCGAGGCCCCGTGCCTCGCGCCCAGTTCCACCCACGGCTTCGACATCGACGAAGCCGAGATCGTCTTCTGGGGCATGTGCCCCGATTGCCGCAACGAGACCCCCACAACCGCCCGAGAACCTGACAACAGCCAGTAAGGAAGGGATACACAGTGAGCGAGCAGAACCGCACGTCCACCGACAAACTCACCACGGCCGTAGGCGCGCCCGTACCCGACAACCAGAACGTGGTCACAGCGGGACCACGTGGGCCGCAGCTTCTCCAGGACGTCTGGTTCCTCGAGAAGTTGGCCCACTTCGACCGCGAGGTGATCCCCGAGCGCCGCATGCACGCGAAGGGTTCCGGCGCGTACGGCACGTTCACGGTCACCAACGACATTTCCGAGTACACGAGCGCCAAGATCTTCTCCGAGGTGGGCAAGAAGACCGAGCTGTTCGCACGCTTCTCGACGGTCGCCGGCGAGCGCGGTGCAGCCGACGCCGAACGCGACATCCGCGGCTTCGCCGTGAAGTTCTACACCGAGGAAGGCAACTGGGACCTCGTCGGCAACAACACCCCGGTGTTCTTCTTCCGCGACCCGCTCAAGTTCCCCGACCTCAACCATGCGGTCAAGCGCGACCCGCGCACCAACATGCGCAGTGCCAACAACAACTGGGACTTCTGGAGTTCGCTCCCCGAGTCACTGCATCAGGTCACCATCGTCATGAGTGATCGCGGACTCCCCGCCTCGTACCGCCACATGCACGGATTCGGTTCGCACACCTTCAGTTTCATCAATGCGAAGGGTGAGCGCTTCTGGGTGAAGTTCCACCACCGCGTGCAGCAGGGCATCAAGAACCTCACCGACGCCGAGGCCGAGACGGTCGTCGGCAAGGATCGCGAAAGCCACCAGGCAGACCTCTTCGACGCCATCGAGCGTGGGGACTTCCCGAAGTGGAAGCTGTGTGTGCAGATCATGCCGGAGGCAGACGCCGAGAAGGTTCCGTACCACCCGTTCGACCTCACCAAGGTGTGGCCGAAGGGTGACTACCCGCTCATCGAGGTCGGCGAGTGGGAGCTGAACCGCAACCCCGACAACTACTTCGCCGAAGTGGAGCAGGCAGCATTCAACCCCGCACACGTCGTGCCGGGCATCAGCTTCTCCCCCGACAAGATGCTGCAGGGACGTCTCTTCTCCTACGGCGACGCCCAGCGATACCGATTGGGTGTCAACAACTACCAGATTCCGGTCAACGCTCCCCGCACTGCGACGAGCAGCTTCCACCGGGACGGCGCGATGCGTGTGGACGGTAATCACGGTGGCGCCCTACACTACGAGCCCAACAGCTACGGCAAGTGGCAGGAGCAGCCGCAGTACCGTGATCCGGCGCAGGCTGTCGGCAATTCTGCCGATCGCTTCGACTACCGAGCGGACGACGACGACTACTTCTCGCAGCCGCGCGTCCTGTTCAACAACATGAGTGACGAACAGAAGCAGGCGCTCTTCGACAACACGGCTCGCGCGATCGACGGCGCATCCGAAGAAGTAGTGCAGCGGCATATCAAGAACTGCACCGACTGCGACCCCGCGTACGGCGAGGGTGTCGCGAAGGCAATCGCCGCACTGGGCTAGCGCCTGTGAGTGGCCGGCGAGTCCAGGGACTCCTTCGGTTCATGCGGTCGTCGCAACATTCCTGATCGAATGAAGGGATGTGGATGGTGGCGAGGACGTATGGGCAGCGGAGGGTGAGCAGTGAAGCGCGGGCTCGGTTCTGGGTGTCGTGGGTCGAGG
>NZ_JBUYWE010000013.1:0-72164 GCF_055231055.1 Rhodococcus huquni
CGCCCTGGCAACCTGCCTCGGTACGGTTCGGCAGCTTGATGATTCCGCACTGGAAACCGCCGCTCGGCGACGTGAAGTAGTACGACTCGTTTCGCTCGAACTCGACGTCGGTGAGCGTGGTGGTGGGTACCGTGGGCTACGCCCACGGCCTGACGGAGTGTGTGCGGCAAGCCGCCCACGTGTCGAGGTGTACCCGGCCGCTGCGCGGCTCGGTTCTCGTGTGCTGTTGTGCGGCAACGGATCGGCGGCGGTCGATCAGGATCGGGTGGCGTGTTTCGGTGGCGTGATCGCCGGTGCGTTCGCCTGCGGGGTGCGGTGGCGCGGCCCCGCCTGGGGGTGCCGCGCCACCGTTTCGTGATCTACTCCGCGTGCTGGCGAGCGTCCAGGGCGGCGGTGCGCAGTTGCTCCCACATATCGGGGTGCAGCCCGTGGTCGAGAGCCTGCTCGATCAGCAGCCCGAAACGGTGTTCGGGGTTCTGCTCGAGGCCCATCGTCAGGGCCTCGCGGGCGGTGGCGGGCTGGCGACCGACCCAGGCGCACACCGCGCCGTAGATCATCGCCGGGGCCGCGTGAACGCCGTCGAGGGATGCCCCGACCTGGCGGCACACCTCCGATATGGCGCGTACGCGCTCGGTGGTGAACTCCGCCATCAGCAGATCACGCACCGGGGTATCGAGTAGCGCGGCCGCCAGCACTCCCGCGTGCTCGACGCTCACACTGATCCCCCGCTCAACCTCGAGGTACGGGGCCACTGCGGTCTCGAATGCGCGTTGCGCCGCCTCGAGGGGGTCCGTAGCGGCCAATAGCACCTGTTCACGGCCGATGATCGCCTCGACCTGTGCCACGCGCTCAGGGCCGAACTGGGCCGGTGCGAACGAGGCGCGAATCTCGGCGCGGGTGAGCAACCGCAGATCACCGGCCACGATCGCATCGGCCACCAGCGGATGCGAGGACAGATCCAGCGGCTCCCCCTCGGCGGGCACCGCGACACCGGGCGCGTACCACATACGCGCCACACCCTCGGTGTAGGAGAACATCCGAGTACCGGGGCGGAACATCTCGACGGCACGGCTGGCCATCTCCGCCTGTTCGGCGGTCCCGAACATCACCACGAAGAACGTCAGAGCATCGTCGAGGTACGGCATCGACTCGAGCCCCTCGACAATGCGCGCCGCCTCCTCGGCGCACGGCTGCCCGATCTGCGTCATGGCCAACGCGGGCACGCGGGTACCCTGCCCGGACACGATCACCGCCAGCTCGGACTCGGGCAGATGACCCGCCAACGAAACAGCAAGAGCGACAGCGTCAGCCGGGCCGGAAATACGAACGAACATGAGGAACCCCTTTCACAGGGTCTCGGGGCGCGCTGGTCAGGCGCACCGCAACAACAGGACAACTTGCACTGTGAACACTGGCATGACCCACCGACAAAAACACCCCCAAAACACCCGCCGACGCCCCCGGCACTCACAGTGCCGGGGGCGCTGTGAGTGGGTGCGGTGACCTGCACCTTTACCGGTGCCGGCACCGCACCCACTCGGGGTGACTCGTGGGTCAGGCGGGGACAGGTTCGGTCGCCGCAACCGCGGCGGCAACATCGGTGAATCGCACCGCGGGAGAGGCCAGATCACGCAAGGCCAGATTCGATCCGGTGCAGGACGCGGACGTCACCGGCCCCGGCACCGCGAACGCCGCCCGGCCAATGGCCCGGGCATGACCGAGCACGTCCAGGGACCCACTGCGTTGTCCGGCCTCGACCACCACGGCCGCGTCCGCCAGGGCCGCGACGACGCCGTGACGGGCCTGTAGCCGTGCCTTCGACGGAACCACCTCCGGTGCGAACGGCGAGATCACCGCGCCGCCGTGCCGGGTGATCTGCGCGAACAACCGGGTATGCCCGGCCGGATACGCACGGTCGACACCGCACCCGAGCACCACCACCGTTGCGCCACCTGCGGCCATCGAACCCCGGTGCACCGCACCATCGATCCCGAAACCACCCCCCGACACCGTCACCAGCCCCGCCGAAGCGGCATCCTGCGCCCACTCCGAGGCGACATGCTCCCCGTACCCGCTCGCGGCCCGACTGCCCGTCATCGCCACCGCACGCACCCCATCACCGAGCACCGCAGACGAACCGAGCACCCACAACGCCAACGGCGCCAACCCCACCGCCGCAGCCGCCGCCAACCGCTCCGACGGCCACTCCGCATCATCGGGCGTCACCAACCGGCCACCCAACGCCGACACCAACTCCAAATCCCGCTGCGCCCGATCCACCACATCACCCGACAACACCACCTCCGGCACCCGACCCGCACGCACCACCTCCGCAGCACCCACCGGACCCTCCACAGCCACCAACGCCGCCACCGCCGCCGACGACGCACCCGTCACCCGCGACAAAAACGCCCACGCCAACCGACGCTCACCGAACTCGAAAACACCCACAACAAACCCCTTCCCAGGGCACCAGATGCGCTGGTCACACGCACCACAACAGGACAACTTCCACCCCCGAACCTGCCACACAACACCGACAAAAGCACCCCAAACCGCCACCGCCCCTCACAGTGCCGGGGGCACTGTGAGGGGCGGGTTTCAGAGATGCTCGTATGTGGCGTGTGCACTCGGCAGTTGTTGGCACATAGGAAGGTTCAGATCATGGTGGTCGGAACCATTTACAGCGGCATGCCCGCCCCCACCCATGCAATCACTCCCGCGGTGGCGCCGGCCGCGGCGATGCCCATGCCGACTGAGGAAGTGCGGGAGAGTTCATTTTGTCTAGCGAGTCGGGCGGCGAGGGCGGCGACGCACACGAGGGCAAGGACGACGAAAGTGTGAATTGCAGGGCTCATGTGTCAATTGAAGATTCCGGGAACGGGCCGAAACAAGGACTCCCCGCCCGCGGTCGGGCGTGTTGCACCTCGACCTCGCTGACCTTCGCTGGGCGCCGAACGGGCCAGCGTCTCCACAAGTACTCGGGTTCAGCTCAGCCCCAACGCACTGGCTAACAGTGCCGGTGCAGACTCCGACCCCATGAAGGCGATCAATCCGAGCGTTGCACCGGCCGCGCCGAGTCCTCCCACGAGAGACGCCAGCGGCGGGAAGTGCTGTCGAGCGAGTTTGTAGCCCAACACGGCAATGAGTAGCAGAAGGATTCCGAGGATCTGTTCGATTACTGGATGCATATGTCCAGTACAGATTCCACGAGGGCGCTGCACAATGCGGTTCGGCACGCGGTCGGGCGTGTCACCAGGCCCGACCGCGTGCGGAAGCGAGTTGTGTTCTTAGCCTTGCGGTGCAGGAATGTCCGGTACAGCCACGGGTGCCGGCAACTTCCATCGAGCGATCGGATCATTCGATACAGCGTCCGGATACAGGGCAACCTCGGCGATTGACACGTCGGCGGCGAGTTCGTTTCCACTGTAGTCAGGGAAAGTCACCAAGCCTTCTGCGTGACCATCGATAGCGTCGGATCCGATGCTGGTCGGAATACTCGTAACCGTGTGCCCTTGCAGGGTTTGGCCACTCAGGGTGCGCACCTTCCAGTTCTGCGGGCCGGCATTCATACTCCCGGACTCGACATCGATTGCCACTGGGAACGTGAGTGTGGGAATCGGTTTCGGCTGAATGGTTGGTTCGTTGAGGACCTGCACCTTCGCCGTGAATCCTTCTCCAGTGACATCTTGAGTGCCACCGATTGCGTCAGGACCTTCTGTCGCTGATTCAGTGCCGCTGGCTGTCGTTGATGAGGATGTCTCTGTACCCGTAGATCCAGTTGTGCTGGATTCGGCCTGCGACGACTCAGCTGCCGTCGTTGTCGTCTCCTCTGCTGGCGTCGCGTCATCGTTGCCGCAACCGGCGAGCGCCAAGCTGGCTGCTGCGCAGACTGAGAACGTAGATAGTGCCAGTTTCTTCATGAATTCCACCCTGTTTGTCGATTCCTCGCCGCGCACGCAACTGGGTCGTGTGCCCGACATTCCCTTTGACCGCCTGAATTCTAGACGCAGCCGTCGAAGTCGGCGCTGTTCGTCGAGTTGTAAATGAGTTGCGCTGTATAGGAGTGCGCCTACAGAGTTACCTCGTTCTGAGTGTTCCCATGCTTGTCGATTTCATAGGTACGTCGATTGAACGTGTAGGTAATCAGGCATGGCTGCCCTTGAACTATGACGGTTTCGGGGGCTTCCAGGTGGTCGTGTACAACCTGGTATACGTGGGTGTGCCCATCGGCGGCTTCTATTGCGTGGATGAAGATTTCGCGGATCGGCTTCTGTTGAGTGTTCATGGCAGAAAGCATAAACACATTCGTGCTGCGATTTCTCACCTACTTTCGGGCGCAAGTGGGTGAGAAATCGAACGGACTTTTGTCTATCATGCGGTCCCTATATCTCACCGAGAACCCAGAATCTGTTATTGCACCTTCGGTCGGCGTCCTCGTAGCGATCGGTTGAGAACCTCGTCCAACGTTGCGTACAACGCGTCGTCGTCATGGTTGTGTTCGTGCCGGGCGATGGCTTTCACGAGATCGTCGATCGCAGCACGTGCCGGCGGGTTGAACACGGCGGCTGCCGGGCCGGCCCATTCGATCAGGGCATCGGGATCGGTGGTGAAGATTCGGTCGAGAGCCTGCTGGCAGCGACGAAAGAACTGGTCGATGCGTTTGGTCTGCGGGTCGCGGTCTTCGGCCGGTCGGCGGGTGGCGGCATCCTCGGCGTCGTCGAGGTAGTCGTTGAGGATGTCGCTGGCGCGCTCCCGCAGATTCTGTTCCGCGCTCAGAGCGGACCAGAACGCATTCCAGTTCCGCCGGCTACCGGTGGCTGGCGGTAGAAGGTGATCACGAATGAGGATCGCGAGGTCATCGTCGCGAAGATCGGTTAGGGCGCTGGCCATGACCTCAGCATTGCGAACATCGGGCAGTGGCCGTGGATTCTTCACCCGCGCCCAAGGAGAATGTTCGACCATCAGTGGCGATCCTGCTTGTCATCGACCATGGCGACGTCCACCTTGCTGTGGCAGCCCTCATCGAGGGCATGTTCGGACAAGACGGCCTGCAACCGGTCTTCTACGCGACTTGTCATGATTCAACTCTCCTATCCGCGCAGTTCGTGCGCTACTGCAATAACCGACAGATCTACTGACGGTGCATCATTGGCCCATACCTGGGTTCGTCCGATCGACAGCTTGGCTGCGCTGGGATACACCCGCCAGGGGTGCACCGTGCGAAAGACTTCGTGGGCGAGGACAACTCCGTGGAACCGTGTCGGCACTGTGGTCACATCCAGGATGTCGCCGCGCCGGCGGATCTCCGTCATCGAGCGAGCAGTGCCCTTGCTGACGACGAGCTGGCGCCATGGAGTGCCTTTGGGTGCGATGACGGCCACGACGTGAGAGTCGAGCCAGCCGTTGGTTCGCCACGCAGGAAGGATTCCTCGTCCTTTCGGCAGACCGATCTCCGAGATCGCATCCTTCGCGTACTCCACCTGCTGCCGGTGTCGAACGGTGACCTCGGCCGGCGGCGACAAGAGCTGCCCGAGCCGACCGACAGGTATCGCGGCCTTGCGTCGATTCGGCCCGGCAATCCACCTGCGCACCGACCGAGCCGATACCCCCATTGCCTCTGCCACGGCATCGACATCGACTGCACCACGTTCGGTCGTCCCGTAGCAGGCGTTCAGGAGGGAGACGAGGCGCTTGCGGGTCCAGCGCGGGCCCGCCATCGCTACAGGTCCTTCCGAGCTGACATATTGACGTCGGAGAGATCGAGTACCTGCCAACCGGATACGTAGTTGTCCGCGTGGCCGTTGATGATCGACAGAGCCGCCTTGTCGCCTCCCTGCTCATACGCCGACAGCAACGCATCTGCTTGTTCCGGGGTCAACTCGAGAGTGATGGCACGATCGCGCTCATACGAGGAAGGACCCTGCACTCCGTCGATATTGATGTAGCCACCACGCTTGATCAGTCCGGAACCTGCCGAACTCGTCCGGAACGCACCGACTGCATTCCTGCGGCCAGCCTGTGTGGTAGCTGACTTCCGCGCCTGGGTGGCGATCTTGCCCATCGTCTCCGGTTTCGGCGCCGAGATCCGCTGCTTCCCTTCGGGGGCAATCCACCGCTGCACAGTACGAACCGATACCCCCAGATCCGCCGCTGCTGCCCGCGTGTCGATCGTGGCCCCTCTCTTTCCGGGGCCGTACGCGGCCAACAACGCACCCTTGAGCGAGGAAGGATCTGACGAGCCAGACACATCAGCGTCCTTGCGGCCGGTCAATCCAGTGAACAGCGTGGACCGAATCTGAGTTTGCCGCTGTTGAAGAACCTGCCGAACGGCCTTCTTCGTGGTCCCCATCGCACGGGCTGCCGCATCGACGTTCACCGACCTGGAAACCACCGATCCGAAATCAGTGATGCTGTCGGCGATCTTGCGGAACAATCCTCCAACCGGATTCCGTGCCATCACGACGCCACCTCAGAGCCGTGGCCAGTTCCCCACTCCCCCGGGCTGATCAGGGACTGCTTGCCCTTGTAGCTGTAGCCCGTCAGGAAATCATGGTGCTCATAGAGAAGAGCCGACCCCTCGTGCTTGTACTGTCCCAGCCCGCGGCCGTACTGCTTCTCAGAACCCGGCCACGCCTTCTGCGGATCTGCTTCGTCCGATACGTACAACACAGTGTCCTTCAAGACCGCTACCGGCCACGAGCCTGATGTCCGCCCGATCTGCTCGATCCGGTACAGGATGTTCGCCGTGGCCTTGGCGATGATGTGAAAGTGCCGCTCCGGCGAGTAGCCGACCTTGTTCTCGAGGTGGAGCTTCGAGTTCAGCATCCCCAGCGTGTGGGTATACATGACCTTGATCTGATCACGCGCCCTCTGTGCATCGACATCACCGGCACGATCGAGACTGGCCCGCGCGTCGCGGCTGCGCTCGTACCACGGCAACAACACTCGACCGTGTTCCTGCCACAGGTGCGCTTCGAGGATCTCGGGCTCGTAGCCGAATTGCGCTGCTCGTTCGAGCGTCGGCGTCGTTACCCACTGGGATTCGATCTTCGGGTTCACCAGAGGGTTAAGCGGATTCGGGAAACGCCAATCCGAATCTTCGGGTACGTCGATCAGCCAGTACCCGGGCACCTTCGGGTCGAACGTGGCTCCGTCCGGGAAATGAGTGGCCTCACCGATCGGCAGCTCGAGACCTGCGATCGCTGCAAGGTAGGAACCTCCCCGGTCATACGCGTGCACGTACTTGCACGCTGCCTCATCCTTCGTCAGCGTCCGAGTCCAGTCGATATCCGGTGCATGCGGCTTGAGGGATGTGGTTGCCGCATCAGAGGGGGACGGACCGAATACCCGCTTCCATTCCCGCGGCCGCGAGGCGATCATCAGATCGATCCCCGTTGCAGCAGGGCTGATCATCCACGGGAAGCTCACCGCCGTAGCGAAGTTCGCCAACCTGCGTGCCAGCTCGGCCGGGGTGGGATCGTCGGCGAGGATGGGCATTTCTTCCTCGTCCGAGCTCATTCCCGAAATCAGGGCAACCCACACACCTTTTTTCTCCCCGCGCCACACTCGGGTCCAGGTGCCGAGGCTGTTCCCTGGCTTACCGCCGAGTTGCCAACCGTCCGCAAGTGCATCGGTGACAAACGAGGACTCAGCGGTGAGTTCACGAAGTCTGTCGTTGCGCTTGCGCTTGCCCAGAGACTCGGTATCGATGCCGACGCTGCGGAGCATTGCATCGGTGATCCATATCTGCCCCGGAGCAGACCACGTCTTGTCCTTGTTGGTCCACGTCCCCAGATTCAGTCGCGAAACCAACTCCGCAGCGTCACCGACGTGCCGAAATCCCTCCGCCACCGGAACACAGGTGCCGTCAGCGAGCCAGATCCCGTCGACATCGAGCACTGCAGCCGGACCGGCGAAGTCCTTGCCCGTCTCGGGTGCCGGCGACTGGCGTTCCCGCGACGACCCGGTCACCGTCGCTACTGCAGTCTCGGCCACCGCCTCCGGCTGCGACGGAACGGTATCGCCGCGCGCGGCCGCCCGAGAGACACCGGTGCTCTGCCACCAGCACGGAAGATGCATGGCCAAGCCGTCAATCATCCAGCCAGCCTCATCGGAACCGCACAGTGCGCACTCGGTGGGCTCGATCAACTCGGCGTCGGCAGTATTGCCTTCGGCATCGGTCTCAATCGCCATACTCGTCTCCTGATCTGCTACTTCAGGGCTGGTCAGGCCCCGCTCTGTCACGGCCGCTGAGTCTGCGGAATCAGAAGAACTTTCCGACTCGTGTGCAGCCGCAGTGTCGATCTCGTCTGCGGACAATGACGGAGCATCTTCGGTAGATGCAGTTGGCGCCGCAGCCGATTCAGCAGACTCTAACTCGACCCCACGACGTTCACCGGACTGATCAATCAGGTCCTTCAGGCCAGTCGATGGCCCCGAGCTGTTGGGGCCCTGTGGATCCGGGCCACCCGACTCCACTGCCCCGTCGCCGTTGTCGTCGGGATCCTCACCGATAACCTTCCACAAGCGAAGGGCAGTCAAGCGCTGACGACGATCCTCGCAGTGAATGGTGCGCTGCACTGTGTACCGCGGGGTCCGGCCGGCGCGCTCCTCAGCGATTAAGATCCCCTCGTCGTGCAATGCACGCAATGCGGTACCACGATCAATCTGAGGTGCATCAGACATCGACTGCGCTGCTGCTTTGAGGACCTGTTCGAGGGCAGTAGATTCCAGCAACAGCTGCGCCTCGCCGTCCCTCGGCCCCGGATCGGTCAGCACGTAACCGAGGCGAATTCCACGGGCATCTTCCCGATACTTTTTGACGTCTTGGAATTCGCCGACAAACGTGCGCCGCCAACCCAGCCGTCCTGCGAGGGGACGATCAGGTGCCTCACCGGTGCGAACATCGTCGACATAGGCCTGCCCGGTGCGCAGAGCATGCGCGATCAGTTCGCGAACCCTTGCTCCAGTTCGGGAAGGAAGATCAGGATCGGCTGCGGCCGCTGCCGTCGCCAGAAGACCCTCGTCAACGATATCGAGAGTGGTCCGAGCTTCGTCCTCGGACAATGCGCCGATATCGACCAAGAAGCGGGTCATAGCCACCCATCCGGCCCACACAGCACCGATCGCTTCGGCCTGCCGCACACTTTCCCCGGAATCGCGCAGAACCTGGGCGTACCTGTCAGCCTCGGAGAAGGCCACTCCCCTTGTTTCGTCGAGCCGTCCGGCCAGGTACTGCAAAAACGTCGCCATCAGCAGGGCCCGACCATGGCGGGACTCGTCGCGGTCCAGGTTCTTCAGGTCGTCGAGGTCGAGCTCTTCTTTCTGCATCGGCACCGCCAACATGCGCTGCGCCCCCGACCCCGGCCGCGGCATGACCTCCGAGGTAACGATCGCTGAAGCTCGAGGCGGAGTTCCGTCGAGAACGCTCAACCCGTCCCGCGTCGACCGCGAACGCTGCTCCCCGTTGTGGACCATGCGCGCGAACTCTTCGAGAGACTTTTGCGCTGCTCCCCAATCTCGTGTTGGTGCAACGTCATCAGCCCAGTACAAGGCATCCTTTGCCGCATTGAGCTTGATACGAAGGGCATTCAGTGTGTCGCCATTGCCCGACATGGACGTGGCCGGTCTGCGCCGATCCCACAGCTCGCCCCAGTGGTGCATACCGATCGACGCGACCGAGGTCTTGTACGAGCCAGGCGAGCCGACCATCAGCAAAACCCAAGGATTCGGTCCCATCGCCGACCGATACACATGACCGAGCATGGCCGCGCCGACCCGCGTCGGCATCAACGTCAACATCGATGCGGAATGTTCCAAGAACGCATCGCGCACCTTCTCCACATCCGTAGACGGAGCAGGCAAGTCGTACCGGGCCAAGGGTCCGGTCAGCAGGACCGGGGCGACCTTTGCGCCACTGCTGGTGATCGCACCACCGGCGTGGACAAAGAACCACTCACCGGCTTCATCGCGTCGCCACCCGGTTGAACGAAACCGCACGGTGCGAGTAATTGAACCACCGGCCACCTTGAGCGCATCGCGAACTTTCGCGATACCGGACGGCCGAGAGTCATAGGCGGGTGGTCCAGGCAGGGATTCGATCCATCCGCAATCACGAAATTCCATCGCGTCGACACGGAGCCGCATGAACTCGCCGGTCGCGGGGTGGGTGTATCCGATCACCACAGCCGACAACTGCTCAGGTGACGACGGATTCGCTTCCTTCTGCCCCTCGATTCCCTCACGTCCGAGCAATACCGGAGCATCGACATCCACCGATTCGTCCTGCGTCTCGAGGTACTCCATCTCCACGATCCGAGCATCGATCCCGAGGACCAACTTCGCCTGCTCATCGCCATCTTTGTTGGTGGTGATCTCGACCAACTGGCCGTCCACGATCCGGAACGTCGGAGCAGATATCGCGACGCCGCGGCGAGAACTCGACTCCCCCACCGGCGCTGATGCACCTGCCTCGAATACGCCTGTTTGCCCGACTGCGCGGGTCGAGTCTTCGGGCTCGACGCCTGACTCGTCCGATGAGGACCGGTCGTCCTGCAGTAGTGGCGGTAGCGGGACTTTCGCCACATCATGTGCCAACCGCGCGGCGTTGCGGGCCAGTTGCCACACTGCTACCGCGTCATCGGCGGCAGAACCTGCCCACTCGGTGCCGGCGTCGGCTGCCTGTCGCCGAGCATGGTCGACGACATCCCGAAGAACTTCAAACCGGATCTCAGCTTCAAGGGCCCAGCGCTTGGCCCGCTTTGCTTCGAGGTCGTCGTCCTCCGCGAGTGCGGCACGCGCTTGCGCCTCAGCAGCAGCCTTTTCGATCAGGAGGGCTTTCGCGCGAGCTGTGCCGGAGAGCGCATGCGCAGCCACTTCCGCCGCAGACACTTTCAGCAGCCCACCGAACTCATCATCGGCCGACCACAGACCTGCTTCGACATGGTCGGTGAAGTCGGTCTTCGGCCCGGGTGTACCTGGAAGTAGAAGCTGTACTTTTGCCCCGACGCCACCCAATAGCGAGAAGAGATCGACTCCTCGTTCCCATCCGGCATCGTCACGGTCGAGCACGATCTGAACTGTTGCACCCTCAAAGAGCGCAGCGCATTCACTCGGGAAGGCGCGTCCACCCTGGGTGTTGGTCGTTGCAACCAAACCCAAGGCCTCGGCGCTGGCAACGTCTTTCTCGCCCTCGAGCAGCCACACGGGCGTCCCATCCGCCACAGCCGCAATGAGCTCAGGCATGCGATACAGGACAGGGGTGAAGTCGTGGGGCTTCTTCTTGACACGCCGACCGAGAGCAGTGACGAACACCTGCCGAAACTGCTTGTGCCGGCCGAGTTCACAGGAGGTGCATTCTTCACGAACAACCTCTTGCACGACATTGCCATCGGCATCGGAGTACGGATAGACCGCCACCTGCTCCCAGGTGTGTTCAATCTCTTTGGCGATCTCACGTGCGGCGATAGGTTTCGGAAGGCCACCGACTCTGCCCCGACGTTTACCGCTTGCCCGCTGTGTGGCTGACCGACCCACTCGGCGACCCTCGGGCCGTGGCGGGAGCGGTTCGTCGAACAAGTCGGCGAGAGAGATGCCGAGGGCGTCAGCGATGTCCTTGCCGCTGGCGCCGCATCCGTGGCAATGCAGCAGAACCTTGCCGCCGTGCCCGTCGTCGCTCCAGGTGATCGACAACGATGCATGAGAGTCGTCATGTACAGGGCACCGGGCGGAGAACTGGCTGTTGCTGCGGATCTTCATCCCGCCGGCTGGCTCGAGCAACTGGCGAAGGTTGTCGATCGACCACATACGGCCGCGGGGTGCAGGTGAGGTCACAGATTGTCACCCACCGTGTCGCGAGCACCGGGCGCGCGCAGACTTTGGTCTATCATGAGTACAGCACCGCCCCTTCCTCTCGAGGATGTTGGTGGTCAGAGATCCAGCTGGATCTCGTAAGGTCGCCGAGATGCCCCCTCCCGCCGCCAAGCATGGGGGGCATTTCGCTTTCTATGGCGCTCCCATCACGCCCCCATAGCGAGCTGGCCCACGCGCTGCGCCGAGCCTTGGACGTGGATTTCAAGAAGCTGAAGCTGGTTCGGGTTGAGCTTGTTCGCGATGTACTCGGGTATGTCGAGGCCGTGTGCGATCGCAAGCACGAGCACCGAGTAGTCCCCCGCCGGAATGCCGAGCTCCTGGGCGCGTTGTTCGTAGACGTGATGCTGTGGGATGGGAGCACGCGTGGCGATATGGCCGCGGGACCCCTTGTGCTGCTGTGCCATGGAATGAGCCTAGAACGAATCTGTAACAGGTAGAGGTAACCGAAATGGTGCGGCGTGTCGCTCCGCATCTTGCTGCCAGTGCACGCCATCGCAACCCTCGCCTCTCCCTCGCTCATTTGGCTCTACTTCAGATAGATCCGGATTCCACGCCTGTGTGACACCGGGCTTTCAAACAATTTGCCGACGTGTCGCAAGACGGTCCGAACACTCCCCTACGCACGACCTACCGCGAAATGAGTGGGGAGCATGGGGAGCGGCCTAAAACAGCAGTTCAAACCATAAAAAGTGCTCCCCACCATGGTGGGGAGCATGGTGGGGAGCATGGTGGGGAGCGAAGGTGGAAGACGCTCCGGGCGCGAAACTCAGTCAGACAGTGTGCCCAACTTCAGCTGCAAAGCCAGGGCAACAATGATGCTCCGGGTGGGAGCACCCAACTCGTCCTTCTTGCGGTCGAGCCAATCGCGCTGCTCGCGACTGAAGCGCACCTGAATCTGAATTCCCCCGCGGACCTTGGGCTTTTTCCGCCGTCGCGGAACCGCACCAACAGACTTCGTTGGCGAGCGAAGGAGTACCGCTACTTCCTGGAGCTTCTCTTCGAGGGCTTCCTCGGCAACGTCGGCATACGTCCCACCGATACGCCCCTTTTCTGCTTTCAGTGCCTTGAGTGTTGCCGCATCGATGTACACCGGTACGTCCTCGATGTCCTCAGAGGTCGAGCCCTGAGGGTCGCTATCCGCGGGCTGCGCTACCTGGATCGGGGCAGCCGTGGCGGGCGCCGGCACCAGCTTCGTGACAGGAGGAACTAGCGACTCCCCCGCACTTTCCGGGGCGGCCGCCGAAGCGTCAGCGATCGGCGTAGTTGCCGATGACTTCTCCTCTGCATCGGGTTTTGCGGGCGGATCCTTCTCTGGCGAGGCTGTTGGTCGTTGTAGAAACTGCGCCAGACCCTCGCCACGCCTTGGAGCTGGGGGCGCCGCAAAGGCTCCTTCCAGGCTGCCGGGCTTTCGGGTTCGAGACTTGCCGCTCATGCCGCACCTTCCTCGTCCTGGTCGAACTCGCTCATTCGAGCAAAGATCTCCATGGTGAGTTGTTCATAGTCTTCCGCCAGCCCAGTTGCGTTGCGGGCCAAGAAGTCAGCAACCGGCTTCTGTCCCGTTCGCAAGGATGCAAGGCGCTGTGCTTGCGCCTGTGCCGCCTGCGTTTCCAGCTCGTGGGCAAGCAGTCCCTTATCGCGCAGGTCGTACGCTGCGGCCTCCAGGTGACGTATGCGGGTATCGAATACCGGAGCTGACTCCCCGATCAAATCGGAAACGCGGTCTCGAACGGCGTCTTCGAGTCGAGTCGAACGTGAGCCGATCTGGAAGAGTGCGACGCCGGCGAGTCTGAGCGCCGGGTTGGTTCGCCGTGCCACTGTGAATGACTCAGCGATCGCGCTGAGTCCTTTGATGCTTGCAGAGTCAGCGCGTGTTGGAATCACCAGTGCCCGTGTGCACTCCAGGGTTCCGTTGATGATCATCTGCTCCCCCGGTGGCAGGTCGAACACAATCAGGTCGTATTCGTCTGCGATGGGCACGAGGGATCTACGCAGAAGGTCACCGAAGGTGTCGGACGCCCGAGTGGGATCGTCACCTCTCGCAGCGCGACCTGCAAGAACACTGGTGATATCCGCAAGTGCCCGCCCACCGGGTACTACGTCGAGGTTGGGACGGATGTCCTTCATCACAGGAACGCAGGTCCCCGTGATCAGGGCAGAGAGCAGGGCATTTCCATTGTCCTGCTTGTATCCAAGGTCGTTGCACATGTCGCCCTGTGGATCGAGATCGCAGGCGAGAACCTTCCATCCGCCGGCGGCTGCGAGGCCAGAGCAGTTGGTTGATATGGAGGTTTTACCCACTCCCCCTTTGCCGTTGCCGATTGCGAGGGTTCGTTTGATGAGCTTCGTCATGACTCTCCTAAGACTTGCGTTGAATCTGCGGTGGAGTCGCGTGAGACTTCGCCGGGGAACTCAACGTGGGTTTTCATCGTGGAACTAGGACTTGTAAACACGGACGAGACCCAGCTGTAAATCGGTCACGAACTACAGCTCGTAACAAGGCGAAACATCCGGTGGTCAATCCGGTCGTAACACCCGTGTTCATTCCAGCATCAAAGCACACAGGAATCACGGCCGCAACAAGAACCATAATAAACGCAGGTAAACACAGTGGAAAAACAAGCGGAAGTAGCGCCGTAAATCCAATTGGAACATAGGCCAGAGAACACGCGGCATACAGCAGTGGGACACGAGCCGGAAACCACAGCTGCATCCCGGCTAGAACGCCCAGCGGAAGACGCACCTGATGTAGAGGGGGATTCAACGCCGGAGTCTGCGGTGGTGCATTCAGCGGAACAAGTACCACAGACAACGACGGAATCATCACCTGAATCAGAGGTGGATCGAGCAGGGGAAGTTGCAGGCGAGCCACCGCCAGGTGGCAAGGTGGAACAGGCGCTCGAATCAACGATGGGACGGTCGGTGGAATCTGTACCTGTGCCAGCAGAGGAAGGGGGAGTGGACGCGGCAGGACAACAAGCGCAGTAAATGCCTTTACCCTGCGGTTATATCGGAAATTTTCGGCAGGCGACCGTAGGTTTGCCGGACTGCACGGCGACAATCACCAACAGGCCCCCGTGTGGAGCGCTGCTGGAAAATTCTGTCCAGTAATCCATGCTCACTGGACAGGCCAACAGCCGATGAAAGGACGCCCGCAGGAACAACCGGAAGTAGCTCCTCGATCAGGTCCACCAAGGTGTCTTCAAGCACCTGTTCGGCCGCGCAGTACAGCCCCCAAAGTTGCCTCATCTCCCATGTCAGCAGGAGTGGATTGGCGAAGAAGAAGCTCGCGCACATTGCTTCGATTCGTTGCACCTGAGGGTTGCTGATCTCGCGCCGGTCATATGGGTATGCCCATGTAGCGAGGTAGGCACTTTCTTCACATGTTCTCCGGTCGACGTCCAGAAGCGTCGCGAGGTCCGCCCAGTCGGCAAGTCCGAGACCAACACGCGCTTCTTTCAGAGCCCTGCCCATGGCGCGCTGACAGGTCAAGACGTAAGCGCCGAGTGAGAGTCGATACCCTTCGAGTTCCCGAAGACCGTCAACTCCGGTGAAACTGTGCCGACCGCCGGTGAATTCGGATGCAACGAGCAACGGCTCGTTGTCCCACCAGCGAAATTTCGATTGCTTGTAGCTCTGACGGTGCCACACGAGGTCAGCGACCCATCGCGACGAATCGCTGGTGTCAGTAGAACCGAGTGGAAGCGTCATGGGCCAATGGTCGCAGGTTCAGCGCAGTGTGTCACCAGGCGAACAGCAAAGAGCCCGCATTTGGGTGACGCCGAACAGATTCGCTTGAACTGTGACGCAACCAGACGACTACCAGTAGGACTTCGTACAAATAGCGGGGCCAACCGGCGACCTACCGAATCTCGAACAAGAACTACTACGCGTCGACCACATGGAAGGCATGTCGCCCACGAAAAGTACTGATAGGTGGGCGAACAAGCACCGCAAGACTGGCGGAGCTGCCCAGGGTGTGCGCTGAGCGACCACCACAGTCATGACGCAGCCCGTAAGGGCGTACGACAATAGTGCGCGGCAGCGACGCGAAGACTCGACTGGTAGCAGATGGCACACCACCAGCAAGCGCGTGGACAACGACTACACCCCGACGAAACGCATCGTGGACGGAACTCAGCGTAGAAACATTCCGTCTAGTACGGTATGAGACTTGACGACGTCCGGACAAGCTGTTTGCGCAGCTCATCCACCATGGCGGCACGGACAGGGGAGATCCACACGAAGTGAGCGGTGCTTAACGGATCGTTCTGAGCGTCCCTATTGACCGGTATAAGTCAGACGGCACCACACAAGCCGAACGACACCAGGCAGGACACTCAGCAATGACCAGCACACAGGGACCGCGGGGGAGAGGCGCACTAATCTCCCGAAGCGGCAAAGGGGGAGGTGTTGTGATGTGACCGCGCAACCGTCCATGTCTGCAGCCCCCCAATCACTTGAGGCGGCCTTCGCTCCACCTGAACGCAAGTCGTCATCGACTCAGCAGCAGAAGGAGCAAGAAGTGACCCAGCTCGTTCCCGACGGATCCGTCGACGACGACCCAGTCGTCTCATCGAACGTGCACCTACCAACGCTCACCAGCGACCGTGTAGCCGCAGAATGCGTCCGTCGGTCGATGACCACCGGAGAAGTGTTCATCGAAGCGCTCGAGGCGACCTACTCACACCTCAACGATCTCGTACACCCCGGCGGTACCGTCGGCGGCACCCTCTTCAAAGCCCGGGGAATCGGTGCCGCTCGCGTACAGAAGGTCACGAAGCGCCAAGTGCCCTTCTCTCTCCTGGAATCGGACTTCGAAGTCATCGACCGCATCAAGACCGAAGTCGCAGCCCGATCACGCTCACAGCTACTGACTGCCGCACTCGACGCGCACCTCCAGACCAAGGAAGAGGATTGACCATGGGTTTTACCACCAAGCTCAAGGACCGTGCACTGTCAAAAGCAGTCGGCGAAGAGCAGGACTCGACCACCCACAATGGCCTCCCCAAACCGGATGTCGATTTCACTGCCACCTCCCGAACCAAAGTCCGACGCCGACCCGCATTTCTCGCTGCGGGTATCGCCCTCGTCGTCATCTTCGTCATCGGGGCGGTATTCCTCGTCAACACAGTACGGTCCACCACAAATGTCCTGGTCGCCTCCAGCGACATCAGTCAAGGACAGACCATCACCGAAGCGGACTTGACGACTGTTCAGGTCAACTCTGACTCCGGAATATCAAGTATTCCCGCTGACCAGATCACCTCGGTGGTCGGAAAGTCTGCCGGAGCGGCACTCCCCGCCGGCACGGTTGTGAACCCCTCTGCTGTCACCGCCAACGTCGTACCGGGGAAGGGGCTGACCGTCGTCGGGGTAACGGTCGCCTACTCGAAGCTGCCCACCCAGGAACTGCGCCCCGGTGACTTCATTCGTGTTGTCGACACTCCGCGCGACCAGGACGACGCGCCGGTCCAGGACCCGATCGCCACCAAGGCACAGGTGGTTTCAACGCAAACCATCGCAGAGACGGGTGAAACTACGGTCGATGTGATCGTGCCGCAGGCCGAAGGCAGCTGGGTCTCCGCACGAGCCGCCACCGGCCGTGTCGCCATTGTCCTCGACTCGAGTGAGAAGTAGGAACCATGTTTCTGGCACTTACCTCAGCGAGCGGAGCACCCGGAGTCTCCACAACAGCCCTAGGGTTGTCCCTTTGCTCACCATCGGACCGCGTCCTACTCGTCGAAGCAGACCCCGTCGGGTCGTCCCCGGTCCACTCGGGATATCTCCAGTCCGCGCGAGAGGCCTCCGATCGCAGAGGAGACCGCTCCTTGATCAACCTCGTCGATCCCACTCGTCGAGGTCGGATATCCAGCGCTTTCGCCGAACAAGCTGTCCCTCTGCCCGGTTCTGACGTCTGGGTGATCCCCGGCCTGATGAACACACAACAGGCCGACGCCATGACCAGCACATGGGCACCGCTTGGAGCGCACCTGTCGGGCCTGTCCCAACGCGGTGCGACCGTCGTCGTGGACGCAGGCAGGCTCGGCCACCAGTCAGGCCCCGCCGAGTTGCTCCGCCAAGCCGATCTCATCGCAATAGTCACGAGACCGACGATGACCGCCCTTACCGCCCTCCACGGAACGCTCCGCGGCCTGCGAGCGAAGCTCGAATCCACCAAGTCCCCGTCCGCAATCGGACTCATTCTTGTCGGAAACAGCCCCTACACCGCCAGCGAAGTGACCAAAACCTTCGGAATCGACGTCATCACCACGATTCCGGATTCACCCGTGCACGCCAAGGTCTTCTCCGAAGGTGCAGAGATGACCGCCTTCAGGAGAACGAGATCCACCTACCTGAGGTCCCTTCGAAACGCCTGGCCACGACTTGGCACGTATATCGACAGCCACCGCCCCGAGTGGGTCCACGCACCCCGGTACACCCCCGAACTGACCTCTCGGAACGAGCCCACAGCAGGAGAAGTTCATGCCTGACAACAATGCCCCGGACAAGATGCCGCTGTGGCTGCTGCCGCAATTCAGCGACGTCGAAACCGTCGATGTCCCAACCGAAGAGGCTGACCGGGTGGGGGAGACACCAAACCCCGCACGGGAGACGCCGCGGCACAACGGAAGCAGTCACACCGCCGCCGGCCTACTTTCCGCAGCCGGTCACACGGCTGAGCCTCGCACGGGCCCGCGTGCTCACCGGCTCAGCGCCCCCGCAGGAACCCTGGTCGACAAAGATCGCCGGCGCCTCGTGCGCAATCTCGTCGGACACGTCACCGACGAGCTCACCGCCGATATTTCAGAACGTCGCCGCCAAGTCGAGGACGAGAAAGAACCCACCCCTGACCTTGCGCCCTACACCCGCGACGAGGAGCGTGAGCTCGGTCGGCGAATCATCGCAGACCACATGCAACGGTTCATCAACTCGACCATCACCGCAGGTCGAGAGCCGCTTGCCGTCGACGAGCAGCACGACATCGAAAAGTCGGTCTACGACACACTTTTCGGGCTCGGCCCGATCCAAGCAATTGTCGAACTACCGGACATTGAAGACATCTTCATCTACGGCACTCACTGCCACAGCGTCGATCCCGACGGAACGCGAACCGACTACGGAGATATCGCCGACAGCGATGACGAGGTCATCGAATGGATCTCCAACCTCGCAGCTCGTGCACCAGGTGGTGGCCGCCTCTTCTCCCAGATGCACCCTCACCTCCGGCTCAACCTCGAGGGCGGCATCCGCTTCACCGCAGACGCATGGACCGTGCCACGCCCCGAAGTCTCGATCCGACTCCACAGGCACAAAGACATCGTCCTCGACGACTGCGTCAAATTGGGCACCATGCCACCCCTGCTCGCCCGCATCTTCGAAACCGGGCAACGAGGAGGCATGTCGATGGTCGCGGCAGGTGACATGGGATCAGGAAAAACCATGCATATTCGGGCAATCGCGAACTCGCTGCCACTCGGCACCCGCATCGGCACCGTCGAAACCGAGCGAGAACTCTTCCTCCACGAGCTCCCCGGCCGCGAAGGTGATGTCATCTCCTACGAAATCCTCACCGGCGGCGGAGAAATTACAGGAAACACTGGCAAAGAACTCGGATCCGTCGATCTCGGGGACCTCCTGTACTCCTCGGTTCGTCACCGACTCGACCGAGTCATGGTCGGAGAGGTCGCCGGCAAAGAGATCATCCACATGCTCAAGAGCATGCAGTTCACCAAAGGATCACTGTCAACCACCCACGCCCGCACAGCCCGTGGCGCCATCGACCGACTCGTCACCTGCGCGACCGAAGACCACACCGTCTCCGAGCGTTACGCAACCAGGCAGGTGATGTTCCACATCAACCTGATCTTTCACCTCGAGATCGAGTTCGATACCGACGAGAGCGGCAACAAAACCAAACACCGGTTCGTCGACGAAGTGATCTATCTCGAACCAGGCGAGAACGGTGAACCCGCCATCACCACCGTCTACAAAGGTGGGCGCGGGGGAGAGGGCCAATTCGGAAGCTTCCCACCCGCCATGATCAAGCAGCTGTACGCCGGCGGGTTCACCACCAGCGAGATCCCGCCCAACACACTCACATGGGGAGAGGCAAGCTGACGATGTACTCAATCCTGGCAGCGATACTCGCGCTCACACCAATCATCGGCGGATGGCTAATCTACCAAGGCTGGCAAGACCGCCGTGACCCCACTGCACCGACCAAGCACCGCAAGCGAATCCGGGTACCCCGAAAGGTCCAAGCTCTCATAGTCGCCGGCCTCGTCCTCGGCGCCGCTGCCTGGCTGATTACCGGCTGGTTCATCTGCATCGTCATCGGTCCCGCCCTCACAGTAGGCCTGCCACACCTACTCGGCAGACCCGCAGCGGAAGCTGAAATTGCACGCCTGAACGCGATGGAGGAGTGGGTTCGCAACCTCTCCGGCGTCCTGTCCGCAGGTGCAGGCATCGAACAGGCCATCATCGCCACCCACCGATCGATTCCCTCTGCACTGGACACGGAGATCAGCAAGTTCATCCAACGTCTACGGTCGAACACCCCGATCAACGACGCACTCAGGAGATTCGCGGCCGACCTCGACGACAGCACCGGAGATCTAGTTGCCGGAGCACTCATCCAAGCCGCAGCACTGAGAGGCACAGGACTCGCCGCGGCCCTGAACCGCCTCGCGATGTCTGTCTCTGAAGACGTCCGCAACCGCCGTGCCGTAGAAGCCGCTCGCAAGGGAGCCCGCACAACCGCACGCTGGGTCACCATCATCACAATCGGATTCGTCGTCGCGCTCTTCGTAGCGACCGACTTCATGAACTTCTACTCCAGTCCGATCGGACAGATTCTGTTCTTGGCCTTCGCCGCAGCCTTCGCCGCCGTCCTCTGGTGGATGAAACTGCTCACCAAGCCGATCAAGTTCCCCCGATTCCTAGGCAAACCAGCATCCTCCGAGCTGCCAATCCACCTCACCGAAAGGGCACCGGTATGAGCGCCACAACCCAAGCAGCTCTCCTTGGCCTCATTCTGGCCCTTGGGCTGATTTGCATCATTCTGCGTTTCGCCCCGGCGCGCGCATCCCTCTCCGACGCCATCTCACATCTGACCGACACCGGTGACCAAAGGTCCCCGCTCGCTCACACCGACGACACCATCTACAGCAAAGTCGGAACCAAGCTCTACCCCCACATCGGAGGAATCGAGTGGATCAAGTTCCCTACAGCTGACCTGGCGATACTGCAGATCAGCCCGCAACGCTTCCTCGGAAACAAGGTCATAGCTTCGCTCGTCGGCTTGGCATTTCCCGCTGTCGCGCAGCTCTTGCTGACTGTGCTAGCCGGCGCGAGCTTGTCCTGGTCCATCCCGACGGTCGCATCCCTTGCCCTGGCCGCAGTCCTGTTCTTTGCCCCTGACATCGAGGTCCGTAGAAACGCTGCAGCTGCGCGCGAAGAAGCGTCTCGAGGGCTCGGCGCCTTCATCGAATTCGTCTCCCTCAACCGAACCGGCGGCGTCGGCGCAGTCCAAAGCCTCGAGCGTGCAGCCGTCGTCGGCGAATCTTGGGTGTTCCGCCGGATCGACGAAGAACTACAGAAGGCGCAACGAGCGGGAAAGGCGCCCTGGGAAACCCTCAACAAACTCTCCACCGAACTGGACATTCCAGACCTCGGCGACCTCGTCGACATCATGACCCTCACCGGTGAGCACGGCGCAAGTGTGTCGGAAACCCTGTCCGCCACCGCAGCATCGCTCAGAAACGCACAACTGGCCAAAGAGCTCGGCGCCGCTGGATCGGCGACCGAAAAGCTGCAGGCACCGCTGGCACTCCTCGGAGTCATCTTCGTCGCGCTACTGACAATCGCCGCAGTGGGAAACATAGCCATGATGGGCGCTTGAGGAGGAGGAAGAACGATATGCACAATGCCAGGCCGCCACCCAAAACAATCTCGAAAAGAACGACGCCAGCGTGTCACAGAGAACCCTGAACCCTGATCTATAAGAGATAGAGCCACACTCACGAACCGGAGAGACAGCCATGTCCCACATCCACCGCCTCATCCACCGCATCACCGGCACCACAACACTGGCCCTGGTCACAGTGCTCGCATTGACAGCCAGCCTCTACGACCGGGCCACCACTCGCGGCAAGGACAAAGGCGACGTCGTCCAGACCGTGATCATCATTGCGGGCCTCGCAACCCTCGCAATCGCCGTCGTCGCCTGGATCGGCCCCGTTGTCCAGCGTTATCTCTCACAGATTCGCTGACCGGAATCGTTACAGCCATCTCCACATGACAAGGCGGACCTCCATGCGTAACGCGGCACAGGCACTATGCCAACGCACCCGCACCCAGTTGCGCAACGACAGGGGTGCTGTCGTCCAGACCGTCATCGTCTTCCCCGTCGTTCTGTTGCTCCTGATGGGTGCCATTCAAGCCGGCTTGTACTTTCACGCCCGCAATGTCGCGATCAAAGCCGGAGAGGAGGGCCTTCGCCAAACTCGCTCCCAAGTCGGGAACGGAGCACTCGGAACAGCAGCCGCCTACGCCTTTATCGGTGAGGCCGGCCCCACCGTCCTTCGAGGACCAGTCGTCGTTGCCAACCGATCACCCCGCACCGCCGACATCAATATCGTCGGGCAACCCATCACCCTAATCCCGTTCCTCGACCTCACTATCACCGTTCACCAGAACGCACCCGTCGAACGAGTGACCACCCCAGGGGAGCCATGGTGAACATATTCAGACGCTTCCTCGAAAACAGGAATGACGATCGTGGTATCAACACCATCGAAGTCGTCATCATCACGCCCGTCTTCCTACTCCTAATCGGCGTTCTCATCGCCGGCGGACTCGTCGCCCAAGCTCACATGAAAATCCAGCATGCGGCCAACGAAGCTGCCCGAGCCGCTTCGATCTCCCGTACCGCTATGCAGGCGGGCCCCAAGGCTCAAACAGCGGCACATGACGACCTCGCCGCCAAAGGTCTCACGTGCATCGCCCTCAATGCCACCGTCGACACAAGCGCCTTCCTCACCCGCCCCGGCAGCAATGCGCAGATCAGCGCAACTGTCACCTGCACCGTCAGCTTCGATGCGCTCGGTCTCGCAGGAATCCACGGCACCCGAACCATCACCCACACCGCGACATCACCCCTGGACACCTACCGGGAGCGCAACAGATGACCACCTTCCGCAGCTGGCTCCAAAACCGTCTCGGCCCCGCAGACCGCGGCTCCTTCACCGTGTGGACCGTCATCGTCTTCTTCGCGCTCCTCGTCGTCCTCGGACTCGTTGTGGACGGTGGCGGCAAACTTCAGGCCAAGCAGCGCGCGGAACTCGTCGCCGAAGAAGCCGCCCGCACCGCCGGTCAGGAAGTCCTCACCCCACCCGCTTCACGTGGACTCGGCGCATACGTCAACCCATTCACCGCTCAAGCCGCAGCGCAGAAGTACTTGGCCGCATCAGACGTCAACGGCGTCGTCGTCCCCTCGGGGCCCAACACCCTCCTGATCACCACCCAAGCGACCTATCAGCCAAAAGTACTGAGCATCGTCGGACTCGGAACTCAGACCGTTACCGGGACCGCACATGTCAGCCTCAACCGAACCAACACCCTCGGTGGAGGAGTAGGGATCCTGCCCAGCCCATGAACACAACGCGCGCAACCATCTTCAATGTCTCCGCGACGATAGCTGTCACAGTTCTTGCCGCTGGGATCCCGTGCGCGCTCTGGACTTTCGCCGGAAATCCGATCCCGTCGACACTCCCCAGCCTCGACACGGTCGTCGATGCGTTGTTCACCCGTGACGACGGCACTGTCTTCTACGACACAATCACCCGAATCGGCTGGATCGCCTGGGCGATTTTCGTCGCCTCACTTTTTCCCCGGCCCCACACCACGACCGAAGGGACACCCCGACCGTGACGACCACCGCCAGCCGCCTCAAAGGACTCGTCTACCTCGTCGTCCTATTGGCACTCGTCGCGGGAATCCCCACGGTCCTGTACCTCCTCCAGGGCAACCCGCTGGCCCCACTTTTCAGCCTCGCCAGCGCAGACGGCATCGGTGACCTGCTCTTCACCCGCGATGACGGGACTCTCTTCCTCTCCGCACTCACCCTGGTCGGTTGGGTGGCCTGGGCCACCTTCACCTACTCGATCGGTCTCGAAGTTCTCGCGGCCGCTCGCGGTGCCCGCCCGCGTTCGATCAAAGGGCTCGGACTTCAACAGCGATCCGCCGCAGTTCTCGTCGGTGGTGCTCTCATGCTCATCACGGCGGGAACGGCGACAGCTGAGCCGATTGCTGATATCAGCCACGTCACCTCAACCCCAGCGCACACCGCACCCGTCAGTCCCACAGCACCGGCGAAAACAACAGCGCCGTCATGGACCAAAGCACCAGCTCAAACTCCGCCGGGAGACACGATCACGACCGTGCGCGGTGACACCCTCTGGTCTCTCGCCGAGCAACACCTCGGCGATGGCACCCGCTATCCCGAAATTCGAAACCTGAACCTGGACAAGATCGGCGACGACAACTGGCTGCACCCAGGTTGGACACTAACTCTTCCCGCCGAAGCGCCTGCCCCCGTATCCGGCGCCTACATCGTTCAATCCGGTGACACACTGTGGGACATCGCCGCACAACACCTCGGCGACGGCAGCCAGTGGACTCAGATACGCGACGCAACCGGCCCGCTGACTGGTGACCTCATCACGGTGGGCCAGCAGCTCTACCTGTCGCCGGCAGCCAATCCTGGCCCGACGACTTCCGTTCCGGAAGCGCTCCCAGCGCCCGATGTTGCTCCATCCGAGGAGAGCGTCTCTGATGCCGCTCCGGCGCCGGAAGCAGTACCGGACGTCGAGCCTGTCCCTGAAGCGGATCAGAACACTGAGGTTGCGCCGGCACCCGAGTCTGGTGAGCCCTCCGAGGTTGCGCCGTCGGAGGTTGCGCCGTCGGAGGTTGCGCCGTCGGAGGTTGCGCCGGCACCCGAGTCTGGTGAGCCCTCCGAGGTTGCGCCGTCGGAGGTTGCGCCAGCACCCGAGTCTGGTGAGCCCTCCGAGGTTGCGCCGTCGGAGGTTGCGCCAGCACCCGAATCCGTTGCGCCGACCGAGGTTGCACCGGCTTCACCCGTGATTCCTAGTCCTGCTCCTGAGGTCACAGATGGCCCCGACGCACCTTCGAGTATTCCAGAGCAAGCGCCGGAGCCCACCGACCCGGAGAACACGCCTACCGAGCCGGAAACCGAACCTGCGCCCGCCGAATTACCCTCGGATCCCTCACCACAGTCCGACGAGACGACGTCGACTCCAGACAGCTCGGTGGACGATCAGTCAGCCACTCCACCCCTGGCCGCCCAAGACGTACCGGAGTTGCCTGAGATGGTCCCGGGTGGTGACGAGATGTCCCAGGCCGAAGCACAGGCCGCCGCCGAAGCCGCCGCTCGCGTGTTCGGAATGGTGGTCGACGCGAATGGAAACTTTGTTCCAGCCGAGCAGGCAGACTCAGCGCCGGCCGCCGTTCCAGACGTTCCAGCCTCCGTCCCAGACGTGGCGGAGGAGCGCACAGAAGCCGTTACGGAGCAGGAATCCGAGGGAGCGAACGACAGCCCCCGGTCCGAGAGCGCACCCCCAGCAACGGAGGTCGTGCCGGAGCCGGAGCCTGTCCCTGTACCGGAGATGCCGTCATCGGAATCTGACAATTCGACAGCAAAACAGCAGTACAGTGCACCGGAAAGTGCACCAGAAACGCCACCGGAAGCAGCACCGGAAGCAGCACCTGGAAATGTACCGACAGAGGCAATGCCCGAATCAGCGCAGGAACCCGGCGAATCACCAACCAGCGCTTCCGAACAGAACCTCCCACCCACACAGATTCCTCTCGACACCAGCGTGCCCAGCGCTCCCGAAAACGCGGCACAAACCACCGATTTGCAGGCAGAGGACCAAGGAATCGCCTCCTCTACCTTCCTCGGCGTATCCGGCCTCGCAGCAGTTGCCCTTCTCGCAGCCCTGGGTACCTACCGCCGTAGGCAACACCATCGCCGCCAACGAGGAGAACGGATCCCACTCCCCACGGGCCCTGCCACCGAGACCGAAGAAGTAGTTCGCGCCAGCGCCGACCCCGCCATCCTCGACACGCTGGACGTCGCCCTGCGACATATTGCTGCCCACTTCCGCACCACCGACCAGCCGCTCCCCGCACTTCTCGGAGTGTTCCTCCACGAAGAGAGCATCGAACTCGCACTCCTCGACGACATCGACCTCCCCACACCCTGGATTCGCACCAGCGACACCAACGCCTGGTCCATCCCCCTCAACAGCAAAATCGACGCCCCCACAACCGCAGTCAGCCCCTACCCAGCACTCGTAGAACTCGGCGATCTGCCCGACGGCGCACGGATCCTGCTCAACCTCGAACAACTCGGACACCTCGGCGTCGCGGCCACACCCCAGACAGCCCTCGACATCAACCGCGCACTCGCAGTATTCCTCGCCTTCTCACCACTAGCAGACAACCTCAACGTCACCCTCGTCGGATTCTGCGAAGACCTCCCACCCCTCGTCGACACAGGACACCTCACCTACGCGAACGACGCAGACCAAGTCCTCGCGCGACTCGCACGAACCACCGCGATTGACGCAGAAACCCTGCACTCAGCCGGCATCGAGTCCATGTCCGCCGCCCGCACGGTCTACGACGATAGTGAGATGACGACACCGGAAATCGTGCTCCTCGCCGACCCTCTCACCGATGACCAGAAGCAGGTCTTCGCCGAAATTCTCGACAAAGCACCACGAATCGCCGTAGCAGCCGTAACAGCAACTGGCGACACAACACCCGACTGGACACTCACCGCAACAGACGACCATCACGGCGAACTCGCCCGCAGAGCCGGCACCATCTTCGACCTGAAACCCACCAAACTCACCGAGGCCGATTACGAAGCCCTCGTGGACCTCCTCGACACCGCCCACGCCCAGCCGCAGCCGACCCTTTCATCGCTGAGCGACATGTGGACCGCCGAAATCCTCGAACTCAACATCGACGAAGCCGACACCATCGACGACGTCCTCAAAACACCCACCACACCATCGATCGCCACCGCCGACACCCCCGAAACCCCACACGAACTCAAAGCTGCAGCTACCCATCACACAGACACATCCCTCACATCCGTCCCCCCCACACCCGAGCCACAAATCGACATCGGACACATCTGGATCCACCTTCTCGGAACACCCACAATCACCCCCCTCAACGGCACAGACGCCCCCTCAGGCCGCGCCCCATCACTCACCGAACTCGCCGCACTACTGGCCACACACCCCGGAATCGTCAACCACGACCTCGACGCCAAAATCTGGCCCCGCGACCCCCTCGACAAAGCACCCCTCACCGAACAACCCAAGAAGAAGGCCGTCCGCCGCCAAAACAACCTCTCCCGACTCCGCAACTGGCTAGGAGAAACCGAAACAGGCGAACTCGCCTTCCCCAAATCCGGAGACCGCACAGGCAAATCCGGATACCGGCTCCACCCAGACGTTCAAACGGACTGGGACATCTGGAACCACCTCATCAACGGCCACCCAACCACCGCCACCGACACCCAACTCACGACCGCCACAACACTCATCACCGGACAACCCTTCACCAGCCCCGACCCCACCAAATACGTATGGGCCGAATACCTCCAACAAGAAATGATCGCCGCAACAACCGACGCAATCGAAGAACTCGCCTCCCGCCACCTACACCACACCTCAGACGCCCGCACCGCATACGAACTCGCAACCCGCGGCCTCACAATCGACCCCACCCACGAAGGCCTCTGGCGAATCGCAATCCTCGCCTCCCACGCACGCTCCGACATCAACACCACCCAACAACTCATCGACGACCTACTCACCGAACTCACCGCACTCGAAGTCGAACCCGAAGAAGAAACAACCGCACTACTACGACTCCTCGCCGACTTCCACACCACCACCGGCGACACCCCCTACACCATCAGCAAGGCAAGCTGATGCACGCACACGAACCCCGGCCGAGCGTCCCCACCACCGGATACCCTGCACCTGCACACCAACCGCGCCCCCACAGCGCAAAGGAGGACCACAAATGAAGGCCCGACTCACCGCAACCCCACTGATCGGCCTCCTCGCAGCAAGCACCATCCTCACCGCAGCATGTGGGAACGACGAAGCGCCAGCACTCCCCACAGAGTCGTCAGGACCCGTCCTGACAGGGGCTGAAGGCTCCGACAAACCAGCAGAAGAACAAGCCAGCGACGCAGCCATACAAAAGGTGGAAAGCTACTACGCGGTCCTGGGGGAGGTGGATGCTGACCCAGCGATCCCGGTCGAGAAGCTGAGCCAAGTCTCCGGTGGGCCGGTTCTGGATAAGTACACCGGTGATGTCATGCTCCGCCGTTCGCAAGGCGTCGTGAGCACTGGCCAGGTGACGGTACTTCATTCTCATGTGACTGAACTCGATGCTCCTGCAGATGGAAGCGGCGAACCCGTTGAGGGGCCGGCTTGGGTGCATGTCGAATCCTGCACAGATATCACTACCTGGGACAGCAAGCATGCAGACGGTTCTAGTGCGGTCGCGCCAGACCGGGGGAAATTCATTCTTGCCCGGTTCACTGTCCGTAACCCTGATTGGCCCTCTTCTGATGGCTGGAAGGTCACGAGTGAGGCCACCGAGAAGGTGAACCAGTGCTAAAGAAGTCACTCGGCCTAGCTGTGATCGGAGCTCTGAGCTTGACGTTGGCATCAGTTCCTGTTTCAGCGCAGCCGGCGGCCGGTGGCGGTGGAGCAGATGTCGTTACAGGTCCTGGCAACAGTGGATCGACGGTAGTCGTTCAGGGCACTTACACGGAGGCTCCGTCGGTGACCGGTACGCAGGGCGGTGGCGCTGCTGGGAACCCGGGTACGAGTGGAGGACCCAGTGGGGGAGCGGCTGAACCTTCCGGACCGCCCCTTCGGTACTCGCAGACGGAAGACGCGGCCATCACTCGTGTCGACACTCAGGAAGGCGACCTGCAGGCCTTCACTGTTGAGGATGAGGACGGGTCGACCTGGGAATGCGGTATCGCGAACCCGGGTGAATGTGTTCAGTTGAGCCCAGATGTGGGTGTCCCCGAGACACCGCCGATCGTCGACGTGGCCACGGTCGTGCAGCAGGCGCTCACTGGGCTGCAGTTGGAGCCACCTCCGGTGTGCATGACGCCGGCGAATGGGGAGCCGCCACCGCCTGGGAATGTTGGTTTGGTCGGATTGTGGTCCTGGATGTGGGTGTGCTCAGATCAGGTCCGCCCCAGCACGGTTGGACCTCAGACTTCCGTAGCGTCTGTCGGCGCTGTCACCGTTACCGCGACCGGTCACCATACGTCGATTCTCGGTAATTGGGGTACGGGCGCTCCGCCTGTCATATGTGCTGGGGGAGCGCAGGTTCCGTATTCGGACATTTTCGTGGACCTCCCCAGCCCCACCGGGTGCAGCCACCACCTTGAGAAGAGTTCCGAGCTCGAGCCGGGAGGCACAATCAAGCCCTCGTTCACTTCAAACTGGTTGGTGTACTGGACAGCGACGACGCCAGCTGGCACGCAAGGAGGTGTAATCCCGATTCTCTTGACGTCACGTACCGAGATTCGTGTGGGTGAGATGCAGGTGCTCGTAACCAACTGAAAGCTCTCGACGATAGAAGGGGCTCCACCAGATTTCATTCTGTTGGAGCCCCTTTGAGGTTGTCACGAGTCCGCAATGCGAACCTGTACTGCACGTGCATGGCGTGGCCAACACCGTTTGGCGTCCTCATCGGTCACTAGAGTGCTGGATATGGACGAACTCGGCCGCGCCATCAAGAAGCATTCCCGTGCTGTGGCCGGCGAGAAGGCGGCTCGGGAGAAGCTTCACTTGGAGATTTGGTCAGTGCGACAATCGGGTATGCCGCAGGTTGAGATTGTGCGGAGGACTGGGTACACGCGTGAGCATGTGCGGAGGATCGAGCGGTTGTTTGAGTAGCTCACGCCGTGGCCTGACTCGTTTATCAACGTAACTACCCATTGTGCACCGTCGCGCGCTGGGACTACGCCCTACAGAACTGGGGGATCAAGAAGGTGGGTCGTAAACAAAGATCGAGGCAGAATTCTGGGACCGTCGACTCCGATGCGGCGCCGCGTATTGCTCGTCAGCGGCCCGCGAAGATTGTCACGGCCGCTGGGCTCGATATCAGGACGATTACCACTGACCCCGAGCGTGTCGCGGTGAACGGGCTATTCCACGAGCATCTTCTGGACACCGGGCCAGATGTCATGTCGCTGTCTGTGTTTGAACCCGAGTACCAGTCCGTCGTTTTGTCCTTAGTCTGCCGAGATGCCGCCCAGCAGATTGTTGGTGGTGTCTTCTGCCAGCCGATAACGCCGTACTTCGGTGCGTATGGGCGTGGAGTTGGGTGGCAAGTCGCCAGGCGGACAACTCTGTTGTCACATCTGGCGGTTGATCCAACTGCTCGCTCTCAGGGAGTTGGAGCGGCTTTGCTGGGCGAAGTTGAGAGGCGTCTACGCCGCAGAAACTTTCGCCGGATTGTTGGTGTGGCCGAAGGGGATCGCGACTTGGCAGAGTTCTACCGCAAGTCGGGGTTTGAGATATCGATAACCCAGCCCGCTCTCGATCGAACTCATCCGTTGGAAATGCGCATCACCCGGACCGGCGCATGGTTCGCGAAGGACCTGTAGCAAGCGTTCTTGGCGTTGGAGTCGCCGGTTGCCTGGTGGACTCGGGTGGCGACTTCGCCTCGGACTACGAGGCGCACGAATTCGTTCTTACCCATCCTTTCTGCATGTGTGTGGCGGTTTTGGCGCCGCAGTCGAGGGCCTGCCACATCGCAGCGTCATGACCGCTGAAGCGGCCTGTGCGGGGGTGGGTCGGAAGAGCTGCCGCTTCTGCCGTGCACACCGCTTCGAGTTCGGGAAGGGAACGGCATGCGTCCAGGCTCTTCGGTACTGCGTCGGGGTCGCGGGCGAGGCGCGTAATGGTGTTCTGGATCCACTGCACAACGGAGAGCTCGTCGTCGATACGCTGGTTCGTCATGGTTCCGACGGTAGATGGAGAAGCGCAGGCCCCGCAACTGAAATAGTGCCTCTGACCTGCTGGTGTGCAGTTGGAGAATTTCCTGGAGTTTTCCTGGAGGTGCGTTCTCATGTAGGCGGTCGCGGCTACCTGCGCACATACAACCCGCAGGTCCGACCTCGACAACTCACCGAGTTTCCGAATCGGCTTCGCAATCTCGTCCGCATTCGGAGAGTGCATCCGGTCTTCGCGTGCCCGCCGACGAAACGATCTGCGCGAGAAGTGCGACCGGTTCATGGACGCGCACGGTTGCGTACTCGTCGGTGCGATGTGGTCCAGTACGTCGTGACAGCGGAGACTCACCCTCGCGCGTGATCGAAAACGGCTGCGGGGGCACGGATACCGCAGCTCATGGACGGCCTACCGGTGACAAGCCATCGTTCGGATGCTTGGTGGGAGTTTTCGGGCTGTGGCCGGTATGCCTGTCAAAGCGAGTTCGGGATATCGGCGACTTCGATTCCTGTCTGTTGTCGAAGGTGCTCCCACAGCTGGTTGCACTCGGAAAGGGGAGTGGTGTCGTGCACGCGGTAGCTGGCGTCGTCGCCGGGTGTGCCGCCGAGGTCGAACACTGCTACACACCGCAGCGGTGCGACCGAGTTCGTGTCGGGTCCAGTATCGGATCCCGTGGTAGCCGGCCCCGTGCAGGGTGGTTGCCCAACGCTGGGTCAGGTTGTAGTCGATGGTGGTGGAAATTTCTGCGGTCACCCCGAATCCGACAGCGGCATTCGAGGTCATATCCGCCAATCGCAGATCACATGCGGACGCCAAGTCAAGAGGTCAATCGACGAGGGGGTCGGCTTCGAGCCTCAGGTGAGGCGTCCCCATGGTCCTGTATACGTAAGGCACCGAGGTTTCGGCGAGGGGCCCACGACGCTCCGAGACGACAGAATTTCGCGGAACCGTACTAATGCTCGATCAAAGGGAGGGTAGTTGTGACATCGACATTCGGAGGAGATGCTGAGGAGCTTCAGCGAACCAAGTACGACATCAGAACCACGTTGGAGTTTTTGTCCATCAAGGACACCGTCAAAGCTGGTGCGTGGACAGTGGTTTCTATTCTGGTGATTGCTGCTGCTGCAGTGTTGGCACTTGAACTGCCCGGCCCGGTGTCCGGCGGTCACGTGTGGGGTTGGCTTGTTGGGTTCGCACTGTTGAATCTGTTCACTTGGTGGGCGGCCCGGAACATGGGCTTGGACTTAATCGCCCTGACCCTCGTTTGCGGAGTTTGGTCGGGATTTTTGTCGCTGATGGCCGCAACATTGATCGATGGCCATTCGGCTGCGCCCGCCCCGGTAGTGATATGGACGATCGCTGTGACCTGCAGTGCATTCGTCGCCTTCATGCTCGTCGGTGAGGAAGTCGAATCCGCTCACAGGGTGGCTTCCGCCGTGCGCCTCATCAGCCGGCCGGATTTTGCAGAGAAGCTGATGACTGTGCGTGAATACGTGACCGATTTCGATGCGAACGCACCTGAAAGCACGGAGACACTGTCGATCCGGTTGAACGAGATCTTCGACAACTTTCACGGAGAAGAGTGTCGCTTCTTCCAGTATCCGGGACTCGACCGCACTTTAGCTGTTGAGGCGTACTGGGAAGCATACTCAGTGGCACGAGCGCCGCGGTATGGGGAGCTGGCCGATCCCACCGGACTTGCAAGACTGGTCGATGGAGCACTGCGGACGTTGGCTCTGACCCCCTACGACGAGGACCGTGGCAGTTTGAAGGCGTGGCTCCGAAAGTACGAGGCCACGTCGGTCAGATGACCCGGAACCCTTCATGGCGTCATCACGACACCCAGTTTTCAATAGGCTGTCACACAGAAGAGTGGCCGCGGATCTATAAGTGGTGGAAAAGTGTCGTACCCACCTGAGAAGGTCACTCTGCGATACCTTTTCGGAAAGGACACCCATGTCTGTGTTCGATCGGCTAGCAGCTCGACGTCAACCCCCGAACATCGTGAACATCGTTCTCGTCGCTGCGTGTTTCTACGGCACTGTCTGGAGTGCGCTACACGCAGAATGGGGAGCCTTACGATTCGTGTTCACCGCCACCACGGCTATCATGGGGTACCAGTGCTTCGTCATCGCTCGCGATCGTCGTCGGGAACGATCTGCTGATCCGGTTGGACCTACCGTTGAGCGCATCCACGAGTAGTGGCGGCTTCGGAACTTGAGGTCCGATTCGCTCACGCCTGAGGATTGATCGATGTGGTCCATCAGATGTCGCTTCTGGTGGACCATTTTTCGTGTGGTTCACTCGTGGACAGGTAGGCGTCGAGAGCTGCGTTGATCTCCTGTTCGACTTCTTTCGGTGCCCGCCGTTCAGGGCGGTACGTTTGATTCCGGTCCCAGCGGACGCCGAGCTCGTTCGCAAAGTTCCGGACCGTGGTCTCTCGTCGGGGTTGCTCTGGATCGGGATCGATGAAGCGGGCGTCGCCGAAGTTGTACATCACGATGTCGCGGGCGAGGACGCGTGGGTCGAGGGAGTTGTCGTCGAGGGTGGGGCGGAGGCGCCCGTATTGTTCGAGTTCCGCCCTTTCCCGTGCTTTGCGTGCTTCGTATCGTGCTTTGGCCCAGGGTTTTCCGGGGTCCGCACTTCGGTGCCGTGTGAGTGCTGCATAGAGATGGTTGGAGATCTCAGGGACAAGGGGTGTTTCCAACAGCTCGGCGATTGCGGTTTCCGCTTGGCCTAGGTCGGTGATGCTGGCGCCGGCTGTGATGGCGCGGAGGGTGCTGATGCGCAGGGCTTGGGCATCTTCGGGGCGAGGTGTATGTGGTTTGGTGGATTCGTTTCGCGCATAAGCGCCTTGGTATCTTTCGATTTCCTCTTCGAGGGACACGATCCGGTATTGGTGGGGGTGTTCGCTGACGGGTGCTGTGTGCGCGAGGTGCTCGGCGTCCCATTCGAGGGCGGCGTCGATGGCGTGCTCGAACAGTTCGTCCTTGACCCATAGTTTGCGGCCGACTGCCCATGGGTCGATGGCGAGCATCTCTGCTGGTTCGAGGGGGTGAAATGGCGTGCGGGCCATGATGCCTACGTGCTGTTTCCGTATCCGCATGGTCCGTGCTGTTTGTGCGTGGGTGTAGCCGGCGGTGAGGAGTTGTTTGACCGCTGGGTTGACTACGAGCACGTCGACTAGTTGTTCGAACGTGGCGGTGTAGGAGGTTGCAGCGGCCTTCGCTGAGCGGGCGAGACCGAGGATCCGGTGATCGAGTGTCGTCTGCATGTGAGAACCCTAGCTCTGATGGTTCCCGTTCGGAACTATGGCGCTCCGTGAGAAGTCAGACACGCAGATGTTACGTCCCTGAACTAGGAAAACGCATATCGTATGACAGTGGTATACTAACGTATGACACACATACGAGAGGAAAGCATGGCCGTTCTGAACATTCGCGTCGACGACCGAATCCGTGATCAGCTCAAGGAGATGGCGGACGACGAAGGCGTCACCCTCAGCGAGTACGTCAGGAACCTACTGATGGAGTCGGTCGTCCCCGTTTACGAGCGGGAAGGCGAGCACGGCGTCGAGCCTGCACCGGAGACCATGCCGATCATCGACCGGCAGGTACTTTCCCTCCTCCATCGCATCCTCGCGCAGGTGCTACCAGAAGAGGGCACAAACGTCGACGGTGATCTCGAGTATCAGTTGACGCGGGCAGACATCCTGGAGAGCGGTTACACCGGCGAGTACTGGTACGAAACCGCAGGTTTCAATACCGAGCTGTCGAAACGAGATTGCGGCCGTGTATCCGACATCCTCGAGATGTTCCGAATCCTCACGTACAGCATCAGTCACCTGGCCGAGGGAGAAACCCCGGTCGACGAGGAACTGGCCTACCGGCTCGAATTCCAAGGATTCGATCACAACGACCCGCTGGAAGGACACATGGCGAGCTACGTGCACTTCCTCATGGGCGAGGACAGATGGACCGAACTGAAGCCCCAGCTGGTACGCAACGACAACGGCAATTCACACTCGCGCGTGCTCGAAACGTACATGCGGATGCTGTCCGAATACCGCACCATCATGGACGGCCGCAAACGTGGGCTCGACCGGTCGGACTACCTACTCTCTCGCGAGGAACTGCAGCAGATCGCCGATGCGCGCGTTCATCCTTCGAATCGACCCCACTCCCGCTAGTCGATCAGACAGGCAGTTCAGCGCGCTGCGCGACGCATTCAGGACAGTTCGGCAGGTTCTTGTGATCGTGGCTGACCACGAAGAAGACTCCACACAAAGCGCGAACTGCCCTCCCCTCGACAGTGCTGCGTGCGATGTGGTCAGAGTGAACGTAGTGGCCCGCGGAATTGGGCTCGTGGGTAACCAGTTCTTGCGCCTCGTCCGCTGCTGCCAACTCATACGTTCGCTTTTCTCGATGGCCGACAGGCACGTACTGGGAGAAGATGCCACCAGCTGTGTCCCATTCTTGAGCAACGGGTGCGATCGACGTCAGAACCCTGCGGATCATGGCCCACGCCACCTGGCTGCCTTGTTGGTTCGTATGCCAGGCGATCTCGACCACGAACTCCTCCATCTCCGGATCCGCGCCGTGCGTGACCTCTACCGTCGCGAATCTCTCGTCACGCAGTGGATGCTGCACCTGGAACGATGCCGAGCTCCCAGATTCCAAGCTATCCAGCAGCGCGTGCACCTTGGATTGAATACCGAGTTCCCACAGAGTTTTTGCCCACCCTGCACCTTCGATCTTTAGATGACGGCGATCGTCCGGAGTTGGGAGTAGATCCTTCTCGCCGCCTCGCTTGAAGACATCCGCTAGCTGAACGTAGAAGTCGTCGTTGTCGCGATGTTCGCCTTTTGCCAGGCCCGCGGCTACCAGCCACCGGGACCCGTCATTGATGTCCTCCCAGATGGCTCCTCGCCACTGGCCTCCTCTGATTTCGAGGAAGTTCAATGCGGAAGCGCAGCGAATAGGTTGTGCAGGCGGATCCGCTGACGGGTCCTCGGTGTAGAGGGCGGCGGCTTTCGCGATCAGCGGGTGTGCCAGTTCGGTATACGGGTGCAGATCGCCCCATTTGTGCGCTGAAACTGCACGCTGATCAACCGAGCTGGTCCAACCAGAGGTCAAGCTCGTGAGGACCCGCTGTGTTGGCCGCGCAGTACGAAGAATGGTCACCGGACCATAATGCCAATTTGGTCCGACGGTGCAGACCTTCACGTCGACTACAGTTCGGCGGCGAGTTCCTCGATGGCGGCCTCATTGCCGGCATCGGCATGTGCGAACTGCTCTGCGAGTGCGCGGCGCTCGCTCTGGCGTTGGGCTTCGAATACGACAAGATCTCGGAAGTAGATACGTCGGTGCGTCCCCACATGGTGCGAGGGGAGGGTGCCGTTGTCGAGCAGCTTGTACAGGTGTGTGCGACTCATTTTCAGTCGATCTGCAACCTGCTGGGGTGAAAGCTCGTCGTCCGACTGGGTGAGCGCGACATCGGCGCCGGCTTCGACGGATGTGGCGAGTCCGCGGAGCAGATCACGAAGCTCAGCGCTCGCTACTCGGTCTGCAAATTTTCGGAGTGCGTCCAGGTCGGCGGGCTCGACGGTTCGGGCGTCCAACTCTTTGATTGCAGGCACGACTATTCAGCTCCATCTATTGCGTGGGGTCTACAGATCCAACACCATCTGCCACATGTGCCGTAACTGTCATAACTGAAAGTACGCGCGTTCAGTCAACCACGCAAGCTGCCAACGCGGGCACCCACCTCCAGCGTTCAAGGCGACCGCGTCGCCGGGAGTAGACACCCAGTCGCTCTCATCGCCCGCGTTCACCAAGGAAGCGCGCATGCGGCCGATGCGAAGGGTGTCACTGTCGCTACAGGGCTTGTCGAGAGATGAAGGCTGCCATTCCGGGGACGGTGAAGGCGATGACGCCGTAGTCGGGTGCGTATACGAGGCCTTTGGCGATGAGGTTCGCGCGGGCCGGTCCGAGTTGTTGTGGTGTCTTGCCGAGGCGTGAGGCGACATCGCTGGAGGATGAGCCGCCACGGTCACCGTCGACCGCCATGGCACGCAGGTAGTCCTGTTCGGCTTTGGTCGCGCGGTCCCATCGAACCCGGAAGAAGCCGGTGTCGAGTTGGCTCTGCCCGTATGCGACGCCGAGTTGGGCGTCGTGCAGGGCGATCTGCGGTCCTTGAGCCACTGTCCATGCTTCCTGTCCGAACTGTTGGAGGAAGTATGGGTAGCGGCCCGATTGGTCGACGAGCAGTTCGAGGGCATCTGGTGCCCACTCTGCTCCCTCGTCGTGGGCGGGCTTTGTCAACGCATCCTGGGCGTCGGGGGAGGTGAGTTCTTCTATCCGCCAGTACTGGAACCGTTCTGCGTAGGACTTGGCTTCGGCGAGTGACCTGGGCAGGCTCGGGAGGCCTGCGAGGGCGATCAAGAACGGCCAGTTGTCCTGTGCTGCAGCGTGCGCGATGGCGCAGAGTGCGGTGAGCTCAGTTTCGTCCAGGTCCTGGGCTTCATCGATCAGTATCGCTAGGCCTTTGTTGTCTTCTGCCGCAGCGGTGCTGAGATCTCGGACGAGTTTTCGGAGGTCGGTATCCAGTACTCCGGTGTCGGCACCGCCGCCACTGGCCCCTGTCAGGTCTAGTCCGAATGTCCATGTGCCGGTGAGGTCGTAGGACGCCTTGAAGCTTGCGGCTGTCTTGAGGCCTTGCAGTATTCGGGCGCCCAGGCCCGGGCGGGCGAGGTCGCTGAGTGGCTCGTAGAGCGATTCGCCGAGTAGTTCGCGTAGGTCACGGCCGCGTTCTGCCTCTACTTGGGTAACTATCCAGTCGGCCTTTGCTGCCGTGCGTCGCATTTCCGAGAGGAGGACGGTCTTCCCGACTCCGCGGAGTCCGTACAGCACGAAGGGTTGGTCGGTACGTCCGGCTTGGGTTCGTTGAAGGGAGACGTGCCAGCCGTTGAGGATCTCGCCTCGTCCGACCAGGGCGGCGGGTTTCCTGCCGGCGCCTGGCGAGTAGGGGTTTTTCACGGGGTCCACGGGGCACCTTCTATCAACATGTATCGAAGTATAGTAGTTCACTATATCTCGGTAGATGTTTGTAGATTGGCGCCAGGCATGTCGCGTATAAGCGACAGTTTTCGTCCCGCATACGGGACAGTTGTTAGCGTTGTTCTATGGAGCTGCGACGATTCTTCGAAAACCCGAGCCTCTGGAATCTGCGAACGTCCAGTGTTTCCCGTAGCACGCGGCATCGCATTGCAACAGGCTCGGCCGCACCAACTCTCGATACCATCGAGGCGCTTATCGATGGGGCTGGCTATCGCGCGGAGATCACCAAGTCATCACTGACACCCTTACCGGCCCCCTGTGGACGCGATGCGCCGTTGCCCCCAGCGCAACCCGTTCCCCTCTTCGCGGACCACGAAGGGCGACTCCGGGGAGACTTCAAAGACACTGCGGTTTATCACCGCACCGGCTCCGGCGGCACCCTTCTACTCGCGATGCTTGCTCTCGTTGGACACGGTGCCGGCTGGGAGACATGGCTCGTTGACCCTAAACGCATCGACGGGCCACTCTGGTTTCCTCATGCCGATCGCGTTTCTACTTCCCCCAGCGAAGATCTTGACCTGATCGAACAGGCCGCCAACCGCATCTCATCAGGAATGCCGGGACAGCCACCGTTGCTCCTGACGGTCGATCTCGCCCACCACGTCATCACTCAGTCCCCCGGCGCATTCGAGCTCATTCGTCGAATCGTCAACGAGGGACCTGCGGCTGGTGTGCATCTCAATCTTGGGCTCAAACCACGCGGACAACGATTCGTAGGGCTGCGCACCGTGCACCTGCCGGCCTCGCGAGACTATGCGTCAGCGAACCTCGATGGGGTGCAATGCCGGCGCCCATGCTTGTTTTTCGACTACCTGACCCGCCGCGACACAAGCGACCTCGATTTCCGTCGGTACCTGGCCTACATGCCTGGGATATAGGTTCGCCGTGTGAATATTTTTCGTCGCCGCCGCAGACACGGCGAAGATTCGGTGCCTCAGCCGAACATGAACACCGAGACGGACCCACCGGAGCTCGACGACGAGACAGCGCTGGTTGTGCGAATCATCAGCGACTACTACGCGATGGAGCGAACCAAGTTTCGTGCTCCGGATCAGCAGGACTATCTGCTGTGGCAGAGCGGATCTTTGGTGCCCTGGTACATATCGAAGCTCTTGGACGACGGCAATCACGTCGGTCCGGAAGTAGACCGCGCATGCCTGGCCGCCGAACCTGAAGTCGATCTGTGGGAACGCGGCCGGCTCTACCCGAGTTGGGAACAGACCGTGGCGTTGGCGCGGCTGCTCGATGTGCGGGTCGGCTGCCTTGGTCACGCCGCTGCTGAGCCGTCTGTGTCGGAGTATCGCCCCGACTTAGGCCAAAGGATCCTGTGGCGGATTTTGTCGTTCGAGCCGTCAGCCGTACAGGAGGCTGTGGATTCGGTCGGAGGCGACTTCTCTCACTAGTCGCTTCCCCGTCCAGCACGCCACGAGGGGCGGGCGTCTGACCTTCGAGTCTGCACGGCTAGGAGCTGGCATGCGATACCCGCGTACTTTGGTGCCGCGCCTGTTGTGCTGAGCTCCACCGACCTCACCGATACGGCAAAGACAAGTGCCGGTCGCCGCGAGTACGAGCAAGCAAAGAACCAGATTGGATCACCTGCAAACGCTCACCCGGCAAGCTGTGGCCGATGTCGCCGCGTTCGAAAGTCACCGGCGTACGCCGAATCGATGAGCATCCTCTGAGGGAACTGCAAACAAGACTCGATAAGGCGAGTTCGGTATGTCGCCAGGCCCCGGATTTGTTTCAGGGGTGCATGCCCACGAGCCCGTCTTCCCCTGCTGTTGTCACAGAGACGCCAGGAACCGGATCTATATGAAGTAGAGCCACCGCTTCTTGGGTGTTTCGAACACTGCGCTCATCGGGTGTTTCGTCTATTCGGGTGCGGTGGAACGGAAACTCTTTACGGAAGAGGTATCGGCCATGACCACGAGTCTTCACCAACCTTCGCAGGATGTTGGACCCATAGTGGCGCGTGATCTTGCTCGGCTGCGCAATGAGATCGAGCGACTTCGGCGCGTGGTTGATGCAACCGCAGCTGCTCTGTTGAACATCGAGGAGCCAGTTGCGCAGGACTTTGGCCGTTGGGCGTATGAGGAGCTTCGGCAGGGCGGTAGATCTCGACCGGTGTGGGAGGACCTCTGAATCTTGCTCGAGTTCGTGCTCGTACCAATTTCCGTTGAGGAATCGAGGGATCAGAACTATGCACCGAGCCCTCGGCGACGTGCACGCCACCCGCGACATCCTCACCGCCCTCGCCCACGGCCGAAGCACCCTGCACCCCGCAGCCTGAAAGGACCAGCAATGACTACCGCACCCGAACATAGTTCCGCCGCACCGAGCCTGGATCTGGCCGATCAGATCGTCGCGGCGTGGCAGGACGACCACGACGAGTACGCGGACTTCGAGATCACCGACGAAGAAGACCTGCGCCACTACACCCGCCAGGTGCAGGTCAACCGGGACAACCTCAACCGGCAACTCGTCCAACGCGTCCACGAACTCGAAGACGAGATCCGCAGATACGGTCAGCGCGCCCAGTGGGCCCTGGCTCAGGACGACCCCGGTTGGTGGGAGGACGTACTCGAAGCCCTGATCGTGCGCGGCCGCGAGCTAACGCCGACCACAGAGATAAAGGATCGGTCGTGAGCGGCGCGTACACCCGGCACCAACTCAACACCGCCGCACCGACCGGGCTGCGGCACCGCTGTATCGATCTGCACCACGAACCAGCGACCTACCACCCCTGGTTCGACGTCACATTCTGCCGCTGCGGCCACATCCGATGGGCCGGCAACCACCGCGCATGGCCCACCGCCACCGAGCTGCACGAAGCGCACCCCCAGCACCACCGAGACCTCCGTACCTACCCCAGTCGGGAGGCGGCATGAAGATCTTCGACCACATCGAACCGCTGCCCCGCAACATCGCCGAATGCCCGGACTGCCACCGCGAAGCCGGACACGACGGCGCACACGCCTTGACATCGATGTCCGGGCTCGTCCTCGACACCTGGCCACAATGCACTCACAACCCAGACGACGTGTGCTCCGGTTGCGGGTGGTGGTAATCGGCGATGACCGTGACCAATTTACGAATCGGCCCTGCGATGAACAAATGCGAAGGCGAAGGAGACCCAACGATGTCGAACGAAAACGAGCTTGCGAAGTTCGCCAAAAATGGACTCGCGGCTCAGGCCGCGGTTGACGCACTTCTGAGTAACGCGACTCCCGGCTCGCAACCGCAGCGACACTACGCCGTCGCTGTGAAGGGTGCGGATGGTCGGTTCCAGGAGGTATCCGGTTCGTTCACTTCTCCTGAAGCGGCTCAACAGGAGTTGGCGCAGTTGGTCGGTGATGACCACTACCGCGACCGTGATCCGTTCGTGGTCACACGGATCGAAGAGCCGTGGACCGTATACAACACCAGACCATCATCCGACTAGCCCAGTAAACGCACACTGCCATTTCTCGACGAAAGAAGGGATGTCCACTCATGACGAACGAGCGCTACCGGTACCTCGTCGCCAGGCTGCGTCGCATGCGCGCCGAGCAGCTGCACGACCCGTACGTGATCGCCGCTGCCAATGCGGGTGCCGCCGACACCCGCATTCACACCACCAGAACACTCACGGTGACCCAGAACGACCCCGCCGACACCGAGACCGCCGACGACCTGCCGCGTGTGTGGCAGGCAGGCGACCCAGAACCCGAACGCCCGGTGCAGTTTCGGGACCGAAACGGCGTCTACTACGAAGGCGCCGGCGAAGGTTCTTACGGGGCCCACGGCGAAGCGTGGGGCGACATCGCGTTCCCGGTAACCGAGGTGCTACCCGAGGAGAGCGACTGATGAGCGAAGGCCGGTATGAGTTGCTTGACGACTTGCGGGGTACGGGAGCGATTCAAGTTGAGAGCGGTCCTGTTGTTTGCAAGTTTTACACAGATCGTCGCTTTCGAAACCAGGCTGGGCGAGTCGTCCCGCTCGACGCCTACGGTCCCTGGCGGATCACCAAGGTATCCGAGAAGAACGAGGGGATATGACCAATGTCTGACCGTGTGGATCTGGACGAAGGAACCCTGATTCATGACTGGCGTTCGGATGATTCCCTCGAGTGGAGCGAATGGGTCGAGGGCAACTTCCCTGCGTTGCGGGATGAACTGGTGGCGCACCGGAGGTCCGAAAAGGTGAGAGCCGCCCGCCCCTCCGATGTCGACTGGCAGCAGAAGATCAGTCGGGCGTTGGGCGTCCGCCTCGGAGAGATGACGCTGTCTCTGAACGAATGCCTCTCGCAGATCGAAGCGCATCGTGAGGCCGTAGCCAAGGTTCGGGAACTGGTGGACGCCGCGAACGACAGGGCTACCTCGTATATCTCACGCACAGCCGTCGCCGCGATCCTGGAACGTCCGTGTGCACTCCCTCGTCATCGCTGCTGTTCAGGCGGACGACTGTTGCCGCGAGCGGCGGGTCCGCAATCACAACCTGCTGAAGCTGCAACAGCGAGCGCCATTGTGGAGGGTGCGGCACGAGCCTTCCATGACGGGATGGACCCGTGGGGGCCGAGCACATGGGAATCCACACCCCAGGAGCTGAGAATTCCTACCTACCTAGGTGTTCGAGCACTGCTGACGAAGCTCGAAGCAGACGGATGGACCAGGCCGGGAAGTAGCGAGGCCGTCGGTTCACGTTCATTGCCCGCCGAAGACGTAACGCCGAACTTGTCGGGCCTTGTTGGGCATGAAGCCCTGCGGGAGAGCGGCGAGGTTCTCGAAAATGACTGACCGTGTGGTCGGCGGTGGTGCGTATCTGTCTGAGGATGGGGTGTACCGGTACTGGCTGCGTCGCACTCTTTCCAGGCAGTTGGTGGGCGGTGGCCGGTGCGTGTTCGTGATGCTCAATCCGTCGACCGCTGATGGTTCTGTGGACGACCCCACGATTCGGCGGTGTAAGGCATTCGCCTCGGCATTCGGCTGCGCCGCCCTCGAGGTGGTCAACCTGTTCGCGTATCGGGCGACCGATCCGGCTGATCTGTTCGCCGCGCTCGCTCGTGGCGTCGACATCGTGGGACCGGACAATCCCCGCCACCTCGCCCGGGCGGTAGCGTCCGCGGATCTGGTGGTTGCGGCGTGGGGTGCCCGCGCCCCGGTGGACCGGATCGCGGAGGTGGTGGCCGAGGTCGGCGAGTGCAGGTGGCATTGCCTGGGAGTCACTGCGGGAGGCGACCCACGGCACCCGCTGTACGTGCGCGCCGACGCACCTCTCGTGCAGTGGTCGCCGAACCTGTCCGTGGCGTCGTAGAAGGGGAAACACACTGATGAGCAAAGCCATTACGGCTGCTGAGGTGCTGACCATGTTGGCCGGCCACTACAACCCGCCGATGCGGCGCCCGGGGTGGGAGTTGGCCGCGGAGATCGCGGCACCGAATTCGGATCGGCGAGCGGACCTGATCGCATACGGGCTCACCCACACTGCTGGAAACGCGTTGGTCGGCCACGAAATCAAAGTCAGCCGCGCCGATGTGCTCGCCGAGTTGAAAGACCCCACCAAACACGATGATTGGGCCCGGTATTGCACGCAGTGGTGGTTGGTGGTTGCCGACCCGGAACTGGTGTCGGGACTCGAGATTCCCGATCATTGGGGCATCATGTCCCCGCCGTCGGGTCGGCGCACTCGGTCGATGACGGTGGTGCGGCCGGCCCCGCAGCTTTCGCCGGTCGAGCAATCGGAGGCGTGGCGCAAGATCGCCCGCTGGCAGACGCGTCGTGCGGTTGTCCAGGAGGAAGCTCACACGGACGAACTGCGGGACCTGCGGCAGGCGCTCGCCACCGCGAGGTCGCAGGTCTCCACGCTTCAGGATTCGGCCGCATCTTCGAGGTGGAGTGACGACCTCGAATGGGCAGTGCGGCTTCGCGCACGCCTGAAGGAAAGGGTTCCCGGGTGGATTCGCGTGGAAGACGAGGTGGTGCTCGATCTGATTGCTGATGCGGTGATCGATCACCATGCGACGAGGGCGTCCGCCTACCAGATTCGTCACGAACTCACAGGGCTGGTTTCGCGAATACAGAACTCGATTGCTGTTGCCGTGGATACAGCCGCTCAGATTGGTGATGCCGCGGGGGCGGTGAACGATCATGCACGTCTTGCCTGACCGATCGAGCATGACTGCTCGTGTCATGCGGGCCGCCAGCAAAAGTTGCGCGGCATTGGTGCTGGTGGCAGTGGTGTGGGCGAACAGCGAACCACTCGCCGAGCGGGTGCTCGATCTCCCGGCCGCGATGCTCGTCCGTGTAGTTCTGACGATGGTGATGGCGCGGAGTGTGTGGGCGCTTCTGCGTCCACTGTTCGTCGACCGTGGCGTGATGGTCAGTGCTGCTGCGCCCCTTGGGCAGATGGCCCGGTTGAGGAACAGTCGTGAGAGCAGCAGCCTGCTCGAACGTGCTGCCCGGGCCCGCGCCGTCGACCCGACAGATACGGATGAGGTCGCCCGAATCCGCGACGAGTTGGCACCGCGCGCCGTCGCCCAACTGCACGATCCGGCCGAGACTGTGGAGGTACGTGCAGCGCACGAGGCCGGGCACGTGTTAGCTGTCCTCGCGCAAGGAGGCACCATCGAGTCCGCGCACATCCGCCAAATCGGCGACTCTGGTGGCCGAGTCGACTACCTGGCCGCCGTCGAGGCTGACTCGTTGACCGCGGTCTGGCAACGACTGTGTACGACCGTCGCCGGCACAGCTGCAGAACGGTACATCGGTGTGGTGACAGGAGGTGGGTGCGCCGACTATCTGCAAGCCGAGCGTGATGCAGCAACGTTGCTCGCGGCCGACTATCCGATACCCGGTGTGGACGATAGCGATCGGTCGGTCTCCGGTCTCCTTCGCGCAGCGGACAGTCACGCGGCCGCGATAATCGCTGCGCGGCCGCGCGCGTTCGTCGCGATCCGCGACGCCCTCGAGGACTCCGGGCGCCACTTCCGTGTGCTGCGCGACCCCGATGTGCGGCCCCTGTTCGATCTCGATGCCGACCGAGCGCGCTATGTTGATTGCGATGGCGTGGGAATGTGAATGTTCTTTCCCACTTGGGGGTTTGCTGTTCGGCCGAGGTGTGTGCCCCGACAGAATTGCAGACTCGGGTCTATATGCAACATCGACTCTGATGCCACCGCGGCCAGCAGACCGTCCGATGGACTCAACTTAACCGCGGTTAAGTTGCTCGCATTGATCGCCGTCTTGCCCCATGATTGACCTGTTTCGGATGCTGTTTGGATTGCCACTGTTCATTCTGGTGGTGACCAAGGGTGGATTCGATTGCCCTGTTTGGTGTCATTGTTGGGGTAGTACTTGCTTTGAGTTCAGCGCTTTCAGTAGCGAAGACATTGAGGCGCTGTCGATGCGTTGTGCCTGTGGCATAGACCGGTTCCACTCATCGATCGGTCGTACTCCTATGTGGCTTCCGCGTTCGTCGCGTTCGTCGAGTTGGAAGGGCCACCAACCTCGCTCGATAGTACGGGTCAGTAACGCATGCAGAAGTTCGACAACCTCATCGTGCGTGCCGTCGGCGAAATGCTGGTTGGGATCGGGCATCACGAACAGGAGTTCCCATACGTTGCGCGGCGTGTCGTGCGACCAGCTCGTACCCCACACGACGCGGGAGAGAGTCGTAAGGAGTTCCTCGGCTTCGTCCTTGGTGATCAGGTCCTGGATATCTCTAGGGGACAGTCCATATCCGACGTTCGCAGACTCGAGCCCAACGACTTCTGTGGGATTCGGTCCAGTATTGAGGGTGGTGATCCGATAGAAGCCACCTGTGGGCATTGCTGGAACGATCGACTTCGAGACGGACCACCACGCCATGTCGTCGGGATCGGGGCCACCTTCACCCAGCGCCCAATAGTCGCCGTCATCGAGCACCGACGTGACCGTGACCTCGTTCGTGGAGGTTGATTCTGGTGAGATGGTCATTGCATCAATCCTGTCTTGGGGCTTCTTCATTGCGGCGCCCGTACCCCTCGGGTTTACGGGCGAACAGGTGTCGCGCATGTCTCGTAGCATGAAGCTGTGATCCGTTATCTCTCACTCCTTGACGTCGCGGACAAAACCGGACTGAGCGTGAACACGCTGAAGGGGTATGCCCGCAAGGGAATTCTCCCCTTCCCTGATGCAGTTGTCGGCACACACCGGGGATGGCTCGAATCCACGATCGACACATGGGCCGAGAATCGGCCGCTCGCAAAGGTGCGAACACCCTCGGATTAGAGCGGCATGTGACGCCTCCGCACTCGGATTCGCTACGTACGATCTTCGCCGGCCGCGCGGCCGGAACGAGAACAGGGGGTGGCGAGGTATTAGGGTTGGTCAATGGTTCGATCCGCTGTGAAGTAGAAGGTGAGGGGAAGTTCCCTACCCCGCCCTTGCGGTTCACCACGGCACTGTTCACGTCGTGCTCCGTCATTCGTCGTCACCCGAAGGGGTGGCTCTCCGGTTCGTTGTTCGGTACCTGGTTTCACATGTTCTTGCTCCAGTTGGGATGTGCGGTGCGGCACGAGCCGCGTAACCCAACGCAACGGTAGACCCGAACGGGTCTACATGCAACACCCGGCCGTCCAACTTGCCACGGTTAAGCCTCACCTGTCGGGTTTGAACGGTTGAACACGTTTGCGCCAGGTCGAAGTAACCGCGGTTAAGTGGAGCCAGCGGTAGCGGGTGTCGGTCGGTCCACCGCCACACCAGCGGTTGTATCAGGGTGGCATTTGAGTAGCAATGTGGTAGATGTGCTATATCGCTCCGACCAGGAGTGCTGCGGCTGCCCATCGGATGTGTTCGAGTTCGTAAATGAAGGTGAGATCATGTCCCACGCCCTCGCAGCGGAAACCCACGCGGTCACGACGCGCATGGACATCCACGAGGTGACGCGACAGCTCAATAGTCATCTCGGTCCCACGCTGGTCGCGACCCTCGCGGGGATTCGAGACAGGAAGCTCCCACATCGGTGGGCGAAGGAGGACGGGCCGGAACCACGGCCAGAGCACCAGAAGCGTTTGCGGGCGGCACACCGAGTGTGGCGTCTGATCAGCGCCACTGAAGGCGCCAGCGTCGCACGCAGTTGGTTCATCGGCGCAAACCCGAGGTTGAACGAACTAGCCCCGGTGATTGCTCTGCGTGAGGGAGACGCTGCGGGTGTCATTTTTGCCGCCACCGCCTTCGTCGAGATCTCTTGATGAGTGTCCGCCGAGTGGGGTCGAAGCCGGGCCGCTGGTCAACGCGAACACCCTGGTCACGATGCCTGGAATATAGGTTCGCCGTGCGAATATTTCACGGTCTCTGAGCACCCGTTTGTAGGTTGAGAGGCGAAATATTTCCAGGGGGACAACGAGGCTGGAGTTGCCGATGTCGAAGGTGCTTCCACAGCTGGCTGCACTCTGAATGGGGAGTGGTGTTGTGTACGAGGTAATTGACGGCATCGCGGGGTGTTGCCGCCGAGATCGAATAGCGCTACGTACGCGGCGGGTACGGCCGATTTCGTGTCGGGGGTCCAGTATCGGATCCGTTGTGCGTCAGGTGTCTTCGTTGCGCTTGCGGGCTGCGTGGGTGCGGCGTGAGGGTGTGCGGGGTCTGCCTGCTGTTCCTTGGCGGTTTCGGATCCAGGTGAGGATGTCGCTGCGATTCCACAGTGGCGAACCGCCTATGCGTTCGACTGGCGCGGGGGCGCGGCCGCGGGCGACGTAGGAGCTGAATGTTCGCTCGGCGATGGTTTTGCCGGTTTCGGCGGTGAAGAGTTCGAGGACCTGGTGGGTTGTCAGCAGGCCGCGGGTGTCCATGGACAGTGATATTACAGGCTTCTACTGCAATTTCTGGAGGGGCGGCCTGCTGCGGGGCAGTCCGGTTGCCGGATCTGTTGTAAATTGCAGTAGACTACTGTAATAATTACGTGGAATCAGCCGCCCACGAGAGGGAAACAGATGAACCCTCACATCACCCACCGCACCGACGATTTTCAGGCAGCACGTCGAATCGACGCAGTGATCGAATACTTCCCGGGACCGGACGGATCCGTGCGCGCCCTGGTCAAGTTCGCCGACCACACCACTGCCGAAGCCGCCGCCAAAGACATCACGATCCCGAGGACCGCATTCTTCGCTGCTGCCTGACTGGTAGGTGCGGAAAACCGGAAGAAGGCCAACTGTGAACACCGAACTCACCACGGTCCGCGACCGGCTCAGCCCTACCTCAACGCCGTATCGGAGTGCGCACCGCAACGAAAAGCGGGAAGACCTCTAACCAAGAGCGGCCCCGACCGGTGTTCCAGCACCGACCAGGGCCTTCGACCACAACGGAAGAAGGATTCCGTCATGAATCGCAGCAAGAGTCTATCCACCGGGCGAGCCCGCGAGTTCGAAACGATCGCCCAAATCCTGTTCGCCACGTTCGTCGTGATCATGAGCTACCTGGTCGTCCTCGGCGCCATGCTCACCGTGGTCGTCCTCGCAGGAAAGGCGTGATCATGGCCCCCTCGACGCTGCGTGGATCGCGCCGCACACGAACCATCACAACCGACGACGGAGTTCCCTTGTCCGTCCACGAGTACGGTCCCCGCAACGCACCGCTGACCTTGGTGTTCGTTCACGGGCACTGTCTACGCGCCGCCGCGTGGGACTTCCAGCTCGCACATCTGCATCGCATGTGGGGCCCGAAGATCCGGATGATCGCCTACGACCAGCGCGGCCACGGCGATTCCGGGAACACCCGCATGGACACCTACACAATCGACCGCCTCGGCCGCGACCTCGCCACCGTCCTCGACGAAGCGTCCACGGGACCGACCATCGTGATCGGGCACAGCATGGGAGGAATGGCCGCACTCGCGCACATCCGGCAAAACCCGGACGCAGTTGCGACCCATGTGGTCGGCATGGCGTTGATCGCCACCTCTGCCGGCGACCTCGCCCTCCACGGTCTCGGCCGCAGCCTCAACAGCCCTTTGTTGGGCCTGGTCAGGGCAACAGTGTCCACAGTCCCCGGAGTGGCCAACGGGGTGAGGAAGGTCGGTCAGTACGTGTGCCGGCCCCTGATCCACGGCGTCGGCTACGGAACCCACACCACCGGCCAGATGCGCACCATCGGCACCGCCATGCTCAGTGCCGTCGCACTCGAGACCATGGTCGGATACCTACACACCCTCAAACAGCACGACGAACGCGCGGCACTCGACCTGATCCGCCCGATTCCCGTGTCGATCATCTGCGGCAGCATCGACCTGATGACCCCGCCGATCCACTCACAGACCATCGCGGCCGCATTGGCCGACGGTGATCTCACGATCGTCGACCGCGCCGGACACATGGTCATCCACGAACGCCCCACCCAGGTCAGCGCGATCCTCTCCCGACTTGTGGACCGGGTCACCGCCGCCCGCAACAACACTCACGACAGCAGTATGCCGATGCGGGTCGCCCGATGAAGATCCGCCGATGTGCGGCGAACTGTGCACACACCCGGTGTCGGCACCGCCGCCACGACGTAAGCAGAAGGACAGAAAATGACGATGACTCGACGGTCGACGAGAATACGAAACCCGCTCGTGTGCCCTGACGCGGACGGATACCACGTTCACGATCCGTGCCATCCGGTGAAGCCGGGGCGCCCCGAGAGTGTTCTGAGGACTGCGGCAGACGCCGCGGTGGCAGTCGGAGCTATCAGCTTTGTTGTGAACCTGACTATGTGGCTCGTGGTGGGACTGTCGCGCGACCATTCACGGGCGGACTTCGCCGGGCGGCTTTCCGGCGGGGTGTTCCTGTCTGCCGTGCTTCTGCTTTTCGCATGCGAGTTCGCTGCGGATCATCTCGGCGCCGTCCGCGCACGTCACCGAGACCAGCACACGATAGGAACGTCAGATTTCGAAGAGAGCCCAGAAGAGGTCAGAACTCTGTTTGCGCAAGGCTGCGCCACTCTCGACGAGCTCCACAACTCGCGTGCCTACCGTGAAGGGTGGCTGGGGGAGCTCGCCGGCAGTGAGTTCGCCGCATGGTGCTACGCCGACAATCTTCACCGTGCCCACCGTCTGCACCGGCAGACCGAGGAAGTGAAGGCCGCGGCGGAGCGTGCAGGGGTGATTCCCGCGATCGGCGATGCCTACCGTCAGTACGCCGATCTCCTCGCCGGTGCTCGCACCGAGCTCGCCCACTTCACGGCTGCGCAGGAGCAGGCCGCCACAATTACTGCGGATCTCGAAGCGCAGGACCTCAGCGTTGCGGAGTCTCGTGCTCAACTCGAGGCACTCGACGGGTACCAGCGTGCACAGCAGGATTTGGATGCGCATACGTCCGGCCATCGCCGGCGCGATACTTCGCTCGCGGCCGACCTGAAGGATGCGACCTCGGCCCGACTCGCGGGTTATCGAGCTGTCCGTTCGTAGATTGCCATAGGCCCGGCAATGTGCCCGCTACCAATGACAGCCGTCAGATGACCCGCTTCGTGGAGTGATGACACGCAGGTTCGAACACAGTTCGCGCCTCCCGTATGTCACACAGAAGGGATGACACGGATCTATACAAGGCAAAGGCGTCAGACTGGTCGAATGGGAAAGTCCCAGACGATCCCGAGAGAAGGGAGTTACTGCATGTACCACGAAGAGCGGACGATTCGCCATCCGATTGGCACTCACCACGAAATGCTCGATCTGATACGCGAGGTGCGCAAGGAGCAGGATGCTCGTGCACGTCACAGCAAGTCGGTCGGTGCAGAAATCACGGGTGTGGATACCGAGTTCGGCACAAGCGTCCGGACTAGCAATGCCCTTGAGAGGGTTGATGTGTCGGCCAACCGTGTCGGCGAACTCGGATTCGGTCGCGGGAACACTCTGAAGACTGATGTTGCTGTGAGTGACGCGGACCGGATGGTGTGGCCCGCGATCTCTTGGCCCGCTTCGTCACAGAGTCGGCAGGATCCGGATCTATATGAAATTGGGCCGTCTACGAGAGCCTCGGCACTCGATGGGTAGTTGATTCCGACCAGTTTGGGAGCACTTCGGAGTTTGTCTCGGATTCGTGTCGGTCTGTACCGGCAATGTCGGTGCTCGCAGAAACATTGCAACTCAAGGAACGAGGAGATGGGATGAGCGCACCCAGGGTCGACAGCAGCACCCAACAGTGGGCGCAGCGCATGCTCGCTCCCGGCGCAGCTGTGATCGTCGACGTCGAAACCACTGGGTTCAATGGGGCGATCATCGAGATTGCGATCATCGACGCCGCCACCGGGCAAGTTCTCCTCGACACCCTCGTAGACCCGGGCCCTGTCCGGATCGAAGCACCCGCGCAAGCCGTTCACGGTATCTCCGCGCTCGAACTCCTCCACGCGCCCACCTGGGCCGCAGTTGCCCACCAGGTCGAGGACATCACAGGCGGGCGGACGATCCTTGCTTACAGTGCAGACTTTGACTACGGCCGCATTTGCGCCGACAACGATCGCTACCACCTGAACCTCGAACACATCAGTTGCCGCGGCAGCTGGGATTGCGTCATGGTCGCCCGCACCACCGCAGAGCAGGCCGGAAGGAACCTGCGCCTGGGTGCTACGCACCGCGCTCTCGGCGACGTGAACGCAACTCGCGACATCCTCATAGCCCTTGCTCACGGGCGAAGCACCCAGGGTGCAACGCCGATTGACCGCACGCGCGGTGTGTTCGCCCCTGTCGTGAAACGAATACTGCAGAGTGGATGCACGGGAGGGAAAGGGTGACTGATATGAGGGGTGCGGTCCGCAGCGAAGTTGGAGGAATTTCGGTCGGTCATGGCCGGGAGGATGTCAAGTACTGGGTCAGTACGGCCGCTGCGCAGGAACTTGCCGCCGCGACTGACAGGATTGCGCAGTCTGAGAAAAAGATTGCGGAACTGGTCGGCGGTCCGGCACTCGATTCGGTCGAATTGCCTGCCCGGTGGGAGGTCGATAGCGCGCGGCTCGACGTACGTCTGCGGGGCAAGCTGAGCAGGCGGGTCGAACAGGGTCTTCCGAATCCAGATCACGCACGTGGGGTCAGTGCCCTCATTCGGGGCAGCCGGGCGTATAGGGAACAGGCCCGTCGTCGGATTGAGAGGCAAGCCCAAGCTGGCTCCCTATCCCGTGATCCCGTTCCCGCCGACTTCGCGTTGACGGGCGATCAGGAACGTTTGATCTATTCGCACCTTCCTGGGTTGCAAGGGCATCCCGCGCCGGCGGACACGCGAAGCGTTGGCGACAAGATTCTCACCACCGTCGGTGGTGTGCTGCGTGCACTCACTTACGTGCTCCTCCTGGGGGTCATGGTGTCTCTGCTGTCCGGACGGAACGAGGTCGCGGCGGCCCTCGCAGTCCTGTGTGGGGTGGGTTCCATTGCTGGCACCTGTGCGAAGAGATCTCACGAGCTCGAACTCACATCCGAAGATTTTCAGCGCCTCGAAGGTGCAAGTGTGCGGCGTGTGGAGCCGACGAACGGAACGCGTGAGCACCGATTGGCGGCGGCGGCGACGGCGATGCTCGACGCGGTCCGCGGCTACCCAGCATGGCAGTCCGAGTTCCTGACCACCCACCGGATCCAATTCGATCCAGAAGCGGAGGCAGGCCAGATACTCGAGCACGCATCGAAGATCAGCGAGATCGCTGCCACCCTGGGCCCCGAACCTGTCGGTGCCGGCGGGAATGCCGAGGCGGCTCGACGTCAACGGCAGATTGTCACCGACAGCCTCGATGTCGTCTATGGCAGCCTCGAGCAGCGGGTAGCAGCGTTGTACCGATACACCCTCGAATTGCACGCACTCAACGACGAATACCTGGCACTGCAGGTGATAGACCGCAGCTCCGATGCGATTCCGGCGGTCGACGATCTCCTCATTCAGACGGGGCACGACGCACTCGCGGCCAAGCACCTCGACCGACTCACCGCGGACGCGGAAACGCTGCGAGCGAGCATCGAAGCGCACATCTCAGTGTTGACGGGCGACCTGCAGCTGCTACACCACCAGCACTGAGGCACGATTTCCGAAACCCCATCGACTAACGCAATCAGGCCACAAATGAAGGGACACGACAATGCCCAAGTTCGGTATCCAGTTCGGAAAGCCTTCCAATCAGATCTACATCGGTCGAATCAACAAGGCACAGAGCGAGTTTCTTGACGGCAAAGAAGAAGCGTCGTATCCCGCGGTCCACGCGGTCGCTGAGTACGTGCTCGCGAACCATCCGACCGACAAAGACGGCGAGGGAGGCATGTGGATCACCACACCCGACGGGGTTCGGTACGGGATCGACGTGCAACGTCTCACGTCAGACGTGGATGCAGTCTCGAATAGGTCGGTGTGACAGGAAACGCTGAGGCGGTGTTCTGGTGATATGGGTTCCCGTCGCTGGTCAGGGCGGTTACCGCTACCGTGACACTCTTGCTGTCCGCACCGGGTGCGACTCGACGCGCAGTATCAGCGTCGGTGGCCGGGGTTTTGAGATGGATTCGATCGCAGAGTGTGACCGGATCGTCCCCAGGGGCGGTGAGGTGAAACCTACGTTGCGAGCGGGTGTCGTCCGGGTCCCTGAGTTAGATCGTCGGTCCACTACCTGTGTGTGTGTCGCCGCTCATCTAGACCGAGTCGATGTCGGTTGGCGAGAGTGTCGAGGTACAGGTGCTCTGCTCGGGTCCACACCTGAATCGTCACTGTCGACTGTTCGTTGGAACTGGCAGCGATGATCTCGCAGACCGCCCACCATGTCGCGGTGTCTTGCTGGCACCAGGCGACCTGATGGCCGGGCATGACCGGTTCGAATCTCACTCCCGAACCGGTCACGTACAACTTTCTGGCCGGCATTAATGGTGATCTCCCTACGCCGCCAGGAAGCGTGGCGTTCATGTCGACGAGAACTGGGCGTGGGGGTTCGAATCGATGTAGTGTGCGGCGGCCGTAGGCACCATCGTCCCAGTGATCTTTCATGGCTGAGCGTGACGTGAGGGGTGGGTGGGTCGATTCCTCCGCGCGGGCTTGTCGGGTTCGCGTTCGGGTGGGTTTCCTGTTCTCCGCAGTTTCGAATGGCATCGCACACAGATATCGAACATATATTCTATATTAGTGTATTCTGGGGTGGCGGCGCGGGTGGTGCACTCTGCCTGGCAGCTAGCTTGGTGTGGGGTTGATGAGGGAAGCATTGGCCCCACACCAACTGCATATGGGGCTGCTCTGAGCGGCGTAGTTCGAACTAGGCGTACTTCGACAAACTACGTTGAGGGGCGTCGCGGAGTCGCTCATTCTGGTTCGTCCCCTGTCAGTTCGATTCGGAACGGTCGATTCTGCAGTTCCCCTTGGCCGACCACGACGAGGCTGCGCGGTAACGGTTCGCACCGTCTGAATCTGGGTGACTTGTGTGCCGACTGCTATTGGTACTTGGGTTGTCGGCGGAAGCCCAAGACGCTGAGCGTCCCTATCTCTGGTTACTCTGCGCCATAAGATGTCCCGTGGGCATTCGTGTTCGGATGAAGGAGTGTTATGGGTGCGGCGTCGTGGCGATGGTTGATCGGGGTGACAGCTGTGATGCTTTCGGTGGCTGGATGTTCGGGTTCGGATTCTGCGTCCGATCCGGTCGTCTTCGGTACTGAGCAGGGGCTACCAGGTGCTGAAGGGACGTTGCCGTCACCAGAGCAGCAGGCTGGCACGCAAGCGGTGGCTGCGATTCCGAAGTACTTTTCTGAGCGCGTGGCAGTGGAGTCGGAACCTGGAGCGGACCTCGCCCGCCTGGATCGTGTGGCTGGGCAGCCAATGGTCGATGTGTTGCGGCGGGAGATCGAAGCTTGGCGAAGTGATGGTGTGGTGGGGAGCGGCGAAGTCAAGGTGATCGGGGCGACGGTATCGGAGGTTGTGGCACCGAAAGATGAGTTGGGTGCACCGATTCCGGGTAAGGCGACCGCTTCGCTTCGAGTTTGTGTGGATTGGTCCGAGTACGAGCGGAAGGGCCGTGACGGCGTCAGTGTGGAGAAGCCTGGTCGTCCTGACGCGATCTTGTCGAAGCCGTCGATGGAGAATTTGTCGTGGCCGGATCCAGCAGGCTGGAAGGTCAGTTTCGACCAAGTGTGGAACGACACCCCTAGATGTGATTCGCCGTGACGTTGGGTGCTCCGAGTTGTCGGGGCATTGAGGATGCGACGTCGCTATGGCTCTGGCCATGATGTGATGTAAGTTGCCCCCGGAGTTCACCCTGGCTCCGGGGGCTTTCGCATTTTTTCGGGGCCTTCGCTTCTCCGTCGTTGTTGCATTCTGTGCAGGTCACAGTCGTGCTACTGGGTGATGTGCGAGCCTTCTCCTGCATTGGGACTGCTCTGAGCGTCCATATGGCCCCTTATCTTTCTGCTTGTACCAGTGATGCGCTGTTGGTCCTAGCGGCGCCCAAGGAGCTGAAGGAAGCAGGGAGTCAGATGACGTTCGATCCGATTTCGATGATTGTCGCGGGATCCGCCGCTGTCGGTGCCGCAGCGGGTGGTGCTGGAGCAGCAGTGCCGCCTCCAGTGGTGGAGCAGGTTCAGCAGCAGGGCATTCAGGCCGTCGAAGCCGTAGCTCCACAAGTTCAGGAGTTCGTGGAAACGTATGTTCCGGAACCGCAGCAGCAGATCATCGATCAGGCCGTTGCGGAGATCGACGCGCAGCTTCAGCAGGCCGTGCCGGAGTTGCCTCTCGAGCCGGAACCAGCACCGGCTCCGGTGCCGCTGGGACCCGCTCCCACGCCAACCCCGGCGCCGGAACCAGCACTGGAGACCTCCGAATCGGCGGAAGTGCTCCCGCCGGCATATTCGCCGACAGGCGATGCCGCGCCGTCGCATATTCCCGCACACCACTGGCAGCCGGGTGCTTTGACGGCACCGAATTTGGTGTTCGATCCTGCGCATCCCCGGGATGTCGAGCTCGCCCATCGGATCATTGCCGAAGCGTTCAAAGCGATCGGTCTGCCCTACCAATGGGGAGGTGGTGCTGTTGATGGGCCGACCATGGGCGATGGCACCGGCGGCCCGAACCCGGGTTTCGACTGCTCTGCTCTGGTGCGATGGGCTGTGTATCAGGCCACCGGTGGTGCGGTGGAACTCCCGCGCACGTCTCAGATCCAGTACAGAGCGGGTGTGGCGATTCCGATGTCCGAGGCGCAGCCAGGGGACTTGCTGTTCGGCAACTGGCAGTCCGACGGTGCCAATCATGTGGCGATCTATCTCGGATCGGGCCGGATGATCGAGGCACCGCAGACCGGGCAGTTGGTGCAGATCAGTGATGTTCGTGCCGATATGGTTCCTGTCCGCATCAGCTGATCCACATCGGAGTGTGCGCAGAAGGACTTACGAGAGGAGGGCGATATGCCGACGGTGGCAACTGTTTTACCTACGCAGGTCGGCGTAGCGCGACGAGTTCGTGCGCTCATGGCGTTGGGGTGGCCTTCGGTCAGGCTCGCCCATGAGATCGGACTGCCGCAGATTGAAATTGAGGCTGCAGCCGCAGGGTTGCGTGTGCGGCCCGAGTCCGCCTTGCGGGTGGCTGCAGAGTTCACGCGCCTGGAGATGATTCCGGGGACGTCATCGATTGTCCGTGAGCGTGCCCGACGCTGCGGCTGGCAGGTTCCTTTCGACTGGGACGAAGATGCGATTGACGATCCTGCGGCATTACCTGTACGGCCGGATAAGGACGTGGTGGTCGACGACGTCGTGATTCATCGCATGATCGCGGGAATCGGGCCGGACTACGTTCGCCGGGTCGATCGCCGCGCCTACTGTGCCGAGCTGAGCAAGCGTGGATGTTCGGTCGATACTGTTTCGCGTTCCTTGAAAGTGTCGGGGGCCGTTGCCGCCCGGATGATTTCGCAGGTCCAGAGTGGGGACGATTCTCAGGCAGCGTAGTTGTCGACGGCATGAAACGCGTTGGGCGTCTCACTCTCGTGGGTGAGGCGCCCAATGTTGTTGTGTACACGGTTTTTTCCTTGTACCAGGGGCTCGGCTGAATACGGCTCTGTGAGTGTCCTGGGGTCCGGATAGCGTTCCTGGCACAGGCAACCCCGAGAGGATTGAAGGAATGGTAGTTCGGCCACAAACGTATGGCCGCGTACTGAGGGATCGGACAACGGAGGGGCCGATGGAGATAGAGGTGAGGGTTGGGATGCGTTGCAGGGAGTGTTTGTCCGAACGCAAATTTGATGGGGTGCTCGCATGATGAATCGCGATCTGATAGTGGTTGCCGTGACGACAACGGGGCGTGACCCACTGGTTCACAGCATCGTCGACGTCGCAGCAGTCAACACTCGGACTGGTCAGAGTTGGCAGATCGCCCGCCGGCTGACGGCCGCCGAAGTGGAGTCCTCGGATACCGACACGCTGAACTCGTTCGGATACACGCGTGAAAGCTTGCTCGAGCGCGCAGCAATCGCCGATGAAGTCGTTGCAGAGCAGTTGGCGGATCTGGCCGCAGGACTCCGCGGAAACACTGTCGGAGGTGCCTACCCCCAGTTCTCTGCGGCGTTCCTCGACCGTCTGCTGACCACTTCCGGCTATTCCGCCGCCTGGCATTATCGACTTGCCGAGATCGGTGCGTTGACGGCGGGAGCATTCGGCATGGAGCCGACGACGATTCCGAAGCTGTCTGTCTGTTGCCGCCTTTGGGGTATCCCGTTGGGGGACTTGAATACAGCATGGGGGTCGGCCTATGCGGCCGCACAGTGCTTTGACCGACTCAGTGAGTACGCAGGTAGCACCCCTCCTCCCCATCCGGAGGCGGGGAGGAGTAGCCAGTTGATGGTTGTTCCGGAACTCTCGGACGGTGAGAAATGAGGAGGGTCTCACAGTTGGGGACGGGGCCGCGGTTGCGGGCACGGCACGTGGTCGCCGTCTATCTCCTCGCTGCAGTGACAGTGCACCTGTTGGGCAGTCAACGGCGCTCACAGGAACTGGGGCAGTGGTCGCTTTGGCTGATCGAAGTACCTGTTGTCGTTGCCTTGGTGGCGTTCCTTGGCGTGTACTTCGTAAGGCGTGCTAGTTCGGCCCGGCCGGATTCAGCAGGCGAGGAAGAAGATGCCCGTTGATGCTGGTCGTGGTCCGGCGGTACCGCGTGGGTCGTCTCACTATCGCCAGTTCAGGTGCGGCCTGGCTTTGGGGCCGGACTACGTGATCGTGGCCTCGATTGGAAAGTGGTCCCCTCGAATGGCGCCGTCAGGGTGAAGCGGGACGTGCACGACTGCTGTCGTGATGCGAGCGTGGGCCGCCTGTTCGACGAAGACGTGGTCGAGTTGTCGGGGGTGCGTCGGGTTGCGTCGGTCCACAGCTCCTCGGGCGATCGGCCAGGTGGGGGTCCACCCGAAGGTGCAGTCGGTCCGAAGCGGGGGGCAGTCTACGAAGCCTGTTCTCTTGGCAATCTGGTCGAACGCGTGGGCCCCCGCTCCTCCCAGTGGTGCGCTGACTCGGTCAGCTCGGATCAGATTCCAGTCGCCACCAATGACGGCCAGGTCGTGGCCGGCCAACTGGCGCGTTGCGGAAAGTAGCGCGAGTGCGGCGCCGGGGTTGCCGGTGTAAGCATAGGTAGATCCGATGATCATCGGTTCTGGTGCGGATACTCGAGCGAGCACTGACATCCCGTAGTCGTCAAAGGGGTAAGCCGGGTGCTGGGGCCGCGCATCGAACACAATCGACCGCACCTCTACGTGCGGCGCGGTCAGTAGGCCAACGGCGCGTGCGCGCCCCTTCTTCGGCATCTGCGGGGAGAGAACGATGGTCCAGCCGATCTCTGCGGCCCAGCGTTGCCATACTTCGCGGTGGCGAGGTAGCACGTTCACCTCGCTCAGTCCGATTGCTGAATAGCGATCGGTCCAGCCCGCGGCCTCGATGGCGGGAATAGCGTTCTCTCCTGGAGCTAGGCCGCGGGTGTTCCACCACACTGCCCGTATGCTGTGCACCGAACTTCTTCCTCCATGTCTACCCATTGCGGCTCGTCGTCTGGCATATGGTCGCAGCCTGGTCTGACAGATTTGTGGGGGAGAGCTTGGGCGGCCCCGTATTAGGGACTAGCAGCGGTATTGTCGCTCTGATTCTTGCTCGCGCGGGGACCGGCTCAACTCAGGGGGACCCGCCCCATGCTTCGCTTTCGAGCGCCGTGAGCACGTGGCTGGCGTTACCGGTCTCGATTACGTCGATAGGCCGAGCACCACCGAGGAAGGCGTTTGAACTGATTAGCCAGTCTTCGGCAGCTTGGGTACCCCAGATCATGTGTGCGCGCGTCCGTATGTGGTTGAGGTCGATCGCTGCATGCGCTCTGTCCGACATCCGCCGTACCTCCTATTGACCTCATGCCGTTCGATTCCGACACTAGGGCGGTACCCATTCGAGCACCACCGTCATTGCGTGGTTCGGCCAGATCTGGTGGTAGCGGTCTAACCGGACAGAAATGTCACTGTGACGAAGTGTGGTTCGGTGGCTTCCTGGTCAGCTTGAACCTCGTTCGGCTCGTCATGCACAAATGTGGGGCGCACCGGCTCCGGTACGCCCCACATTTGTCGTTGTTGCCGCGAGTCGTTCTAGGCCGCGAACTCTCGCCCGCCGTTGTCGATCTGTGTACGGAAGTAGTTGACGAGTTCCTCTGCTCCTGTCCGGCCGGACCCGTTGATGGGGGAGGTGGCATAGGAGTTGTGGGTGTCGACAGCGAGGAATGTCGCGTAGTTGAGTACCTCGTCCAGTACACGTCCTGGGGTCAGCTCGTCGGCCATCCTATTGAGCATGGGGAACTGATCCAGTGGTAGTGCGCGAAGGGTTTTACGCACTGCGTTGTTGAGTTGGCCGACCAGCTTTCCTAGGTCCATGGGTAGTGCGGCGTAGTTTTGCATAGCCGCATTGGCGGAGATCCGCGTTACGGTTGCGCCGATTGCTGCGTACTCGTTGATGGGCAGCTTCGACACAACGTCTCCGACGGTCTTCGCTACCTCGGAGGCGAAGGCAATGACTTTCGGTGCCAGGTCGGCGACGATTCCTGGAATGGCAACAATATCGCCACGTGCTGCAGCGTCAGAAAGGTGTGCGATGGCGTCGGCGAGTGCTGCGGTGTCAGAGCCTGGCACCGCCTTTCCTGCAACCTCTGCACTGAGCTGTGACACCTGAGTGGACAGGTCTAGTGCCAGCTGTGGCAGGGCCGCGAGGTTTCCCTGCTTCACGCTGGTGTTGAGTTCAGCGAGCGTCGATGTCATCGGCACTCCGTCGATTCCGAGGAGTGTGGTGACAACGCCTGCGACTGACTTGACGGGGTCTTGGGCGTCGATTCGAGAGCCTAGTGAGCCGAGGAACTGTGTTCCGATGCTGTCGTCGGGCGTGTTGCAGTAGAGGTCCTCGTCGGTGCAGACGTGGGCGGCGATGTCATTGAGTTCCCCGAATCCTCCGGGTCGTGGGCCGGCGAACCCGACGCCGGTTGTGGGAGCGCCGAGTGCTTTTCCAACCCCCTTTTGTGTGCCGGGGTCGGACATCAAGCCAACGGCGAACATTCGGTTGGCGGGCACTGGTCCTTCGCCACGGCCAATGAGGCCGGCCAGATCGCCGGCCGCGTCTGCTCCTTGTGAGAATCCGGTGAGGCCGAACTGGGTGTCGGGGCACTCGGCGGCGCGGTCCGCGATTTCCTTCGATGCGACGTCGATCGCCTGTTTCTTACTGGTGCCGTACGTCTCCGCTTTGTCGTTGACTATGAGCGACATGTAGGGGGTGTACCAGCTCTGGAATGTGGCGGCGTCGTACTGCTGTTCCAGAGGCTCGGTAACGTTCGACAGCTGTCCAACTGCGTCATTCGGGTCGGCGGATTCTGAGGTTTCCGTCGTGCCAGGTATCGAAATCAGAAGATTTCCTGGACAACGGGGTGCAGGCTCGGTGCGGTTCGCGGTGGCGGCTGGGACGGTGGCAATTCCGATAGCAAGAGCACCAACGGTGGCGGGGATGAGCAGTCGTTTGAGATTCGTTCTCGCACTCATTTACGTGTCCTGTCTCGATTTCCGTCAGCTTGCAAGGGTCAGTGGTGGCGTGAGTGTTCGACTGTTGGCGTGTATTCGGCGGGCCTTCTTCTTCGGCTTAGCGATGTCCAAGGCGTCGCATACGGAGGTTTGGACGGCAGCAACTGTGCGGTGTAGTCGTTGCCTGAGTGCGCTTGGGGAGAGGTGGAAGCGGTCTGCCAGTGCGTTGAGGTCCGCGCCTTCTTCCGTGAGGTATGCGAGTCGAAGGAGGGTGCAGTCGAGGGCTGATATGACATCGGTCCGTACCGCCCAGCGCAACAGTTTGTCTGCGTCGTCTTCGGACGAGGTCAAGGCGCCCTCGTCCGTTGGGGCAAAGCTTGACAGAATTTCTGTGTCGACTGGAAACGTTTCGACTGAGATCGAGGGCTGGGTAATGATCCCCAAGGTTTGGAGACTTAGCGCGCCCGCGACACTATTTCCGGTGCCTTTGAAGGTGGCGATGACCTCCAGGAAAGCCGACACGGTGATGGATGCTCGTTCAGCGTGCGTGCTGGGGTCGTTGCGGCCTTCGTGAACGTGTCGAGTCAGCCTGCGCAGTTTCGGAACCATGAGGGTCAGAAGTGCTTGTCCGGCCAACTGTGAGCCGCACTGATGCAATGTCAACAGTGCTGAGAACAGTGTGTCCGGCGAAGTCTTACTCATTACCGACAGATCTGCTGGCGCTGAGATGGGGCTCAGCGCTGGAAATTCCGTACGCCACCGCGCGAGCTCGTTGGCAGTCGTGGTGGCGTCGCACACGCGCGCCCAGTCATCGAGGATCCGGCGGAAGACGGAATCTGTTGTGTCGAGATAGGTGACGTATGACGGGGAATTCAGGGCGTCTGTGGTGGCGTCCACGTCGAGCTCCTCAAGCAGGTGGCATTGGTCTGCTGAGCAGGAAATCAAACGCTTATAGCCATCTAGCTGCGCGTTCTTATCACCGGTCGGGGTGCCGGTTATCACCGAAAGCTCGGAGAACTCGCATTCGACTTCGGCGAAGTCGCCGCTTGTCGACACGTCCGTGTCGGTGTCGGTCGGATCGGAAGCATGCATCGGAATACACCTCTCCAGGTGGATGGCGCGATGGTTTCGGTCGCGCTCGCAGAAGGACGATCAGGCAGACCGTAACGCCAGGGCAGGACGCCGCCGGCACGTTCCGGTCGTGAGCGGTGAGCTATCGCAGGAGGTTCGTCCCCGTCTGACCTGCGCTGCGTCAGTGACGGGTCGAGGTTCCACGCAGTCCACAGATTCCTCGTTCGGCGATGTCACAGACGCCGAAATTTCGGATCTATCTACGGGTAGAGGCAACAACACCACGATCACCGGAGGACTCGATGCCCGCATCCGAATCAATCGACAGCGCCGACGCCGACCGTCTGCGTGATGCTGCTTTCGTATTCGGAACCCAGGCCGCAATTCGCGCCGCAGTCGAGGAACTGTCGTCGAATCCCCTCGACCCGGACTGTGGCGCGCGCGTCCGCCTTTTGTTGGGGGAGACATCCGCGGCGGCACGCAGCGCGTTACGCCGGATGGAGTTGGAGCAGGCGGCAACGACGTCCAACCGGCTGCATCTCGTGTCGTTGATTCCGGAAGGGCAGGTAGGCACCTGATGAAGTTTTCGTTTCTGAATCGCCGGCCGCGTACTGAATCTCCGAGCGAGCAGTGGACCGGGAAGCAGGACCTCATCACCAAGTCGATGAGATACAGCCTGTTCGGTGCCATCGCAGCCGGACTGATGGCGTTCCTGATGATCATCTTCGGAGTAGGGGGCGCCGCTCCGTCTGCGCCCGCACAGAAAGCTGGGCCGACAATTGATCCGCAAGGACAGGCGGTCGCGTCGGACCTGGCTCAGGAGTTCGTGGTCACCTGGCTACAAGCAAAGAACGGTGAAGAAGCATCGCTTGCTGCTTTCGTCCGGACGGACGGACTGCGCCTTCCGTCGACACCCGCGTTCTCAGCTACCGATCCACGCGTGGCCGGCATCGAAGAAGCCAAGCCGGTAGCGGCGGTCAAGGCTGGCGTTGCCGCCGACGGCAAGCCGGTTCGCGACGACCGAAAGGTCTTCACGATCACGGTGTCGGTGTCGGTCGCAGATGCAGGCGACCAGGCAGCGGCACCCGAGCGCCGATTCTTTGCGGTACCCGTCATGATCACTGACGAGAGTGCGGCGCGAGCAATAGCGATTCCTTCTCCAGTGCCCGCCCCGCGAACAGGTGACGACGTCACACTGGGCTACCGCTACCGGGTCTCGGCCAATCATTCCGTCGCAGTCTCCGCGCAGCAGTTTCTGGCGGCGATGACGTCTGGGGAGGGGGAGGTTTCTCGCTATACGACTCCAGGCTCGAGTCTGCGCGCGATCAATCCGGCCCCGTACTCGGGCGTCAAGTTGCTCGACGTTGCATCGGATACGGACTTCAATTCAGCCGGGTCTGAATCGGTGCCCAAGGATGGCGACCGAGCGCGACTTCTCACTACTACCGAACTGGCGGTGTCAGCAGGAGAGCGCACCACGGCGCAGTACGCGCTGACCGTTACTGCCCGCGGGGGTCGCTGGGAAGTGTCCGCCATCGATGCCCAACCGTTGTTGCCGGATCCGCGATCCACGTCGGGTTCGTCTGCGATATCAACCTCCCCGACCGCCCCGAGCTCCGAATCGTCCGTCCCATCTACCGGCTCATCCACCACCCCGTCATCAGTGAACTGAAATCGAAAGGGAACCCCATCATGTCCGTTGCAGCTCAGGCGGCAGACCCCGTAGTTGCCCAGGGTGTCATCCAGTGGGTCAACGACAAGTCCCAAGAGACCGCCGATACCACCCAGGTTGTCGTCTTCGCGGTGTCGTTGATCGGCATTGTGATTGTCGCCGTGATATCACGCTTCGCCATGGCCAAGATCTTCGGTGCGCTTTTCGTCGCTGCTCTTCTCAACTGGGGCGTCCACAACATCACGGATGTCTCCGACAAGGTGCAAGAGGAAGTCAGCTCCATGTCGGTGTCCGCGACACACGGGCATGCATCCGTCGACCCGACTTACGTCACCTGAGCACGCAGAGCGTGATGCATTGTGAGTGAGGACAACAAGGCGCGAAGCATCGCCAAGACCTACACCAGGGCCCGCAAGTTCCCACAGTTGATCGGAACGACACCCGACGGCCAGCGACTTCCGCTCGGTCCCTACACCTACACGCAGTTCATCGGCGCAGGTGTGGTGGGCGTCGTGCTGTGGCAGACCACAGGTTTGTGGGCTACGGGGTCGTTCATCCGCAACTTCATGGTCTTCGCCGTGATTATGGGGTTCACGGTGTGGGGATTGGGTCGGCTTCCGCTTGGCGGCCGAAATCCGCTGTCGATGGTGCACGGTGTGGGCAAAGCACTCAGCGGCGGTGTCCAGGCCCCGAAGGTGAGTGGGCTCGTCCCTCGCCAGCCGAGGCCGCGCGCTATGAGCGGTGACGTTCTTGTCCTCGATTTCGCCTTGCCACTGCAAGAACCAGCAACCACCGATGACTCTCGTAGCCATTCCCGCGTCCGAGACCGGTTGCCGAGGTCGGAAAAGATCCGCCGGCGCCTCATCCTTCACAGTTCCAGTCCGAGGCATCACTACGACCCTGACGCGATCCCAGAGTCTGCCGATCGCCCCTCTCCACCGACCAACGCCGACAGGCTCATCGCGATGGCCGCAGCGTCGCGATCGACCCGAGAAGAGGTCTGACAATGCTGCAACAACCCAACCTCGTCGTACACGAGAACCTGAGATGGACCCGCTCGGGAGTCGTCTGGGCAGACTTTATTCTCACCGGAATCCCATACGGATACCGACCGACTTCGGACAAGGAACTCGCTCGGACAATGCACAAGATGCTTCTTCGTGCCTTGTCCGGCGAGGCACTGTTGCTGGGCGTGTGCGCCGGTCTGAATCCCTATGCGGTAGTGCAACGAATGACTGCCGGCGTAGACCTCGATGCCCATCCTGACTGGGAGGCCGAGTGCGAAGCCACGGTCGCCACACTCGAAGCGTATGGCCCAGGTCGTCGCATCTACTGGTTGTCGGTCCCCCTGTCGAACAAGGGTTGGAAGGAACAGCTTCAGGCGGCATGGTCTGCGTCGGTCACTTCGGTGACCGACCAGATCGGGATGAGTCGCAAGCCGCCATCCTTGGAGGAAATCGAGCATCGTCGAGCGCAGGCGCAGCTGGTCGCGAACGATATTCCCGCCTACTTCAGCCCGACCCCGGCGACCCCCGCGCAGATCGTTTGGCTTCACCAGCATTCGTTGCAACGAGGCCTCGGCTTGGACGAGAACCTCCCCACCGGATTCGGAGAGCACCCGCCCAAGACCAAAGCCTCGTTTGCAGCTGCCCGCCTCGATGAAGGGGCGAGATCGGACCAGCAGGAAGAGAAGGGCTTCTGGAGGTCTAAGGCGCCAAGCCTGCGGCGGATCGTCAAGGTCGACCAGCCGTGGAATGTCTCTGACCCGCCGGCAAGCTATCAGGCGGTACTTGCGCTCGCTGACCTGCCGTCGGGGGGCGCGGTGTTTCCGGGAGCGGACTACTACAGCCTCGCCGACAGTATCGAGAATGCAGACATCGACTGGGCGATTCGTTTCAAGATCCGCAGTTCGGAAGAGGTTCGGAAAAAGAACCAACGGGCCCTGATCAACCTCAACGAACAGTACAACCAGCGCGAGGGAGAGCTCTCGCACAGTCACGGAGTTCTCGACAACGCTGCCGAAGACCTTGCCGAGTACGCGGCGAAAATGGAGTCCGATTCGATGGAGGTGGAGGTCGAGTCCACCTCGATGTTCATCGTGGGGTCGGACACGGCCAAGGGGGCCGAGACTCTCTCGCGCGCGTTGGCCAAGCTGTTCGAGGGTTCGAGCTACAAATTGGTGGCGCCGTTGGGCTTTCAAGAGGATCTCTGGTGCTCCGCAAACCCCGGGTACTCGACGCCGAAGATTGTCAACGAATTCAAGCAGATCACCACTTCTTCGGACTTCTCTGCGTATGTGCCGTGCACCCACAACGATCTCGGAGACTCGATGGGACCGTTGATCGGATTGAACATCACCACGGCTCGCATCGGCGTCGTGCACCACGATGTTGCGTCGAAATCTGCGGGTGCGGACGTGGCGGGATCCTTCGGCGCCAGCGGAAATCTGGGATCTGGAAAGTCGGTGCTCCTCAAGTCGATCATCGGCGACTTCGTTGATCGTGGCGGAAAGACCGTAATCGTCGACCACACCGAGGCCGGCGAATACGAAATCTTCGCTCGGACAATCACAGATGCCACGATTGCGAGTTTGTCCAACCCGGAATGGAGTATGGACCCCTTGCGCATCTTCGATCCCCACAAGGGAGCGGAGGTGGCAGCGACGTTCTTGATGCCACTTCTGCAGATGCAGCCCGATGATGACCACGGGGTGACGTTGGCGATGGCTCTCGACCCTGAGTACAGGCGCAAGCACGGGTTGATCGAAACCGGGTTGCCTGGCTTGCTCGATCACTTGGCGAGCGACGATTGTGAGCTGAAACGACATGAGGAAGTAGCGAACAAGCTGCGTGTGTACGCGTCAAAATCGTTCGCTGCGGCGATGTTCCGCCGTGATTTACCTGTCTTGGACAGTCGGTCTCCGGCGATCGTATTCCGAACCGAATCGGTGAAGCTGCCTTCGCAGAACGAACTCACTCACAACCACCTGTTCAAGCAGATGAGCCTCGAAAAGCGTTTCGGACGTGCGGCATACACACTGATCGGACTCATCGCCCGAGAAATCTGCTTCGGGTCACCCCACCCTGCTTTGTTCGTCCTCGACGAGTGTCACCGCATGACCAGATCAGAAGAGGGCCTCGACATCGCAATCGAGTTCCTGAAGGAAGGGCGAAAGGAGAACGCGTTCATCGGGTTGGCATCCCAAGATGCGCTCGAGGGCATGGGCAACGAGACCCTGCGAGGCCTGATCCCCACCCGGTTCGGGATGAGGCAAACGGACAAGAACCTCGCGAGAAACGAACTTGCGTTCCTCGACCTCGATTCGAGCGATCCGGATCTGCTCAAGGAACTCACCGAACACACGTCACCAGTGGCAGGCCACGATCCCAAAACAGGAAAGGAGTACGTCGAGCCGCATAGGCGAGGTGAGGGGTATATGCGCGATGTGTACGGCAACATCGGCCGAATCAAAGTTCTTTTGCCCTCCGACCCGCATAGGGCTGCTGCCGTCCTCACCACTCCGGAATCCAAGCGGGAGTTGGTGGACGCATGAAGAGTGACACGGCGGGCGGAGCGGCGACGCACGTATCGGTGCGCCGTGCCCTTCGCACGCTCATTGTTGGCATCCTCAGAGCGACTATTCCTGCCTCCTGGCGGCGCACTGTTGTGCGAGCTACGAAGCCGACGGCGCAATGGATGTGGGCTACTCGTTGCCGACGAGTGGCTACCAGGGTCGTTGCTGGCTGGCACCTGATAGGTGCGATCTTGCTCCTGACGTCGTTACCCGCGCGTGCAGACACCTCCGCGGGGGTGCCAGGGTCGGTCATCTTCCAATGGATGGAGGTCAACGACAGCCACGGAATATCGGTGTGGAAGTACTTCATGTCGATCGACGAGGGCAGCGCTCGACACCCGACCTATCCCGTGTACTCGATCCTGATCAGCATTGAATACGACCTATACCGCACATACACGACCGTAGCCATTTGGTTCATGGGCTGGGCGTTGTCCTTCGAGTGGCTTCAGATGCTGATCGAACCCGTGCGTACTCTCGGCGAAGCACTGACATCGATCACCGACCAGATGAACCTGACTTCGACATTTCTGGTGATTGCCGCTGCAATTATCGGTTTGTGGGTATTGAAAGGCCGCTACACGACAGGGATCTACGAGCTGATGGTCTCGTGCGCCGTCGCCGCTCTCGCGGTAGGTGTTCTCTCGAATCCAGTCGAACGAATCGCAGGCACCGACGGGATGATCATGCAAACCCGCGATGCCGCCCTTCAGTTGGGCGCGGGTTTGGCCAACGGTGGGGATACCGACGGGGACCCAGACCGACTCGTCAACTCTCTCAAGGGAGAGATGGCGGATACCTTCATCCGTCAACCCACCCAACTGATGAACTTCGGTCGAGTGCTCGACACCGAACCTGACGGGGCGAAGTGTGTCGAAGCCTGGGACGCCGGACACGAGGACGATCCAGGAAACACCAAGGACACCCTCAAAGACAACATCGCCGGGTGTGGTGGTGAGGGCGCGAAACAGATGAAGGACTACGCAGACCACCCAGGCCCCGGGCAGATCATTGCCGGGTTGGTGTTGATTCCCGGCGGATTCATCGTGCTGATCTTCGGAGTCCTGATGGCCGGTGCCCTGATCGCCGCAGTGGGTTCGGCGCTGGTGAGCGCCCTGAAAATGATTCCTGGGCTGGTGGTGGGCATCCTGCCCGGAGTAGGCCGCGGCTCACTGCTGAAAAGTATGGCAACCGTGGTGATGTCATTGGTGATCGTCGTTTTCGCGATCCTCTTTCTGGTGGGATATCTCGTCGTCATCCGTTCGTTCTTCGACGGAAACGGCGACCATCTGACGAAGAAGTTCATGTTCGTCGACATCGTATTGATCGTCGGAATAGTCATGTTCCGTCGCGCGCTCAAGCAACTACGAAAGGTGTCGGACGCATTGGCTGCGAAGATGGCCACCCGTCCTGGCGCCTCACCGACTGCGATACCACGCGCCACCCCGTCTGCCTCTCCCATCCAGACCGCCGCATATGGGATGCATGTTGGAAAGCACGCGTGGTCCGGCGGCAAGAAGCTTGGACAGACGGCGTTCAACGGCGCCAGGGCGGCAACGACAACCGCCAAGGCCGCCACGCCTGTCGGTGCCACCGCGGCAGTGGTGGGCAAGGTCGTGCAAAAGCGTAGTGAAGCCAAGCAGCAGGAAAAGTGGTCGAAGGACGACAGTTACACCGACGCCCCCAAAACGCCTGCCGAGGCCGTGAATTCCTCCGCGATCGCGAAGAAGATCGAGGAAATGGGGGGATCGTCTGCAGTTGGAGTACCAACGAAGACCTCGAAGCCGGCACCCAAGAACCCGCGGACCCCGACCACATCGGGACCGAAGGTGGGCCCGAAGGCAGCCACCCCCACTGGCATTCTGCGAAACTCTGATGTCGCGAAACCGGGAATCAAGAAGCCTGTGACGTCTGTGCCAGCTCAGAATCCTGTTGCCGGGCGGGGCCAAGTTCGTGTGTCGAAGCAGGGCGTACAGGTGGGCCCTGATGGTTCGAATTATCGGGAGTTCGGCACACCCGGCGGTAAGTCGATCCTGCTGCCGGTGAACCAGAGACAGCGTCCGCACTCGTCCACCGGCGCTGCTTCTGGGAAAGCGGCAGGAAGCCAGGCACCGCAGTCTCGGGTACCGAGATCCCAGCCAGTGCGAGCGCGGCCGGCCGAGGTCACTCCGCCGCGCCGCCGCTAGATCATGACAACGAAAAAGTGGGCGGCTCTGGTCGCCGTGGTCGTCGTCGTTGCAGCTTCCTTCATCATCTGGGTTCCGCTGATGACCATGTCGATCTTTTCGTCTGATCCGGGATCGAGTTGCCTAGGTGCGGGCTCAAATCCGCCGGCGGGCGCTGAAGTGGCTCCGACAGACCCGAGTGTGCTCGGTGAGGTCCAACGTAGACATGCGCGAACGATCGTGGCAGTTGGCGAGCAAATGGGTATTCCGGAGAACGGGATTGTGGTTGCCCTGTCGACAGCCCTACAAGAATCAGGATTGCGCATGTTGGCGAACGACGGATCGGATCCCCGGCTAGGGCCCGATCAGCAGGATGTCTCGCGGTCGCTGCAGTTTCCAAACGATGGCGTCGGCCGCGATCACGGCAGTGTGAACTTCATGCAGCAGCAATATCCGTGGTGGGGAACACTCGAGGAACTGATGAACCCGCAGATCGCGTCGATCAAATTCTACGAAGCATTGGCAAAGGTGCCTTCCTGGGAGTCGATGCCAGTCACCGTCGCGGCGCAAACCGTGCAGCAGTCGCAGTTTCCTGAGGCTTACGCCGACGACGAGATCATGGCTCGCCAACTGTATGCCGAACACCGTGGATCGAGCGCCGACGCACCGCCGTTGCCGAACGGCGGCGGGCAAGTGTCGGCTGATGAGGGGTACGACCTGGCTGCCTCAGAAGTGCTGTGCGGTGGCGGTGAGGCAATGAACTGCGCTCCCACCGGCAATGCCGCCGAAGAAGGGTTGACACCGGATGCTCTTCGAGTCATGCGCTGCATAACGCAAAATTTCGGCGACCGCCCATGGGCCAATGTTGGAGAGCGACCATCGGGAGTCGACAGAGACCACCAAGAAGGGCGTGCTGTCGACGCAATGATGACCGAACATGACGACGACTATCGGACCCCGCAAGGACGCAAGAAGGGCGACGAGATCGCGAACTTTGTCGTCGAGAACGCCGACGCGCTCGGCGTCAACTACGTCATCTGGTACGAGAAGATCTGGACGCGAAACGGTGATGGAGTCGGCTCGCCGGGATCATGGGCCGCTTACGACTATCCGCTGGGTGGAAACAGCACAGATACCGTCGCGCACCGTGACCACGTGCATGTGAGCGTGTACGGAAACTCGGCTACGGGATCGTCGCCAGGCATGGTGGGCGACGGCAACGCGCGTCTGCCGGTCGACCCCGGGAAGTACACGATCTCGTCCGGGTATGGATCTCGGGACAATCCGACAGGATCTGGAGCTCAGTTTCATGCGGGATTGGACTTCGCCGCCCCCGGCGGCACCCCGATCTTTGCCACCAACGGTGGAACGGTTACAGAAGCCGGTAACGCGGGCGACGGATACGGCAACAAGGTCGTTATCACCAATGGCAACACCAGCGTGCTGTACGGCCACCAGATAGACGGCGGAATCAAAGTTCGTCCTGGTGATGTGGTCGAAAGTGGGGCGGAAATCGGTGCCGTAGGAAGTACCGGTGACTCGTCGGGTGACCACCTGCACTACGAAGTTCGGATCGATGGGAAGAGCACGGACCCGGTGCCGTTTCTGCAGAACCAAGGACTCAAGGCGTGACAAGGAGCGGTGATAACGATGGCTACTCGGCCCCCGGAAGGTGACTTCACCAGCGATGGTGATGACAAGAAGGAGCCGGATCGCGGTCCGGTTCATGCGATGTTGCACTGGACGAGGCACCATCCTGTGGCGGCGGTTCTCATTGTCGTCGCCGTTGGCTGGTTGCTTTATACCTTGGTTTTAGCCAGACCTTCATCAGATAGTGGTGAGGCAAGTGACGGCACGTCGGCGACGTTTGCGCCCATGGAAACGGCACCTTTGACCACTGAACAGGACTCCCGCGCGACGGGCGATCCACACGGACATGAACCGATGGGGCCTGCCCGCCAGTACGAGCTTGTTGCTCGTGCTTTTGCACAAGATTTCGGAAACAGTGCGCCGGGCTGGTGGGACCGGGTCAGCCGATGGACGGTTCCAGCGCTCTCTGATGCGTACCGAACAACCAACCCTGACCGAGTGAGTGAAGGCACGTTGGAGGAGCTGGTCGAGCATTCAGTGGGCGCGTCGGTCGCGGACTTCGTGGCGCGCTACGACACTGGAATGGACGTCGGGATCAGGGTGGAGTTCGTGGACGACGAGTGGAAGGTGACGAGCTGTGTTCCCATGAAAACCGCGTACTGAGGCGCGCTAACCAGGGGCCTTTGTATCTGCCGGACGGCAGATACAAAGGCCCTTTTTGTGCGATGAGCAGTGGGTGGCTATCGACCTACCGGGTGACGGGGTGTGCTCGAACGGAATCTGAACTACTGCGAGAGGCTCCGCAGTGAAGAGGTGTTCAGCGTGCGGTGATAAGAAGACTTTGCCCCGTAAGGGGGGTGTTCGCTCCGTCCTTCGATCTCTTCGTTCCTCAGTCGGAGCGTACCCGCCCTGTCAAGGGGTGGCGGTGGACTTGTATGTAGGTTCCACGATTCCGTGTCGGTTTCCAGATTTCGTGTCGGTGCCGTGTCGGTTTCCGGATTTCGTGTCGGTTGGGACGACACTTGAGCCATGGCGTGGACCGATGAGGTCGAAGTCAGATATG
>NZ_JBUYWE010000014.1:0-72150 GCF_055231055.1 Rhodococcus huquni
AATCGACCATGGCGAAGAAACTATCGCGCGCCTCGTCCAGCTTCGACGCACATCCCGTCATCGCACATCACCCACACCTGATCAGGAGCCGTGGTGCATCGACCGGTTGACCCCGCCTGAGCTGAACGTGTGTGACATTCGTCGGGTCGCATGTTTGACAACTCGACCATGCCTCCTGCATTCTCGATTCCAGGTCACGAGTACCAGCGTCAAGCCCCGGCTAGCTGGTCGGCAACCCTCCACCGCGGCGGGGTGCTCCGGGTGACGACCGGGCCGAGGTTCGAACCCGAATCCGGCAAGCGCGGACTCCGAGTAGTCACCCCGCAGTGCGGGATGTCTTGCGACGGGTCCCATGATGACGAGGGATGTCGTGATGACTGTTCTGTCGACCGCTACTGCTCCACTTGCCCGCGTGACGGGCGCCGACCTGTGCGTTCCGATCGAGGACGGCAGCTTCCGGACCTACGCGAACTTCGACTACGCAGCGAGCGCACCTGCGTTGGCCCAGGTGGCGGCACGAGTCGACCAACTGCTCCACACGTACTCGAGCGTCCATCGTGGAGCCGGTTACGCCTCGAAGGTGTCGACCGACAACTACGAGAACGCCCGCGACGTCGTGGCTCGATTCGTCGGTGCCACCGACGATCACGTGGTGGTGTTCACTCGCAACACCACTGATTCGTTGAATCTGCTGGCCGGATGTGTTCCGGGATCCGTGGTGGTACTCGACATCGAACATCACGCAAATCTTCTGCCGTGGAAGGGGTCTCGCATCGTTCGGGCTGCGGACACCGTCGAGGAGACCATTCGAGCCCTCGTCGCCGAGCTGTGCGCCAGGCCGGCTGCCCTTGTTGCGATCACGGGCGCATCGAACGTCACCGGCGAGGTACTTCCCATCGCCAGGATCGCGGATATCGCGCACCGACTCGGTGCCCGAATTCTGGTGGATGCGGCGCAGTTGGCGCCGCATCGCGCGATCGACATCGATGCGTGGGGCGTCGACTACCTGGCGTTCTCCGGCCACAAGCTGTACGCCCCGTTCGGTGCCGGTGTGCTCGTCGGTCGACGCGACTGGCTCGATTCGGCAGATCCTTACCTCGCCGGTGGGGGAGCAGTTCGCGAGGTCACCGTCGAGGCGACGAGGTGGGCGCCATCGCCGGCCCGGCACGAGGCGGGGACACCGAACGTACTTGGTGCCGGAGCGCTCGCGGCGGCGTGCGAGACGATCGAAGATCTGGGATTCTGCGCGATCGCCGAACACGAAGGTGTCCTGCGTGAGCAGTTGGTGGCCGGTCTCGAAAGTGTGCGCGGCCTGGAGTTTCTGAGCCTGTGGCCGGACGCCTGCGAGAGTGTCGGGATCGTCACCTTCACGATCGCCGGGTACGAGCCGAGGGCGATCGCAACGTACCTCTCCGATGCGCACGGCATCGGAGTCCGCGACGGACGCTTCTGCGCACACCCGCTTCTCGCCAGGCTGGGACACGCGGAAGGTGCGGTGCGTGCAAGCATCGGACTCGGAACGAGTTCCGTCGACGTCGAGCGGTTGGTCGAGGCTCTCCGCACACTCGTGTCGGAAAGCGCGCTAGCATGAGCGGCATGGCATCGCAGGCAGGGACCACGCACGTGGCTCACTGGTGCCGTCGGCACGTGGATCTGTGCCGAACCGCCTCGGGCATGTGTTTCGGCTGACGATCCGTCAGCTCGCATCCACACATCACTTCCCCGAGGAGAACCCATGTCTCGAGTCGATTCCGCATTCACCCGTCCGCTTCGTGTCGCGGTCGAACTGACCGGAGCCGGTCATCATCCTGCCGCTGCGTTGGCACCCGGAAACCAGGCAGTGCCCGAGGACTACTGGGTCGAATTGACGGCCCCCGGTGTCACTTCCGCGCTGGACCTCACGTCGAATCCGGCACAGGTCGTCCGCATCCGGGCCGGCGACCTGCGGGAAGCGCAGCAACAGCGCACCCGAATCAGGGCCGCTGCGGCCGAGGACGGGCGTGATCCCGACTCGATCACGGTCCTGGTCGATGTCGAGGTCCTCGTCGCCGACGAGGCGCGAGCGGCTCGAAAAGAGTTGGCGCAGTTGGACAGTGCTCTCGAAGTGGCGCGAGTCCCGAGATCGTTGCAATACATCGGAACGGGGTCGGGGCTTGCGGGGCTGATCTCGGACATCCAGGCAGCTGGTGTCGCGGACGGCGTGACGCTGCTTCCGTTGTCACTGCCTCGGGTGCTGCAGAAGCTGGTCGACGTCACGCTGCCGCATCTCGGCGATCGGGGAGTGGAACTGGCTCCCGGTGCCGCCGACGACGCGTTGGCCCGATTCGGCCTTTCACGCGATCGTCGGGTGCTGGCGTCCTGAGAACCCGGCCTACTCCGTGATCGGGGTAGGCCGGTAGTACCGGCCCTCGTGGTAGAGCAACGGCGCCGCAACGGTTTCGTCCACCGTGTCGCTGTGCACGCGGGTGACGAGGCCGATGACGAGTGTGTGGTCGCCGACCGGAATGAGCTGATCGACGTTCACGCGTAGCCAGATCGGCGTGCCGTGCAGTACTGGCTCGCCACTGTCGAGTCGGGTCCACAGGGACTCGTCGGCGAACCGCTCGTCTGCGCTGCGCGAGAAGCGCTGGGCGAGATGCTGCTGATGCTCACCGAGCAGGTGAATGACCAGCGTGTCCGCGGCGTGCACCGCGTCGATGCTCGACGACGTGTTCGCGATGTTCAGCGACACCAGCGGCGGGTCCAGCGAGAGGGATGCGAACGACGTGGCCGTGAACCCGACCGGCCCGGAGCCGACGTCCAGGGTCACGATGGTGACTCCCGCAGGGTGTCGGCGCAGGGCATCGCGGTATTCGGTGGCCCCGATACCGCCACTGCGGTACTCGGACAGATTCTTCACTGGTTCGGACAACGATTTCTCCGTGTTTTTGCGTGGGTCGTATCAGGGGTGGTCGCACTGCGGGGCAGGCGAACACAGAGATGCCTCTGTACGGCACAGGTCGACGTGACGTCGGCTCCACACTCGGATCGTCATGATGACTCCACTATAGGTCAGCAACGGAAGCGGGCCCGGCCTGCAGGGCGGTGATCACGCCATGTCGACGGCGAGGCCTGCGGTGATGCGGAGAAGTTCGGAAAAGGTCGTGCGGAACACGAAACTCGGATGTCCCGCTGCTGCCCACAGTTCTCGGTGGTCGCGGAGTGCGGTGTCCACGAAAGTGGGCAGGTTGGTGGGGTGGCCGAGTGGCGCGACGCCTCCTACCGGCTGAGCGGTCGCCGTGGCCACCATCTCCAGCGACGCCGGCGTGAGCGTCCCTTCGAGCTGCTTCCCGGCCGTGCGCAGATCGACCCGATGGGCACCCGACACCAGAAGCAGAACGGGTCCGTCGTCGAGGAGGAACACCAGCGACTTCACGATCGCGCCGACTTCGGTGTCGAGTGCAGTCGCTGCCTCGGCCGCGGTGTGCGCGGCGTCGGGGCTCGCCACGATCACGCCGTGATGGCCGCGGGCGATCAAGGTCTCGGAGACGTGCGCCGCATTGGGATGCAGTGTCGTCGACATGATCTCAGGGTAGGTCGACTCCGTGTGGGGTAGCGGCCGTACGAGGTCACGGCTTGGCGAAGACGGTCAATCTTTGCTGCGCCGCGCCCGCAGGAAGGCCCGAATCCGGTACTTGACGAGCGCGAAGCCGATGTCGACGACGTAGAACTTCGCGGTCACCAGGAACTGCTGGAAACCGTTTCGGTGGATCGCGAACTCGAGGGCGCGGACCAGGTCGGAGTCGGTTTCGCCCTGGGCGCGAAGGCGTTCTACGTTCTCCTTCGCGAAGAGTTCTCCGCCTTCACCGCCTGCTCGGAGGTACATCCATCGGACACTTCGCGGGCTGATCTTCTTCGGCAGGCTTTCACACCGGCCCCCGGCGCCCACGATGTGCAGTCCGATCATCGTTCGGATGCACTTCTCGCAGATGCCGCAGTTGTATTTGCCCGACAGATTCGACCAGCACACCCGCAGGTGCCGCATCGCGGTGGGCGAGTCCTTCAGAACCGCCAGTTTGGCGACTCGATCGGCCTCGATGCCGTCGTGAACGATCGTGACCTGGCTGCTCGACCACAGCGGATCGAGATCCGGGTGGGTACCCAACGGGGCCAGGCGCGTCTCGTCGTCCGAGGCCGGAATGAAGACCTTCCCGAGGACCGGAGACAACAGCAGGGAAATGTGGGCGAGGAAGGCCCCGTGCGCCTGGTTCTGCCAATGCGGACCGTGCTTCGCATGTAGATACCGCATGTTGGAGCGAACCTCGATCAGTTCCTTGCCCAGATCGGCCGCCATCTTGCGAGCGCGTTCGACGGCCTCGTCCCAGAGCGCCTCGTTGTCGAGGCTGATGTCCAAGCCGTGGATGATGATCAGGTGGGTGATCTCGTCGATGTGCTTCAGCGCCGTGTAGAACGAGTCGACACCGCCGGAGAAGAAGCACCCGACGCCTCGAGTGTCGGGCCTAGTGCGCTCGGGCGTGGCCGTCTCGGTTCGGGTGGCACTGCGCTGTAGCTGGTCGGGATACCAACCGAGGAGCACTTCCTCGGCAGCAAGGCTTCCTGTCAGCGCGACCTCGTCGACGGCCGGTGTGACGTCGAGAGTGAGCCCCTTCGGCATCGACGTCACACGTAGCGGCGGCAACCACGGTGTTCCGGTGACGTCGATATCCACGTTGGACTCGGTCCACACCGTGAAAGGTTCACCTCCGATCGTCAGTTCGGCAGTGGAACGGCGCCCCCGACGGTCGGTCGACACCGACGCAGAGAGGTCAGTCGACACTGACGCAGAGAGGTCGGTAGACATGGTGAAGCCTTACTGTCGGTGGAATTGTCCGATTGTCGAATAGTTTACGCAGGTACGCGATTGCGAACACGTTCTACTGCTGCGTGAATTTCGTCGACGACGAGGTTGGGCTCGGCCAGTTGAATATCGTGACTCGAATGCCTCGAATAGAGGTGTCGCCCCTCGGGCGACAATTCGGCGATACGTGCGTGCGCTGCGCCGAGAAAGTCCCGATGGCGATCGCGTTCACGGCTCATGCGATTCGAGGAAATGCTCGTCAGCGGGACGTACGGAACAATCGGGCCGTTCGCATGCAGCTTCTCGAAACTTGCTCCGAACGAACGCCACTCTTCGCGGGCCGCCCGCACGGAATCCAGCCGTGCTGCCTCTGCTGCTGCAGCCCGTGCCTCGTCCTCGTTCAGATCCGAGAACCGAAAACGCTCGAGCAGCGGGGCGAGAAGGCCGAGCCGCGCCAGTAACACCTGGGCGCCGTAGATGAGGGAGGCGCCACGCATCGCGGCCGACATCTGTGCCGGGTCGCACGTCTCGGGAACCTCGTCCACCAGCGTCAATGCATCGTAGGTACCCGGGCGCACGCTCTCGGTCATCCGTACCAGGGGGCCGCCGTAGCTGTGGCCGACACCCACCGTCGTGCCGTCAGTCGCCGCATCGACGACGGCGAGGTGGTCCGACAGCAACCTGTCGAAGTCTCGGCCCTCCAGGTCCGGATCGCTCAGTCCGTGCCCCGCGCGGTCGTAGACGACGGTGCGCGCGAACTCGGCAACCCGCGGCTGTACGAGAGCCCACGTCGACCGGCTTCTTCCCATTCCTGCCTCGAAAAATACAGTTACCGGGCCCTCCCCGGCCGTCTGATAATGCAGGCGACGACCACCCAATGAAACGTAATTCGAGGAGCCTGTAATACCCATGTGGAAACGAGACTCCCTTCGTGTGACGTGGGTCGCATTATCGGGTGTTGATGCGACTTGTCCGCGTACCACACTGATGGACTCGCTTCGATCAGTCCAGTTACCTACGGGTAATCGAACGGATCGTTAACGGAACGTGAATTGATGTTCGAATCCCGAAAAGAATGGGAAGAATCGTCAAATTCGGGCGAATCAGGCGGGTACGGCCGAGGCCTCGTTCAAAAAGGTATCGATGTGTGACCAGGAGTTCTCCCGGGCTCCGGGGCCGGCGACGATTCCCAGATGACTGCCGGGCGAGGTCTCGACACGGACGTGCGGTGAGCCTGTGAGTACGGCCTTCGCGTGTGCCACGCATTCCACGGGCGCAAGAACGTCGTCGGTGCCGCCGATTGCGAGGACCGGGACGCGGACGTCTGCGAGGTCGATGCGGCGGTCGCCGAACTGCACGCTGCCGCCGGCGAGTGAATTGTGCAGAACGAGTTGCGAGGCCATCTGCTCGAAGAGGCGTGCCGGGTACCCGGGCATATCCGACTGGAACCGATCGATGGCTTCCATGCGCGCGAGAGTCTCTACGTCGAGCAGGTTCTTTGCGACGAACCACGGCTTCGTGATCTCCCGCTGCAGCGCCGTGAATCGGTAACCGGCCTGGACCAGCGGCGCGGGGAGACCTCCCAGCGCCCCGGTGAGTGCAGTGAGCGGCTTTTCGGAGGTGAATCTGCCGAGGGCGCGTGGCGCCTCGAGAATCGGAATTCGGGCGTAGTCGAGGGGAGTGCCGAGTGCGGTCACGGAGCCGAGTGGTAGTTCCGGGCGGGACGCCGCAGTCAGTAGCGAGATGGTTCCGCCGAGGCTCCATCCGATGAGGTCCACGCCGGCGCCCCCGTGACTGGCGCTCACGCGGCGAATCGTGTCCGGAAGTACGTTCTCCGTCCAGTATTCGAAGCCGAGTCGCCTGTCGGAATAGTGCATCGGGCCGTAGTCGACGACGTAGGTCGGCCGACCCTGTTCTGCCAGATGCGCCGCGAGGCTCTGGCCGGGCCTGAGGTCGAAGCACTGAACCGGGGCGGCCAGTGGGGGTACGAGCAGCACCGGAGCCTTCGTGCCGTCGTCGTCGCCGTCGAATCGGTACAGGTCGCGGTGGTGGCCGGTGAAGACGGCTTCGGACGGGGTCCGTTCGATCGGTGCGATCCCGTCACCGAAAGTGAGGTTCCACGCGTTGCGTGCGGCGTCGGTCAGCTGCCTGGGGCTCGGCACCTGGTCTCGGATGATGTCGAGCACGAGGGTTCCTCTCGGGGCGAAGCGCGAATCTAAGTGTGACGGAAATCTACAGGTACTTCCTTTGCTGCTCGAAATCGCTACCCTCGACCAATGACTGCAGAGAAGAGCTGGAACGCATTCACCGTCGAGACGAAGGCCAACGTCGCCCAGGTGACGCTGATCGGCCCCGGCAAAGGCAACGCGATGGGACCCGACTTCTGGCAGGAGTTGCCGGAGATCTTCGCGGAACTCGACGCGGATCCCGAGGTGCGGGCCGTCGTGCTCGCCGGTTCCGGCAAGCACTTCTCGTTCGGGTTGGACCTGCCTGCGATGAGCGGCGAGTTCGGTGCGGTGCTCGCGGACAAGGCGCAGGCGGGTCCGCGAACCAAGTTCCACGACATGATCAAGCGGATGCAGGCATCGATCAACGCGGTGGCCGACTGCCGCAAGCCGGTGATCGCGGCAGTGCAGGGGTGGTGCATCGGTGGCGGCGTCGACCTGATCACGGCCGCTGATTTCCGCTACGCGAGCGCCGACGCCAAGTTCAGCATCCGCGAGGTCAAGGTCGCGATCGTCGCCGACATGGGCAGCTTCGCTCGCCTCCCCGCGATCATCGGCGACGGCCACCTCCGGGAGTTGGCGCTGACCGGCAAGGACATCGATTCCGGATTCGCGGAGAAGATCGGGCTCGTCAACGCCGTGTACGGCGACGCCGAATCGGTGCTCGCCGCCGCTCACGAGACCGCCGCACAGATCGCAGCCAACCCGCCGCTGGTGGTGCACGGAATCAAGGACGTTCTGGATCACTCCCGTTCCGCCGCAGTCGACGACAGCCTTCGTTACGTCGCTGCGTGGAACGCGGCATTCCTGCCCTCACAGGATCTCACCGAGGCGATCACTTCGGTGTTCGAGAAGCGTCCGCCCGAGTTCAAGGGCGAATAGCGCTCGGTGTCGGGTATCGGCGGGCGTGCGACATTCGAGTCGCGCGCCCGCCGATCTGCGTTCGAACCGTGTTAACAGTCAACATGTTTCGAATGGAGGGCCCGCGTTACACACCTTGGGTGTGATGTATGTCACATTCACCAATCGGTCTCAGTCCCCCCTCCGAAGTACCGGTAGTGCCCGGTACGAACGCCATTCAGGCCGAGGAGGAACATGGACCGCGCAGAGGCAGCAGGCAGTCGATTCGGCGGGACTGCGGATGTCGATCGAATCCATCGATTGTCCGGTGCGCAGCAAGGAATTTGGTTCGGCCAGCAGGTGGCACCGGATAGTCCGCTCTTCAATATTGCGCAGTACCTGGACCTGCGCGGCGCAGTCGACGTCGAGGCGCTCGGTCGGGCCTCGCGGCAGATGTTCGTCGAAGCTCCTTCCCTTCGAGCACGTTTCGTCCACACCGGCAGTGCCTCAGGCCAGGTCATAGACCCGTTCGACGGCTGGACCATCCCGTGTATCGACCTTCGAGACGAAGATGATCCGCTGGAGAGCGCGCTCACCAGGATGCGCGAAGACGCGACCACAGCACTCGATCCCCTCTCAGATGCGTTGCTGCGTACCGAATTGATTCGGATAGAGGACGAGCGCTATCTGTTCTATCTACGCGCGCACCACCTCATGGTGGACGGATTCGGTGCCGCCATGCTCGTGCTTCGTGCTGCGAGCGTCTACACCGCAGAACTCGAGGGCGTCGATGCCGGGCCCGGCTTCTTCGGCGATTTCACCGATCTGATGAAAGAAGACGCCGACTTCCGCGAGTCCGAGGAGTTCGAGACGGACCGACGTTTTTGGTGTGACCGATTCTCCGATCTCCCGGAGGCCACCGCGCTCAGTTCGTCTGCCGCCCCGATGGCGGCGTACTGCCTGCATCGGTCCGCTCGGCTCGACACGGCCGAGGCTGCCGAGGTGACGGACGCGGCGCAGACAGCGGGGACCAGCTGGTCGCCGCTGATGGTCGCTGTTCTGGCCGCCTACCTGCACCGCGCCACGGGCGCTCGCGACGTGGTGCTCGGGCTGCCCGTGAACGCGAGAGTCACTCCGTTGCAACGCACGACACCGGCGATGATGTCGAACGTGCTGCCGCTGCGTCTTGGTGTGGCGCCGGGAACGACCATCTCCGAGCTGGTGCAGCAGACGTCGTCGGAGATCAAGGCCGTTGTGAAGCATCAGCGTTACCGCGGCGAGGAGATGCTGCGCGACCTGGGTCTACCGCGTAGCCGTCGGCTGTTCGGTCCGACCATGAACGTTCTGCCTTCGATCGGTGAGATGCAGTTCGGTCCGCACCAGGCGACGGTGCGGAATCTCTCGGTGGGCCCGGTCGACGACCTGTGGGTCGTAGTGCAGGGCATCTCACCGATCGACGGGATCACGATCGACTTCTATGCGAACCCCGACAGATACTCCGAGGCCGAACTCGACGGGCATCACCAGCGGTTCATGCGTGTGCTTCGCAGTGCCGTTGCCGATCCGAGCCTTCGGATCGGAGACATCGAAATGCTCTCCGAGGAGACACGCCGGGACGTCACGGAGAAATGGAACGGCGCGGAGAACGTCGGCCGGCCCGCCGGCGTCGCGACCGTTCCCGACCTGTTCGCCGAAGCGATGCGAAGGGCGCCGCATGCCGTGGCAGTGTCCGATCGCGACCACGCCTATACCTTCTCCGACCTGGACTGCATCTCGGCGCGAGTCGCGAGTTCTCTGGCTCGCGCCGGATGTGGCCGTGGGGATCTGGTTGCGGTGGCGCTCACACGATCGGCGGACTCGATAGCCGTGATTCTCGGCGTCCTGCGCAGCGGCGCGACGTATCTGCCGCTCGACAGAAGTCACCCGGCTGAGCGTATCGGGCGCATCTTGCGTGACGCTGCACCCGCCGCTGTGGTCGTCGAGGACGGTGAGGAGATGGAAGGACTGTCGTCGCTCCGCGCGTCCGAGATGCTGCACGGGCAGGTGGTCCGCCCGGCCGCCCCACTGCGCGAGTTCTCGGCACGCGACGCGGCATATCTGACCTACACCTCCGGATCCACGGGTACACCGAAGGGCGTGCTCGTCGAGCACTCTTCGTTGGTGAATCTCCTGTATTCGCACGAACAGCGGATCTTCGGGCCTGCCGTCGAGTTCACGGGCCGCGACCGGCTCCGCGTGGCTCATCTCTCCGGTCCTGCGTTCGACGCTTCCTGGGATCCGTTCCTGTGGATGATCGCCGGACACGAAGTACACATGGTTCCCGACGACGTTCGAACGGACCCACAGGAATGTGCCGGATACCTCGTGAAGGCGTCGCTCGACGTGATCGAAACCACGCCGTCCTATCTGCAACAGTTGTTCGACGGAGGGCTGAAGACATCTCGGACGGATGAAGGCCCGTCCGTCCTTGCTGTCGGTGGCGAAGCTGTGGACCCATCGTTGTGGCAGCGCCTTGCGCAAGCAGACGTGTTGGCGTTCAACCTCTACGGCCCGACCGAGACGACGGTCGACGCGACGGCCGCCGTGATCGAGGGCAGCACGCCACACCTGGGCGCGCCGGCCGGCAACGTGACCGCCTACGTACTCGATGCTGCACTTCGTCCGGCCGACGTCGGCGCACGCGGAGAGCTGTACCTCGGCGGGCCGGGTGTGGCGATCGGGTACCACTCCAGGGCAGGTGCGACGGCCACTTCATTCGTGGCAGATCCCATGGCGGGAGTCGGGAAGCGCCTGTATCGGACGGGTGACGTGGTGCGGTGGAACAGAAGCGGCCGTATCGAATTCATTGCCCGCGCGGACTCTCAGCTGAAGATCCGTGGATTCCGTATCGAACCTGCAGAGGTCGAGGCCGCCCTGCAGGAGCTCGCGGGGGTCACGGGTGCCGCGGTACTACCGGCAGGCGACGGCGAGAACCGCCGCCTGATCGGATACGTGCAACACGCTGATCCGGCCGCAGCCGACTCGGCGGCATTGCGTGCGGAGCTACGAGCGACCCTGCCGGACTACATGGTGCCGCAGCAGGTGGTCGTGCTCGACGTACTTCCCCTCACCCCGAACGGCAAGCTCGACCGCGACCGCCTCCCGGCCGCGGCCGATGTCGCGCAGTCGTCACACGGACGTGCACCGGCCGACGCGACGGAAGCCGCCTTGTGTCGGATTTTCGCGTCCGTACTCGAACAGCCGGTGGTGGGCCCGGACGACGACTTCTTCGATCTCGGCGGCCACTCCCTGTTGGGTAATCGGTTGGTTGCCCGGATTCGCTCGGAACTGTCGGCGTCCGTGAGTATTCGGATGCTGTTCGACAGACCGAGTCCGGCGGCTCTTGCTCCCGCCGTCCTTGCGAGCACCGCCGGGGACGGAGTGCCCGTTCTGCGGCGGCGTGATCGTCCGACTCCGATTCCGCTGTCGGCTGCTCAACGTCGGCTGTGGTTTCTCGAGCGTATGTCCCCGGGGACACCGGAATACAACATGCCCGTGGTTCTGCGCCTCAACGGCGTGCTCGACCTGGAAGCGATGCGGGGAGCACTGGCGGACCTCGTAGCCCGTCACGAGAGTCTGCGTACCCGCTTCTTCGAACAGGACGGTGAGCCGTACCAGTACGTGATCGACGCGCAAGAGGCCGTTCCCGAGCTTCGTTCGACCATGGTCGCGCCCACTGCGGCCTACGAGAAGGTCGTGGATCTTGCCGGTACCGGATTCGACCTCGCGGTCGACCTACCGCTGCGAGCGGACGTGCTCGAGACAGCGCCGGACAGTCATGTGCTCGTATTGGTTCTGCATCACATCGCAGGGGACGGGTGGTCCTTCGCCCCGCTCGCCAGGGACCTCGCGCAGGCCTACCAAGCGCGCGTGCGCGGAGATCGCGCCGCCCAGCAGCCGTTGCCCGTCCAATACGTCGACTATGCGCTGTGGCAACAGGAACTGCTCGGGTCGGAGGACGACCCGGACAGTGTGGTGTCCCGCGAGCTGGCTCATTGGCGGTCCGCGCTCGCCGGTGCTCCGGACGAGACTGTCCTCCCGGTCGATCGTGCGCGGCCCGAACGTCCCACCGGCGCCGGTTCGTCCGTGCCGGTGGAGATTCCGGAAGCACTGCACCTGAAGCTCGGCGAATTCGCAGCCGAGAGCGGCTCGAGCCTCTTCATGGTGCTTCACGCCGGTTTCGCTGCGGTTCTGGCTCGCATGGGTGCCGGTGAGGACGTGGTGATCGGGACCCCGGTGGCAGGACGCCCGGACGAGGCTCTGGACGACCTGGTCGGGTTCTTCGTGAACTCGCTCGCGCTGCGCACCCGGATGAAACGGAACGTGAGCTTCCGCGAGTTGGTCGCACACGTGCGGGACGTCGATCTGACGGCTCTCGGACACCAGAGTGTGCCTTTCGAGCGCGTCGTGGAGGACCTCGCTCCCGCGCGTCGTGCAGGTCGAAATCCCTTGTTCCAGGTCCTGTTCACACTGCAGAACGCCACCGAACCCACCATCGCGCTCGACGGTCTCGAAGTGACGGTGGAGTCCGCTGACGTGACCGCGGCGAAGTTCGATCTCTCTCTCACTCTCTCGGAGGGAGGACGAGCCGAGGATGCGTCGGGTATGACCGGCCAACTCGATTTCAGCACCGAGCTGTTCGATCGCCGAACAGCGGAGACACTGGTGGAGTACCTCGTCACGCTCGTGGACAACGCGCTGCGGTCGCCGGACTCGCCCGTGCGAAGCTCACATCTGGTCTCTGCCGCCGAGCGAGAGGTACTCCTTGCTGCTGGGCACGGTCGACGGGTCCAGCACGAGCTGCTCACGTTGCCTGCCCTGTTCGCCGACACCGTGACGACGCGAGGCGACCGCACTGCCGTCGTTGCTGGGGCCGAGACCTTGACGTTCCGCGAGTTGGGCGGTCGGGTGAACCGACTGGCACGCGCGCTACGGGTGCACGGTGTCGGCCCCGGACGTCGTGTGGCCGTTGCACTGCCCCGCTCGGCGGACACCGTGGTGGCTCTCTTCGCGGCGCTGAGTGCCGGAGCCGTGTACGTGCCGATCGACATCGAGCATCCCGATGCTCGCATCCGGTACCTGCTCGAAGACGCGGCACCGACGATGCTCGTCACGCTGTCGGCTCTGTCCGAGCGGCTCGACGTCGACTGCCCGCAACTGTTGTTGGACGATGCGGAGGCACTCGCGGAGCTCGGTTCCGTTGCTGTTCCTTTCGCCCCCGTGGCACCGAGAGGAACCGACAGCGCCTACCTGATCTACACCTCCGGTACGACGGGGCGACCCAAGGGCGTGCTCGTCGATCACGACAGCCTCACGAACCTCTTTCACAGTCACCGTGATCGCCTGTACGGGCCGGCCGTGGAGCACGTGGGGTCCAGAAGCCTCAAGGTCGCTCACGTCGCAGGCGTCGGATTCGATGCGGCCTGGGATCCGATTCTGGCACTCGTGGACGGGCACGAAATTCACATGGTGGACCAGGGGACACGGCGTGACGCGCAGGCGCTCGTCGACTACATCCGTAACGAGGCGATCGACTTCCTCGAGACCACTCCGTCCTACATTCGGCTGTTGTCGGCTTCGGGACTCTTCGACGACGACACCCGGCGCCCGGGTGTGGTGGCGCTCGGGGGAGAAGCCGTCGGCGAAGCGCTGTGGGAAGACTTGGTCAACGATCCGGACGTGCTGGCGTTCAATCTCTATGGACCCACAGAGGCCACGGTCGACGCGATGAGTGTCCGAATGCGAGACTCGGGCACCCCGGTGATCGGTACTCCCGAGCACAACGTGCGGGCCTACGTGCTCGGCGACGATCTCGAACTGTGCCCGACCGGCGGCGTCGGTGAGCTGTACTTGGCGGGGGCCGGCCTGGCCAGGGGGTACCGAAACAGAGCGGGGCTCACGGCCGACCGGTTCGTCGCAGATCCGCATACCGGTGCGGGGGAGCGCATGTACCGGACCGGTGACCGTGCCCGCCGGAACTCGGCCGGAATGCTCGAATTCTTGGGACGCAACGATTCCCAGGTCAAGTTGCGTGGACACCGGATCGAGCCGGCCGAGATCGAGGCGGCACTCGAACAGTGTGCAGGAGTACGCCGTGCAGTCGTCGTCGTCGCGGGCACGGAGGACGAGGCAAGGCTCCTCGGGTACGTGGTTGCGGACGAGGACGTGAACGTCTCGAGCCTTCGGGACCTCGCCGCGGCGCATCTCCCCGGATACATGGTTCCGCAGGCGATCACGTCGATACCCGAGGTTCCGCTGACGGTGAACGGCAAGCTGGATGTCGCCGCCCTACCCGATACCGTCGTACACGGCGGCCCCGGGCGCGTACCTGAGACCGCGCGAGAGCGCGAACTGTGCGAATTGTTCGCCGTCACACTGGGAGTCGAAGATGTCGGCGCGGACGACGACTTCTTCGCTCTGGGCGGCCATTCGCTCTTGGTGACGAAATTGGTCAGCAGGATTCGTACGCGACTGGGTGTCGAAATTCCGATCCGAGCTGTTTTCGACGCGCCGACACCCGCTGCCCTCGCGAGGGTCGGGGCCCACATCCGGTTGCGTGACCCCTTGGTCCGCGCGAAGCGGCCCGAGCGGATTCCCCTGTCCGCCGCTCAGAAGCGGATGTGGTTCCTCAACACCTTCGAGGAGTCTGGCGCGGCCTATCACATTCCGATGGTGATCGAGATGGAGGGCGAGGTCGATACTGCGGCCCTGCGCTCTGCGCTGCGCGACGTGATCGCTCGGCACGAGGTGCTCCGCACGGTGTATCCGGTCGTCGGCGGCTCACCTCATCAGCAGATTCTCGATCCGCACGACGTGAGTTCGGACCTCCCCGTCGTGTCCGTGGACGAGTCCGTTCTCGGTACGCGGATCGCGGAGCTGATGACGGTGACATTCGATCTGTCCGTAGATATTCCGCTGCGCGCGGTTCTCTACGACACCGGGCCGAAGCGCAAGGTTCTGGTACTCGTCGCGCACCACATCGCTACCGACGGCTGGTCTTCGGCCCCTCTCGCTCACGACCTCACCGTTGCGTACGCCGCTCGGGCACAGGGGGAAACGCCGCAGCTCCCGCAGCCGGCAGTCCAGTACGCCGATTACGCGCTTTGGCAGGATCGGATGCTGGGAGACGAGTCCGATCCGGACAGTACATCGCGTTCTCAGCTCGACTACTGGAGCGACCATCTCGCGAATCTGCCGGACGGGCTGCTTCTTCCGTTCGATCGACCGCGACCCGACACGGCGAACCGACCGGCCGGTGAGGTGTCGGTATCCATCGACGAATCCGTTCACGAAGCCTTGGCGGACGTCGCATCCAACCATGGTGCGAGCCTGTTCATCGTGGTGCACGCCGCTCTCGTGGCGACGTTGGACCGCCTCGGCGCGGGGCCGGACATTCCAATCGGCACTGCTGTGGCCGGCCGCCGCGACGAAGCGCTCCACGATCTGGTGGGCTTCTTCGTCAACACGCTAGTCCTCAGGGTGGACGCGTCGGACGATCCCGACTTCCACGAGCTCGTCGACCGTGCACGCACAACCGATCTCGGTGCCTTCGACAACCAGGACGTGCCGTTCGAGCGGGTCGCCGAAGAGTTGTCGCCGCGTCGAGTTCCGAATCGGCACCCGTTGTTCCAGGTGATGTTGGTCCTGCAGAACACGCCGCCCGCGACGCTCGAGCTCGACGGTCTCGACGTGAGCTTTCCCGACAGCGGTGGCTCGGTCTCGGCGAAGTTCGATCTGTCGATCACTCTGCAGGAGAAGCCTGCGGGCGAGCCGGTGGGACTGTCCGGGAAGATCGAGTACGACGCCGCGATCTTCGAGCGGTCGACGGCCGAGAGGATCGCCCGGTGGTTCGAGCGGATGCTCGAGGAACTGTCGAGGCACCCGGATCGTCCCATCAGTCTCGCGCCGATGCTGACCGCTGCGGAGCAGCATGTGCTCATCGAGGGCAGAAACGACACCGGGCGAGACGTGACGGATGCGACGGTGGTGCACTCGTTCGAGCGCCAGGCCGCGATGCATTCCCACTCGATCGCGATGGTGTCCGAGGGCATGGAGATCACGTTCGGTCGACTCGATCGTGATGCGAATCGGTTGGCGCGGGTGCTGGTTCGCCGTGGCGTCACGTCGGGATCCGTCGTCGCGGTGGCACTTCCGCGTTCACCGGCCGGCATCACCGCTCTTCTCGCGGTATTGAAGGCAGGGGCGGTATACGTGCCCATCGACGTGACGCACCCGGTGTTGCGCATCGAGTACGTGCTGGACGACGTGTCACCTGCACTCGTTCTCGTCGATTCGGCCACACCGGAATCCGTGAAACGCCTGTCGGGGGGCGCATCTCTGACGGTGGACGACCCACTGGTGTCGTCGGAGTTGTCCGAGACCAGCTCCGGTCCGCTGCGGGACTCGGAACGAACTCACCCGTTGACCGCAGGAGATCCGGCTTACGTCATCTACACGTCGGGGTCCACGGGGAGACCCAAGGGTGTTGTGGTGGAACATGGTTCGTTGTCGAATCTTCTCGGTCACCATCTGAACGACGTGTTCGACGCGTCGAACCGAGTGTCGCTTCGGGTGGCATTCACGGCTGCGCTCACTTTCGACGCGTCGTGGGATCCGATCCTCGCGATGGTGGCCGGCCACGAACTACACCTCATAGACGACGCGACCAGACGTGACCCGGAGTCGTTGGTCGACTATGTGCGGCGCTGTGGGATCGACATGATCCAGACGACGCCGTCGTTCGCGAGGCAACTCGTCGGTGCAGGTCTGACTGCACCGGGCCGCCACCGGCCGTCCGTGATCACTCTCGGCGGCGAAGCGGTCGACGAAGCCCTGTGCGACGAACTCGGGGACGTTCCGGGCCTCGTCGTGCACAACTTCTACGGCCCCACCGAGTCGACCGTGAACTCGGTGACCACCCGGATCACGGAGGACACCGGCCCGCAGATCGGTCGTCCCGTCGACAACATGCGGGCGTACGTGCTCGACGGAAACCTCCAGCCGGTTCCCGACGGGGTGCCGGGCGAGCTGTACCTGTCGGGCCGCGGCGTCGCCCGCGGCTATCTCGGCAGGGAGTCGATGACCTCCGAGAAGTTCGTCGCCGATCCGTTCGTGCCCGGTGGCTGTCGCATGTATCGGACCGGCGACCTGGCGCAGTGGCAAGCCGGGGGTGATCTGGAATTCCTCGGTCGACTCGACGACCAGGTGAAGCTTCGTGGATATCGAATCGAACTCGGGGAGATCGCTGCGGTTCTCACAAGGCAGCAGGCTGTCGCCGATGCGGCGGTCATCGTCCACGGTCGAGACGGCGCGCTGCAGCGTCTGACCGCATACGTGGTGCCTTCTCCCGGGACCTCGCCGGAGCCGGCGGATCTCCGACGGGCGGTCGCTCTCGAGGTGCCGGAACACATGGTTCCTTCCCACTTCGTCCCATTGGACGGGCTGCCACTCACCGCCAACGGAAAGCTGGATACGGCGGCGCTCCCGGAGCCGTCCGCGGCGCACGCTGCCGAATCGAGCAGAGTCCGGCGGGCCCCACGGTCGCCGGGCGAGGCCGTGCTGTCCAGGTTGTTCGCGGACACGCTCGACGCCGACGAAATCGGTATCGACGACAGCTTCTTCGAGCTGGGCGGCCATTCGCTGATGGCAACCGGACTCGTGGCGCAGATTCGCGAGACGTGTGGCGTGAAGGTGACCGTGCGTGACCTGTTCGCGGCGCCGACCGTCGCCTCGCTCAACTCGCGAATGAACGGGGATGCGAGCGGTGACCGAGACTTTCTCGCGGTACACCTCCCGTTGCGCACGTCGGGATCGCTGCCCCCGCTCTTCTGCCTTCCGCCCGGAAGTGGATTCGCGTGGTCGTACGCCGGCCTCTTGCCTTACCTCGACCGCGATCAGCCGGTGTACGGCCTCCAATCACCCCGACTGACGGACTCGAGCTACGAGCCGGTCGACATCGCCGCATACGCAGCGGATCTGGTGCAGGTGATCAGGCGTACCCGGCCGGTCGGCCCGTATCGATTGCTGGGCTGGTCGTTCGGCGGAAACCTCGCACACGAAGTGGCTGCTCAGCTGCAGGCCGCCGGCGAGGAGGTCGAGTTCCTGGCCCTCCTCGATTCGTACCCGTACGAGAAGGCGGGCACGTTCGACATCACCGACGAGAGCGTCGTTGCCGCAGTGTTCATGGCCAGCCAGCGGCTGATGCCGATACCGACCGATCGACCCGTGACGCGTGCCGACCTACTGGAGGCGTATCAGGCCAACGGGAGTCCGCTCGGCGGTCTGGACGAGGAGTCGATCGGTGCCATGCTCGCAGCATTTCGCACGGTGGTGCGGCTCCGGGAGACCTCGACGCCCTCGCGTTACCAGGGGGACATCACCTTCTTCACGGCCCGAGAAGGACGTAACGAGTGGACGCCCACAGTCGACGACTGGCGGCCGTTCGTCGAAGGATGCATCGACGAACACGACGTCGCGGCCACACACGACCAGATGACACAAACCGAGGGGCTGGTGACCGTGGGTCCCGCTCTCGCATCGCTGTTGAAGGCAGTACCTGCCGGATCCGAAGCTCACCACACAGGAGGAGAAGGAGCATGACCACCAACGCCACCAACCCGTTCGACAACGATTCGGGCGCATTCCTGGTCCTCACCAATCATGAAGAGCAGCATTCGCTCTGGCCTTCGTACCTCGTGGTGCCGGACGGCTGGAAGGTCGCATTCGGGCCGAGTGAGCGTTCGTCGTGCCTCGACTATGTGACCGAGCACTGGAGGGACATCACCCCGAAGAGCCGGCGGCTCGGACGGTTCGCGGCCGGCTCCGATCTGGGTGAGGCCGTATGAGTGGTGCCGAACAGTCGTCGCCGGCCATCGTCATCGAGGGACTCCGAAAGTCCTTCGGCAAGAACACCGTGCTCGGCGGAATCGATTTGGAGATGCCCGCGGGCAAGGTGTTCGGGCTCCTCGGCCCGAACGGTGCGGGTAAGACCACGATCGTCAGGATTCTGTCCACTCTGCTTCGTGCGGATTCCGGGCGCGTGAGGGTCGGTGGATTCTGTACGCGGACACAACCGAACGAGGTTCGTCGCTCGTTGGGGCTGTCCGGGCAGTTCGCGTCCGTCGACGACAAGCTCACCGGATACGAGAACCTGTACTTGGTGGCGAAGCTCTACGGAATGCGGAAGAAGGAGGCCGCCACCACCGCGAACGAATTGTTGCGGCGTTTCAAGCTGGACGACGTCGGTGATCGACTCGCTGCCGCGTATTCCGGTGGAATGCGTCGTCGACTCGATCTCGCCGGCGCTCTCGCCGGTTCTCCGAGCGTGGTGGTGCTGGACGAACCGACGACCGGACTCGATCCGCAGAGCAGGGTCGACACCTGGGACATCGTCGGGGAGTTGGTGGACGGCGGCACGACGGTACTGCTCACCACGCAGTACCTCGAGGAGGCCGATCAGCTTGCCGACAACATCGCGGTGCTCGATCACGGTGAGGTGATCGCGCTCGGTACCCCGGACGAGCTGAAACGTCGGATCGGCGGCGACCGACTGGAGATCATCGTCTCCGATCGTCTCGAACTCGATGTCGCGTATCGAACCCTCGCCGAAATAGGTGACCACGCCCCGACTCTCGACGCTCGAATGTGCCGAGCCGAAGTTGCGGTGCGGGACGGCCAGGCCGCTCTCGGACGAGCCGTCGTCGGTCTCGAGCAATCCGGCGTCCGTGCACTCGAGATCGGCTTGCGTCGCTCCACTCTCGACGACGTGTTCCTCGGGCTCACCGGAGACAGCGCGCCGACCGAACCCGAGGATTCGGAACAGGATTCGAACAGCGACAACCGGGTGGAGGTGTCGGCATGACGGTCATGACCCGCATCGCCACGGACAGTAGTTCACTCGCATGGCGCAATCTTCTGCACATCAGGCGCACCCCGGGGTCTCTCGTGGCCAGCGTCGTCAACCCGATCATGTTCGTCATGTTGATGGGGTACGTCTTCGGGGGCAGCCTCGGCGGCGAGCCGTACCGCGAGTTCATCATGGCCGGCATCTTCGCTCAGACCGTGACTTTCAATGCTTCCTTCACCACCATCGGCTTCGCGAACGATCTACAGAAGGGTGTGCTGGACCGTTTTCGAGCACTCCCCATTTCTCGTGTCGCAGTTGTGTTGGCGCGCACCACATCCGATCTCGTGACCAGCGTGGTGAGTCTCCTCGTGACCACTGTGTGCGGTCTGGCGATCGGCTGGCGCATCCGGGGGAGTTTCGTCGACGCCGTGTTCGCGTTCGCGCTGGTACTCATGTTCGCCTTCGCGATGTCCTGGGTGGGCGCCTACATCGGACTGGTCGCTCGCAGCGTGGAGGTGGCGCAGAGCATCGGGCTCGTGTGGCTGTTCCCGGTGACGCTCGTGTCCTCGGCGTTCGTGTCTGTGGACGGATTGCCGGCGCCACTGCGCACCATCGCGCAATGGAACCCGATCACTTCACTGTCGAACGCGGTGAGATCCCTGTTCGCCAATCCCACGCCCCCCGGAATCACCCAACCGGACAGTTGGCCTACCCAACACCCGATCCTCTACACCGCGCTCTTCTCGGCGGGAGTCGTCGCAGTGTTCATGACACTCGCCGTCCGCCGCTACATGCGCATCGCCAATCGCTGAAAATCACTCGAGAAACCGGAGATCAAGAATGCTCACACGTATCCGCCGAATTGCCGTCACGCTGGCTGTGGCGACGGCAGCCATGGCCGCGCCGATGCTCGCTCAGGCTGCGCCCGCGAATGCCCACCCCGGAATGCCGGTGTCTGCCGTCGCGCCGAGTGGTGAACTGTTCGTGGTCGATACCCCCGGAAACCGGGTGATGAAGTTCGCGCCCGGTCATCTCGCATCGACCGATCTGCCCTTCGACCGTCCGACGAACGTCGCAGTCGGTCCGGGCGGAGCCGTCGTGGTCACGGACGCCGCAGGGGATCACGTTCTCGCCGGGCCGCCGCCGGCCGCTGCGCCCACTCCGCCTGCGGCCCCCGCTCCGGCCCCCGCTCCGGCCGCCCCGTCGGAGGCACCCGAGCCGCCCGAACGGGTGATGAAGAACTGCATCGGCTTCGTCGTGGTCTGCTGACCGCCGGACCGGACGACTACGGCCCCGAGGCGCGATGCCTCGGGGCCGTAGTCGTGAGGTACTTCAGTGTCCGCCGTTGTCCTTCAGACGCTGGAAGGAAGCCTCGATCTCGGCCTTCGCTTCCGCGACGCCGACCCAGTCGGCAGCCTCGACGTGCTTGCCCGGCTCGAGGTCCTTGTAGTGAACGAAGAAGTGCTTGATCGCATCGAGTTCGAACTGCGAAACGTCCTTGATGTCCTGGATGTGATCCCAACGGGTGTCTCCGGCAGGAACGCAGAGAACCTTGTCGTCGCCGCCGGCCTCGTCGACCATCTTGAACATGCCGACGGGGCGTGCCTCGACGATGACGCCGGGGAACACCGACTCGGGGAGCAGCACCATGGCATCCAGCGGATCGCCGTCCTCGCCCAGGGTGTTCTCGATGAACCCGTAGTCGGCGGGGTACCCGAAGGCGGTGTAGAGGTAGCGGTCGAGTTTGACACGACCGGTCTCGTGGTCGACCTCGTACTTGTTTCGCTGACCCTTGGGGATCTCGATGGTGACGTCGAACTCCACGCCGATTCCTCGCTGTCGTGTCGGTAATGATTCGTCGGAAGAATATCGGGTCACCGCTACTGTTGTGTGTGCACCCGGCAATCAGGTGTGCGTGCACACGGTGATCACAGAAAGACGGAGGGGCGTTGGCGGGCCAGGAGAAGAAGAAGGTCGGCTCGTTGCAGGGGCGCCGTAGGCGCAACATCCGCATCCTCGTCGCGTCGATAGTGACCGTGTTGCTGGTGGCTGCGCTGCTGGTCGTTGCGGTGAACAGGATGGCGGGTGACGATCGCGGCGAACTGACGGTCGCGCCGCAGCCGGCACCGGTGACGGCGGCGCCTGCCGTGGTTCCCGTGCCCCCGGACTCCCCGCTGCCGTCTGCGCAGGGCATCGCGGCTGCGATCGGACCGGCGCTCGCCAACCCCGACCTCGGCAAGTTCAGCGGCACGATCGCCGACGCCGCCACGGGTCAGATCCTGTGGGCCGCCGATCCGACGGCACCGATGGTTCCGGCATCCACGACGAAAATTCTGACGGTGGCGGCCGCGCTCACCGCGCTGCCCGCCGACGGACGGGTCACCACGAAGGTGGTTCAGGGTTCGCGGCCGGGTGAAGTGGTTCTCGTCGGCGGCGGCGATCCCACGATCACGGCGAAACCTCCGGGCGAGAACGGGTACTACCCGGGCGCGGCGCACCTTTCGGAACTCGTCGATCAGATCCGGGCTGCCGGAACTCCCGTGGACAGCATCGTCGTCGACACCAGCCTGTACTCGGGCCCGACGATGGCGCAGGGATGGTTGCCCACCGACGTGGCCGCCGGATTCATCACGCCCACGGAGCCGCTGATGATCGACGGCGGACGTTCCGACCCGCTTGTCGACGAATCGCCTCGAACCAACACCCCGGCGCTCGACACCGGACGAGCACTCGCCGCAGCGCTCGGCATCGACCGGAACGCCGTCGAATCGGGAGTGGCGACGCCCGGTGCCGCGCAAGTCGCGGCCGTCCGATCTGCTCCACTACGTGACCGACTGCGCCAGATGATGGAACACTCGGACAATGTGCTGGCCGAAGCGATCGGGCGGGAGGTTGCGATGAAGACCGGAGCGGATGCATCCTTCAGCGGCGCTGCGGCATCGGTGTCCCAGACGCTGTTCTCGGCGGGCTTCGATCTCACCGGCCTCGAACTTCACGACACCAGCGGACTGTCAGTCGACGACCGCATTTCGGCGAAGACACTCGACCAGGTCCTGACCGCTGCAGCGGGTGAGGGGCACCCGGAACTGCGTCCGATGCTCGACTACCTTCCGGTGGCCGGCGGCACGGGAAGTCTCGCCGATCGATATGTGACCGGGAATCGTGTCGGAGCCGGTTGGGTGCGAGCGAAGACGGGCACGTTGTCCGGCGCCAGCGCACTTGCGGGTTACGTGCTCGACCAGAGTGGCAGGGTGCTGACCTTCACCTTCATGTCCAACGATCGTCCGCCGGACGTGAGCCGACCGGCGCTCGACGCACTCGCGTCGTCGCTGCGAACCTGTGGATGCACCTGATGGCCGACAACTCGCTCAGCGGCGTCGTGGACTGGAAGCTCGCAGCCAAGACGGGCGCCAAGCTGGCCCGGAGTGGGCCGGCGACCTCGCGGTACACGGCGGAGAAGGCCGTTGCGGATCTCGCCGACGCATCGGTGCGCGCCGAAATGCCGGTACGCGAGGTGACCGGTCTGGCCGACGGTCTACCCATCCCCACCGCACGGATTCTCGACCGGGCCGGCTGGATCGAAGCGGCAGCGCAGTCGATGGCACAGCTCACCGGTGACGACGGTGAACCGGGATTGCTCGTCGGAAAACCGGCGGGCCTCCAGGCGGGCGCGATGCTGGCGTATCTTTCGTCGGCGATTCTCGGCCAATACGACCCGTTCACGGGGGAAGACGGGACGCTGTTGCTCGTGTCCCCGAACGTCATCGCCGTCGAACGTGCGTTGCGGGTCGATCCGCAGGACTTCCGCTTGTGGGTATGCCTGCACGAGGTGACGCACCGAGTCCAGTTCTCGTCCTCACCGTGGTTGTCCGGGTACATGCAGGAAGCCGTGGAAACCCTCGGCAGCGGCGACGACGAACCGCTGACCGACAGCATCGGCAGGCTGTCCGCTCTGCTCCGCGACCGTGGCCGCACCACCGAGGGCGCCGACGGTGCTCCCGGTGGAATCGTCGGTCTCCTTCGCGCCACGCAGGCCGAGCCGCAACGCGAGGCACTCGATCGACTGCTCGTCCTCGGAACAGTGCTCGAGGGGCACGCCGACCACGTGATGGACGCCGTCGGTCCGGCGGTCGTGCCGTCCGTCGCGAAGATCCGGCAGGCGTTCGACGGCCGTCGGCACCGGAAGAGCAATCCGGTGCACCGGCTGATCCGCGCGCTGCTCGGTATGGACGCCAAGATGGCGCAGTACGTACGCGGAAAGCAGTTCGTGGACACCGTGGTCGCGCAGGTCGGCATGGAGCGGTTCAACACCATCTGGACCGGGCCGGAGACCATGCCGAAACTGTCCGAGATCGACAACCCCGGGGCCTGGACGACTCGGGTCCTCGGCTGAATCGAGACGGTGCACGATGGGCGAGCAGGTGATGCTTCCGGAGAAGCCCGCGATCCTCGAGGTACGGCACGCCGTGCGCGCATGGATTTCCGAGCACGAACGCGGGTCCGAACTGGCGGTCGCATTGTCGGGCGGCGCCGACTCGATCGCGATGACCGCGGCCGCAGCCGCCGAAGCGGCCACCGTCCACGCCCTCGTCGTCGACCATCGACTGCAGGACGGATCGGACGCAGTCGCGGCCAGAGCCTGTGAGCAGGCACTCGCCCTCGGGTGCGCCTCGGCGACCGTGTTGCAGGTGGACGTGAAGGGAAGCGGGGGAATGGAGGCCGCCGCGCGGGCGGCGCGGTACGACGCGCTCGACGGCGCCCGTCGTGGCCGCCCCGTGCTCGTCGGACACACTCTCGACGATCAGGCCGAAACGGTGCTGCTGGGGCTCGCCCGCGGCTCCGGTGGTCGGTCCATCCGGGGAATGAGTCCGTACGAGGAGCCGTGGGGCCGACCGTTGCTGGGCATTCGCAGGCGTGTGACCAGGCAGGCATGTGACGAGTTGGGTATCGATCCGCACGAGGATCCGCACAATTCGTCACCGGACTTCACTCGGGTCCGTTTACGCACCGAAGTGTTACCTCTTCTCGAAGAAGTGCTGGGCGGGGGAGTCGCCACGGCACTGTCCAGGACCGCGAGCCAACTGCGCGAGGACGGCACTTACCTGGACTCGGCCGCCTCGGTCGTGGCCGCGAACGCCGTGGTGGGCTCGGATGTGAGTGTGGACGCACTCGTCGGCGAACATCCGGCTGTTCGTCGGCGCGTGCTGCGCACCTGGTTGCACGAGGGCGGTGCAAAAGGGCTGACCGACAAGCAGTTACGAGCAGTGGACGACCTCGTCGGGCGTTGGCGTGGGCAGGGCGGCGTCGCCGTCGGCGGTGGAAGGCCGAACGCGAGGTTGGTGGTCCGACGGGAACGTGGCAGGCTGAGAGCCGGTTTGGAAGGCACCGGACCGGACGACGAGCGAAGGGTTTGACGCGTGTACGACGGCGACATCGCATCGGTTTTGATCTCCGAAGAACAGATTCGTCAGCGCACTGCGGAGCTCGCTGAAGAGGTGGCCGCCCGGTATCCGGCTGGTGCCCCCGAAGGTGACCTGTTGCTGGTCGGTGTCCTCAAGGGCGCGATCTTCTTCATGACCGACTTCGCGCGGGCCCTGTCGATCCCCACCCAGATGGAGTTCATGGCGGTCAGTTCCTACGGATCGTCGACCTCCTCATCGGGAGTGGTCCGGATTCTCAAGGACCTCGACAAGGACATCGCCGGCCGTCACGTCCTGATCGTCGAGGACATCATCGACTCCGGCCTGACGTTGTCGTGGCTCATGCGCAACCTGTCCACTCGCAACCCGGCCTCGCTCGACGTCATCACGCTGCTCCGCAAGCCTGATGCGATCAAGGTCGACATCAACGTCGAGAACGTCGGTTTCGACATTCCCAACGAGTTCGTCGTCGGATACGGCCTCGACTACGCGGAGCGCTACCGCGACCTGCCCTACATCGGCACCCTCGAACCGCGCGTCTACGGCGGCTGACGAGAATCGCCCGTCACGACCTCGTGCGCCACGACGTGCTCGAGGGCGGTGAGGTCCTGCTCCAGTTCCCGGAACAGCCAGTACACGCCGACGAAAGCCAGTATCCCGCCCACGCAGAGGATGCGAACGGCCACGATCACCATCGTGATCTCGGTCGGTGACAGAAAAGTGACTCCGGCCACGCCGGCCAGTGGAACCGAGGCGGCGAGAGCCAGGTATCGGGTGCTGCGGCGGGCGAGTCCACGAAGCTTTCTGGCATCGTCCGAACCGGTGATCTCCTGCGGAAGCAGGACCGGATAGATGTAGCGGACCGAGAGGAACGCCACGATGAAGAACGGGTACGCCACCGAGATCGCACCGCACACGACGAGTGAGGCGAGGAAGTGCACGTATGCGCTTCGCGGCACATCCCCGGCAGCGATCTGCAAGGTGATCGGGTAGGCGATTCCGGCGATCACCCACAGGCCGAACACCACCATCACGACGCGATCGCCCAGAAGCAGGGTGTCGGTGCGCGCCCTCGCCAAGGTCGCCTTGGCATAGGTCTTCCCCGAGCGCAGACCGTGCGGCACGAGTAGCGGATACCGACAGAGATAGACCAGGACGATTGTTCCCAGCGGAAACGCTATCCCGTTGATCACGGTCTGAATCGCTTCGAAGGAGCGTCCTGCTTCCGGTGACAGCGCGCTGATGATCAGCATCTTGTTGTGGTGATAGTTGTAGGCGGCTGCCAGCGCGTTCGGAACGGCGATGCCGAGGATCAGCAGGACCACCGCCCACCGGCGCAGGCGTAGCCGACGACTTCGCGGCGGCGGGTCGACGAGTTCGCGGGCGCGCGAATCGAGACACAGGTCGAACTGATGAGCCAATTCGCGGCCGCTGGACCAGCGATCCTGCGGACGCGGCGCCAGGCAGGTGAGCAGAACGCGTCGGAGCGCGGCTGGGCAGTCGGCCGGGAGTAGATCCACGAACCTGTCCGTCACGCCGTCGCTACGCCGATCCAACATGCCCTGCAGTGCGACCAGCGAATTCGCCGACGCAGGATCGTCCTCGAACGGCCGCCGCGCACTCACCAACTCCCACAACATGACGCCGAGAGCGAAGATGTCGCTGCGGGTGTCGAGGTCGGCGGCAGTGCCCGGAAGGTCGCGATGGCACGCCGCGAGTTGCTCGGGCGACATGTACGCGAGCGACCCGCCGAAGTAGGAGAGCGGCGACGAGCCCGTCACCGTCTCCGAGAAGCTGATGTTGAAATCGGCCAGTTTGGGGACACCCTCGGCTGTGAGCAGGATATTGGCCGGTTTGATGTCGCGGTGCAGCACGCCGTGCCGGTCCGCGTGGTCGAGGGCGTCCGCGAGTCGACGCCCCAACCAGGCGACCGTTTCCGGCCAGCTCAGTCGCGCGATCTCGTCGCGCACGCTCGAATCGGTGGGATGGATTTCGCCTTTGCCGCCCATCGTCTCGTCGACGACGTCCAACAACAGCTTTCCGGAGCGCTCCTCCACGGGAGTGTTGCGGACCCGCTCGAGCACCCGCAAGAGAGTGCCGCCCGGTAGGTACTGCATGTAGAGCAGTCGTAGTTGCTCTTCCGGTAGGACTCGCTGATCGAAGACTCGGACGATGTAGTTGTGGTCCAGGCGAGCGAGCGTCTGCGGTTCGGTGCTGTGATCGCGCGATATCTTCACCGCGACCAGGCGTTGCATCGATTTCTGGCGGGCGAGGAAGACTCTGGCAAACGCACCTCTTCCCAGTGCGACGAGCAGATCGAAGTCGTCGATGGAGGTCCCGACCGCGACGTCGTCGAGCGCTACCCCGGCCGGGGCGGCGGTGAGGGTTCCGTCGGATTCGGCACGGGTGCGCTCGGCGCGGGCCGTTTCGGTCGGCTGCGCAGCGGTGTCGAGAGTTGGCTCAGCCTGGGCCGTTTCGGTCGGCTGCGCTTCGGGACCTGCCATCTCGCATCGAGCCCCCGTTCCTCGGGTCAATTCGAATCGTAACGCCGGACGGGGCGCCGAACCCAGAGGTGAACATATGATCGACTCATGAGGAGCGATTCGGATCACGACGATGCCGGACGGAACGCCGTCGACATCGCGCGCGCGGTCCGGTCCGGTGCACTGTCTCCGTCGGCGCCCACGGAGCTGTCGTTGGATGCGATCGCGCAGCGCGACGGAACTGTTCGTGCGTTCGCGAGAGTTCGTGACGAGGCTCGTGTGGATGCGGAAGCACTTGCAGGCCGAGCCGACCTCACGGATCTTCCGCTCGCCGGAGTCCCCGTTGCCATCAAGGACAACGTGGCCGTCGCCGGTCAACCGGAGACCGACGGATCGATGGCGACCTCTCGTGAACCGCGCACATCCGATCACCCGGTCGTGGCGCGTCTGCGCGCTGCCGGCGCGATCGTGGTCGGTGTGACAGCAGTTCCGGAACTCTGCATCTTCGGCACCACCGACTCGCCCGGGTCGATCACCCGCAATCCGTGGAACCCGAGTCTGACTCCGGGGGGCTCGTCCGGTGGCTCTGCGGCCGCAGTCGCCGCCGGCATGGTGCCGCTGGCCGTCGGAAACGACGGTATGGGGTCCATTCGGATTCCGTCCGCCGCATGTGGAGTGTTCGGAATCAAACCGGGGCGCGACGTCGTCCCGGCGGAACTCGGCGTCAATTCCTGGTTCGGGATGTCGGAGAACGGGCCCATCGCCACCACGGTCGCCGACGCGGCCCTCATGTTGTCGGTGATGGCAGATCGCCCCGACCTCGCCGTCCCGGGCGAACCGGAACCGATGCGAGTAGCCGTCGCAGTGGGTTCGCCGACTCCGCTGACGACGGTGGACGACCAGTGGCGGGCGACGACCGAACGGATCGCTGCCCTGCTGTCGGGGGCCGGTCATCGAACGCATCCCGCGAAGATTCCCTATCCGGTGAACCTGCTCCCGTTGCTTGCGCGCTGGACGTCGGGAGCTGCGTCGGACGCGGCGGCGCTCGACCCGGCACTGCTGCAACCTCGGACGCGGCGGCACGTGGCGCTCGGCCGACTTCTCGGGAGGTTCGTGGACCCGAAGCAGGTGTCAGATCTGGAAGCGGACCTGTGGCGGTTCTTCGAGAATGCCGATGTAGTGATCACCCCCGCGCTCGCTCGTCCACCGGTGCCCGCCGTTTCGTGGAGCGAAAGATCCTGGCTGTCCAACATCGTGTCGAACGTCCGATTCGCTCCGTTCAGCGCCTTGTGGAACATGGCCGGCTGGCCCGCTGCGAGCGTTCCGGTGGGACGGCATCACGGTTCCGGAACTCCGATGGCCGTACAGATCGCGGCGCCACCTGGCGGAGAGGCGAAGATTCTTGCGTTGGCCGCCCAGATCGAGCAGCTGGAGAACTGGACCAAGGTGGCCCCGCTCGCCTGACAGCGTGATAGGGAACCATGAGAGGCCGACGCACGTTGACAAGTCAGGTGCTTACGCTTCGAACCAGGTGAATGCTGCCCGAACGACCGGTTCGGCATTCGCGGTAACCTGGTTTGTCCGGTTGGCAGCCGGAAAAGTACCTCCGGAGACCCGAACTCTCGAAAGGACCGGCCACCTCGGTCGACCTGTATGAACCGTAAGACTGTGTTTCGTAACCTGGCGATCGTTGCCGGCATCCTGTTGGTGATCTATGCCTTCAGCTATTTCGGCAACGACACCCGCGGATTCGAAAGTGTCGACACCTCGGTGGCGATCGCGCAACTCGACGGAAACAACGTCAAGGAAGCGCAGATCGACGACCGCGAGCAGCAGATTCGTCTGTGGCTCGAGGATGGGAACGACGACACCTCGGGCAAGACCGAGATCCTCGCCAAGTACCCCGCCTCCGCCTCCGAGCAGATCTTCGACTCCGTGAAGAGCAAGGGCCTCGAGAAGTACAACACCACGGTTACACAGGAGAGCTGGTTCACCTCGATCCTGCTGTTCGTGCTGCCGATGGTGATTCTGCTCGGCATCTTCTTCTTCGTGATGAGCCGAATGCAGGGCGGCGGACGCGGCGGCGTCATGGGCTTCGGCAAGTCCAAGGCGAAGCAGCTCAACAAGGACATGCCGACCACCACGTTCAACGACGTGGCAGGCGCGGACGAGGCCGTCGAAGAGCTGTACGAGATCAAGGACTTCCTGCAGAGCCCTGCTCGCTACCAGGCGCTCGGCGCCAAGATCCCCAAGGGTGTGCTGCTCTACGGACCGCCCGGAACCGGTAAGACACTGCTCGCTCGGGCCGTGGCCGGAGAAGCCGGCGTCCCGTTCTTCACGATCTCCGGTTCGGATTTCGTCGAGATGTTCGTCGGTGTCGGCGCGTCCCGTGTTCGTGACATGTTCGAGCAGGCCAAGCAGAACAGCCCCTGCATCATCTTCGTCGACGAGATCGATGCGGTCGGTCGACAGCGTGGAGCCGGTCTCGGCGGTGGTCACGACGAGCGTGAACAGACCTTGAACCAGTTGCTCGTGGAGATGGACGGATTCGGCGACCGCACCGGCATCATCCTGATCGCCGCGACCAACCGCCCCGACATCCTGGACCCGGCGTTGCTGCGACCCGGTCGTTTCGACCGCCAGATCCCGGTCGGCGCGCCGGACCTGGCCGGTCGTCGAGCGATCCTCAAGGTGCACTCGCAGGGCAAGCCGATCGACCAGCACGCCGACCTCGAGGGCCTGGCGAAGCGCACCGTCGGAATGTCGGGTGCAGACCTTGCGAACGTCATCAACGAGGCTGCTCTGCTCACCGCACGTGAGAACGGTGCGGTGATCACCGAGGCGGCTCTCGAGGAGTCCGTCGACCGTGTGGTCGGTGGGCCGCGCCGCAAGAGCCGCATCATCAGTGAGCACGAGAAGAAGATCACGGCGTACCACGAAGGCGGCCACACGCTTGCCGCTTGGGCGATGCCGGACATCGAACCCGTGTACAAGGTCACGATCCTGGCGCGTGGACGCACCGGTGGACACGCGATGACGGTGCCCGAGGACGACAAGGGCCTCATGACGCGGTCCGAGATGATCGCTCGACTCGTCATGGCGATGGGTGGACGTGCGGCGGAGGAACTCGTGTTCCACGAGCCCACCACAGGTGCGTCTTCCGACATCGACATGGCCACGAAGATCGCCCGCTCGATGGTCACCGAGTACGGCATGAGCGCCAAGCTGGGTGCGGTGCGGTACGGGCAAGAGGCCGGCGACCCGTTCCTCGGCCGATCGATGGGCCAGCAGTCCGACTACTCACACGAGGTTGCGCGTGAGATCGACGAGGAGGTGCGCAATCTCATCGAGGCCGCGCACACCGAGGCGTGGTCGATTCTGAACGAGTACCGCGACGTGCTCGACGTGCTGGCGACGGAACTGCTCGATCGTGAAACCCTCACGCGCAAGGACCTGGAACAGCTGTTCCACAGTGTCGAGAAGCGCCCTCGCATCACGGTGTTCAACGACTTCGGTGATCGCACACCCTCCGACAAGCCGCCGGTGAAGACGCCACGAGAGTTGGCGAGCGAACGCGGCGAGGAGTGGATCGAGAAGCCCGAACCGGTATTCGCACATCCGGTGCAGCAGAACGGTGGAGCACCGGCGGGACAGAACGGTGGAGAAGCGCAGCACGCGCGACCGGATCAGCCCCAGCCGGATCAGGCCCAACCAGGCCAACCGGGCCAGCAGGGCCAGCAGCCCTACCCCTACGGCGGCAATCCGTACGGCGAGCCCGTATACGGCCGGCCCCAACAGGGAGAGCCGCAGTACCAGTCGCCGTCTTACGGCTACCCGCAGCCGCAGTACCAGCCGCCTGCCAACGGACACCCGCAGCCTGATCAGCGGCAGCAACCGTACGCACCGCAACCCGGTAGCGGGCAGCAGCCCGCGGAACAACCTCGCCCCGATTACGGCGCCCCGGCCGGTTGGTCGGCACCCGGTTGGCCGCCGCGCGAGCCGTCCGGAAATCAGTGGACGCCGCCGTCCCCGCCGCAGCGGGAGCAGCGGCCGGACACCGGCGACGACGAGCAGCCCCCGACCATGCCGTGGGAAGGCCCGCCCGGTCAGCGCTGATCGGGACGACAGTAGGCTGTTGAGCTTGGGCGAACGGCCCTCGATGCTGGAGGAGTAGTCGGTTGTCGGTGAATCATCTCGATACTGAGCCGGTGGCGCTCGCGACCGGTCGTGGGTTCGATCAGGCCCGGGCCGAGGCAGCAGTCCGCGAACTGCTCTTGGCCGTTGGCGAAGACCCGGATCGGCAGGGTTTGCGCGACACTCCGGCGCGAGTTGCCCGGTCGTATCGAGAGATCTTCGCCGGTCTGTACACGGACCCGGACTCGGTGCTGAACACCACGTTCGACGAGGGCCATCAAGAGCTGGTTCTGGTCCGAGACATCCCGATCTACTCGACCTGCGAGCATCACCTGGTGTCGTTCCACGGAGTCGCCCACGTCGGCTACATTCCGGGAAAGTCGGGCAAGGTGACCGGGCTGTCGAAGCTGGCTCGTGTCGTGGATCTCTACGCCAAACGTCCGCAGGTGCAGGAAAGGCTGACCAGTCAGGTCGCGGACGCGGTCATGCGCAAACTCGACCCGCGTGGCGTGATCGTCGTCGTGGAGGCCGAGCACCTGTGCATGGCGATGCGTGGAATACGCAAGCCCGGCGCGAGTACGACCACCTCGGCGGTGCGTGGACTTCTTCAGTCCAGTCCCGCTTCTCGGTCGGAGGCCCTGGACCTCATCTTGCGGAAGTGACCGTGTCGGACAACAAAGTGGCGCTTCCGAATCCGGGCCGGACGGCGGTGATGGGCGTACTGAACGTGACGGCCGATTCGTTCTCCGACGGTGGGCGCTTTCTCGATCGAGACGATGCCCTCGCGCGTGGACTCGAGCTGAAGCGACTGGGGACCGACATCATCGATGTCGGCGGTGAATCCACCCGCCCCGGAGCGGTGCGAGTCGACCCGAAGGTCGAGGCGGCGCGAGTGGCCCCGGTCATCGCGGACCTGGTCGCCGAGGGAATCAGCGTGAGCGTCGACACGATGCGCGCTTCGGTGGCAGCTGCGGCGATCGAGTCGGGCGCCACCATCGTCAACGACGTGTCCGGCGGCCGAGCCGATTCCGACATGGCTGCGGTCGTCGCGGATGCAGGGGTTCCCTGGGTGCTGATGCACTGGCGGTCGGCGGCCGACTACGTGCATCGAGGCAGCGCAGATCATTACGACGACGTGGTTCGTGAAGTGACCGACGAGCTGATGACTCAGGTCGACGTCGCCATGAAGGCAGGCGTCGATCCGGCTGCGATCGTCCTCGATCCTGGGCTCGGTTTCGCGAAGAGCGCGGCACACAATTGGGCACTGCTCGAGGCATTGCCTCGGATGCGTTCGCTCGGGTTCCCGATCCTCATCGGAGCGTCGCGTAAACGCTTTCTGGGGTCGTTGCTCGTGGACGAGGCGGGGGAGAGCCGCCCGCCGGCCGGCCGCGAGACGGCGACGGCCGTGGTGTCGGCGCTTGCAGCCACGCACGGCGCGTGGGGAGTCCGCGTGCACGATGCACAGGCGTCTCTGGATGCCATTGCCGTTGCCGATGCGTGGTTGGGCGGGGGTTCGAATGCCTGACCGCATCGAACTGCGTGGACTCGAGGTTCGTGGCTATCACGGAGTCTTCGACCACGAGAAGCGCGACGGTCAGGACTTCCTTGTCGATCTGCTGGTCACGATGGACCTTTCACGCGCCGCCGAGTCGGACGATCTGTCGGACACCCTCGATTACGGGGCGCTTGCGCAGCGAGCCGCGGCAATCGTGTCCGGACCGGCCCGCGATCTCATCGAGACGGTGGCCGCGGAGATCGCGGACGACGTCATGACCGACGACCGGGTCGACGAGGTCGAGGTCGTGCTGCACAAGCCGTCCGCGCCCATCCCGCTGACCTTCGCAGACGTCGCCGTCGTGGCGCATCGGGTGAGGTCCTCGTCATGAGCCGGGCGGTGTTGTCGATCGGCTCCAACGTGGGAGACAGTCGAGCACACCTGCAGTCGGTGCTCGATGCGCTCTCGAACCGAACCGTCGGGGTTTCCCCCGTGTATTCGACCGCGCCGTGGGGCGGCGTCGAGCAGCAGGACTTCCTGAACGCGGTGGTGATCGCAGAAGATGCCGAACTCGACTGCCGCGGTTGGCTCGGCTTCGGCCAACGGCTCGAAGCGGCTGCGGATCGGGTACGTCTCGAGCGCTGGGGTCCGCGCAGCCTCGATGTCGACATCGTCACCTGCGACGACGTTCGTAGCGACGACCCTGCGCTCACCCTCCCGCATCCGCGTGCTCACCTGCGGGCGTTCGTGCTGGTCCCGTGGCTGGACGTTGATCCGAACGCACACCTGGTCGTCGACGGCTGCCGGGTGCGTGTCGACGAGTTGCTGGCCGGTCTGAACGCGGACGAACGCGCGGGTGTGCGGCGAAGCGAGCTGGAACTGAAGGGGACGCCGTGAAAGCGACCCGCGTCTGGGATCTGGTGTTGCTGGGTGTGACGGCCCTCGCGATCACCTGGATTCTGGTCCAGGCCTTCTACGGTTCGGTGCCCCCGATCCCGATCTTCGCGGGCGCATCCCTGTACCTGGTTGCTGCGATCGAGACGGTGCTCGCCTTCATGATTCGGTCACGGATCAAGGATCACCGCATCGGGCCCGGACCTCAGCAAATACATCCGATCACGGCGGCACGCGCTGCCGCGCTGGCGAAGGCGTCGGCGCTCGTGGGCGCTGCCACGGCCGGGGTGTGGTGCGGCTTCTTGATCTATCTGGTTCCCCAACAGTCGGTCCTCGACGCCGCCGCCGCCGATTCGCCGGGCGTGTGGGTGGGATTGCTGGCCGCCCTCGCGGTGATCGCGGCAGCCCTGTGGCTCGAGCACTGCTGCCGGACCCCCGACGACACGAACGACGAACCGGCACACTGACCGGTACGGAAACCACGGGTTAGCCCGTAGCGACCAGTACCCTTGGCAGCATGACGAATCCTGGTCGCCTGAAGGCGTCGCGCCGCCCGAAACGCAGCGCCAGCCAGATGATCGTTGCCGGGCTTCTTGCGCTGGCGGTCGTGGCATCGCTCTTCCTGATCTTCAGTGACAGCGTGCAGTTGCTGCGCGTCGGTCTCGTCATCGCCCTGTGGGCGGCCACCCTCGGCGCGATCGCGATGACGAAGTACCGCCGAGAGTCTGCGCTGGACAAGGCCAAAGTCAACGATCTGCAGACGGTCTACGAACTACAACTCGAGCGCGAGATCTCGGCCCGTCGCGAGTACGAGCTGACCGTGGAGAAGCGCGTCCGGTCCGAGGTTCGTGCCGACTCGGAGGAGTTGGCCGCGCTGCGCGCCGAACTGTCTGCACTTCGAAAGAACCTCGAAGTGTTGTTCGACGGAGCGATGCCGACGGAGCGGACGGCGCTGCGCGCAGACTCCACCCGAGTTCAGGAACTGGCGCGGGGCGCCTACAGCAGTTATCAGCCAGCAGCCTCCGGTCTGTACGTTCCGGGGTCCAATGGCAACCAGTCGAGCTCGACCGGGTCCCGGCCCTACTCGCACGGAGAGTCGAGCGGGTTCGCCTCACCCGAGGACGACCCGGTCACAGCCGAGACCACGATCGTGCCCGGTGACTACGGCCGGGAATCCACTCGCGCGCCCGAAGAGAGCAGGTTCACGGTCGACGGCTATCCGCGCGAGGCTGCGGCGACCGATGTGGAAGAGGCAGATACCCGCACGGACCCGCAGATGCAGGCTGTCAGCCGCGATGACGGTCAGGCGGCCGGCCGCAGTGATGTCGGTGCGTCGCCGGAACCTGCCGTTGCTCCGTGGAGTGCCGAGGCCGGGGCCCAGCAGTCGAGAATTCAGGAGTCGGCGCGCGAGTCCGAGGTCGCCGACATCGAGGAAGCCGAGGTCGAAGAGGTCCAAGCGGAGGAGTCGCCTGCGGCCTCCGAAGGCGAGAGTGCCCCGCAGCAATCCGGCCGTCGGTCCCGACGTGCGCCGGACCCCGACGACGAGGAATCTTCCGGCGCACATTCGAGTGGGCTGACCGTTGCCCAGATCATGGCGAACATGAAAGCCGACTCCTCGGCGCAGGATGCCTCGAAGCAGAGCACGGGCGGGCGGCGACGTCGCGCCGAGTGAAGTGACCACGGTCGTTCGGCGAGAGTGCACCTGACCGCTCGGTGAGTCGCATATCACTGCGCTGCGGCGTGGCGGGTCGGCCTGCGCGCGGACTATTCTCTCGTCAGGACGTCTGGTACCCGCACAGCGGGACTGGAACGAACGAGAGGACGACTGTGACTTCCTTCGGGATCACGAATGGGCCTGCACCTGCACGATTGACGGTGGGAATCGTCTCGGCGGGAAGGGTGGGCACCGCTGTCGGCGCCGCGTTGGAGCGGGTCGGTCATGTTGTCGTCGCCTGTTCGGCCGTATCCGAAGCGTCCCGATCGCGCGCGAAGTCACGACTTCCCGAAACCGAGGTCCTGCCTGTCGACGCAGTGGCCGGCCGGGTGGAACTGCTCGTACTCGCGGTACCCGACACCGAACTTTCCGCGCTCGTCGGCGGTCTCGCCGCAACCGACGCGGTCGGACCCGGCACCATCGTTGTCCACACCTCGGGCGCGAACGGGATCGGGATTCTCGCCCCGCTCGCAGCCAAGGGTGCTCTCCCGCTCGCGATCCATCCCGCGATGACGTTCACCGGTCACGACGAGGACACCGCACGCTTGTCGTCTGCGTGCTTCGGGATCACCGCGGCCGACGACATCGGGTACGCCATCGCCCAAGCCCTGGTCCTCGAGATCGGTGGCGAGCCCGTCCGTGTGGACGAGGCCGTGCGGCCCCTCTATCACGCAGCACTGGCACACGGCAGCAATCACTTGGTCACGCTCGTTGCGGACGCAGTGGAGGCATTGCGGGTCGCGTTGGAGGGGCAGGAACTGCTCGGCCAGGAATTGGTCGGCGACGAGCCTGGTGGAGTGGCCGAGCGTGTCATCGCCCCGCTCCTCACGGCTGCACTCGACAACGTGTTGCGCCGGGGACCGTCGGCCTTGACCGGTCCGGTGGCAAGGGGCGACGTCGAGGCCGTCGCGACACACTTGCAGACCTTGTCCGATGTGGACCCGAGAATCGCGGAAGGGTATCGGGCGCTCTCGCTCCGATCGGCGCAGCGAGCGCGCAGCAGTCGCGACATGATCGATCTGTTGGAAACACCGACGGTTACGAAGAGTGGAGGTGAGTCCTGTGAGTGAGCTTCAGGGCGGATACACGCGCGGTGAACTCACCGTGCATCACGACCCGCAGATGCTGCATCGTGTGACCAAGGCACTGCGCGGAGTGGGCCGGAAGGTCGCGCTGGTGCCGACCATGGGCGCGTTGCACGCCGGACACATGGAACTGGTGGATCAGGCCAAGATCACCGGCGCCGTGGTCGTGGTGTCGCTTTTCGTGAACCCACTGCAGTTCGGTTCCGGCGAGGATCTGGATGCGTACCCGCGCACCGTCGAGGCCGATCTCGAGCTGCTCCGTGAGGCAGGTGTCGAACTCGCGTTCGTTCCCACCGCCGCGCAGATGTACCCGTCGGGACCTCGGAGCACGATTCATCCGGGTCCGCTGGGTGGCGAATTGGAAGGTGCTGCTAGGCCGTCGCACTTCTCCGGGATGCTCACCGTGGTCGCGAAGCTCCTGCAGATCGTGGCGCCGAACTTCGCGGTCTTCGGCGAGAAGGACTATCAACAGCTGATATTGGTCCAGCAGATGGTGCGGGACTTGAACTTCGACGTCGACATCTTCGGAGTCCCGACGGTCCGTGAGCACGACGGACTGGCTCTGTCCTCGCGGAACCGCTACCTCGATGATGCTCACCGCGACGCGGCTACCGCATTGTCCGCAGCGCTCATCGCGGGTGCGCATGCCGCAGCCGGGGGAGCAGAGGCGATCGTCGCCACTGCCCGTGAAGTGCTCGCCGCCGTGCCGGAAGTCGAGATCGACTACCTAGAGGTGCGAGGTCTCGACCTCGGATCCGCCCCGGAGCGTGGCGACGGCAGACTCCTGGTCGCGGCGCGTATCGGAACCACTCGACTGATCGACAACGTCGGGGTCGCAGTCGGAACCGGCTTTCTCGAACGTGACACCGAACCCGACCCGGCATCCGCCGACGATCTCCTCACCCGATAGAAAGCAGTAAGGACCACAACATGTTTCGCACCATGATGAAGTCGAAGATCCACCGCGCCACCGTTACTCACGCCGACCTGCACTACGTCGGTTCCGTCACGGTCGATCAGGACCTGATGGATGCCGCCGATCTGCTCGAGGGTGAGCAGGTGTGCATCGTCGACATCGACAACGGTGCTCGCCTCGAGACCTACGTCATCGCCGGTGAGCGCGGCAGCGGAGTCATCGGAATCAACGGTGCAGCAGCGCATCTGGTCAAGCCCGGTGACCTCGTCATCCTCATCGCATACGGCGTGATGAGCGAGGAGGAGGTACGCGAGTACCAGCCGCGCGTCGTCTTCGTGGACTCCGACAACAAGCAGGTGGAGCTGGGATCGGATCCGGCACATGCACCGGAGGGCTCCGGCCTCGTGACGCCCCGCATGCTCTCCGAGCTGGACAGCCCGCGCGAATCCAGCCTGGTCTGACCATGCTGTTGGCCGTCGACGTCCGGAACACCAGCATGGTGCTCGGCCTCTTCACAGGGGTCGGTGAGCACGCAACGCTGGTGCAGGACTGGCGGATGCGTACCGATTCCCGAATGACCGCCGACGAGTTGGCGCTGAAGTTTCGCGGACTGCTCGGTTCTCACACGGAGCAGATCGTGGGCGTGACCGCGTTGTCCACGGTGCCTGCCGTCCTTCGGGAGATCCGGGTGATGCTGGATCGGTACTGGGGTCATGTTCCGCATGTGGTGGTGGAACCCGGTGTGCGAACCGGAGTTCCGCTCCTGGTGGACAATCCGAAAGAGGTCGGCGCCGACCGGATCGTGAACAGTCTTGCGGCGCACCATCTGTACGGCACTGCCGCGATCGTCGTGGACTTCGGTACGTCGACCTGCATCGACGTCGTGTCCGCGAAGGGTGAGTTTCTGGGCGGCTCCATTGCGCCAGGGCTGACGATTTCCACCGACGCACTGGCATCGCAGTCGGCAGCTCTGCGCAAGGTGGAGTTGGTGCGCCCGCGATCGGTCGTCGGCAAGAACACCGTCGAGTGCATGCAATCGGGGGCCGTGTTCGGATTCGCAGGATTGGTGGACGGCCTCGTGCGCCGGGTGCGAGCCGAGCTGCCCGCCTTCGCCGGACCCGACGTGGCAGTCATCGCCACGGGGGACACCGCACCCCTGATCATTCCCGAATCCGAGACGATCGAACACTACGAGAGTCACCTGACCCTGGACGGACTGCGGCTGGTGTTCGAACGCAACCAGACACGTCGCGGTCCTGGTCGGCGGCCTGCAAGTCAGTAGCCGGGGGTTTCGTCCGGGCGAGACTTGTGTCAGACTGTTCGACGTGAACTTTGTCGCGGGTGCTCAGGAGTGTTGTCGAGGCTGAACGCTGCCTCGACCAATTTTTCACACTCCTGGAGTCTCATCCGTGCTCTCTACATATTCTTCTTCTGCGTCTGCACCCACTCGCTTGCGCCCGGTCGACCTGTTGCGTATCACCGATCAAGGTGCCGCCGAGGTCCTCGACGGGCGTTACGACCACCGACTTCCCAGCGCGTGGCCAGAGAGTGAGCGCTGGTCCACGCGTCTGTATTCCGACGACGATCTCGACGTCTGGTTGATCAGCTGGGTTCCCGAACGTAATACCGAATTGCACGACCACGCAGGGTCTTTCGGGGCTCTGACCGTGCTGAGTGGTTCTCTTGCCGAGTACCGCTGGTCCGGCAATCAGCTTCGCCGTCGCACTCTCGATGCCGGCGATCAGGCGTCCTTTCCGCTCGGCTGGGTCCACGATGTGGTTCGTGCACCGGAACCCACCCACGTCACACCGACACTGAGCGTCCACGCGTATTCACCACCGCTCACCGCGATGTCCTTCTACGAGGTGACACCGCACCGCACTCTGCGCCGTACGCGAACCGAACTCACGAACGTCCACGAGGGAGCACTCGGATGACCATCGAGGACATGCTCGCCGAGGCTCGGTCTCGGATCGACAGGATGTACGCATTCCAGCTCTCGGACGCTCTCGCGCGCGGCGCAGTCGTCGTGGACATTCGGCCGCAGGCTCAGCGGCAGCGTGAGGGAACGCTGCCCGGGGCCCTCGCGATCGAGCGCAACGTGCTCGAATGGCGTCTGGATCCGTCGAGCAGTGCGCGGTTGTCGGCGGCCGTGGATCACGAGGTCGAATGGATCATCGTGTGCTCCGAGGGGTACACGTCCAGCCTTGCCGCTGCCTCGCTGCAACAGCTCGGTCTGCGCAATGCCACCGATCTGGTCGGTGGATACCAGGCGATCAAGGCTGCCGGCCTCGTGGGCGCGCTCGTGGCGACCCCGCATTGCACACGCGAACTCGCGACGGTGGCCGCGCACTGACGTCCGGTGTAGCGAGCCGCCCCGGGTGACCTCGGGCTGCCTACCGGCAGGTATTAGGCTGGTCTCTCGTGAGTGAAGTAGCAGCGCAGCCAGTCGACGACACCCCCGAGCAGCTCCGCATCCGGCAGGAGAAGCGGGAGCGCCTTCTCGATGAAGGGCGTGAGGCCTATCCGGTGTCGGTGCCGCGCACTCACTCGCTCGCCGAGATCCGCGCGAAGTACCCGGAGCTGGAGGCCGATACGGCCACCGGCGACGAGGTCGGCGTGGCGGGGCGCATCATCTTCATGCGCAACACCGGCAAGCTGTGCTTCGCGACCCTCCAGGAAGGTGACGGCACGCAACTGCAGGCCATGATCAGCCTGGCGGGCGTCGGTGAAGCGGCACTCGCCGCGTGGAAGTCGGACCTGGACCTCGGTGACTTCGTGTTCGTACACGGTGAAGTCATCAGCTCGCGCCGCGGTGAACTCAGTGTGATGGCGGATTCGTGGGAGATCGCGTCCAAGTCGTTGCGTCCACTGCCGGTTGCGCACAAGGAGATGAACGAGGAGTCTCGCGTCCGGCAGCGGTATGCGGACCTGATCGTGCGCCCCGAAGCACGCGAGAATGCCAGGAAGCGCGTGTCCGTGGTCCGTGCGTTGCGCGATTCGCTCAATCGTCGCGGCTTCCTCGAGGTCGAGACCCCGATGCTGCAGACCCTGCACGGTGGCGCGGCGGCGCGGCCGTTCGTGACGCACTCGAATGCACTCGACATGGATCTGTACCTCAGGATTGCACCTGAGCTGTTCCTCAAGCGCTGCGTGGTCGGTGGTATCGAGAAGGTATTCGAGATCAACCGGAACTTCCGCAACGAGGGGGTCGATTCCACCCATTCGCCAGAGTTCGCGATGCTCGAGACGTACGAGGCTTACGGCACGTACGACGACTCGGCAGTCATGATCCGGGAACTGGTCCAGGAGGTTGCCCAGGAGGCGTTCGGCACACAGGTCGTGACGCTGGCCGACGGCACGGAGTACGACCTGAGTGGCGAGTGGAAGACCCTCGAGATGTACCCGTCGCTGTCCGAGGCGATCGGCGTCGAGGTGACCCCGGAAACCACCGTCGCAGAACTCCTGGCCCTGGCGAAGAAGGTCGGTCTCGAGATCCCGGAAGGAAAGGGCTACGGGCACGGCAAGCTGGTCGAGGAGCTGTGGGAGCACCAGTGCGGTGACCAACTCTTCGCGCCGACGTTCGTTCGGGACTTCCCGGTGGAGACATCACCGCTCACTCGTGACCACCGCAGCAAGGCGGGCGTCACGGAGAAGTGGGATCTGTACGTACGCGGGTTCGAACTGGCGACGGGCTACTCGGAACTCGTGGATCCGGTCATCCAGCGTGAACGATTCGTCGATCAGGCGCGTCTCGCATCGGCCGGTGACGACGAGGCGATGGTTCTCGACGAGGACTTCCTCGCCGCGATGGAGCAGGGCATGCCGCCCACCACCGGTACGGGAATGGGAATCGATCGACTTCTCATGGCACTGACCGGTTTGGGAATCCGCGAAACAATTCTGTTCCCGATTGTTCGACCTGGTGCGCGCTGATTCTTCGCATTCAATACGTTCGACCGATTCACATCTGATCCACTCCCCATTTGTGGGTATTCTCTGACTCGGGTATCGGGGTAAGGTTGCGCACGGGTACAGCTCGCGTTGCAGCAGTCATGCCGTTTCATTCGAGAGGAATAACATCCCATGGCCAAGAAGGTCACAGTGACGTTGATCGATGACGTCGACCAGGACAAGTCCGCCGACGAGACCGTCGAGTTCGGGTTGGACGGTGTGCAGTACGAGATCGATCTTTCGTCCGAGAATGCCGCAAAATTGCGTGGTGAGCTGGATGTATGGGTTTCGAACGCGCGTAAGACAACGGCACGTAAGCGTGGCCGCGCAGCGGTAACGGCTGCTGCCGGTAAGTCTCGGGTTTCGGTCGATCGTGAGCAGAGTGCCGCAATACGCGAGTGGGCACGAAAGAACAACAAGAAAGTATCGGCGCGTGGTCGCATATCCGCCGAAATTATCGAGGCGTACAACAACGCCAACTGATCGAATCCGACGCCAGCTGAAAGATAACTGGCGTCGGATTTTCTTTGATTGCGGCTTCGTCGTCCTGTGAGTGGTCAGCGAGTCCAGGGACTCGTCGACCACTCACAGGTTTATTCCCAGTCGAGATTCGAATCGGCGATGCGGGCGAGGTCGGCAGCCTGATCGCACCACTTCAGGTTCGCGTTGGCTTGGTCGGAAGCCTTCGCCTGGGCGGTCGGCGTCACCGACACCAGCAATGTCCGATCGTTGCCGTACTGCACCCGAACCGTGCAATTGCCGGGGGTGCCGCTCGCCAACTGGATGTCCTTGCCGCCGGCGTCTCCGATCACTTCGTAGTCCATACCCGTGTCGGGACCGACCATGAACGCGAGGCTCGCGGTGCCCTCGCCGAAGCCGCCCCAGTCGCAGCCGGTGATGTCCGGTGAATCCTGTGGGGAGCGTTGCGCCGAGATTTCCGGAACCCCGGCTGCCTCCGCGGCCTTCTCGGAAGGGACCAGACTGCACGGATCGACACCTTCGAAGGCCGGCGACGCTTCAGCTTTTGCAGCCTCCGATGTGGATGCCGAGGGCGACCCTTCGGCTTCGTTCGACTTGTCGGAATCGCTGCCGCATCCTGCGATCGCGGCAATCGACAGAACCACGGATGCGGCGGCAACGATTCGTTTGCGATCCGAACGGGTGACCGACAGGGTCATATCGAGTTCCTTACTGAGACGACGCGCCGCTGCGGCAACACGACACTTCGGACTTTGGCGCTGCCAGCGTAGCGGGGCATTCGAGGGCATCGATCGCGGCTTGTCGGGGCTGTTCGCTCCCGGCGTACACGGTGGGGGAAACGAATGTCCTAGCTGCGACGTTATGCAGGGTGAACGGATTCGAACCTTCACCGATCCGGGTGGAGGGGCACCGGTCGGATGGTCGTCCCACTAGAGTATGAGGTGGGGTCGTGGAACCTGAAACGGTTCGACGCCATCCGCCACTTGTGCCGGAGCGAAACGCGGCGGACGGGGACGAGACATCCGGTCTCGTGATCGGTCGTCGGAAAGTGTGAGGGAGAGCGATGTTCGAGAGGTTCACCGATCGCGCACGGCGCGTTGTTGTCCTGGCTCAAGAAGAAGCCAGGATGCTCAACCACAACTACATCGGTACGGAGCACATCCTGCTCGGCCTCATTCATGAGGGCGAGGGTGTCGCCGCCAAGTCGCTGGAGTCGTTGGGCATCTCCCTCGAAGGAGTGCGCAGCCAGGTCGAAGAGATCATCGGTCAGGGTCAGCAGGCCCCGTCCGGTCACATCCCCTTCACCCCGCGCGCCAAGAAGGTCCTCGAGCTCAGCCTGCGTGAGGCGCTGCAGCTCGGACACAACTACATCGGCACGGAGCACATTCTGCTCGGCCTCATCCGCGAGGGTGAGGGCGTGGCGGCCCAGGTTCTCGTCAAGCTCGGTGCAGACCTCAACCGGGTGCGTCAGCAGGTCATCCAGCTGCTCTCCGGGTACCAGGGCAAGGAGCCGACCGAGGCGGGCGGCGCCCGCGGCGAGGCCGGCACCCCGTCGACTTCGCTGGTCCTCGACCAGTTCGGTCGCAACCTCACCCAGGCTGCCCTCGAAGGGAAACTGGACCCTGTCATCGGCCGCTCGAAGGAGATCGAGCGTGTGATGCAGGTGCTCTCGCGCCGCACCAAGAACAACCCGGTGCTCATCGGTGAGCCCGGTGTCGGTAAGACGGCCGTCGTCGAAGGCCTGGCGCAGGCGATCGTCAACGGCGAGGTCCCGGAGACCCTCAAGGACAAGCAGCTCTACACGCTCGACCTCGGGTCGCTCGTGGCCGGCAGCCGTTACCGCGGTGACTTCGAGGAGCGCCTGAAGAAGGTTCTCAAGGAGATCAACACCCGCGGCGACATCATCCTGTTCATCGACGAGCTCCACACTCTCGTGGGTGCAGGTGCCGCAGAGGGCGCCATCGACGCGGCCTCGATCCTCAAGCCGAAGCTTGCCCGCGGCGAGCTGCAGACCATCGGCGCGACCACCCTCGACGAGTACCGCAAGTACATCGAAAAGGATGCCGCACTCGAGCGTCGTTTCCAGCCGGTGCAGGTCGGCGAGCCGTCGGTCGACCACACCATCGAGATCCTCAAGGGACTGCGCGACCGCTACGAGGCGCACCACCGCGTGTCCATCACCGACGGTGCCCTGGTTGCGGCGGCGACCCTCGCGGACCGCTACATCAACGACCGCTTCTTGCCGGACAAGGCGATCGACCTCATCGACGAGGCCGGTGCCCGAATGCGCATTCGTCGGATGACCGCTCCGCCGGACCTGCGCGAGTTCGACGACAAGATCGCCGATGCCCGTCGCGAGAAGGAATCCGCGATCGACGCGCAGGACTTCGAGAAGGCTGCGAACCTGCGCGACAAGGAGAAGACGCTCGTCGCTCAGCGCGCAGAGCGCGAGAAGCAGTGGCGTTCCGGTGACCTGGACGTCATCGCCGAGGTCGACGACGAGCAGATCGCCGAGGTTCTGGGCAACTGGACCGGTATTCCCGTCTTCAAGCTCACCGAGGAGGAGACCACCCGTCTGCTCCGCATGGAGGAGGAGCTGCACAAGCGGATCATCGGCCAGGAAGACGCGGTCAAGGCGGTTGCGAAGGCAATCCGTCGTACCCGCGCCGGCCTGAAGGACCCGAAGCGTCCGTCCGGCTCGTTCATCTTCGCCGGCCCGTCCGGTGTCGGTAAGACCGAGCTCGCGAAGTCGCTCGCCAACTTCTTGTTCGGCGAGGACGACGCCCTCATCCAGATCGACATGGGCGAGTTCCACGACCGCTTCACTGCTTCGCGGCTGTTCGGTGCCCCTCCCGGGTACGTCGGCTACGAAGAGGGCGGCCAGCTCACAGAGAAGGTGCGCCGCAAGCCGTTCAGCGTCGTGCTGTTCGACGAGATCGAGAAGGCCCATCAGGAGATTTACAACACGCTCCTGCAGGTGCTCGAAGACGGCCGTCTGACCGATGGTCAGGGCCGCACCGTGGACTTCAAGAACACGGTGCTCATCTTCACCTCGAACCTCGGTACCTCGGACATCTCCAAGGCTGTGGGCCTCGGCTTCACCACAGGTAAGGGCGACGAGTCGAACTACGAGCGGATGAAGCTCAAGGTGAACGACGAGCTGAAGAAGCACTTCCGGCCCGAGTTCCTCAACCGTATCGACGACATCGTCGTGTTCCACCAGCTCACCACGGAGCAGATCGTGGAGATGGTGGATCTCATGGTGGCGCGCGTCGAGAAGGCACTGAAGAACAAGGACATGGCCATCGAGATCACCGACAAGGCGAAGGCACTGCTCGCCAAGCGCGGATTCGATCCGGTGCTCGGTGCGCGTCCGTTGCGTCGCACGATCCAGCGCGAGATCGAGGATCAGCTGTCGGAGAAGATCCTCTTCGGAGAGATCGGCCCCGGCCACATCGTGCTCGTCGACGTCGAGAACTGGGACGGCGAAGGCCAGGGCGAGGACGCCAAGTTCACGTTCGCGCCGAGCGACAAGCCGGTCGAGGTTCCGGATTCGCCGGAGACCGTGCTGTCGAGCACGTCGGGCGAAGGTGAAGGAACCAGCCAGGAGTCCTGACACCCAGGCAACGAGAGCGGGCCACCAGCATCACGCTGGTGGTCCGCTCTCGTTTGGCGCACTGGTGATCAGGTACGGCTGAGCCAGGTGACTACCGCGCCGTTGTCGAACTGCTCCGATCCGGTCGGGTGGAACAGCGTCGGATCGAAGGCGCCGTCGAACACGGAAAGACCCGATCCCGCGACCACCGGGTACCGTTTGATGATCATCTCGTCGATTTCCGGGAGGAGCGCACCTGCGAGTTTGCCCCCGCCGGCGAGCCAGATGTCCAAGCCGGACTCTTCCTTGAGTTGGTGTATCAATTCGACCGGGTCGGTGGCGATGGTGACGGCAGGGTCGTCCGAATCGCCGAGAGTTTTCGACACCACGTACTGCCGAAGGTGGGCGTACGGACTCGTGATGCCGATGGCGAGTGCGGGGTCGTACGTGGCCCGGCCCATGACGACGGTGTCGAAGGCCTGATTCTCGGCGTCGGTCAGGCCGAAGGGCTCTCGCAAATGGGTGGGCACGGTGTCGGGGTAGCGCTCGTTGATCCAGCCGGCCATCGTCTCCGACACGGGAAAGAACTCGATCTGTTCGTCCGGTCCGGCGATGTAGCCGTCGAGGGTGGTGCCGACGTAGTAGACGAGCTTTCGCATTACCACTCCATTCGTAGTACTCTGTCTGTAGTTCGAGAATGTACTACAGATGGAGTGGTGTCAAGTGCGTCGAAATCCGGAACGTAGAGCAGCTCTTGTCGATGCAGCTATCGAGGTGCTGGCCGACGAGGGGGCTCGTGGGCTCACCTTCCGTGCGGTGGATGCGCGCGCTGCGGTGCCCAACGGGACGGCCTCGAACTACTTCGCCAATCGCGACGACCTGTTGACCCAGTCGGGCGGGAGAATCTACGAGCGCCTCGTGCCCGAAAGTGCGGTTTTCGCAGATCTGGCGAAGGGTGCTCACGACGTCGCCCACCTGACGAAGTTGATGCGCGAGACCGTCGAGAGAGTCGCAACGTTCCGGACCGGGTTCCTCGCTTTGCTCGAGCTCAGGCTGGAGGCGACCCGTCGCCCCGAACTTCGCCGCGTCCTCGGAGAACGTGTACGCGCCGACCTCGACTTCAACATCGAGAACCACCTCGCTTCCGGTATGCCGGGCGACGCCACCACGGTGGAGTTGCTGTATTCGGCACTCAACTGGATGGTCGTCGATCGCCTGACGTTGCCCGACCTGCACGACGAGGCGCATTTCGACCGCCTCGTCGCTGCCGCCGTGGAGCGTTCACTGCCCCGATGACGAGCCCTCCCGGCGTCCGTGGCCGGACCAGTTCGCCAGCTTCTCCGTCGGACCTGCATCCGGTGAAGATTCGACGACTTCGTCGAAGGGGATGAACCCGCCACGTGGCGAGGCGGGAATCATCGCGCGGGCCATGGTCAGTGCGGCCTCCGCCACGTCGGGCGCGGCCTCGGGCTTCTGCTGCGTTGCCACGGCGAGGTCCCAGCCGTGCACGAGCGTCTCGTTGAGGTAGCCGCCGATGGCGCCGCGGCCGGGTACCGGGCCCCACGGGGGAGTCACCACGGTGTCGAGGAGGGCGTCATCGTTCCAGACTGCCCACATCCGCTCGGTGGCCGAGCGGTAGGCGTTCCCGTAGTCACCATCGGCGATGTCGGTGAGAACCAAAGGGACGGAAGCGGGATCACCGCCGGCGCCGATGACTCGCGCACGCTCCACGGTGGCGACGAGGTGCCCGAGCAAGGTGCGAACGTCGAATTCGACGCATGGGGTAGGGAGGGGTAGCTGGTCCGTCTGCACTCCGTCGATCAATTCGGAGACCCAGGCGAGGGCATCGCGGTAGAGGGGGCGAGGGTCCGTGTGTGTCGCTGTGTTGGTCATGAGGTCTACTTTCGACCCCATACATGACATCTTCTGTCATGTATCTCTGAAAGACTTTCCGTATGCGCGCAGACCGTCTCCTCTCACTCGTTCTCCTGTTGCGCAATCGTGGTCGCATGTCGGCGTCGGCCCTCGCTCTGGAGTTGGAGGTGTCGCCGCGAACCGTCCTGCGTGACATCGAGGCGCTGTCCACATCCGGGATCCCGGTCTACGCAGAGCGGGGCCGCGACGGCGGCTTCGAGCTCCTACCCGGATTCACGACCGATCTCACCGGCCTCACGGTCGAGGAGTCCAAGGCCCTGCTTGCCGCAGGTTCGGCAGGGACGTCCGAAACGTTGGGGATGGCACCTGCCTTCGCGTCGGCGATGCGAAAGGTGATGGCGGCGATGCCGGAAGCCCACCGCGCCGCGGCGTCGAAAGTTGCCGAGCGCATTCTGGTCAGCGAGAGCGGTTGGTTGATCGACCCGCATCGTGACGAGTACCTCGGACTGGTGCAAGAGGCGGTGTTCGTCGGCCGCCGCATACGTATGACGTACGCGGCCGCCGACAAGGAGCCGTCGGTTCGTGTCGTGGACCCGATCGGATTGGTGAATGCCTCGGGCCATTGGTACCTCGTCGCACTGCATGACGGACAGGAGCGCACCTATCGGCTGTCGCGGATGACGGACGTGTCGATGCTGGACGAGCTGGCGAATCGGCCGGCGGACATCGATCTGCGGGCGATGTGGGTATCGCGTCGCGAACGGTTTCGAGCGACGCGGGACTTCGTCACTGCAGTTCTGCGAATACGTACCCACCGGGTGGAAGCGATCGCGGGCACCACGATTGCGATCGTGTCGAACACCGATCGAGGCGATGGGTGGTCCGTGGTGGAAGCGGAGTTCGGGGGCGTGGCGCACGTCGCGAACACGGTGTGGCGCTACGGGGACGACTGCGAGGTCGTGGCACCTGACGAGGTGCGGCAGGAAGTACGGGAACGGGCCCTCCGGGTGGTGGCCCGGCACGGTAGTGGTGACGGGTGGGCAGGACTCTCCTGAACGAGTACGTTTCGGGATGGACGTAATTCTCGACTCCGATCAGGAATGAGGAAACGCGATGCCCACACGGACCGCACGCACTGCTTGGAACGGAACTCTCGAACAGGGAAGTGGGCAGGTCGAACTGTCCAGTTCCGGGGCAGCCACTTTCGAGGTCTCGTTCCCCAAACGCGCGGCGGACGACGCCGGCGGCACCACCAGCCCGGAGGAACTGATCGCCGCCGCCCACTCGTCGTGCTACGCGATGCAGTTGTCGGCGCTGGTCGCGGAAGCAGGTGGGACGCCGCAGAGTCTCGAGGTGAAGGCGGAGGTCTCGCTCGGCCCGGACGATCCAGGATTCAAACTGACGGGGATCAAGCTGATCGTGCGCGGCGAGGTCGACGGGCTCGATGCGGACGGCTTCGCGAAGGCGGCGCAGGCAGCGAAGGAGTCGTGCCCGGTGAGCAAGGCGCTCACGGGCGTCGAAATCTCGCTGGATGCAGCGTTGGAAAGTTGATCGTTTTAGTAGCTAATTGGAAGCTGCACCTGCGTAAACCGGAGGTTCCGCACGAACGTGTCGGTGGCACCTGATAACTTCTCATTGTTCGGCCGGGTCGGGGCTTAACAAGAGGGGGCTTTCGCAATGGATGCCGTTGTCGAGACCAAGTGTGTGAATATCCAGGCAGCCTTGTCGCATCGCGAGATCGAGGTGCTTCGCGAATGGTTGCGTTGCGAATCGAAGATCGAGGTGGCCCGGCGGCTCTACATTGCCCAGGGCACGGTCAACACCCACCTCGTGCGGATTCGCGACAAGTATGCCGCCGCCGGCCGTCCGGCCACCACCAAGACTGCTCTGCTCGTGCGGGCGTTGCAGGACGGGCTGATCACGATCGACGAATTGTGATCAGCCCTGGCTCCAGCGGTCACGAATCTCGTTCATCTTGGCGGTGAGTTCGTCTTCGCTGACGACCCCTCGATCGAGCAGTTCGTGGGTGGTCGCCACGACCGATCGGCTGTGCACGGGAAAGTCTCGATAGACGGTTTCGCCGAGTTGGTCCTCGGCGTTGCGGCGTTCGAGGTTGTCCCATGCGCCTCGCCACGAGAGGCACTCGCAGACGGCCTGCATGCTCGATTCCCACGGGGCCGGCTTGCGATCCAGATCGGTGAGTCCGGTGTCGGTGCGAACCTGATCGGGTGGGAGGGCTTCGTGTAGGACGCGATAGCCCTCCGCCCTCGTCACGCGGCACCTCCGCTGATCTCCGAAGGCGGCTGCTGCGCCGTCCAATCGGCCCGTGGGAGTGCCACGCCGATCATCGTGTCCCTCGTGACGATCTGGACGAGTTCGTCTTCGCTCCAGCCTTCGGTTCCCTCGGGTCGCATCGGCATCACCATGAACCGTGACTTCTGATTCGAGTCGTGCACGCGGACTTCGACGTTCGGCGGCATGTGCAGTCCGAACTCGGCCAGAACTTGGCGTGGCCACCGCACCATCCGGCGACGGTAGTTGGGGGTGCGATACCAGTCGGGGGACATGCCTAGGACCGGTCTGGGGTAGCACGAGCACAGGGTGCACACGATCACGTTGTGGACCTCTGGGGTGTTCTCGAGGACGTAGAAATAGGTGTAGTCGCTGGGCGTGCCGGACCCGGTGGGGTCCCGCCAGTCGATGCCGATTTCCTTGCACGTCTCGGTCCCGTCCTCGAGTAGCCGCTTCTTGAACTCGGGATCGACCCAGGACTTCGCGACGAGACGCGAACCGCCGGACGGACCCACGGATTCTGCCCATTCGAGGAACATCCGGTGGTCTTCCGTGGAGAACAGGCCCTTCTCGATGGACAGCTCGCGAACTGCCGCCTCGAGGACTTCGAACTCGCTGATCTCTTCCGATTCCCGTATCGGCGCGTGATCGCCGTGGTCACCGCTCATGGGGCTGCCTCCAACCAACGCTCGGAACATTCGGTTTCCAGGGTGTCGACCTCGAATCCCGTGTATCGGTCCCACAGGTCGGCTTGCTTGAATCGGACAACGTAGAACGGTTCCTGTCGGCCGTCCTCTCTGCCCCACGCTTCGTCCTCGGGGATGACCCACTCGGGTCGGTGTTCCACGATCACGCCGGTGTGCCCGCGGATGAAGGCCTGGGTGCGGGTGTGAAACATGGACGTGGACTCGCGGACTCGCACGCGGTCCCCGATCTCGAAGCTTCTCATCGCTGGGCCTCGTGCATTCGCGCTCTCACTTCGTCGAGCTTGGCCGACAACTCGTCGGGTGTGATGACGCCCTTGTTGACAAGAGTCTTCGCGGCGACCGTGATCCACCGCGCGTAATAGGGGAGCCCGAAGTACAGCGTCGCGCCGAGGTCGTTCTCGGCTCGGCGACGTTCTTCGGAATTCCACACCCCTCGCCATCCCAAACATTCGCAGGTGACGTAGGTGTTCATCTCCCAGTCTTCCTCGACCTTCTCCTTGTACTCGACGGGTAGTGCGGGTTGTCCCCCTACGTCGTGGAGTACATGCCGGAGAGCATCGAAGGACTCGTTGGACAGCTCGTACGGGGAGTCGAGGGACTCGCCGCGTACGGGGTTGTATTCGGCTACGCGATCGGACACCGAGTCGAACTCGGCTCGGGTGGACTGAGTACCCATCTATTGCTCCGCTCGGGATGATCGGAGGCACTTGCACACCTGGTCAGTGGCAGGGGAGTCCCATCAGGTGGCGGCCGTCGTGCATCAGTTCGTGCATGAACATGCCGCTACGGGAGATTGCTCCCTGGTCGAATCCGACCAGGTACAAAGTGAGTAGTGCCAGCAAAACGGCACCCACCGCGAACAGTGCGATGCCGATGGAGTCGGTGATGTGCCGGTTCGGCGTATATACAAGAGCCATACGTGCCCCCTGAGGGTGAGCGCCGCGTCTCGTCGAGCGCATGCCCGACTCGTTCGACGTTACTCCGCGGACCCGAGCGCGCGGAGTCGATTCGAGCGCCGCTGCGAACCGAAGTATCGGTTGGCTTCAGGAGCGAGCATGAGTACGACGGCACCGACCACCGCCACGATGTGGATTGTGCGGGCGCACGCGATCACCGCCAATTCTTGCGTGAGCGTCGGCAGGGGGTCACCGGAGAATGCCCAGGCGAGTGGTTCGCTGATCAGGGAAGCGATCCCCGCGACGCCCAGTCCGAACCCGAGGGCCATTCGCGCCCAGCGCTTGCCCTGACGAAAACGACCCATCACGAAGAGCACAGCCGCGTAGACGGTCAGTCGCATGCACAACTGCAGCGACAGCATCGGAACGTCGACCTCTGGTTGCTGTAATGCAGTGGACGCCTGCGCGATCATCTCGACCACACCGGCCGCGAGTGCGAGTACGAGCAACCAGTAGGCGCGATCGACGGATCGCGGAACGCTCGAGGCTTCTACCTGTTCCGTGGACATACTTCGATGTTCGTGCGCTGAAAACGGATTCACATCACCCAGGAGAGTGAGTCGCTACCCGTACCAGAGGCCGAGACACCGGACCTGTCGGGAGTGCCTCGGAGCTCCGCTCGTCGTCTATGGATTCGCGACGGTGGTCTATCGGCGCACGTTCTCCTGAGCGACGACGGCACCCTTCGCTGCGCGATCGGTGAGGAAAGCGAATGCCGCGCCCAACACCAACCAGAGCGTTGCCTGGGTCGCGAGGGACGACAGCCTGAACTCCCACAGGAGAGTGGCGGGGAAATCTTCGCCGACCTCGTTGATGCTCGGCAAGACCAGGTACCCGATGACGACGACCGCGAGGAATGCTGACACCGGGGCGATGACCCGAAGCGAGAGGAGATTCCCGTTGTTTACGCGCCTCGCGACGAACACGGCGACGGTGACAGCCAGCAGACCGAGGAGAACGGTGGCGAGCCACAGCCACGTGCGCTGATCGATGGTGTCGGGATCGCCGACCGCAGGCGGATTGGCCGGGTACTTGAAGAAGGGAACCGCTTCGATCGCCAGCCAGCCGAGACCGGCGAGGATCATCGCAAGAAGCGCGCCGGAGATCGCAGTGAGGCGCCGGGCATAGTGCAGAACCACCGCGAAGATGGCGCCCAGTGCAAGCCCCGCCAACGCGGTCGCCAGGAAGAGGCCGCCCTTCTGGCCGTCGCGGCTGACAAGTGCGTCTTCTTCGTCGTGCGAGTGCCCACCTTCGGCAGCTGCTTCGGCGGCGCCGTGATCGTGGCCTTCGGCCGCAGCCGATTCCTCCAGCGCGATCGCAGAATCCACGTGCGGTTCGCCGAGCACGAATGCCACGCCGCCGGCGAGGATTCCGGCGATCAGGCCGGCAAGGAGACCGCGGATCAGGAGCTTGGTGAAGGACTCCGACTGGATGTGTGCACCAGTCGTCAGTGGCAAGGCAGACCCATCAGGTGGCGCCCGTCGTGCATGAGCTCGTGCATGAACATGCCGGTACGAGACACTGCTCCCTGGTCGAACCCGACGATGTACAGCGCAAGCATCGAGAGCAGTACGACTGCAAAGGCGATGACGGCCAGCTTGGAGCCGTCGATCCGGGTATCGGGAGAGTAGGCAATTGCCACGGTGGTTCCTCCTGGGATTTCGCGTCCCCTAGGTCCTGGCGACGACCGACAGTATCTGGCTGTTCAGTGGCGCGACCGCTCCGGAATTGCACCGGATTCCTGTCGAATCATCGCGTTGTCCTGCGAACTTTGACACCGGCAGGCAGTCGGTGTCAATCAGCTCGGGTGTCGGTCAGCTCTTGGCGGCGACGTCCAGCACGACCTCGAACTCGAGCAGCGACGCACCGGAGGCGACAGGCTTCTGGCGTTCACCGGCGTGTGCGTCGCGTGCGGGGCCGTCGCGCCACTCTGCGAATGCCTCCTCCGTCTCCCACTGGGTGACCACGAAGTAGCGGTTCTCGCCCTTGACGGGGCGCAGCAGCTGGAAGCCGAGGAAGCCCGGTGAATTCTCGACGGCGTGCGCGCGATTGGCGAAGCGCTTCTCGAGCTCGGCGCCCGCACCCTCGGGGATTTCGATTGCATTGATCTTGACGACAGCCATGTCGGTGAGGCTACTCCGCTAGCGTGGCACCCGTGTCGGACGATGGTGCGCTTCACGACGAGGGCGGGGACGGCCCGCCGATTCTGCTGTTGCACGGCTTGATGGGCAGCGCCCGAACCTGGCGCCGTCAGGTCCCGTGGCTGCGAAATCACGGTCACGTGTACACGTTCGATGCCGCCGGGCACGGTCGGCCGGAGCCGGACGAGTTGACCACCGAGTCGTTCGTGATGGATCTCGACACCAATGTGAAGTCGATTCGGGAACCGATGATCGTGATCGGGCATTCCATGGGTGCTCTGCACGCGTGGACGTTCGCGGCAGCCCGTCCCGAGAGGGTTCGCGCACTCGTATTGGAAGACATGGCACCCGACTTCCGTGGCCGCACGGCACGCGATTGGGCGGCGATGATCGAGGAATGGCCGCAACCGTTCCCGACCGAAGCGGCGGCCATCGAATACTTCGGGCCCGTCGCGGGTCGCTACTTCCTCGATGCGTTCGAAGAGCGGGCCGACGGTTGGTATCTGCACGGTGAGGTCGCGACGTTCCGCGACATCTCCGAGGAGTGGGGTGGACGGCACTTCTGGGATCAATGGTACGACGTCGAGGTGCCGGCGTTGTTGATCGAAGGCGAGTACACGATTACGCCGGCCGGACAGATGCGGCGTATGGCAGACGATCATCCTGCGGCGCAATACGTACGTATAGCCGAAGCCGGCCACCTCGTGCACGACGATCAGCCGGATCGATACCGCGAGGTCGTCGAACGTTTCCTCCGAACCCTGCCCTGACCCCCTCCCGCCCCCGGACCAATGTCACACACGTTCAACCCACGTGAACCGGTGTGACATTGGTCGGGGGCAGGGGAGGGAAATCGAGTCAGCCTTCGCCGGCCAGGGCGAACAACCCGTCGTCGGTCTGCTCGACGAGGCCGTCGACGAGCAGCGAATGCAATGCCCGATCCCGCTGCCCAGGATCGGTGAGCCACACGGTGTCCAAGCGCGCGCGCTGCACCGGCGTCTCGCTCTCGCGCAGCACCGCCATCAGCTTGCCGCGCACCTGACGGTCCGTTCCGGCGAACTTCTGGACCTTGCGACGTTCCCCGGTGTACTCGGGCCTTCCGGCTTCCGTCCAGGCGCAGTCGGGAAGCGGGCACCTCTCACATGCGGGGTTGCGTGCCGTGCAGACAGTCGCGCCCAGTTCCATGAGGGCGGCCGAGAAGGTCGCGGCACGCGCTCGTGTGCGGGGGAGAAGCTTCTCGACCGCCGCGAGGTCTCGGGTCGTCGACGGGTTACCCGGTTCCGCCGAACCGTCCACTGCCCGTGCGACGACGCGCCGCACGTTGGTGTCCACCACCGGAACCCTCTGGCCGTACGCGAAGCAGGCGACGGCTCTGGCTGTGTAGGCGCCGATTCCCGGAAGGCCGAGCAACGTGTCGACATCGCCGGGCACCACATCGCCGTGCGCCGACGCGAGTACTCCTGCGCACTCGTGCAGCCGCATCGCGCGTCGGGGATATCCGAGTTTCCCCCAGGCCCGGAGCACGTCGGCCTGGCTCGACGCAGCCATCGCGGAAGGCACGGGCCACCTCTCGACCCATTCCTCCCAGATCGGAGCAACTCTCGCGACGGGCGTCTGCTGCAGCATGATCTCGCTCATCAGGATGTGCCAGGCCGTGACGTTCTCCTGCCGCCACGGAAGATCACGGGCGTGGGTCTCGTACCACGCGATCAGGGCCGATGTATCGACGGTCACGTGTTCTCACACTCTCCCTCGCGGTTGTGTCAGTCGGATTTCGGATACCGGTAATGTGCCCGCCCAACAGCTGAAACAGCGCGGGTGCACAATGGCTCCATGCCCAACTCCAACCCGATATCGGCCTGGAAGTCACTGCGCCAGGGTAACGATCGTTTCGTCAACGGTGCATCGCTCCATCCCAGCCAGGGAATCGCAGACCGTGCGAAGCTCGTGAACGAGCAGCACCCCACAGCGGTCATCTTCGGTTGCGGTGACTCGCGAGTGGCCGCCGAGATCATTTTCGATCAGGGGCTCGGGGACATGTTCGTGGTCCGAACCGCCGGTCAAGCTATCGACGACGCGGTGCTCGGATCGATCGAGTACGGGGTGGAAATCTTGAACGTGCCGCTGGTCGTGGTTCTCGGGCACGAGGGCTGCGGCGCAGTGAAAGCAACCCTGGATGCGCTCGACAACGGCAACATTCCGAACGGATTCATTCGCACGCTGGTCGAGCGTGTCGCCCCGTCGATCCTCATGGGCCGTAACGAGGGGCTGACCACGCCCGACGAGTTCGTGGCGCGCCACACTCTCGAGACGGCGTCGTTGTTGCAGCAACGCTCTCGCATCATTGCCGAGCGGATCGAGAACGGCACCTGCGCGGTGGCGGGCGTCACATACAAGCTCTCCGACAGCCGAATGCACCTTCAGGGTGTGGTCGGCGACATCGGCGAGACTCCCAGCTGAGCGCGACACGCCGGACCTGGTGAGCCATAGGTCGAGCACCCCGAACTACCGTTGACACCGTGCTCGAACCAAATGGACCGTTGCCCCCCGAGATCTACTGGCGTCGCCGTGCACTCGCGATCGGTGTCGGCGTCGTCGTCGTGGCGCTCTTGGTGTGGTTGCTGAGTTCCTTGGGCGGGGGCGGAGACGATCCGGAGACGGGCGCGGCAGCGGCCACGTCTTCGTTGACTTCGGCTCCTGCCACCCCGAGCGAGAAGGCGGACGAGAAGGCAAGCGAGGGCTCCGGTGGCTCCGGTGGTACCGGCGACTCGAGCGGTTCCAGCGAGTCGAGTGGATCGGCGACCTCTTCGGGTTCCTCGTCTACTTCGTCGACGAGTGCAGAGCCGGTTCCTGCCGGCCAGTGCCCCGATCAGTCGCTGGCCATCAAGGCGACCGGCGAGAAGCCGAACTATGCGGCCGGTGAGGAACCGACCTTCACCACCGTGATCACCAATATCGGAACCACTCCGTGTGAGCGGGACCTGGGTAGCGGATTGCAGCAGGTGCTCGTCTACACGCTGGACGGCAATCAGCGTCTGTGGTCCAACATCGACTGCTTCCCACAGGGTGAGCCCGACATGCGCACACTTGCGCCCGGCGAGCAGGCCGTCTTCTCCGTGAAGTGGTCCGCGAAGACGTCCGCCCCGGACTGCCTGCAACAGCCCGAACCGCAGCGTGACCCGATCGGGCCCGGTGCGTACACCGTCGTCGGTCAGCTCGGTCAGTTGCGGAGTACGCCGGAACCGTTCAACTTCGGCTGACAGTCGGAGTCCGTTCGAATCCGGGACAAGCTCTCGAAAGTTCGTCGCAGCGCGAGTCGATCCAAGCCCGGGTCTGCCAGCAGGGAAGCGAGGAGTACCCGTGCCTGGCCGGCTCGGAGGTCGGTGGAAAACATGGCTCCAGCCTGAATCAAGTCGTCTCCGCCACCGCCCCCGCCATAGCCCGGCGAGGTCGGTCCCCATGGAACACGGGTGGTGACGACGACCGGGATGTCGGCGTCCACACAGTCGCGGACGCCGCGGACCACATCGGGATTCGCGTTGCCGGAACCGAGTCCTTCGATGACGAGACCGTGAGTTCCTGCCGCCGCGCAGGCATCGATCTGTACTCGGTCCGCGCCCGGGTACACGGCGACGATGTCTACGCGAACGTCCGCTGTCGGATGCCAAGGCAAGGTCTTCGCGCATCGCTGCGGTTCTTCGCCGGGAACGACCGAGCCGAACGCATCGAGGGCACTCGTGTCGATCTTCCGAGTGCCGGGTACGTGATGCACTTTGCCGCCGAACGCGATCGAGACCCCTGATCGGTGGTGGGCGCGATCCGTCACCGCGGTGATTGCGGTGAGGAGATTGGCCGCGGCGTCGGAGTCGGGATGATCGAACGTCCTCTGGGCGCCGGTGAACACGACCGGGCGTGGGTCCTCGTGGTGAAGATCGACCAGGAATGCGGACTCTTCCATGGTGTCGGTGCCGTGGAGCACGACCACCGCGTCCAGATCTGGGTCGGCCAGTTGTGACTGCACGGCTTCGCGGATGGCGTCCATGTCCGCGAACGTCAGGCTGGAGCTGTCCTTGGACATCACCTCGACGATGCGGAGGTCTGCGTGGGCGGCGGCCGCCTGCAGGACCTCCGACCCTGCGACGACCGGTGTGCTGACGCCGCGTTCGTCGCGGGTGCTGGCTATGGTGCCGCCGGTGGTGACGACGGAGATTCTCGGCACTGTCTGCCCTTCTTGCTCGGTGGTGGTCAGAGGGAGGGGCTGTCCGAAACCGTCGGGTTGCCGTCGCGCTCCGCGGCAAGGGTACGGATTCGGTTTCGTGCGCAGAACCACCCGATCACCAGTATCGGACCGATGATTGCAATCGACGCGACGGTCCACGTGCCGACCGGCTTGTCGAATGCCATCAGGATCACGACGCATGCGAGAAATGCGAGTGTGAGTATTCCGGAATAAGGGGCGCCGAACATCCGGAAATCGGGCCTTCGCATCCGGCCGTCCTGCGTCAGTTTCCAGAACTTCAACTGGCACAGGACGATCACGGCCCAAGCGCTGATGATGCCGAGCGCAGCCAGGTTCAGAACGATCTCGAATGCCTGCGAAGGAACAACGGCGTTGAGTCCCACCCCGAGAAGGATCACGACGCCCGTCATGGCGATTCCTCCGTATGGAACGCCGGACTTGTTCATTCGGGCAGCGAACCTGGGCGCGGACCCGGTCATGGCCATCGAGTGCAGGATTCGGCCGGTCGAGTACAGGCCGGCGTTGAGCGACGACAGAGCAGCCGTGAGAACCACCAGGTTCATGATGGCGTCCGCGCCCTCGACGTCGATAGCGCCGAAGAACGTGACGAACGGGCTCTCGCCGGCGTGATACGCCGTATAGGGGAGTAGAAGTGACAGCAGCAGAACAGATCCGACGTAGAACACGAGGATTCGAACGATCACCGTGTTGATCGCCTTCGGGATCACCTTCTCGGGATTCTTGGTCTCTCCTGCCGTGGTGCCGACCAGTTCGATCGACGCGTAAGCGAACACGACCCCCTGGATGACGACAACTGCGGGCAGGATTCCGCTCGGGAACATTCCGCCGTTCTCGGCGATCAGCCCGAATCCCGGGCTGTGCCCGTTTATCGGATCACCGAAGAGTACGAAGTAGATGCCGACGCCGAGGAAGGCGACGAGAGCAACGACCTTGATCAGGGCAAACCAGAACTCCAACTCGCCGAACACCTTCACCGACACGAGATTGAGTCCCAGCACGAGAACTACTGCGGCGAGTGCGAACACCCACTGGTCGATGTGGCCGAGCGGGGACCAGTACTTCTTGAAGAAGTTCATGTAGAGCGCGACGGCGGTGACATCCACGACCGCTGTCATCGCCCAGTTCATCCAGTAGAGCCAGCCCGTCGCGAACGCCATCTTCTCGCCGAAGAACTCTCGTGAGTAGGACACGAAGGATCCGGACGAGGGGCGGTGCATCACAAGTTCACCCAGGGCGCGCAAGATCAGGAAGGCGAAGAATCCGCACAGTGCATAGACGAGAACGAGGGCAGGCCCAGCCTGATTCAAACGTCCGCCTGCACCCATGAAGAGTCCGGTGCCGATGGCGCCACCGATGGCGATCATCTGAATTTGTCGCGGACCCAGAGACTTTCGATACCCGAGGTCTTCTTCCTCGAAGACCGCCCTGTCTACTGGTGCATCGTCCTTCTCGATAGTCACGATACGACCTCCGTGGCCGCCGAGACAGCCTTGCGAGCCGGGCCTGGATCGCGAAGATTGGCGAGGTGCTCGGGGCGCAGGAGCCTGTCGAGTTCCTCCCTGTCGACGAGGCCGGCCTCGATCACGAGATCGGCGACCCTGCGACCGGACAAGAGAGCCTCCCGTGCGATATCCGTCGATGCCCCGTACCCGATGTACGGATTGAGGGCGGTGACGAGCCCGATGGAGTTCTCGACCCGCTCGCGTAGGAGTTCGGAGTTCGCGGTGATACCGACGACGCACCGGGACGAGAGGATTCGGCAGGCAGCATCGAGATGGCGAATGCCCTGAGAAAGCGAATCCACGATGATCGGCTCGAAGGCGTTCAGCTGGAGCTGCCCCGACTCTGCAGCCATTGTGATCGTCACGTCGTTGCCGATTATCTGGTAGGCGACCTGATTGACCATCTCGGGGATCACCGGATTCACTTTGCCGGGCATGATCGACGAACCTGCCTGCACGGGAGGAAGGTTGATTTCGTTCAAGCCGGCTCGCGGGCCGGACGAGAGCAGTCGGAGGTCGTTGCAGACCTTGGACAACTTGACGGCGATCCGCTTCAGCACACCCGACAGATGGACGAACTGACCCACGTCCTGGGTGGCCTCGACGAGGTCGGTGGCGAGGACGACGGGCAGGCCGGTCAGTTCGCGGAGTTGGTTGCATGCCGCTTCCGCGTATCCGGCCGGCGCGTTGAGCCCCGTACCGATCGCAGTCGCTCCGAGGTTGATCTCGTGAACGAGCAGGGCCGCCTCGCCCAGTCGCGCACGATCCTCCTCGAGCATGACGGAGTACGTGCCGAACTCCTGGCCGAGTGTCATGGGTACGGCGTCCTGGAGCTGCGTCCTGCCCATCTTCACGGTATCGGCGAATTCGATTGCTTTGGCCGCGAACGCATCCTGGAGTATCAGAAGCGCTTCCGAGAGTTCCGATATGGCGAAGATCGTGGAGACGTTGACGGCTGTGGGGTAGACGTCGTTGGTCGACTGACTGAGATTGACGTGTTCGTTCGGGTGCAGATGGTGGTATTCGCCGCGATTGTGGCCGAGGAGTTCGAGCGCCCGATTGGCGATGACCTCGTTGGCGTTCATGTTGGTGGATGTGCCCGCGCCGCCTTGAACGACATCCACCACGAACTGGTCGTGCCACCTGCCTTCGGTGATCTCTCGGCAGGCGCGCGCGATGGCCTCGGCGCGGACGGAGTCGAGAATCCCGAGCTTCGCGTTGGTGACCGCTGCAGCCCACTTGACGTACGCGAGGCCTCGAATCAGATGCGGGTTGGAGGAGATACTGCGGCCGGTGACCGGAAAGTTCTCCACGGCGCGCAGGGTGTGTATGCCCCAGTAGGCATCTGTGGGCACCTGGCGTTCGCCGAGCAGATCGTGTTCGGTTCGGGTTATTGGCACGGTCGTTCCTCACCTGGACTGTTGCGAGCGCAGCTCTGAGTGGATGTGGTGGGGTGTGCGGTACAGCGACCCGGCCATCTGCCTATCAGGCTGTCGGACAGGTGCAATTGTTACCCCCGTCACTTCTCGTCGTCAACCCTGTGGATGTCGAGTCCCGGTTGCGCTCGTCGGCGACTGTTGACGGATTGGTCGGAGGTTGCGCACAATGTCCGAATGAACCTGTCGGACAGCTGGGCAGCCAGGCGTCCTGTGACGGCGCGTGTCAGTGCAGCGGAAGCTGTCCTCGCGGACCTCCGCGAAGCGATCACCGCGGGTGAACTGCCCATCGGCGAGAAGCTCCCTTCCGAGGCCTCGCTCGCGGCAAGGCATGGGGTCAGCCGTTCGGTGATCCGAGAGGCGTTGCGGTCGTGCCACGCATTGGGACTCACCGAAACGAAGTCCGGTCTCGGAACGTTCGTCGTCAGCGAGTCGATTGCTCGCGATCTGGATTTCGGCACGTACGCGGCGAAGGAACTGGTCGAGGCTCGCCCGCATGTGGAGATTCCAGCGGCAGGTCTGGCGGCCCTCCGGCGTGTGCCGGAGGATCTGGCGGCACTACGCGGGCTCGTGGAACAGATGCGCGACGAGGACGATCCGCTCGTGTGGGTCTCGCTGGATGCCCAGTTCCATGCGCTCGTCGCACGCACGAGTGGAAACCGGGTATTCGAATCGGTGATCGTCGACATCCGCGAAGCCCTCACTCGGCAGTCCGAGACGTTGAACCTCGTCGCCGGACGGCAGGACAAGTCGAACGACGAGCATTCGCAGATCGTGGACGGAATCGAATCCGGAGACTACGACACAGCGGCACGTGCCATGGCCGAACACCTCGATGCCGTTCGGGTGGCGTTGGTATCCGTGGTGGGCAGCGGTCAGTCGTAAGGACCGGCGATCGAACTCTCGGCCAGGCGGGACAGGCCCTCACGGATGTGCCTTGCCCACAGACCGCCTATGCCCTCCACGGACTGCAGATCGGCGGCGGTGGCAGCCAGCAGGCCCTGCAAGGTGCCGAAAGACCCGACCAGGCGATGGATCTGATTGAACTGCAGCCGCGGGACCCGCGTCAGAACGCGGTAACCACGTGGACTCATCGGGGCCTCGAGAGCCTCGATCGTTCCGGGATAGCCGAAAGCTCGTGAGAGAACCGTCAGGTCCAGGAGATCGGCGTCGGTGATCGCGTCGAGGGCCGCGAGAGCGGCGTCCACATCGGCGGTCGCGGCCGGCCCGCGACCTGCAAGGTAATCGCGGACGATCAGTTGCCGTGACACGTCGTTGTCGCCGACGAGCTCTTCGAGCTGCAAAGCCAACTGGCGCCCGTCGGTGCCGAGTTCGAGGACGTCCTGCTCGATTTCCACCGACACTCGGCGCACCATCTCGAGGCGTTGAACGACGGTGAGTGCGTCGCGCAGAGTGACGAAGTCTTCGATCTCCACGACGGACAGCTGGCGGGTGACCTCGTCGAGTCGTGCCTTGTAGCGTTCGAGCGTGGCGACCGCCTGATTCGCGCGCGACAGGATCGTCGCCGAACCGTCGATGACGTGCCGTATTCCGCCCGCGTACACGCTGACGATGCTCATCGACTGGCTGACCGAGACCACCGGATACCCGGTCTGCATCGCTGTTCGCTCGGCCGCGCGGTGCCGGGTTCCGGACTCGACGGTGGGAATCTTGGGGTCGGGAACGAGCTGGACATTGGCGCGCACGATCCGCGAACCGTCGGTGGACAACACGACCGCGCCGTCCATCTTCGACAGTTCCCGCAGACGAGTCGGCGCGAACTCGACGTCCAGTTCGAAACCGCCGTCGCACAGTTCTTCCATCTGCTCGTCGTATCCGAGCACGATCAAGGCGCCGGTACGACCACGAAGAATCCGTTCGAGACCGTCTCGCAATGCGGTGCCAGGCGCGAGTCGGGCGATGGTTTCGCGCAGCGCAGCCGACGATTCGGCATCGTTCATCGCGAAACTCCTGCTGAGGTCGACGTCACTTTCGGTGGGTCCGGAGGCAAAGCGCCCGCGGACCCGCGTTTAGATTACCTAGCCATGAGTAGTACCTGGACTTTGCCCGACGACGTCATCGTGCCGTCACGCCCGGACACATTCCCCGAAGCAGGTCGGCCGCTCCCTCAGCACTGGTCGAAATGCTTCGGGTGCGGGGACGACCAGCCGTCCGGAATGTCGATGAGCTTTGTCGCCGGTGCCGGCCTCGAGGTGTGGGGGCGCCTCGAGGTTGCCAAGCGATACCAGGGCGGCCCGGGCGTCATCCACGGTGGGATTCTCTCGACGGCATTCGACGAGGCGCAGGGCATGGCGTGCCTGGCGTTCGGCCAACGCGTGGTCACCGGGCACCTGGAGATCGACTTTGCGCGTCCGATTCCGCTGGGCGCGGTCCTCGAACTCAGGTCGCGCGTCGACGGCACCGTACGGCGCAAGATCTACACCAGCGCCGAGGCCGTGATCGTCGAGGGGCCGGGCGCGGATCCCGACACCGTGGTGGGCACCTCGCGGGCACTGTTTCTCACCATCACGGACGAGCACTTCGCGAAGGTTCAGGCTCACGTCGACGGCACTCCGCCCTTCCGCGACGGCGCCTCGTCGATCTGACGAGGGCACTACTGGAGTCCGAGTGCACGCAGTGCGCCGCCCAGATCCGTGACCTCGGTGGAACGCATCCCCTTGGGGGCAGCGCCGGAGTCGGTCGGCACGATCGCACGGTTGAATCCGAGCCGCGCCGCCTCGGCGAGCCTGCGTCCGACCCCGGGAACCCGTCTTACCTCACCAGCGAGACCTACTTCGCCGAGAACGATCGTGCCCTCGGGCAGGGGCCGGTCTTTCACCGCCGACGCCACCGCGACGGCCAGTGCCAGGTCCGAGGACGGCTCGGTCATCCGCATTCCGCCCACTGTTGCTGCGTATACGTCGCTCTTGGCGAGCGAGATCCGGCAGCGGCGGTCGAGAACTGCGAGAACCATCGCTACTCGGGCGCTGTCGAGACCGCTCACCGCGCGCCGTGGTGCGGGCATCGAGGTAGCAGCCACGAGGGCCTGCACTTCACCGAGCAGTGGCCGTTTGCCGTCCATCGTGACCGTGACCGCAGTGCCCGGCACGGTTTCTCCGCGATGGTGGAGGAACAAGCCGGACGGGTCGCTGATCCCCGCGATCCCGTCCTCCCGTAGCTCGAAACAACCCACCTCGTCTGCTGCTCCGAAACGGTTCTTGACGCCACGAACCATGCGCAGCGTGGAGTGCTTGTCGCCCTCGAAATGGAGCACGACGTCCACGAGGTGTTCGAGTGAGCGAGGACCGGCAACGGCGCCGTCCTTGGTGACATGGCCGATGAGCAGGACAGGAATTCCGCTGGCCTTCGCAAGCGAGGTGAGAGCGCTGGTGACCGCCTTCACCTGCGTGACACCGCCGGTCACACCGTCGACATCCGCTGCCAGCATCGTCTGTACCGAGTCGACGATCAAAAGAGTCGGTCGGACCTGCTCGACGTGTCCGAGGATCGTCGCGAGATCGGATTCTGCGGCGAGATACACGCGGTCGTGAACGGCCCCGGTGCGGTCGGCGCGAAGGCGAACCTGGCCGGCCGACTCTTCACCGGTCACGTAGAGGGATCGCTCGTCCGGGCCCCGCCTGGCCCATTGGTGGACGACCTCGAGGAGCAAGGTCGACTTGCCGACTCCAGGCTCGCCGGCGAGCAGAACCACCGATCCGGGGACCACGCCGCCGCCGAGAACGCGGTCGAGCTCGTCGATGCCGCTGGGCTTCGCGCGCGTGCTGGTGCCGTCGATCTTCGTGATGGGAGTGGCGGGAGTGGAAGGCAATACCGCTGCCGCACCCGAGCGTGCCAGCGAAGCACCTGGGCGGCTCGTCACCGAGGCTGCGGACGAGACCTCGTCCATCGTGCCCCAGCTACTGCACTCCGGGCACCGGCCCACCCACTTGGGAACCGTGCACTGACACGACGAACAGCGAAAACTTGTCCTGAACTTGGTTGCCACGCGGCCAGCCTAGATACACCGACCGACAGACCCGTCAGTGTCCGGCTTCGCCTTTACAGCGCAATCAGTGTCCGGCGTCGCCTTTACAGCGCGATCAGTGTCCGGCGTCGCCTTCCACGGGCGACTTGTCGGACACGTCGCGGTCGAGCTGATGCCCCGCATCGACCGGCACCGACATGGTGATGTCACCGGCCTGCTCGAACGAGAACGTCACCGGAATGGTGAGGCCCGGGCGTACGCCCTCTTCGAGGTCTTCGAGGACCACGAGGAGCAGGTCGCTCGGTGCGTCCGCATCGCCCGCGGTCTGCGCATCCGCCTCGGCCTGGCCGGAAGCGTCCTCGGTGGACGTGCCTGCGCCGAGCGAGGTCTGCGGCGCGATCTCGGCAGTGCCTGCCTGCCCGGCGATCGAGACGGAGCCGGCGAACTCCGAGGTGATGCCGGTGAGCTTCTCGGGTGTGTTCTCGCTGGCGTTGATCGCGGTGAACGCGAGGACGGCGTCGCCGCCGGGCTCGAGGCTGTACTCCTGCGAGTTGGGGAAGACGATGTGCACGTTGCGCAGTGCAAGCGGGCCGGCCTCCGCAGTATTGCCGTTCACTGCGGCAACCTGGGTGGCGGTCTGGCTGATCTGTCCTGCGCTACAGGCGGACAGCGTGAGAGCACCGCCGGCGACGAGAGCGACGGCGGTAGCGACTCGGCGAGTCGGCTTGTCGAGAGCAGTCACGGTTTGGCCTCCATGGCGTCAGGTTCGATCTCCACTAGGCAGAGTAGTAGTCATGCCGTAGCTCCTGCTCTTCGGGTGCCTCGCCGGTGTGGCGCGCCACCCTCGCAACGCTTGCGGGAGTGCATGTTCGGGGCTGCAGAACGGTCGGTTTCGGTCTACCCGAATGCACGTATCGCAGCCCCTGTCAACCCCTCTGCTCACCGTGGTGTGCCCCTGACCTGCACCGTTGGTGCACAGTCGTTTCGGTCACGTGTTAAACTGGGAAGATCGAAAGGGGCACGGGACAGATGATTTTTAAGGTCGGAGACACCGTCGTATACCCCCACCACGGTGCGGCGCTGATCGAAGCAATTGAAACCCGCACCATCAAGGGTGAGCAGAAGGAATACCTCGTTCTCAAGGTCGCGCAAGGCGATCTCACGGTTCGAGTTCCAGCGGACAATGCGGAGTACGTCGGAGTCAGGGATGTCGTCGGCCAAGAAGGTCTCGACAAGGTCTTCCAGGTTCTGAGGGCACCGCACACCGAGGAACCCACCAACTGGTCTCGCCGGTACAAGGCAAATCTCGAGAAGCTCGCATCGGGTGACGTGAACAAGGTCGCCGAGGTTGTTCGTGACCTGTGGCGTCGTGAGCAGGATCGTGGATTGTCGGCGGGCGAGAAGCGGATGCTTGCCAAGGCCCGTCAGATTCTGGTCGGCGAACTCGCATTGGCCGAAGGAACCGACAGTGACAAGGCCGAGACGATCCTCGACGAGGTTCTCGCGGCTGCGTCGTAGCAGTACATCCATACAGTGACCGAACTGAATGGTCCGGTAGTAGCTCTGGTTCCCGCCGCAGGTCGGGGAGTGCGATTGGGTGAGGATATACCCAAGGCATTCGTCGATCTCGGCGGCAAGACCATGCTCGAACGCGCGGTCGACGGCCTCCTGACATCAGGGGTTGTCGACCGTGTTGTCGTTGTGGTGCCCGAAGACATGGTCCGCACTGTCGGTGAGGGCCTTCCCGATCGCGTGCAGGTCGTGGTCGGTGGGCGGGAACGGACGGATTCGGTCCGCGCCGGCCTGGAGTCTGCGTCGGATGCCCGATACGTGCTGGTGCACGACGCGGCACGGGCGCTGACTCCCACCTCGCTGATCCGACGCGTCGTGGCCGAACTGGGGGCCGGTGGCGAGGCTGTGATCCCAGTGCTGCCGGTTGTCGACACGATCAAGACCGTGGACGGGGACGGCACCGTCGTCGGAACACCCGACCGGGCGGACTTACGTGCGGTGCAGACGCCCCAGGGGTTCTCCGCCGACACTCTTCGGCGGGCCTACGAGGCTGCTGACGAGGTGGCGACCGACGACGCCGGATTGGTCGAGCGGATCGGGTGTCCGGTTCGTACCGTGGCGGGTGAACCCCACGCCTTCAAGATCACCACCCAACTCGATCTGCTGCTGGCGCGAGCTCTTCTGGATGCGGGAGCAGGGTCGGGCGAGGAAGGAACACAGTGCGTGTCGGAATAGGAACGGACGTTCACCCGATCGAGCACGGTCGTCCGTGCTGGATCGCGGGGCTGCTCTTCGAAGACGCGGACGGCTGCGAAGGCCACTCGGACGGCGACGTCGCGATCCACGCTCTGTGCGACGCACTGCTTTCGGCCGCAGACCTGGGGGACCTCGGTTCCGTCTTCGGCACCGGCCGCCCGGAATGGGACGGCGTCACCGGCGCGAGGATGCTCACCGAGGTGCGCAGGCTCCTCGACGAAGCAGGCTTCGAGGTAGGAAACGCCGCGGTCCAGGTGATCGGCAACAGACCCAAGATCGGCCCTCGTCGGTCCGAGGCACGTGAAGTACTCGGCTCCCTTCTCGGAGCGCCGGTCTCGGTATCGGCGACTACCACCGACGGCCTGGGCCTCACCGGGCGTGGCGAAGGTATCGCCGCTGTGGCGACCGCATTGGTCATGGTGCGCGGTAGCGGCAGGTAGGATCGCTGGTCGTGACCCTGCGCCTCTTCGACACCGAGACTCGGGCCGTGCGTGACTTCGTTCCGCTGGCCCCCGGACACGCATCGGTGTATCTGTGTGGTGCAACGGTGCAGGGTGACCCTCATATCGGTCACGTGCGCAGCGGCGTCGCCTTCGACGTCCTGCGTCGGTGGCTGCTCGCCCACGACTACGACGTCGCCTTCGTGCGAAACGTCACCGATATCGACGACAAGATCCTGAACAAGGCGGCCGAGGCGGGGCGCCCCTGGTGGGAGTGGGCGTCGACCTTCGAGCGTTCCTTCTCGTGGGCATACGACCAGTTGGGCGTGCTGCCACCCTCCATCGAGCCTCGCGCCACCGGGCACGTGACGCAAATGGTCGAAATGATGCAGCGCCTCATCGACAACGGTCACGCCTATGCCTCCGGTGGGGACGTCTACTTCGACGTAGTCAGCTATCCGCAGTACGGCAGCTTGTCCGGACACAAGCTCGACGATGTGCATCAAGGTGAGAGTGTCGCGGCGGGCAAACGCGATCCGCGCGATTTCACCCTCTGGAAGACGGCCAAGCCCGGCGAGCCTTCGTGGCCGACGCCGTGGGGCCGCGGCCGACCGGGTTGGCATCTCGAATGCTCGGCGATGGCCGAGTTCTACCTCGGGAAGTCTTTCGACATTCACTGCGGTGGAATGGATTTGGTCTTCCCTCATCACGAGAACGAGATCGCCCAGGCCAAATGTGCCGGCGACGATTTCGCCCAGTACTGGCTCCACAACGGGTGGGTCACCATGGGCGGCGAGAAGATGTCGAAGTCTCTCGGCAACGTCTTGTCGATCCCGAACGTCCTGAAGAAGGTGCGCCCGCAGGAACTGCGCTACTACCTCGGCAGTGCTCACTATCGGTCGATGCTCGAGTACTCCGATACCGCGCTCGAAGAGGGCGCGGCGGCGTTCCGGCGAGTCGAATCGTTCGTTCATCGAACTGCAGAGCGTGCCGGCGAGGTCGTGATCGGCGAATGGACCGAGGCGTTCGCGCGGGCACTCGACGATGATCTCGCGGTCCCGGCGGCACTCGCAGAGGTGCACGGCAGTGTTCGCGAGGGCAACACCGCGCTGGACGCAGGACGGCTCGACGCCGCCCGTGACATCGCGGCGCAGGTGCGCGCGATGATGTCGATCCTCGGTGTGGATCCGCTCGATCCGCACTGGGCCAAGGAGAGCGCGGACGCAGCCGCAGGTCACGATGCCCTGGATGTGCTCGTGCGTGCCGAGCTGGCTCGACGTCAGCAGGCGCGCGCAGAGAAGAACTGGGCTGTGGCAGACGAAGTACGGGATCGGCTGATCGAAGCCGGTATCGAGGTGACCGACACCCCCAACGGGCCCGTGTGGGCTCTCGAGGCAGGACAGTAGTAATGGCAGGAAATTCGAGTCGTCGCGGAGCGGTCCGCAAAACTGGCACGAAAAAGGGGCAGGTCGCCGGTTCCGGCGGCCGTCGCCGCAAGGGTCTCGAAGGGCGAGGTGCGACACCGCCGGCAGAGGCCCGTACCAAGCACCCCGCCGCCAAGCGCGCCGCACGCGCGGCCAAGACCGCCGACAAGGGGCCGACCAACAGAGGTCGCCCCACCGGCGGCCGTAAGCCCGCCGACGGTCCGGAGAACGTCCTCGGTCGGAACCCGGTTCTGGAGTGCCTGCGTGCAGGTGTGCCCGCTACCGCGTTGTACGTCGCGGTGGGCGCCGAGAGTGACGATCGCCTGAAGGAATCGGCGCAACTCGCCGCAGATGCCGGGATCTCGATCCTCGAAGTGGCCCGGCACGAACTCGACCGCATGAGCGCGAACGGCATGCACCAGGGGATCGCGCTGCAGGTGCCGCCGTACCGGTACTCGCACCCGGACGATCTGATGGCAGAGGCCCGCAAGCACCAGGAAGCCCCGCTTCTCGTGGCGCTCGACAACATCACCGATCCTCGCAACCTGGGCGCGGTCGTGCGTTCCGTCGCCGCTTTCGGTGGTCACGGCGTGGTGATCCCGGAACGTCGAAGTGCCGCAGTGACTGCGGTTGCCTGGCGAACGAGCGCGGGCGCCGCAGCTCGTCTCCCGATCGCTCGGGCAACCAACCTCACTCGCACGCTGAAGGATTGGGCATCGAAGGGTGTTCAGGTCATCGGCCTGGACGCCGGCGGTGACACAACTCTGGACGAGTTCGACGGCACGGGCCCGGTTGTGGTCGTGGTGGGGTCCGAAGGAAAAGGCCTGTCACGCTTGGTGCGTGAGAACTGCGACGCCATCCTGAGTATTCCGATGGCAGGGCCCGTCGAATCCCTCAATGCGTCGGTTGCCGCCGGCGTGGTGCTGTCCGACATCGCACGCCGGCGGCGTTCCTGACGTCAGCTTCCGTTCTGCAGAACCTTGCTGATCACGTCACCGAGGAAGCCGGCCGGGTCTCCCAGTGCGGCAGAACCTGATCCGCCTTCACCGTCGGACGAACCGAGGCCTGCGCCCGCTGAACCCGAGGTGACGGATTCGCCGAGGTTCTTCCCGCGGATCTGGACCCATGCGCCGGATACGGTCTGCAGCGTGCTGAAGAACGCGACATCGACGTCGGAACCGGTCTCGAGGTACGTGTCCACGGGGGCGTCGTCGGGAACGAGGTAGGTGACTTCCAGCGTCACCGTCTTGCTACCGATGGTGTCCACCGGCCATACGCCGTGCACGGTCACCGTCCGGTCGTTGACGTTCACAGTGGGGCTGACCGCCTCGGTCTTCTGCCCACCGATGAGGTGGAAGGCGTTCACCTTCGCGCTGCCCTGAACGTATTCGAATCCGGCAGGGTGACGGTCGGTGATTGCTTCGATCGATCGGACCGGTGTGTTGGTGGCCGCGACCGTCGTGCGAAATGTGACCTTCCCGCCGGCTGCGGCGGTTCCGTCGCCGACCACGCTCTTGGTGATCGTCAGGTTGCTGGTTTCGACAGAACTCGAGCTCGGGTGTGCGGCATCCGCTGATGCGACAGCGGAACCGGACAGTGTGGCGCCGACAGCGGCGGCCACGACGGCGGTGCTTGCGACGAGACGTCGCAGCGAGAAGCGAGACATGCAGTTCTCCATTCGGGTGCATAGCTCGGCCGACGCCAGGGATGTCGGCACGGTGATGAGTCACATCACGTATAGATCAGTTTTGTGATCTAGCCCATACATATACGGGCGTCCAACTCGGAAAGCAAGTCGCTCGACCTGCACTGACAGAGCGTGTTGACGATCTAGTGGGCTTCGGACGGAACGAATCGGACGTGATGGCCCGGTCGTAGCTGTGCGGCAATCGAGAGGTCACCGGAATCGACAACGGCGATCACGGGGTAGCCACCTGTCGGTGGATGGTCCGCCAGGAAGAGGATCGGCTTCCCGTTGGGCGGCACTTGCAGCGCGCCGGCGACCATACCCTCTGTTGGGAGTTCACCTCGCTCGCTGCGATGGAGTGGGCCCGGCCCGTCCAGCCGGGCGCCGACTCTGTTGGTGTCGCTGGTGACCGACCACTCCTGTTCGATCAAGGCGTGGAGTGAAGCGGACGTGAACCAGTTGTCGCGTGGACCCAGTCGTACTCGGAGTCGAGCAGGATTCTCTGATTCGGCGGGTGGCGGAATGAAATCCTCTGCAGGCCAATCGAGCATCTCGGTCCCGGCGAGAAGACGATCGCCGGTTCGAACGGGATCGGGGCCGAGTCCCGACAGGGAGTCGGTCGATCGGCTTCCGAGTACGGCGGGCACGTCCATGCCTCCTCGTACCGCAACGTACGTGCGCAATCCGACTGCTGGGTAATCGATTTCGAGGAGATCGCCGGTCCGCAAATGAAGGATCGAATAGTCGGGGACGGGAACCGAATTCACGGTCAGGGGTGCGCGTGCGCCGGTAACCGATACGGAGGTGGCGCCGACCGAACGCAATGCCAGCCCACCCATCGTCACCTCCAGAGTTGCGGCGTCGATGGTGTTGCCTACCAAGCGGTTTGCGGCGTCATGAGATTCGCGATCCGCAGCGCCGGATTCGCCCACGCCGATGGCAGCGTGGCCTGGTCGGCCACGATCTTGAATCGTGGTGAGGGCACCTTTTCGCACTACTTCGAGCCACGCCATACGTCGATTGTCTCGCACAAGTACCCGCCGGGGCCAGGATCCACCACCCCGACCCCGACCAATGTCACACCGGTTCGCGTCAGGCGGTTTCAAGTGGTGGATGCACCGATGAGCTCAGCGAACTTTTCGACTGGTGGGCGGTAGCCTAGCGCCGCCCTGGGGCGTTCGTTGAGTTCGGTGGTGACGAAGCGAAGGTGTTCGAGCGAG
>NZ_JBUYWE010000015.1:0-52788 GCF_055231055.1 Rhodococcus huquni
CGTCGAGTCAGGTACGAGAGATTCAGTCGTCGGACTTCTCTTCGCCGGCCTCTTCGCTGGAAGCCTCTTCCGCCGGTGCAGCCTCGTCGGCGACCAGGTCCTCGTCGAGGTCCTCTTCGAGCTCCTCGGCGGACGGCGCCTCGAGGACGTTGACGATGAGCAGCTCGGGATCGGACTGCAAGGTCGAGCCCTTGGGCAGCTCGAGGTTCTCGGCGAGAATCTGGGTGCCGATCTCGGCGCCCTCGATGGAGACCTCGATCTGCTCGGGGATCTTCAGTGCGTCGGCCTCGATGGACACGACGGTGGAGTCGTGCGACACGAGGGTGCCTGCGGCAGCGTCACCGGAGACGACGACGGGAACGTCGATGACGACCTTCTCGCCCTTCTTCACGACGAGGAGGTCGGCGTGCTCGATGTACGGGCGGATCGGGTGCACGACGACCGACTTGGTCAGCGCGATGTGCTCCTCGCCGTCGACGTCGAGGTGCAGGATCGAGTTGGTGCCGTGGTTACGCAGGATCGCGGCGAACTCGAGGGACGGAAGGTTCAGGTGGCGGGGGTCGGTTCCGTGGCCGTACAGAACCGCGGGCACCTGCCCGTCACGACGTGCACGGCGTGCGGCACCCTTGCCGAACTCGGTGCGGGTGGAGGCTACGAGACGATTTTCGTCGGACATGGTGAAACGGCTCCTACAACTCACGGTGATTACTGGCTGGCGTCTTCATGCCTCGGGCGAGGACAGGCGCGCACGGCCAGGAGCGAAAACGCTCGAGCAGAGCCGTGGCCGCGTCGATCACGGTGAGCCAGCTATTGGAGCTTCGCGGTTCACCCTCGCCGAGACAACTTGATCGACTCTACCGGAAATCCAACCCACTGCGTTAATCAGCACCGCGCAGTGATGCGAACCGGCTCGCAAGGAGCCGCCCCTCCGCATTGTCGGCGGTGAGAGCAAGCGCTGCGCGGGCGGCGTCTTCGCGGCGAGTCGGAGATCTCCTCAGGTCAGGGAGGTGAGAGAACCGTCGTCATCGTGTAGTCCTTGGCAGGGCCGGAGACGTCCCACCGCACCGTCCAACCATCGACGGAGTCGGGGCCGGCGTGGCCGACCTCCACGTGGCCGACGTACAGATCCGGTCCACAGGGGTGTTCGACCTGCTCACCGGGTGCCCACGGATGAAAGTATCGGCCGTCTTCGAAGGTCACCACCCACGACCCGTCCTGAATCACGATCAGCAGGGTGCGGTACACGGGGAGCTCCTGGCCACCCGTGACCAGGGTTCCCGTTTCGTGCCAACGAACCCGATGCTCGTTTTCGGCCACCAGTTCCGTTCTGCCGGTGACCGTGCTGCGTGTTCCCGTCAGACGGTCGTCGATCACCCGTGAAAACGCCCACGTCCCGGTGAGAGAGAGGGGGTCTGCCACGCGCCGTTCGTCCACGTGCTCGATGTTATGCGGGGATGCATCAGTGTGAATACCGTGGGACTCGAATCCATCGTGCGACTTCGAAAGGAGTGGTTATGGCAGTGCTGAAGAAGGCCCTGACCGGTGACGAGACCGTGCGCTTCGGTTTCCGGGCCACCGACCTCGGCTACGTGTCGCGAACGAACCACGCCTACACGATCGCGATCTTCGGGGACACGTTCGACGACACACCGGACCCGGTCTCGGTTCCGCAGAACTGGCGGTGTCCGGTCGGTCTTCGGCAATCCAACCGGGACATCGAGAACGGAATCTGTTGGGACAACGCGATCGGTGGAGACGTTGCGCGACAGATGCTTCCGTACCGACATTCGGGCACGCCGCATGCCGGGCGACTTCCCGACGGTTTCACGAACATCCCCAACGATCTGATTCATCTGCCGGACGGGCGCTTCATCATGACGACCGCCGCCGTCCGATCCTGGGATCCGGTGACGACGGACGGAAGCTGGTCCACGTTCCATTCCAGAATGTGGACGTCGACCGACCGGGATGCCGAGAACTGGGAGCGCACCTGGGACATCGAAGGTGACCACCCGAACATGGACTTCCCGAACTCGGGAGAGTGGCGGCACTTCCAGAACCACTCGATGACGATGATCCCGGACGAACCGTGGGTGTACATCCACGGAACCGACGAAGGTCGTAGGCCCGGCGGCGGTGTGCATCTGATGCGCGTGCATTGGGAAACGATGTGGAATCGCAGCACCTACGAATTCTGGGGATGCGATTCGTCGGGAGAGTGGGCATGGCGACGGGGCGGCTACTCGACGCCGATCCTGATGCCCACGCTGCCGCGGGGCGCCATCGGTGAACTGTCGACGCAATTCATCGACGGCCGCGTGGTGCTGTCGTATTGCGACGGGGCCCTAGGAGCGGTCACGCGGACGGCAGAGCGCCCGGAAGGGGAGTGGACGGTTCCTCGAATTCACGTGTCACCGGCCGAGGCGCCCTGTCTGTACGCGCCGTGCATCCACCCGTTCGGCAGCATCGCTCGGTCGCAGATGTTGTTGTCGCAGTGGACGAGACATCCGAAGAAGGACCGGACCACCTTCTACGGGGTGAACCAGTGGGAAGTCGACCTCGCCTGCGATACCTACCGGGACACTGCCTCACTGTCGCCGGGCGATCTCCTCGGACTCCTGAGCGACGAGGCCGACCCCGATGTGAGCCGCGCCTACCTCGAAGACGTGATCGCGCCTACGACTGCGGGTTCTTCGCCGCGCTGATTCCGGCGCGCCGACCGTAGAAGCTGCCGTCGCCGAGCGAGGTACCGCTCGCGTAGCCACCTGCGCACACTCCGGACGTGCACCGCCCGGCAGCGAAAAGCCCGGCGATCGGCTCGCCGGACACGTGCACCACCTCCGAGTCGATGGTCGTCCGGAGGCCGCCGAGGGTGAAGCCCAACGTCATCCCGCGCAGGTCGACGGCAGCGACGGGAGTTCCGATCGGCTTCACCCACTCCGACTTCTTCTTCAGCAGCGGGTCGGCGGATTCTGCGGCGTGCTTGTTGTAGACCTCCACGGTCGTCTGCAGCGCGCCGGCAGGCAGACCCATCTCCGCCTCGAGTTCCTCGACCGTCTCTGCGACCCACTTCGGACGCTGGCGTAGGAACGGTGTCGACGACGTGCCCGCGGCACCCTCGTCGTAGGCGGCCTCGTCGATCACCAGGAACGCCTGGTTGTCCTGATGGAACAGGGTCGCTTGGCCGATACGTCCCGAATAGGTGTCTTCCGCGATATAGCGCTGGCCTCGGCCGTTGACGAGAATTCCGCGGACCATCAGCTGTGGGTCGCACAGGAATGCGACTTCCGTGGCGTCCATGTGAGCAAGGTCCGCGCCGAGGGCCTGTGCCATTCGGATCGCACGGCCGTCGTGCTCCTCGATGGCAGCGCCGGGACGACCGATCATGCGCGGCGCGTACGACTCGATCATCTTGTCGTTGTAGGCAAAACTGCCGGTGGCCAGCACGACACCGCGACGTGCCTTGATGGACACCTCCTTGCCGTACTGCTTGGCGACGATTCCGACGACCCGGCCGCTGTCGTCGGTGACCAGGGTCTGCACCCGCACGTCGTATTCGGCTCGCGCCCCGAGCTTTTCGGCAGTCTGCACCAACGGCTGCATCAGCATGTAGCCGCCGCCCTTCTCGCCGGTGCGCTTGTTCTCCATCTGCGGAACGTGACCGCGCGGTGCCGGTGTGGCGATCTCGTTGAACGGTGCTGCATTCTCGCCGCCCGAGTACATGAGGCCGTCGTCGAACGGCGGTTCCCACCCGGGCTCACCCCAGAACGACGGCTTGAACGGAACCCCGCACTCCACGAGCCAGTTGTAGTGCTCGACGCTGCCGTTGCAGTAGTCGGTGACCTTCTCCTCGTCCGTGCCGGGACCGAGGGCGGCCATCATGAACTTCTTCATGTTCTCCGGAGAATCCTCGAATCCGCACGCGGTCTGCAGCGGTGTTCCGCCGCCGAGGTACACGAATCCGCCTGCGAGGGCGGCTGCGCCACCCCAGCCGCTCGTCCGTTCGAGAACGAGCACCTCGGCGCCTGCACGTGCAGACTCGATGGCGGCCGTGACACCGGCGATTCCGTAACCGGCGACCACGACGTCCGCTTCCCTGTCCCAGACGTCGATGCTCTCGGCGGAGCGGGGGTGAACCGGAGTGGAGTCGGACATGGCGGTCCTTTCGAGGCGGCGGAAGTTCTCGAAACTGTAACGTGTTACACGTTCTCCCGTGAGTGGTTGACGAGTCTCTGGACTCGCAGACCACTCACAGGCAGCGGAGCTGCGTCACCGCCATGTCGAGGTCCTCGTACGAGACGAAGTAGTGCGGCGACGCGCGCACGACGGCATCGAGGCCGCGTCCTGTCATGTCGAGAAGAGTCGACGACCGTCCGCTGGCCGTGACGGTCACATTTCGGGCGGCCAGTGACCTCCGGACGTTCTGCGCATCACGATCCTCGACCGTGAACGTGACGATCCCGCACTGCCGCTCGCCGAGATCACGAACGGTGACGCCGCGGAGTCGACTCAGTTCGCCACGCAGATAGTCGGCGCGCTCCGAAATCTCCCGCTCCACCGTGTCCGCACCGAGTTCGAGGAGGAGGTCGACGGCGGCGCCCAGGCCGAGCCGAGCGGCCACGTCGCATTCCCAGAACTCGAACCGGGACGCGTCGGTCGCCATCGTGAAGTCGGTGGGAGCGGTCCATTCGGCGCTGTGCAGGTCGAGCGCGTGTGGTTGCACCGACTCGTCGAGACCCGGGCGAAGTGCCAGGAATCCGGTGCCACGTGGGCCTCGAAGCCACTTGCGGCCCGTCGCCGACAGTGCATCCACTCCCAGCGCAGGCATGTCGATGTCGACCTGTCCGACGGACTGGCACGCATCGAGCAGGACCAGCGCGCCGACGCGATGTGCCATGTCGGCGGCCTCTCGGACCGGGTTGACCAGTCCGCTGTTCGTGGGGACGTGCACCAGCGACACGAATCGAACCCGCTCGTCGAGCATCGTCTCGAGCGCACTCAGGTCGATCTGGCCGGACGGATCGCTCGGGACCACGTCGACTTCCGCTCCGACCCTTCCGGCCCGCTGCAGCACGGCGATGGCGTTGCTGGCGTACTCGACCTCCGAGATCAGGACACGGTCACCGGCGCGCAAGGGGACTGCTCGAAAGAAGTCGTTCCACGACCGGGTCGCGCTGTCACTCAGTGCGATGTTCGACGCGCTGCTCCGAAGGAGTTTCCCGAGTGACTCCTTCACCGCGTGCAGATCCGCGGCCCGCTCGCTCTGCGCGAGGTACCCACCCACCTCGGCCTCACGGCGCAGGTGACCGATCACCGTCTCGAGCACGGGCGTGGGAGGCAGCGACGAGCCTGCACTGTCGAGAAAGACCTTGTCGGTGCAGCCTGGCGTGTCGAGCCGGGCACGTGCGAGATCGAGCATGAGCGTCCTTTCCTTCGGGCCGTGACGTCCAAGCTAGTGGTGGCCGGCCGCGCGTGTATGCGTGCACATGTCGGCGGAGAGTTCTAAGGTCGGTGATGACGCTCGGGCGTTACCCGGAACGGGAGGTCGAATGGCTACCGCAGTTCAATCCTTCGAGTTCGACATGTTCGAGGACGGGCACCTCGCTTCACGTGCCGCGGCCGAGGCATACATCGAAGGTGTGTGTTTCGAGCTTGCTCCACCGCAGTTGCTCGGTGCCGAATTGGAGTGGATGTCGGCCCGCACCACGGACGGTCAGCGACCTGATCTCCTGGATATGGCGTCCGCACTGGGTCCCCACGCACCGAAGACGATCAATCCCTGGTCACCGGCGCAGCCGTTGCCGGGTGGCAGCGGGGTCACGGTCGAGCCGGGTGGGCAGGTGGAGCTCTCCAGCTCACCGCGGCGTTCGGCTCGTGAACTGTGCGACGACCTTTCCGCCGACGAGCAGGTGCTGCGCAGCCTTCTGGGCGCGCACTCGATCGAGCTCCACGCGGCGGCGGCCGATGCAGCCCGGCCACCGGAACGTCTGCTGCAGTCGCCCCGGTACTGCGCAATGGAATCGCGGTTCGGCGGAATCGGCCCGTACGGCAAGTTGATGATGTGCAACACCGCCGCCACCCAGGTGAGCGTCGATGCCGGTAGTGACGCGAGCGCTGTCGAAGACCGCTGGACTCTGCTGCACGAAGTGGGTCCTGCTCTTGTTGCAGCGTTCGCGTGTTCGCCGCATCTGTACGGAATTCCAGAGGGCGCGTGGGCGTCTCAGCGAATGCGAACCTGGCTGTGTCTCGACTCGTCACGCACGGCCGCGCCGATTCACGCCGGCGACTACGCGACGTGGGTACTGGACGTGCCGTTGATGTGCGTCCGAAATGACGGTGCCGACTGGACTGCACCGCCGGGGGCCACCTTCGGCGACTGGATCGACGGCGCACTCGGCAACGAGATCGGGCGCGCTCCTGCGTACGCCGATCTCGACTACCACCTGACCACCATGTTCCCGCCGGTACGGGCGACCGGGCATCTGGAGGTGCGTTATGTGGACGCGCAGCCAGGCGATCTGTGGCGGGTTCCGGTAGCGGCGTTCGACGCTCTGCTGTCGGGGCCGGGCGCCATGAGCGAGGCGCGGGGAGCGGCACGGACGACGGCCGGGCGGTGGCGCGACGCGGCAGAGTTCGGACTGTCGGACGTCGATTTACGGTCGGCGGCCACGGCGCTCTTGTCGCTCGCGGCGTCGTACTCACCGGATCCGGAGTTCGTACGTCTGCTCGACGCCGCGGCCGAACGTTGCTGTCGGGGACAGTCGCCGGGAGCCGCTCGGTGAGTGATATCCGGGAAAGCGTTCACGCGGCCTTGAGCCGGGCGCGCGAGCGCACCCACGTTCTCACCGACAGTGTGAACGACGCAGATCTGACCGCGCAGCACTCACCTCTGATGAGCCCACTCGTGTGGGACCTCGTTCACATCGGGAATCAGGAAGATCTGTGGCTGGTTCGCGAGGCAGGTGGGCAGGCCGCCGTCCGTGGTGACATCGACGAACTCTACGACGCCTTCCGGCACGCTCGGGCGGACCGGCCGGGCCTGCCGTTGCTCGACCCGGCCGAGGCTCGTGCATACGTACGTACCGTTCGCGAAAAGACTTGGGAAGTACTCGATTCCGCCGACTTCTCGGGAGGACCGCTCGAGGAGCGGGGATTCGTGTTCGGAATGATCGCCCAACACGAACAGCAGCACGCGGAAACGATGCTGGCCACGCACCAACTGCGGACGGGTGATCCGGTGCTGTCCGCACCGACGGCACCTCGGATCGGTGGACAGGTGGCCACGGACGAGGTTCTGGTCCCTGGCGGGGTATTCACGATGGGAACCTCGGACGAAGCGTGGGCGCTCGACAACGAGCGGCCGGCGCACCCGGTGAACGTCCCGGCGTTCGCCATCGACACGACACCGGTCACCAACGAGCAGTATCTCGCCTTCATGTCGGACGGCGGGTACGAGCGGCCCGAACTGTGGAGCGAGCGAGGATGGGAACATCGCAGCGAGGCCGGACTCGCTGCTCCGCTCTTCTGGGAGAACGACGGGTGTGGGACGTGGTGGCGAGACCGTTTCGGTGTGATGGAGCCGATTCATCTGCAGGAACCGGTCGTGCACGTCTGCTACTTCGAGGCGCAGGCGTACGCGAAGTGGGCGAAGAAGCGCTTGCCGACCGAAGCCGAATGGGAGAAGGCCGCCCGATGGGACCCTGCATCGAACCGTTCGCACCGATTTCCCTGGGGTGACGCCGACCCGGACGAAGCGACCGCCAATCTGGGGCAACGTTTCCTCGGGCCGGCGGTCGTCGGCTCCTATCCGGCAGGTGTGTCTGCACTCGGCGTGCATCAATTGATCGGCGACGTCTGGGAATGGACTTCGTCGGCGTTCGAGCCGTACCCGGGCTTCGTGGCTTTTCCCTACCGCGAGTATTCCGAGGTGTTCTTCGGCGGTGACTACCGGATTCTGCGTGGAGGTTCCTTCGGGACCGACTCCGTGGCGTGCCGGGGATCGTTCCGAAATTGGGACCACCCCGTCAGGCGTCAGATCTTCTCCGGATTCCGTTGTGCCCGAGATCTTTCCGGAGAAGAATTCTAGATGTGCCGCCATCTAGGCTACGTCGGGCCGCCGTGTTCGGTGCACGACGTGCTGGCATCCGGCGCTCACTCGTTGGTCGAGCAGGCCTGGGCGCCACGGGACATGCGAGGCGGCGGCACCATCAATGCGGACGGTTACGGCGTGGCGTGGTGGGGGTCGTCGGGCCAGGGACGTCATCGATCTGCGCAGCCGGTGTGGTCGGACCCGGCGCTGCGCGAAACGCTTTCCGGTATCCGTACGGGTGCGATCGTTGCGGCAGTCCGATCGGCCACCGAATCCATGCCCGTCGAGCGGAGCGCCTGTGCGCCGTTCGTCGACGGCCATTGGGCCTTCAGCCACAACGGTGTGGTTCGGGGGTGGCCGGATTCGATGGCGACGCTGGCCGATCGGCTGCCCGTCACCGAACTCCTGACGCTCGAGGCGCCTACCGATTCCGCGGCTTTGTGGCTCCTGCTGAGACAGCGACTACGGGAGCAGGACCCGGCGGGCGCCATCGCGTCGCTCGTTCTGGACCTGGATACGGCGGCGCCACGTTCGAGGCTGAACCTGCTACTCGGTAACGGTGAAGAACTGTGGGCCACCACGTGGGATCACTCGTTGTCCGTCCTCGTGGACGAGGACCGAGCCGTCGTCGCTTCCGAGCCGTACGACGATGACCCGAACTGGCAAGCGATTCCGGACCGGCATTTCGTGTCGGCCCGTCCCGGACAGCTGATCGTCACCCCACTACGAACGGGAGACCTGTGAACGAACCCACGCTCGACGTGTACCTGAAGCCGGAACAGGTGACGGAGGCCTTGCGTGCAGATGTCCGACTGGGCCTGTCCGCAAGTCCGAAATGGCTGCCACCCAAGTGGTTCTACGACGCCCGTGGGAGCGCCCTGTTCGAACAGATCACGGCACTGCCCGAGTACTACCCGACGCGGACCGAACGTGAACTACTGCGGCAGTACTCCGACGAGATCGTCGATGCCGCGCGGCCCGAGATTCTCGTGGAGTTGGGTTCGGGATCGTCCGAGAAGACTCGACTCCTCCTGAGTGCCGGGGTGGCGCAGGGTGCATTGCATACGTACGTACCGCAGGACGTTTCGGTCAGTGCGCTCGAGTCGGCGACCGGGCAGATTGCGGCCGAGTTTCCCATGCTCTCGGTGCACGGCGTGGTCGGCGACTTCACCGAATCCCTGCATCACCTGCCTGCCGACGGTCGTCGAACCATCGTGTTCCTCGGTGGAACTCTGGGCAATATGATCCCCGCCGAGCGGGCCGAGTTCCTCGCCGGTATCGCCGAGGTCCTCCAGACGGGGGAGAGTCTCGTGCTCGGTGTCGGCCTTGTGACGGATGCGGAGACTCTCGTCGCTGCCTACGACGATGCTGCCGGCGTCACCGCCGAGTTCGACAAGAACGTACTTCGAGTTCTCAACGAGCAACTCGGTGCGAACTTTCCGTTGGATTTCTTTCGGCACGTAGCGGTGTGGGACGACGACAACGAGTGGATCGAGATGCGCCTGAAAGCGACCCAGGACGTGAACGTCGACATCGAGGATCTCTCGATGTCGGTCTCGCTCGCGGCGGGGGAGTACGTGCGAACGGAAATTTCGGCGAAGTTCACCATCGACGGAATCGGCTCCGAACTGGAGGGTGCCGGATTTGCCGTGAATAGGACCTGGGTGGACCCGGACAACCGGTTTGCATTGCTCTGTGCGACCGCAATGTGAATTACGTCGATGTTACCCGGGTCGAATCATCCGGATTGTCGGAGTAAATATTCATGCGAGTATGTAATCTTCGAATTCAGGAAACCGCAACACGCCGAAATGGTGTGATACAGAACATTATTGGCGCAATTTCACCATTCTGGAGCGGAATGGAAGGCGGGTTTGCAGCGCCTGTGACCGGGCTGTTTGCGAGAGGTTTACTTTGTCGTCATCGGATCGAGACCCGAGCTAATGGTGCATGTCGGCGCCAAATATGTTTGCCTTGATTCGGCGGTGCAGAGATCGCATCGTGCAAACGTCCGCACTATTCGAGCGGAACCCGGTGACGTAGCCCGGGAAACAACTGAAGGGAGTTCCACGTGAGCATTTCGCAAGGTGGCCTCAACAAGTTGATCGGCGCACACGCGTTCGACCCGAGCGGTGACAAGATCGGCAAGATCGGCGAGATCTACGTCGACAACAACACCGACGAGCCCAAATGGGTCTCCGTGAAGACCGGCCTGTTCGGCACCAGTGACTCCCTGGTTCCCCTTGCTGGAGCCGAGGTTTCGGACGACGGCCTCAAGGTCGCGCCCAGCAAGTCCGCGGTCAAGGACGCGCCGCACCTCGACGCCGAGGGTGGAATCACCGCACGTCAGGAAGAGGAGCTCTTCCAGCACTACGGCATCAATCCCGCATCGACGGGCAAGCACGCGGACTCCGCTGGGACCGGTCAGACGGGTAACGCCGCAGCAGGTACAGCCGCCGCAGGCACGGCAGCCGCAGGTACAGCTGCCGCGGGCGGACAGCATGCACGCAGCGGACAGACCGACAAGGCCGCGGCAACCGGCGACGACGCCATCATTCGTCACGAAGAGCAGTTGAATGTCGGCAAGGAGCGCGAGGCGACCGGCAAGGCGCGTCTGCGCAAGTACGTCGTCACCGAGAACCAGCAGGTCGAGGTTCCCGTCAGCCGCGAAGAAGTCGTGGTCGAGCGCGAGCCCATCTCCGCTGACGAAGCACGCAACATCAAGGGCGATGCGGGCATCGGCGAAGAGGCCCGCGACGTCACGCTTCACGAAGAGCGCGTGACGGTGAACAAGGAACAGGTTCCGGTGGAGAAGGTGCGTCTCGGTACCGAGACCGTCACCGAGAATCAGACCGTCTCGGACGACGTTCGCAAGGAACGCATCGAGACCGATGTCGACGGACGTGACACCAAGCGCTGATCGACAGAATTCGGAGCGGCGCCGGTCCGTGTTTCGGTTCCCTCAGGCGTCGATATCGGAGGGGTGCGTGGCCAGCGGCGCCACCTTGATGTCCATGTAAGGGAACAACGGCAGGCCGGACAGAATCGTGTGCAGCTCGTCGCCGGACTCGACGTCGAGGATCGAATAATTGGAGTACTCGCCGACGATGCGCCAGATGTGCGGCCACTTTCCAGCGCGCTGCAACTCCTGGGAGTACGCCTTCTCTCTGGCAATGGTCTCGGCGCGTAGGTCCGCATCGAGATCGTGTGGGATGCGGACGTCCATCCGTACGTGAAACAGCATCAGGCGATCAGCTTTCGGCGTCGAGGACGAAGTTGTAACCGATCCGGTAGCCGTCATCGGTGGGCTGCGGGTCGAGAATCAGCTCGGGCTTCACGGCGTCGGCCACATCGTCGTCGTTGTGCGCATCGCCCGGGAAGTAGAGCTGAGCGGTAAGCAGCTCGTGGCCGGGAGCGGAGACCTTCACGTGAAGATGCGCGGGCCGCCACGGGTGCCAGCCTGCCGCGGAGACGAGCTTTCCGCACGCGCCGTCCGTCGGGATCATGTAGGGCGCCGGCCGGATCGTCGTGATTCGGAACTTGCCGTCTTCGCCGGTCGAGAAGGTGCCGCGCAGGTTCCACTCGGGCAGGCCGGGGGCGAACTGGGAGTAGAAGCCGTCGTTGTCCGCGTGCCACAGCTCGATCGAACCTTGCAGCGGTGTGCCGTCGGTAGAGGTGATCTGCCCCTCCCACACCAACGGATCGCCGGCCTCGTTCTCGCGCATGGGGATCGTTCCTTCTGCGCCGAGTTCCGGCGCATCCGGTACGTAGTACGGTCCCTCGATCGTGCCCTTGTTTCCCTTGCGGTGTGCGGTGTTGACCTCTTCGACGACGTGCTCGACCCACACGTCGAGGAATAGTGGCCACTCACCGTCCTTGCCGACCTGGATGAGCCACGCCTTGAGTGCGTTGTACTCGTCGTAGGAGACGTTGTTTCGACGCACCGTGTCGTGAACGGCCGCCAGCACTTCCCGGGCGAGGGTGTTCACCCGCTCCGGCGGTGTGCCGCGAACCGCTTCGTACGGTGACTTGTCGCTCTCGAACCGTTCTGTGGCGGAAGCTCCGGAAGCGGCTGCGCTGGCGGTGTTCTCGGTGGTGGTCATTTCGGTCTCCTTGCTTGTCGCTTCCTCTCGCGTGGCTGTCGCGGGAGGATCTTCAGTTGTCTGTGCGGTAGTGCGTGAGCTTGTCGGGGTCGATGTCGAAACCGATCCCGGGAGAAGAAAGGCAGTGCAGGAATCCGCCGCGGATCTGCAGCGGTTCGGTGAGCAGGTCGTCGCTCATGTCGAGGAAGTTGGAGAGTTCGCCCGCTCGGCGTGATGTCGACTCGAATGCGGCACCGAAAGCCAGCGCGCAGGCCGTTCCGACCTGCCCGTCGATCTGGTTGCCCATGACCACCTCCAGACCGAGGCCCTCGGCAAGGTGGTGGATGCGACGCGATCCGTCGAAACCGGTGCGAGCGGTCTTGATGCTGACGGCGGTCGCCGAGCCACTCAGAGCTTCGCGCGTGACGTCCGCGGGTGTCGGCACGGACTCGTCTGCGATGAACGGCACGTCCAGCTTCTCGACGAGCCATCGGCGTCCGAGCACGTCGTCGGCAGGGCACAGTTCTTCGGCGAAGAGGAGATCGAGATCGGCCATCTCCTTCATTGCCCGGAGGGATTCCGATGCCGTCCAACCACGGTTGCCGTCGACGTAGAGTTCGACCTCGTTGCCGAAGCGCTCGCGTAGCGCGCGAACCACGTCCGTGTCGAGTGCAGTGGGTCGGCGTCCCACCTTGATCTTGAAGGTGCTGATTCCGAAGTTCTCGCGCATGCGTTCCGCTTCGGCGACCATCGTTGCGGGTTCGTCGAACCCGAGCATGTGGCTGACGCGCATACGGTCGGTGTACCCGCCCAGGAGGCCGGACACGGGCAGTTGCAATGTCTTCCCGAGGGCGTCCCAGATCGCCATGTTCACCGCGGCCTTCGCGGTGGGGTTTCCCACGGTGCGCGCGAGCCGTCCGATGATCACTTCGCGCTCCAACAGCGTGAGTCCGACGATCTGGGGTGAGAACACCTTTTCGATCACTGTCACGATGCTGGTCTGCGTCTCGCCGTAGGTGAACGGTCGCGGTGGGGCCTCGGCAATTCCGACGACGCCGTCGTCGGTGGTCACTCGCACGAGTACATGTTCGGCGGTGTGTACCTCACCCGACGCGAAGTGCAACGGCTTCGTGTACGGGATTGCAAATGGAATGGCCTCTACGGCAATGATCTTCACGGTTCTATCCCTGTTCGATGGTGACTGGATGGGCGTCGCGCGCGAACGCCTCCGCGATGACGTCGGCAACGCTCTCGACTACCGGGTCATGTCGGGTGGAATGCCAGGCGAGAGCGAGTTCTGTACTGCTCGCGTCCACGAGGTCGCGGACGACGAGCCCGTCCACGGGGAGCGAACGGACCGAAGCGGGGAGGACTGCCACTCCCAGACCGGCGGAGACGAGCGCGAGCAGAACTGCGGTCCCCGTGGCTCGGTGTGCCCGGTTCGGGACGAAACCGGCCTGGTGACAGCTCCGGACGGTGGCGTCGTTGACTGCCGAATCGCGACTGTCGTACATGACGAAGTTCTCGCTTCGCAGGTCGTTCATCGAGATGACGGGCTCGACTGCCAGTCGGTGGCCAGCCGATACCGCGAGCACCATCGGCTCGATGGCGAGCGTTCGGGAGGTGACGTCCTCGCCGATCACGGGCGGACGAAGCACGCCGAGGTCGAGTGAGGCGCTTCGAAGGCCTTCGCACTGGTCCGGCGTGAGCATGTCCGAAGAGATGCGGAGGTCGACGTCGGGCAGTTCGTGTTTGACGACCCGTGCGATTCGGGGCAGATGTGAGAAGGCGGCGATTCCGGTAAGGCCGAGCCGGACCAGTCCACTGCGGCCTGCGGCGATGCGGTGTACCCCGTCGATCGTGTCGTCGATGCTTGCCAGGATGCGGGCAGCTTCTCCCTGTAGGTACGCGCCGGCGGGAGTGAGGGCGACGTGGCGGGTGGTGCGCGTGAAGAGTGTGGCGTCGAGTTCGTTTTCGAGCTGCCGGATCGCGTACGAGAGCGCCGGCTGTGCCACGTGCAGGCCGGCGGCGGCCTGGCCGAAGTGACAGGTGTCGGCGACGGCCACGAAATAGCGTAGATGCCGAATCTCCACGGCCGATCACCTCCTGTCTGCCAACGAACGGTGGAGAATTGTGACGAGCGCCACCGTGGCATCCACGTTAAGGCTACGACCGATACATGACAAGGACATGATTTAGGGCAATTGATCGATAGAAACGATCAATGGGTTGCTAGGTCAGGACTGGCGAATTACCTAGTGTGATCGGGGCCACCCAAATGAGACCGTGCATGAACAGCACACATCATGGAGGTAACGAAGATGACCGCGACCACCGAAAACCTGAATCACGTCAGCTCGGTTCTTGCCGACGCTGTCGTGGACGATCGGGAGTCCGGCACATATCGGGCCAACCGGCGCATTTTCACCGACGAAGACATCTTCGAACTCGAGATGAAGCACATCTTCGAAGGGAACTGGATCTATCTCGCGCACGAGAGCCAGGTGCCCGAGCCCGGCGACTACTTCACCACGTACATCGGACGGCAGCCCGTCGTGATCACGCGAGGCAAGGACGGCGAACTCAACTGCCTCATCAATGCCTGTGCCCACCGCGGCGCGATGATCTGTCGCCGGAAGACCGACAACCGGATGACGCTGACCTGCCCGTTCCATGGATGGACGTTCCGAAACGACGGAACACTGCTGAAGGTGAAGGACCCCGAGGGTGCGGGATACCCGGACACCTTCGACGTCGCCGGTTCGCACAACCTCACCAAGGTCGCGCGGTTCGACAACTACAGAGGCTTTCTGTTCGGCAGCGTGAACGACGACGTTCTCCCGCTCGACGAGCACCTGGGCGACACCCGCACGGTGATCGACATGCTCGTGGATCAGTCCCCGGAAGGGCTCGAGGTGGTTCGCGGCGCTTCCACCTACACCTACGACGGCAACTGGAAGGTGCAGGCGGAGAACGGCGCGGACGGCTATCACGTGACGGCGACGCACTGGAACTACGCGGCCACCACATCTCGTCGTAGTACAGGCGAGTCGCAGAACGACACGAAGGCGCTGGACGCCGGCGGTTGGGGTAAGTCGGGCGGTGGCTACTGGTCCTTCCCGCACGGGCACCTGTGCCTGTGGACCTGGGCTGCCAACCCGCAGGACCGTCCGCTGTGGGACCAGATGGACAAGCTCAAGGAAGAGCACGGCGACGCCAAGGGCGAGTTCATGGTCAAGGGCTCACGCAACTTGTGCCTCTACCCGAACGTCTACCTGATGGACCAGTTCTCGACCCAGATCAGGCACTTCCGTCCCATCGCACCGGACAAGACGGAAGTGACCATCTACTGCATCGCCCCGAAGGGGGAGAGCGACGAGGCTCGCGCCCATCGCATCCGGCAGTACGAGGACTTCTTCAATGCGTCGGGTATGGCGACCCCGGACGATCTCGAGGAGTTCCGGTCCTGCCAGCTCACCTTCCGTGCGCAGGCCGCGCCGTGGAACGACATGAGCCGCGGAGCCGAGCACTGGCTCACCGGACCCGACGAGGTGGCGCAGACCTTGGGGATGACCGGCATCGTGTCGGCCGGAGTCAAGAACGAGGACGAAGGTCTCTACCCGGTCCAGCACGGATATTGGCTCGACACGATGCGCGGCGCAGTCGCCGCCGAGCAGTCCTGACCGAAGATCGAGAGATACGGATACATCGACATGACCACCGCCGAAACGAATTCTGGCACGGACGCCGCGACCTCCGGAACGAAACTCGTCACCCAGAACATGATCGAACAGTTCTTGTACCGGGAGGCGCGCTATCTCGACGATCGCGAGTTCGAGAAGTGGCTCGACTGCTATGCGGACGACGTCGTGTACTGGATGCCGTCCTGGGACGACCGTGACCTGCTCACCGAGGATCCGCAACGTGAGATCTCGCTGATCTATTACGGGAACAAGGGTGGGCTCGCAGACCGCGTCTTTCGAATTCGCACGGAACGGTCGTCGGCCACATCGCTGCCCGAGCCACGGACCAGCCACAACATCAGCAATGTCGAGGTGATCGATCGTCGCGGAGAACTCGTCGACATTCGATTCAACTGGCACACGATGTACTTCCGGTACAACACGATCGATCCGTACTACGGCACCTCGTTCTACACCATCGACTTCTCCGGTGAGCAGCCCCTGATCAGGCGCAAGACGATCGTGCTCAAGAACGACTACATCCACCACGTGGTGGACATCTACCACTTCTAGGGGCGAGGCGATGACTGTCACCACCGAAGCACGCACCGACTCCGGTGCGGAGGGGTCGGGTATGCACAAGGTCGCGCTGTCCTTCGAGGACGGTGTCACCAAGTTCATCACCTGCCGCGAAGATCAGACCGTTGCGGATGCGTCGTATCGCCAACGCATCAACATTCCACTGGACTGTCGAGACGGTGCCTGCGGAACGTGCAAGGCGCTGTGCGAGTCCGGTGAGTACGACGGCGGAACGTACATCGAAGACGCACTGTCGGAGGACGAGGCCGCTGCGGGATACGCCCTGCCGTGCAGCATGAAGCCGACTTCCGATCTGGTGCTGCAGATTTCGTCCACCTCGGATGTTGCGAAGACGGAGGCATCGACGTTCACCGGCCGGATCGCCGAACTGGAGCGACTGTCCGAGTCGACGGTGCGGATCTCGATCGACATCGACAACCGCGAAGAGCTCGCGTTCCTGCCGGGGCAGTACGTCAACATCGCCGTGCCGGGTACGGACAACGGCGAAGGTCGACTACTCACGCGTTCGTACTCCTTCGCGAACGGCCCGCACGAGGACCGGCTCGTATTCCTGGTGAAGATCACCCCCGGCGGCGCGATGTCGACGTACCTCACCGAACGTGCGGAAGTCGGTGCGCCCCTGAGCTTCACCGGTCCCAACGGCTCGTTCTTCCTTCGTGAAGCAACCCGCCCGATCCTGCTGTTGGCTGGTGGTACCGGGCTGGCGCCCATCATGGCGATGCTCCGAAAGATGCGGAACGAGGCAAGTCGGCGGAAAGTTCACCTGGTCTACGGCGTGTCCACGGACATCGATCTCGTGGCCGTCGAGGAACTGGAGAAGTTCTCCGAGGATCTGTCCGGATTCACCTGGGATCATTGTGTCTCCGATCCGGACAGTAGCGCGGTGAACAAGGGCTACGTGACCAGCCTGATCGAACCCTCCCACCTGTACGACGGCGACGTCGCGATCTATCTGTGCGGGCCACCGCCGATGGTCGAAGGTGTTCGTAAGCATGTGGCGGAGGTGGGAATCGAACCGACCGGCTTCTATTACGAGAAGTTCGCGCTCGCCGCACAGCCCGCCGCGCCGGCGGACGGTGAGACAGCGACGCCGGCGGCCCAACCCCTCGATCTCGGCACGACCGACGAGCCTGTCGTCACCGCGCCGGATGCGCGCGCGATCGCCGGGCAGGTCATTCTGCGGCCGAACGATATCGAACCGTGGACGGGGACGAAGCCCGCCCGGGGCGAGGACGACAGCCTGCTTCGCATCGCCGGCCAGCAGGTCTGGACGTCGAAGGGCGGAGCCGGCGGACTCGATCCGGACGACGGCACCCTCCTTCCCGGCGGAGGCAGGCGGATCGCCGGTCAGGAAGTCTTCGCATCACGCGACATCGAACAGGCACACGAGGTGGTTGCTGCTCCCGAACCGGAGGCCACCGCAACGACTCCCGCCACGCCGGCGCCGACAGTGGGATCGCAGGGCTACCAGATCGGTGAGGAGCACCCGGAGATCTACGAGTCCGACGCGATCTTCGAGGCCAGGGCCGCGCTCGAACTCGGCGCCCTGGAGTTGACCTTCGGACGCCTCGATTCCAGGCAGTTGGCCGGCTACCGCCTGCTGGCGGAGTCGACGATGCCCTACGTGGCGGGGGAGACCTTCGTCGATGCGGCGGAGTACACCGAATCCAATGCCAGCTTCCACGACTACCTGTTCACACTGACCGGCAACGGTCACCTTCTGGAGGCGTACAAGGCTCTGGGCGTCAAGGGCCGAATGGAGGAGGTGCTGCGTAACGCGACGTGGTGCCATCCACTGTGCGCACAGGATCACGTCGACATCGTGGCGGCTTTCGAATCCGGCGATCACGACGGCGCGCGCACCTTGATCTCGGCACACGCGGACCGGTCGAAGCAGACGATGCGTCGCGCGATGGCGGACGAGATGGCAGCGAAGACGCCCCGTTTCGTCACTCCCGGACGGTTCGCAGGCAAGGTCGTCGTCATCACCGGTGCTGCTCAAGGCATCGGCGAGCGGACGGCCCGCCGAATCGGTGCGGAGGGCGGCAAGCTCGTCCTGGCAGATCGCTCGGATCTGGTCGGCGCACTGGCAGACGAACTCGGGTCGACCGGAACCAAAGCGACACCGGCCATTGCGGATCTGGAGAGCTTCGACGGCGCGGCCTCCGTCGTGCGCACCGCGATCGACACCTACGGCCGTGTCGACGTTCTGATCAACAACGTCGGTGGTGCGATCAACTTCAAGCCGTTCGTCGAGTTCACGCCGGAACAGATTCGCGCCGAGATCGACCGCTCGCTGATGACCACGCTGTACGCGTGCAGGGCCGCATTGCCGTCCATGGTGGCGCAGGGGTCCGGAGTGGTGGTCAACGTGTCGTCTGCCGCGACCCGTGGGGTACATCGGATTCCCTACTCGGCCGCCAAAGGTGGGATCAATGCGATCACGGCTTCTCTCGCACTCGAGTACGCGGAGTACGGCATTCGGGTGACGGCCACCGCGCCGGGCGGAACGGAGGCGCCGCCGCGTCGAATCTCGCGTGGCACACCGGAACCCGCCTCGGAGGTCGAGCAGCAGTGGTTCCAGGCCCACATCGACCAGACGCTTTCGTCGTCGATGCTGGGGCGCTACGGGACGCTCGACGAGCAGGCAGCAGCGATCTGCTTTCTGGCGTCGGAAGAGGCCTCGTACATCACGGGCACCGTGCTGCCCGTCGCCGGCGGCGATCTGGGGTGAGCAGTCGAGTTTCGGTGTGAGGCCCCCCGCCTGGACCTACGATGGGAACGATGATCAGCGTGGCGCACTGTGTGGGGCGTGACCGGGAGATCGACGACCTTCTGGCGCGCACCTCGGTGGCGTCCACGGTCGACGCGGTGACGATCACCGGGGCACCCGGAATCGGTAAATCGACGATGCTGATGCGTCTGATCTCCTTGCACGCAGAAACTCACGGCGACGCCCGCACGATGTGGGCGCAATCGTCACCGTGGGAGGCGGGAACGCCCGGTGCAGTTCTGCGCCAACTCACTCAGGTGCACGGTTCGACGGCGGTCGCAGACCTCACGGAGCGGCTGGCGGGTGGGCTCGACGCCGACGAACCCACCTTGATCGTCGTCGACGATGCGGAGCACGCCGACGAAGAGTCGTTGCAGGCCTTGATCGGTCTGATTCGTCTTCGCCGTGAATTGCGCGCACTCGTCGTCTTCGCGATGACCCGTACGCCGCCCGTCCTGCAGGGGCTCGTCACCGATGTCGTTCTGTTGGACGGTCTCGACGCGGTAGCGGTCACCGAGCTTGCGACCCGGCGCGGGCTCGTTCTGCATTCGGCGATGGCCGAGAAGTTGGTCGAACACACGGATGGCAATCCCCGTCACATCGCGGCCCTGCTCGAAGAGGTGCCGGCTGGGGTCTGGGCACACCACGACACGGAACTGCCGGCGCCGCGCTCGGTCGTCGCCGATGTGCGAGACCGTCTGACGCGGTGTAGTCCGGACGCGCGGGGGATCATCGAGGCGATTGCCGTCCTCGGCGAGATCGAACCGCTGGACACTGTGGTCGCATTGGCAGGTATCCGAGATCCGTTGCCGGCCATCGACGATGCCGTCGACACAGGACTCGTGGTCGCGCGCTCCGTATCGGGGCCGGCGGAAATTCGGCCACACGTGGCGAATCCGTTGATTCGGGCCGCTGTCACCGAGTCGCTCGGCACCGCCCGCGCGGCGGAAGCCCACCGGCGGGCCGCCGAGATCGTGAGTGACCCCGTCAGCCGAATGCATCATCTAGTCGCTGCGACACCGATGGCGGATCCCGCGCTTGCCGACGATCTCGATCGTCTTGCCCGAGTCCGAGGGACCGACGGGGCGTGGTCGGAGGCGGCGGGGCTCTTCCGTCAGTCCGGTCGCCTGACGTCCGACCCCCTGCTGCGCGACCAGCGAGTGACCTTGGCGGTCGACGCGTTGCTGGCTGCGGGTGACTGTATCGGCGCGGCCGCGCTGGTCCCGACGGTGGAGAGTCTTCGTGAGACCCCTTTGCGAAACGCGACTCTCGCGTACCTGGCGATTCTCCGAGGACGTGCCGCGGAAGCGCAGGTTCGTCTCGATCGTGCCTGGTCCATCGTGAGCATCGACCGCGAACCGGAGACCGCGGCATTCATCGCTCAGCGCTACGTGTTGCACGATCTCGTGCGATGCCAGGGTTCGGAACTGGTGGAGTGGGCGGATCGCGCTGTCGCTCTTGCCGGAACGGACTCCTCGGCAGGCGTGGAGGCGGCCGCAGTGCGCGGATTGGGGCTGGCATGGTCGGGCAATCCCAGGCAGGCGCGCGCAGAGTACGACGCGATCTTCGACCGCATCGAGTTCGGGGCACAGTCGCAGCGCGTGACGATGGGGCTCGGCTGGCTTCAGGTCGGAATCGACGAGTTGGGCGAGGCCAGAGGCAATCTCCAGACTTCTGTGTCGATGGCGAAACTCGGAGGATCGAACCGCATCTCGTTGTGGGCACTGGCTTGGCTGGCCAGAGTGCAGTTTCTCACCGGAGAGTGGGACGAGGCGCTCCGGACCGTCGGTGATGCACACGCACTGGCTCAGTCCTCCGGAATCGTGCTGGCGACGCCACTGTTGAACTGGACTGCGACTCAGATCCATTCCCTGCGTGGTGACTGGGACGCTGCACATCGCTGTGTCCGAGACGCAGCCGCCGGGGCCGGGGACTACGAGATCATGCGTATCCCCGAGATGTTGGCGCGCGCTCAGATAGCCGAGGCATCTGCGGACTACGGGAAGGTTCGCCGGATTCTCGAGCCGCTGATCGACATGGCGAACGACGTTCCCGCACTTGCCTCGCCGGCATGGTGGCCGTGGGTGGACGTGCTGGCGAACGCTCTCGTGATCGACGGCCAACTCGACGCTGCCGACGAACTGCTCAGCCGGTACGAGCCCAGAATCGACAGCCGGACTCATCGTTCGGCGGCGGCGCGGATGAAGTACGCGCGGGGGCGGTACTACGGTGCGCTGGGTGATATCCATTCTGCACGAAGGACATTCGACGAGGCGCTGGAGCTGCTGGAGGGACTGCCTCTGCGCTACGACTTGGCCCGGGTCAACTTCGCCTACGGACAGACACTGCGCAGGGCGGGGAAGCGCCGGGCCGCAGATGCCGTCATCGGCGCGGCGCGTGACATCTACCTGTCGTTCGGGGCGGTCACCTACGTCGATCGCTGCGACCGTGAACTCAAAGCCGGGGGCATGCACATGCCACGTGGGGAGTCGTCCGCAGTGGGACTGACCGCGCAGGAAGATGCGGTCAGCTCGCTCGTGGCGAGCGGGCTGTCGAACCGAGAGGTTGCGTCCGAGCTCTTCATCTCCCCGAAGACGGTGCAGTATCACCTCACGCGCATCTACGCCAAGCTCGGCCTGCGGTCGCGAGCGGAGCTGGCTGCGTCGTGGCGGGACGACGCCGAGAACTGAGCCGCGCGACACTCGGTGGCAAGAACGACCGATGTAAACCAAAGGGATTCTCTACACTCTCCACAGGTATTGCCAAAACTTCACTCGGAGAACACTGTGCGCAGACCCCTCGTCGTTCTTGCCTTCGCGGCCACGGCAACAGTCATGTTGCCTTTCGGTCAGGCGTGCGCGGACCCGCTTCCGTTCGACACCGGAAGTCTGGATTCGGGCAGTCTCGGAGAGGGGCCGTCCCCGGAACAGCCGCCGTTCGAGGACACCCTGCCGGCCCTCGACGTCGAGCCCGTGCTCGACGGCCTCGACCATCCGTGGGACGTGGTACAGGCGCCGGACGGCGCGGTACTCACCGGTCAACGTTCCGGTGGATTCGTAGTGCGACGAGGCGACGGAAGTACCGGCCCGGTGGCCGCGGACCTGTCGGACCTGTATGCGCAAGGGGAGACGGGCTCGATGGCAATCGCCCTCGCCACCGATTTCGTCCAGTCGCGGAAGTTGTTCACCTGTCAGGGGTTCCAGTCCGGAGACGTCAACGACGTTCGTGTCGTGGCATGGACGGTCGACCAGGAATGGACCAGCCTCACTCGCGGTGAGACCGTGCTCGACGGAATACCGGTCAACGGCGGCCGGCACGGCGGATGCCGGATCCTGGCCGCGTCCGACGGCACTCTGTTCGTCGGTACCGGTGACACGGCCCAGCCGTCCGTACCGCAGGACCCGAACTCGCTCGGTGGAAAGACACTGCACATCGAGGCCGATGGAACTCCCGCGGCCGGCAACCCTCGTGCCGACAGCGCTGTCTACACGCTGGGCCACCGCAACGTGCAGGGCCTCGCCGAGCAGCCGGCAACCGGGCGCATCTACGCGGTCGAGCAGGGAACCGATCGTGACGACGAAGTGAACCTATTGGTGCCCGGTGGCAACTACGGCTGGCGCCCCGACCGCATCCCGTTCATATACGACGAATCCGTTCCGATGACGGACCCGATCAGAGTGCCGGGTGCACTCGGCGCGGTGTGGAGTTCCGGGCCGGAAACCTTGGCGACGGCGAGCGGCGCGTTCGTCGATGGTTCGGCCTGGGGACCGTGGGACGGCGCGCTGGTGATCGGTGCGCTCAAGGGTAAGCAACTGCTTTTCCAGCGCATCGCGGACGACGGGCAGTCGGTCGGCGCGCAGACGGTCGGTCTCGAGGGAGAGTACGGACGCATCCGCTCGGTCACTCCGACCCCGGACGGTTCGCTTCTCGTCACGACCGACAACGGTGACACGGATCAGGTTCTGCGGGTGACCCCACGAGGCTGAGTTGGTGGGACGCCTGCCCGCCCAGTCACAGGAGAGCGAGGACTCGGGCAGGCCCGCCGGAGCCGCCGGCGTGAGTGGGCGCTCCGACCATGACGGTGGCCCCTGCCGACGGAATCCTCGAGAGGTTCGCCAATACCTCGATGCCGTATTTTCCGGCGCCGAGCGCGGCCCGATGAGCCCCGTACGTGGTGCTTCGGCCGGCGTCGATACTCAACGTGTCCGAACCGATGGCCACGATATCGCGTTCGTGTACCAGGAAATCGACGGCATCCGGCGCGAATCCCGGCGTGTGCTGTGTGCCGAGCGCGTCCTGATTGGTGAAGGCGCCGGGCGTTCCGATTCGGCTCTCCCAGCCCGAATGCATGGCGACGATGCAGCGGGCGGGTAGACGGCCGTGCTGATTCTCCCAATCGAGAATGTCCTGTCGGGTGAGCAGGGCGTCGTTGTCCGCCGCTGCCCGGTCGGCGATGTCGACGACGGCGATCGGGGCCATCAGGTCTGCTGCCGGGATCTGCTCGACCGTGATGCCGTCCGCGGAGGCGTGCGCAGGTGCGTCGACGTGGGTGCCGGTGTGCTCCTCGTACCGCAACTCGTTGAGATAGAAGGCGCTTTCCCCGAGCGAACCCAACGAGCCGGTGGATCCGTTGCCGGTCGAAATAGTGGCTACCGGCAGCATCTCGAACTGGCTCGCGCCCGGCCACACCGGAAATTGTGGGGTCAAGACGTGTGTGAGGTCGACGATCGAAGTCGCGTCGGCGGGAGCAGCAGAGGCCCGCGCAGCCAGAGCCGGCGCCAAGGTGGCGCCGAGGGCCGCGCTACCGACCACCCCGAAAAGCGCACGGCGACTGACCCGAGCACTGCGGCCGATGCTTTCGTAGACATCGGACATGATTCGCGGCGAGCACACGGTCTCACTCCTTCGATCGGTATCGGTGCACAACACGATACCGAGCGAGGTGAGGCGCGGTATCGGTCACGCCATCGACGCGTGCGCGCCTTCCCACCGCTCGACCAAGTGCCCCAGGCGGCGGCCCTGGGCTCGAAGCCATTCGACACGGCTGTGGCGATCGTGAGTTCCGATCACCGCGTCGACCAGCTCGTTGGTGTACTTCGTGGTGCGCCCACCGGTCAGGAGATACAGGTGGATGGCGTCGCGGCGCCGAGGCGCTGCCTGCCAGGCCTTGTTGGCCACCGCCACCCGCGCGCCCCCACCTGGACTGACGACGTGCGCCACCAGGCCGAAGGCCAGTTCTTCGGGGCATGCCGGGTGCAGGGCGATCTTCAGTAGCCGGGGGAAGTGATGCCTCGGCATCGCAGAGCGCATGTAGCGTGCACTCTCCGCATCGGCCAGCTTCTGGAACACGTTCTCGGGAAGCATGGTTCGTTGTAACAGCACCGACGCTGCACGTTCGTCCGGCGCGACCTGGAGCAGGACTTCCTCCGGGCAGGAGGTGTTGAGAAGCGCCTGATCCTGCACGGCGTTGTTCGGGTATTCGGTGGCGATCCAGCCGATCAGAACCTGATCGGTTCCGTGCCTTGCCGTGGTCATGGCCGCGCGATGCTCGAGCGTGTAGTCGAGCCCGTACTCGACTCTGGGATGCAAGGGAAGCGATTCCACGGTGAAGTGCTGACAGGAACCCGTCTTCATTGCCGCGTTCGTGATGCTCTCGGAGTACTCCACGGGAAGGGCGAACTCTGCTCGGATCCAGGTGGATTCGCCGTCCGGCAGCACTCTCTCGAGTACCTGCCCCAAGGTATTTCGAATGCGATCGACGCCCCACCGTGCATCGCACACAGTTGTGTCGTGGGCATCGCCGATACTCGCAGTGAGTTGGACGAGATCGTCGGATAGTGCGGTTACGGTCAACTGTGCACCGTGGAGATCGGAGTGAGCGCGGCCGAACGTGTCCGGCCCGGCGAACCCGAGACTCCAGTAAGGGTGCAGCCAGGCGTCGTTCATGTGGCAACTCCCATCCCGCGCAGCGACGAGACCCTCTTGACGGCATCTCGACTCGGGCTTCGGTCGGGAAACCAGCCTCGTAGTTGCGACGAATCGCTACCGCCGATTGCTCGACGGTTCCGTTCGAGCGATGGCCGGAATGACCATCACCCAGATGAAGCGTACCGCTCGGTTGGCAATGCGTGTGGTAATCGAATCGCGAACTGCCCCGGCGATTGTCGGCGTCGGGATCCAATTGCACGGAGATTGAAGTAGCCGTGCCGTCGCTGATTCGAAGCTATCCGTGGACAATCCGGAGTTCATGCCGTTGGCATCGCTGGTGAAGTCGACATCACCCCCGGTGACCGTCCAATGCAGTGTTTACCAATAGTTAGCTGAAATCTGTGAAGTGTCCTGAATCTACTCGGAGAACAGGCATCGCCCCATGTGAACCGGGTCGAAACGCGACGTGCGCTGAACAGTGGGACTCGAACAGGTGAGCTACATGTTCAGGTCCGTCCACTCGGAACGGGTAGGGTTTGGCCTTCGATCGACGTTCACGGGGGATTCATGGTTAACGAACAGACCGAGCTCACGCCTGCGCCCGCACGGGTGCGCAAGGGCAAATGGCGGTTCAGATTCGACTTCTTCGACACGTACGGAACCCCGGGGTGGGGCAAACCGGACCCGGCGTATGCCGCTGCACTTCGTGCCCTCTCGTTCCGGGAGCGCATGAAGATCACGATGAACTTCTGCGCCGCCTTCTTCAACGTCTTCTACCTGCTCTACCTGGGTCTCTGGCGTAAGGCGATCGTCGTCTTCGTGATCGGGGTCGCGTTGGGGACGGCGACCACCGCGTTGAACATTCCGGACGGCCTCGACATGGGAATCAGCGTCGGGTGGTGGATCGCCATCGGGATGAGGACCAACGTCTACTACTACGAACGCATCGCCAGGGGACGAGAGACCTGGGGTCTGTGATGGATGCGCAAGCGCGCGAGCGAATCCTGCACGCCGACGTGCCGACCGTGGAGAAGGAACTCTCCGCGGCATTGAACGGTCTGGTGGCTGTGTATCGGGACGCGCAGGAGCGAATGCACCCCGACACGCCCGCGTACAAATGGTGCGACACCAAAGTCGCTGCTCTGCGGGACTATGCGAATTCCGCGCCGGGTCGACGTCAGTGGATCGTCGCGACGATCGAGATGGCGGAGATCGAGACGAAGCTTGCCGCGTCCTTCGTGGAGCAGGCAGTCACCACCTACGGCTTCGTCGAAGCTTCACCGGAGCCCGTAGCGCTGGCGTCCGCCGCCGGAGAGGCTTCCGCCTCGGGGGCGCCTGCATCCGAGCCACCGGCTCCGACGAAGTCCGTTCCCGCACTTTCTGCTCCCGAACAGTCGGCTCCGGTCGAGAAGCCCGACCGGTCGTCGGTGTCGGTACGGGATTCGATGTTCGTCGTGGTCACCCGCGAGGAGGTCGAGGCGGGTGATACCGACCGAATCCTGGCGCTGTTGGACGCACTCACCGATACTCCGGAGATTGCACGTCGCGCGCAAGGAACGGTCGACTTGCGATTCGACGGGTTCGACGACGAGCCCGACGAGCCTTTCGAGATCGACGAGATCCGCGACTACGTCGGGAAGTTGGACGATCGCTTCCCGTACTGGCTGTTCTTCGGGGACATCCGCACGATGTCACTGCAGACCGTCACTCAGTGCTTCCTGCCGAAGTTCCTCACCATGGACGAGCAGATTGAGCAGATCCCGCGGGAACTGAACGAACTGCTGCGCACCAGGTGGGTGCCGGCCATGAAGTACATCGCCGAGTTCGCGGGCTTCACACCCGGACTCGTGAAGTCTCTCCACGAGTCCGTACTGACCTATTACACGAAGATTCCCGCGCAGCTGCAGGACTGAACCGAGAGCCGGCTGCCGGAGGCTCAGTTGCTGGCTGCGATGCGTGCCTTCTCGAGCGCAGCGAGAGTGCGCAACACGGTGGCCCGCTGCTTGGTCAGGTCGCTCAGCCGGGCACGTGCTGCCAACCCGGCCGGCTCGCCGATCTTCGCGGTTTCTGCGTCGATGCTGCCGAGCTGATCGAGCAGCCCGGTAACGCGGGTCTCGAGGACACTCACATCGACGGAATCGGTGGGCGTCGACGACGCGGTGCGCGGCGCAGCCGAGCGTGTGGCGGGCGCCGGGCGGGCCTTCGCCGACGATGTCGTGTTCGAGCCATTGGATCCTGCCGCCTCCGCGACGACGGTCGCGGCCCGGGGGCGCAATGCCTTGCGAACGGCAGCGGCGTCAGGCAATTCGTTGAGACGGGTCTCGTTGAGCGCGCGCCGGGCGTCTCGCGCTCCGAGGCGGTGTTCGTACTCTTCGTCGTCCTCCGCCTGCAGCGTCCCGCCGATCGGGCGCAGGCCGTACATGCCGACGAACTTGCGGGCTTCCTCGATGATCGACTCTTGTTCTCGGCAGGTTCCACACCGGGGTTCGTTGCGGAACATCTCGACCGAGCGGTCGTCACCGCACCATACGCAGTCTCCTGGCGTCCACCTCCGGATGTTGCGAATCGCGTGGATATCAGTGCCCGGAGAGAGTGTTTGCGCGTCGATCACGACGAGCCACAGTAGGGGACTCGGAGCTCTCGAACCACATCCGTGAAATTGCGACCTGCAGTTCTTCCGAGTGGCGTGACGAAGATCATTCGGCGGGGGTTATGAGCGTGGAAAGTCTGTGCAGCACAAACTTTTCCGACCAGATGGTCTGAAAACGACTGTGCGCCTTCCGGTAGCAGAAGCTACCGAAAGGCGCACAGGTGGGGTGTGTGTCAGGCGTGTCCGTTGAACAGCGAGGTGACGGAGCCGTTCTCGAAAACTTCCTTGATCGTCTGTGCCAGCAGCGGGGCGATGGACAGCACGGTCAGAGTCGGGAACTTCTTCGACTCGTCGATCGGGAGCGTGTTGGTCACGATGACCTCGCGCGCGCCGCAGTTCGCGAGACGCTCGGCAGCAGGATCGGAAAGGACACCGTGCGTGGCGGCGATGACGACATCGGCCGCGCCGGCTTCCTTCAGGATCTTCACCGCACCGGCGATGGTGCCGCCCGTGTCGATCATGTCGTCGATCAGGATGCAGGTGCGTCCCTCGACGTCGCCGACCACACGGTTGGACTTGACCTGGTTCGGGACCAGCGGATCGCGTGTCTTGTGGACGAACGCGAGCGGCGCGCCGCCCAGGGTGTCCGCCCACTTCTCGGCCACGCGCACGCGACCGGAGTCGGGGGAGACGACGGCGATGTTGTCGGTGCTGTAGTTGGCGCGAATGTAGTCCGCCAGCTGGCCCTGTGCGTGCATGTGATCGACGGGGCCGTCGAAGAAGCCCTGAATCTGATCGGTGTGAAGATCGACCGTGATGATGCGGTCGGCGCCGGCCGTCTTGAGCAGGTCGGCGATGAGACGAGCCGAGATGGGCTCGCGTCCGCGGTGCTTCTTGTCCTGGCGGGCGTAGGGGTAGAACGGCAGGATGGCGGTGATGCGCTTCGCGGATCCACGCTTGAGAGCGTCGATCATGATGAGCTGCTCCATCACCCACGTGTTCAGCGGTGCCGGGTGGCTCTGCAGAACGAAGGCGTCCGAGCCTCGTACGGACTCCTCGAAGCGGACGAAGATCTCACCGTTGGCGAAATCACGTGCCGTCTGCGGCGTCACCTGAATGTCGAGTTCCTTCGCGACCTGTTCGGCCAGCTCCGGATGCGCACGACCCGAGAAGAGCATGAGATTCTTCTGGTTGTCGATCCAATTCGAGGTCACTGCTCGTTGCCATCCTTTTGATCTGCTGCATTCTGTCTTCCCGCTGCCGATGCTGCCTCGGCTGCGGGTGTACCTGGGCGGTTTCTCTCCACCCAGCCGTCGATATTGCGCTGTCGTCCTCCGGAGACGGCAAGCGCCCCCGGCGGTACGTCGTTGCGCAACACCGTGCCGGCTCCGGTGTATGCACCGTCACCGACCTGCACCGGAGCGACGAACATGGTGTCCGACCCGGTCCGGACGTGCGACCCCACCACAGTACGGCTCTTGTTCACGCCGTCGTAGTTGACGAACACACTCGACGCACCGATGTTGCTGTGCCGACCGATTGTGGCATCACCGACGTATGTCAGGTGGGGGACTTTGGAGTGGGCGCCGATATCCGCGTTCTTGGTCTCGACGAACGCGCCCAGTTTGCCGGACTCGCCGAGCACGGTGCCGGGCCGCAGATATGTGAACGGGCCGACCGTGGCGGAGGCGCCGATGGTGGAAGCGCTGCCGTGCGTGCGTACGACGGTGGCGCCCTCTCCGACCGTGACGTCCTCGAGTGTGGTGTCCGGCCCGACGACGGCGTCTTCGCCGACGGTGGTGTTGCCGTGCAGGTGCACACCGGGCTGCAGGGTGACGTCGCGAGCGAGGGTGACGTCCACGTCGATCCAGGTATTGCCCGGGTCGACGATCGTGACTCCGGCCCGCATCCAGCGTTCGAGAGTGCGCCTGTTGAGTTCTCCGGCGAGGACCGACAACTGGACACGGTCGTTGGCTCCGGCGACCAGGAGGGAATCGTCGACCATTCGGGCTCTGACGGTCTTGCCGGCCCGGCGCGCGATGGCGATGACGTCGGTCAGGTACAGCTCGCCCTGCGCGTTGTCGGAACTGAGTTCGGACAGTGCGGCACGAAGTGTTGCCGCATCGAAGGCGTAGACACCCGAGTTGACCTCGGTGATCGACTTCTGCGACTCGGTGGCGTCGGCTTCCTCGACGATCGCGTTGACCTCGCCGTCGGTGGTCCTCAAGATGCGGCCGTAGCCCTTGGGCTCCGCGGCGGTGGAGGTCAGGACCGTCACGGCGGCGGCCGGCGATTCGTTGTGGGTGGCGATCAATGCGGCCAGTGCATCGCCGTCGAGTAGCGGTACGTCTGCTGCGGTGACCAGAACCGTTCCGTCGAAGTCGTCGGGAAGTGCGGAAAGACCGCACCCCACTGCGTGTCCGGTGCCGTTCTGCTCTTCCTGGACAGCGGTGACGACCGAGTGTTCGGAACGGGTGGCGAAGTCTTCGACCGCGGTGGTGACCAGCTCTCGATCGTGACCGACCACGGTCACCAGATGCGCCGGAGCGACGGACGCCGCCGCGTGCAACGAGTGCGAGAGCATGGTGCGGCCACCGAGGGTGTGCAGAACCTTGGGTGTTTTCGACCGCATCCGCGTTCCGGCGCCTGCGGCTAGGACGACCACGGCGGTCTGCACTGGCATGAAGCTCCCTCGGGGTCGTTCAGCTGGCTCGGGATATTCGTCTGGCTCTGGTGGAAACCCGCTCCGCCGCCAGGATTCGAACCTGAACTATCTGAACCAAAATCAGAGGTGCTGCCTTTACACCACGGCGGATTACCGCCCGAACCGATGCGAGACCCGTCCGCGCGTGAGAATCCTCGCACGAAGACCCGCCGTAGGTCGAACCGCTCCGGCGATTGCGGGTGGTGGAACGGATAGAGTGGGTGCCACCTGCGGCGATCGGACGGTCGATCCCATCCCACTCGGCGCACGTGATTCGAGAGGAACGGTGACAACAGTGTCTCGACCAGCCCGACAGGACGGGGTCGAACAGCGGACGGTCCGTATCCGGATGACCGGAACGGAGCGTCGACAGCAGCTCATCCAGATCGGACGGACCATTTTCGCCGAGCGAGGCTACGACGCGGCGTCCATCGAAGAGATCGCACAGCGGGCGAATGTCTCGAAGCCGGTCGTCTACGAACACTTCGGGGGCAAGGAAGGCCTGTACGCGGTCGTGGTCGATCGCGAGATGTCTCGACTCCTCGAGATGGTCATGTCCTCCTTGACGCAGAACCGTTCCCGGGTTCGTGTCGAGAGGGTTGCGCTCGCACTTCTCACTTACATCGAGGACCACACGGACGGATTCCGCATCCTGGTCCGGGACTCGCCGGTAGCCGCCCCGGACGGTACGTATTCGAGTCTTCTCAACGAAGCGATCAACAAGGTGGCGCACCTCCTTGCGAGCGACTTCTCGAAGCGAGGGTTCGATCCGGACCTCGCCCCCATGTACGCGCAGGCCCTCGTCGGCATGGTGTCGACCGCCGCGACCTGGTGGTTGGACGTCCGAACACCCTCCAAGGAAGTGGTGGCCGCCCACCTGGTCAATCTGTGCTGGAACGGACTGACGAACCTCGAGGCGGATCCGGTACTCCGGGACGAGCCCGCTTGAGTCGGACCGGTTGCTCGCAGATTGCGCGGCAGCCGGCCCATCGGCTCGAGTACTACTGCCCGTGTTGTCCATGCGGTAACGGCGAGCGCCTCTCGCTGCGATAACCCCCACGACGCACGATCGCGCGCGCAGCTCGTCGTACGACGGCGAAGGCCATTGGGGGAGTGGTATGACGGATTTCGACAACGAGACGATGCTCTCCGGAGGGGAACTCGCACGGGTTCCCGAGGTGCAACGCGGCGTCGACATGGTCGCCGAGGCCGCGCGGACGTGGGCGCAGGACGTCGATGCGCGGGCGCGTTTTCCACGAGAGGCCGTTACGACGATGCGGGATCGGCAACTCATGACGTGTGCATTTCCACGGTATCGAGGTGGGTACGGACTGTCCCTTCGCGAGATCGCGGCGGCGGTGCGGACCATCAGCAGTAGGTGCGCTGCGACGGGGATGGTTTTCGCGACGCACCAAATCCAGGCCATCACACTGCTGCGGCACGCCCCGGGCTCGGAGTTGGACGAATTTCTCGGTGAGATGCTCGAACAGCAGTACTTGCTCACGGCTGCGACCGCCGAGTTGGGTTCCGGGGTGATCGTCGAGCGAGCCGGATACTTCGATCTCACGAAGCATGCGCGAATGGTGGCCTATGCCGAGTACTGCGACGCGATCCTCGCAACGGCGAGGCCGGCCGAGTTCGGGTCATCGGCGGGTCAGGTTCTCGCCGTGTGCCGGATGCAGAATCTCACTCTCGAACGCACGTCCGACTGGGACGTTCTCGGCTTGCGCGGTGTGCGTGCACCCAGTTTCGTCGTGCGTGCCGCAGTGACCCGAGACCTGGTCGTGTCGACCCCGTATTCGCGGATCTTCGCGGAGACCGTTCGTCCCGTCGCTTACACCCTGTGGGCAGCGGTGTGTCTCGGGATCGTCGATGCCGCGCTCGGCAAGGCCGACGATCATGTGGCATCGGAGGACGCGGGAAGGTCGGCGCGCAGGCGTGAGAGTCGATTGCGCTTGTCCGACGCCGAGGCGGGCCGGGCCGAGTTCACCGAGCTCGTCGACCGAGCCGCCGACCGCTTCGACGACCGTGACCGGCGCGGCGTTCCGGATCCGGATTCGTTGGATGCGGTGGCCGAATCGCTCGAGGTCGACAATCTCGAAGTGATGGCCTCGAGATACGTGGTCGACCTCGTCGCGGCGGCCCTGACGATCTGTGGGGTGGACGGATACCGCAGCACCGGAGATTTCACCGTCGAACGGCAGGTGCGGGATGCGCACGGTATCGCCCTACTCATGAACAATTACCGGATCGTCACAGACCCGGTCTGACCGGGCGGTGTCGGCCGGATCGACTACTCTGGTTCAGTCCGCTACCGGCTGCCCGGGCGAATGCGCCGACGACGACACCGACGCGGCCCGAGCTGTTCGTCACCGGTGCGGCCGAGCTGCTCGTAACCACTGCTCAGGAGTGTTTCGCTTGTCCTCACCGCTCGCTGTCGATTCGCACTCGGCCGATACTCCGCTCGCGGGCCTTGCGTCCGTGGCGGTGGAAGACGCCGTGCTGGGCGAGATCATCGAGCGGATCGGGGCCGCCGAACTCGACATCGTTGCGCCCGGCGCCGCGCGCCCCTTCGTGGCCGCTGCGCTCGCCGCACGAACTCAGCTGCTACTGGTCACCGCGACCGGGCGCGAAGCGGACGATCTGACGGCCGAGCTCCGCGAGATGATCGGGGGCGGCGTCGCGCAGTTCCCCTCGTGGGAGACGCTGCCACACGAGCGGCTCTCGCCCAGCGCGGACACGGTGGGCCGCCGACTCGAGGTGTTGCGGCGGCTCGCCCGCCCGGACGACGAGTTGTACGGCGAACCGCTTCGAGTTGTGGTGACCACGGTTCGTTCCCTGGTGCAGCCGATGGCTCCCGGGCTCGGCGAGATCGAGCCCGTCGTTCTTCGGGTGGGGGCGGAACTCGACTTCGAGGGCCTGACGCAGCGGCTGGTCGAGATGGCCTACACCCGCGTGGACATGGTGGGTAAGCGTGGTGAGTTCGCGGTGCGCGGCGGCATCCTCGACCTGTTCGCGCCGACGGCCGACCATCCGGTGCGTGTCGAGTTCTGGGGCGACGAGGTCACCGAACTGCGAGCATTCTCCGTCGCCGATCAGAGGTCGCTGCCCGAACTCGAACAGAACGCGGTCGTCGCCCCGCCGTGTCGGGAACTGCTGTTGACGCAGGACGTGCGCGATCGGGCGGCGCGACTGGCCGAGGACAATCCGGCGGATGCCGCGCTCGTCGAGATGTTGGACAAGATGTCGGGCGGAATCCCGGTGGAGGGCATGGAGGCCCTGCTGCCGGTTCTGCGGCCGGGGCAATTGCAGTTGCTCACCGACGTGATGCCCGGCGGTGCACACATCGTGCTCTGCGACCCGGAGAAGATTCGTACTCGCGCAACGGATCTGGTGCGTACCGGTCAGGAGTTTCTCGAGGCGTCCTGGACGGCGGCGTCCATCGGCGGAGCGGCTCCCCTGGACACTTCGGTATTGAAGGGTGACGGCATCGATCTCGGTGCCTCCGCGTACCGCTCTCTCCGTCAGATCCGGGAGGCTGCAGAAGAGACCGGCCGGCCGTGGTGGACCGTGAGTCCTCTCGCCTCCGGCAGCGGCGACCAACTCGAACTCGCTCTGCAACCCGCCCCACAGGTGCGCGGCTCCGAGGAACTGCTGTCGGAGCTGTTCGTCAGCCTGCGCGCGCATGTCACCACGGGCGGGCGGGCCGTCGTCGTCGTCGCCGGCTCGGGAACCGCCCACCGCATCCTCGAACGTCTCCGCGAAGCAGAGGTGCCGGCAGCCGAACTGCCGGCGGGGCAACGGCCACCTCGCGGACAGGTGGGAGTTCTGTGCGGTTCACTGCACGACGGACTCGTGCTTCCGGGCAGTGACTCGATACCGGGCCTCGTGGTGGTCACCGAAGCCGACCTCACCGGCAATCGAGTTGCGGCTGTCGGTGACGGCAAACGTCTTCCTGCCAAGCGTCGCAACCAGGTGGATCCGCTCGCTCTGACGGCGGGCGACATGGTGGTGCACGACCAGCACGGCATCGGACGTTTCGTGGAGATGGTGGAGCGAACCATCGGCGGCGCCCGACGCGAGTATCTCGTCATCGAGTACGCGGCCAGCAAGCGCGGCCACCCGGGCGATCGGCTGTTCGTACCGATGGAGTCCCTCGACCAGCTCTCCCGCTATGTCGGTGGTGAGCTGCCCGCACTCAGCAAACTGGGTGGGTCGGACTGGACGAACACGAAGCGCAAGGCGCGCAAGGCGGTCCGAGAGATCGCCGGTGAACTCGTGCAACTGTATGCGGCAAGGCAGGCCGCCCCCGGACACGCGTTCGGTCCGGACAGCCCGTGGCAGACGGAGATGGAGGACGCTTTCGCGTTCACCGAGACGCAAGATCAGCTCACGGTCATCTCCGAGGTCAAGGCCGATATGGAGAAGGCGGTCCCGATGGACCGTGTCGTCATCGGTGACGTCGGGTACGGCAAGACCGAAATTGCCGTGCGCGCTGCATTCAAAGCCGTCCAGGACGGCAAGCAGGTGGCGGTTCTGGTACCGACCACACTTCTCGCTCAGCAGCATCTGCAGACGTTCAACGAACGCATGGCGTCGTTCCCGGTGAAGGTTCGCGGGCTGTCCCGCTTCACCGACGCGGGAGAGTCGAAGGAGATCATCGCGGCGATGGCGGAGGGTGAGATCGACATCGTCGTCGGCACCCACCGTCTGTTGCAGACGGGTGTTCGCTGGAAGGACCTGGGCCTCGTGATCGTGGACGAGGAGCAGCGGTTCGGCGTCGAACACAAGGAACACATCAAGGCGTTGCGTACTCACGTCGACGTGCTCACCATGTCGGCCACCCCGATCCCGCGAACCCTGGAGATGAGCATGGCGGGCATCCGGGAGATGTCCACCATCCTCACGCCACCGGAAGAACGGCATCCCATCCTCACCTATGTGGGGGCATATGCGGACAAACAGGTGGCCGCGGCCATCCGGCGTGAACTTCTGCGCGACGGCCAGGTGTTCTACGTTCACAACCGGGTCAGCTCCATCGACAAGGCAGCGAAGAAGATTCGTGAACTCGTCCCCGAGGCGCGCGTCGTCGTCGCACACGGCCAGATGAACGAGGACCGTCTCGAGAAGACGGTGCAGGGATTCTGGGAGCGTGAATTCGACGTTCTGGTGTGTACCACCATCATCGAGACCGGTCTGGACATCTCGAACGCCAACACCCTGATCGTCGAACGCGCGGACTCGCTGGGCCTGTCGCAGTTGCACCAGCTGCGTGGTCGTGTGGGGCGTAGTCGCGACCGCGGCTACGCCTACTTCCTGTATCCGCCGGAGAAGCCGCTCACGGAGACCGCCTACGACCGCCTGGCCACGATCTCGCAGAACTCCGACCTCGGCGCAGGTATGGCCGTGGCCATGAAGGACCTCGAAATCCGCGGCGCCGGAAACGTTCTGGGTGCTGAGCAGTCGGGTCACGTGGCCGGGGTCGGCTTCGACCTGTATGTGCGGTTGGTCGGCGAAGCAGTGGAAGCGTTCCGTGCGGCGGCGGACGGGCGCCCGATCACCACGGACGATGCACCGAAGGAAGTCCGGATCGATCTACCGGTGGACGCTCATATTCCGCCCGACTACGTCACGAGCGACCGGTTGCGACTCGAGGGCTACCGCAAGTTGGCGGCGGCCAACGACCACGAGGGGATCGACGCCGTGGTGGACGAATTGGTCGACCGCTACGGTCCGTTGCCGGAAGAGGTGCGTCGCCTGATCTCGGTCGCCAAGCTGCGCTTGCTCGCTCGCGACTACGAGATCGAGGAAATCGCCGTGGTGGGCACCCAGATCAAGATCTCACCCATGCAGTTGCCCGATTCCAAGCAGATGCGACTGAAGCGGATCTATCCGAGTGCGCAGTACCGCGCGACGACCGGCATGGTGCAGTTGCCACTGCCCCGTTCGGGCAGCGGCGGAATAGGTGCCGATCGGGTGCGGGACGTCGAACTGCTCCAGTACATCGCCAATTTCGTTCTCGCGATGGACGGTCGCGCCGCCGACGCGGTCGTCATGGAGGCGTGACGGCATGACGGTGATACTCCTCGACCCACGTCGACCGTCGACGATCCCGCTCGCGGCGATCGGTCTGGTGGATGGGGGAGTGCGGTTCACCGACGAGGTCCCCGAGATGGCGCGTGTGCATCTGTCGGAGGCGCTCGATTCCGACGTTCTCGTGTCCACCGACTGCGAGCACGAGGCGGTGCGTGCGCGTATCGCAGCCGGGGACACCGTGATCGCTGCGCCGACGGTGGCGGGTGACGACGTGTCCGAAGCCGTCGAGGTGATGGATCGTCTCTGGAGTTACGGCGGCTGGGAAGTCGCCCAGACTCACAAGTCCCTCGCTCACTACCTCGTCGAGGAGACCTACGAAGTGGTCGACGCCATCGAGGCCGGCGATACGGAGGCACTACGAGAAGAGCTGGGGGATCTGCTGCTGCAGGTGCTCTTCCACTCTCGAATCGCTTCGGCTGCTGAGCACTTCGACGTGGACGACGTGGCTTCGACACTCGTCGCGAAGCTCGTCCATCGAAGCCCCCACCTCGCCGAGGACGTGGTCGGTCCCATCGACATCGCCGAACAAGAGCGCGCGTGGGAGATACGAAAGGCCGCAGAGAAGGCTCGACCCTCGACCATGGACGGTATTGCGCTGAGCCAGCCGGCGGTCGATCTGGCGCGCAAAGTCATCCATCGCGCCGCCCTGCCGGACGAATCGGTTCCGGAGCAGTTGTCGACGGGCATCGCGGAGGTGGCGGATGCCGAAGACCGATTGCGCAGCGCGGTCACTGCTTTCATGGAACGTATTCGCGTCGCCGAAGCCGAGGCCTCGGGCGGCCGCAAGGTGAACGGGGCGGTCGAGGATTGGCGAAGCTACCTCAGGTGAACAGTCCCTGGCCCCAGAACTCGCCGTCGCGAACCCCTGGCGGACAAGCGAAAAGGGCCGATCCGACGTGCTGGATGTACTCGTTCATGGCGTCGCTGCGCGCAAGGTTCATCTGCATGGGAACGAACTGATCGACCGGGTTGCGGCAGTAGGCGATGAAGAACAGGCCCGCGTCGAGGTGTCCGAAACCGTCCGTGCCGTCCGTGAAGTTGTAGCCGCGCCGCAGGATCTGGATGCCGTCGAGTTCGTGCGCGGACGCCAACCTCACGTGTGAGTCTGTCGGCAGAAGTGGACTGTGCCCCTTCTTCGCATCGAAGTCGACCTCGTCGAACTCGTCGGTGCCACCGAGAGGTGCACCCGTTCCCTTGACGCGCCCGATGACGGCTTCCTGCTCCATCAGCACCGCCCGATCCCACTGCTCGATGAGCATACGAATTCGGCGGGCCACCAGGTACGTTCCGCCGCCCATCCACGGTTGGTCGTCTTCGCTGCTCGCCCACACGAAGTCGTCGACCGTGTCCGGCTGCTCCGCCTTGATGTTGTTGGTGCCGTCCTTGAAACCGAACAGGTTTCGCGGTGTCGCTTGTGCCGTGGTCGTGGACGAGGTTCTGCCGAATCCCAGCTGCGACCAGCGCACGGATGCGGTCCCGAATGCGACCCGAGCAAGATTTCGGATCGCGTGCACGGCGACCTGCGGATCGTCGGCGCACGCCTGGATCGCGATGTCGCCGCCGGAGCGGGCCGGGTCGAGATTGTCGGCGGGGAAGTGGGGGAGGTCCGTCAATGCTTCCGGTCTGCGGTCGGCCAACCCGAATCGATCGTCGAACAGCGAAGGACCGAATCCGATCGTCAGCGTCAGCGACGACGCGCCGAGTCCCAGCGCCTCGCCCGTATCGCTGGGCGGTGCGTAGGCGCCGTCTCCGAGCGCGCCGTCCTCCGTGGCTTCCAAGCCAGCCGTCATTCGTCGAGCCATGTCGGTCCACGTTTTCAGTAGGTCGACCACCTCGTCCCGCGAATCGGTGGTGACATCGAATGCGACGAAGTGCATCCGATCCTGCGCGGGCGTCACGACACCGGACTGGTGCTCACCGTGGAATTCGACGACGGTGTCTTCCGGGTCGTCTTCGGCCGGCGATGTTGCACGGCCCGCGACGGCGCCGGCCCCGACGAGCGCCGCTCCCGCCCCGAGTCCGCCGAACAGGCGGCGGCGGGAGATGCCGTGAGATGCGTGCTGGTCCTCGGTCATCGATTCACTCCGCTACGACGCCCTGAACCTGGCTGACCTCCGCCGACAACGCGTCGATCTTGCGCGAGAGTTCCTGTCGCTGTGGTTCTGTGACGGTGTCGTAGACGACGAAACCGTCGCCCTGCCGATACTGCGCCAGTTCGTCGTCGAGTTCGGCGAACCGCTGGGTGATCTTGTCGGCCAGCTCCGGGTTGCGCTCTTCGATGATGGGTTGGAGGGCGGCAACGGCGGCCTGCGATCCGTCCACGTTCGCCTGGAAGTCCCACAGGTCGGTGTGGGAGAAGATGTCTTCTTCTCCGGTGATCTTCGAGGTGGCGATCTCGTCGAGCAATCCCTGTGCGTCGCCGGCGATCTTGGTGGCGTCGATGGTGTAGTCCTCGGCATCGACCTGGTCGGCCAGGTATGCGATGTCGACGAGCAGTTGATCGGCGACCGCGTTCGTGTCGGGCTGGGGGCCGGTCACCCACAGGTCCTTCTCCAGACGGTGGAAGCCGGTCCAGGCCTGGCCTTCTTCGAGGTCTGCTTCACGAAGGTCGAGTTTGGGATCGAGTTCGCCGAAGCTCTCGGCCTCGGGCTCGATGCGCTCGTAGTAGGTGCGGGTCTGCGGGAACAGTGCTTTCGCCTGGTCGAGGTTCCCCGACTCCACGGCGTCGACGAATGCGGCAGCCGTGTCCTGCAGTGCGACCACCTGGCTACGGATGTAGCGCCGGTATCCGTCGGCAGCCTGTGCGAGCTGTCCCGTCTCGTCCTCGGCGGCCTGAGAATCCCCGGACACGGTGAAGCTCTGACGGATGCCGTTGCCGACCATTCCCGGTTTACAGGCGAGCTGATACTCGCCTGCCTCGGGCAGGGAGACGATCAGTTCGCGTGTCAGACCGGGACCGACGTTCTCGACCTCGCCCATCGCTCGGTCGCCCTCGGCGTAGACGTAGAACTCGGTGACCTTGGATCCGTTGTTGGTCACCTGGAACGTCGAGGTTCCGGTGGAGCCGCTGTCGGCGGAGACGTCGCAGGCGTCGTCGGTTGCCGTCACCGCGATGTCACCGGCATCGGCCGTCGACTTCTCGGTGCAGCCCGACAGTACGACGGGCACGATCGCGGCCGTCGCGAGTGCCGAGATGGTCGTTCGCTTCATGCGTTGCCTTTCACGGTGACAGGAGCTGCGGGGCGTAGGAACAAGTACATGACGACGACCAGGTAGACGAGCCAGGCGGTGGCCTGCAGAAGCGTCGGATCCGGTCGGAAGTTGAAGATCCCGGCCAGCACGGTGCCGTACCAGCTGGACGAGTCGAACACGCTGCCGAGATCGAAGGTGAGAGTGGAGCCACCGGGGAGCACTCCGCCGATCTGCAGGGCGCGGACGCCGTACGAGAGGATTCCGGCCGCAACCACGACCAGGAACATTCCGGTGTAGCGGAAGAACCGAGCGAGATCGATTCTGATCGCACCGAAGTACAGGCCGATGGTCAGCCCGAAGGCGACCAGGATGCCGACGAGCAGTCCGACGATCGGCCAACTGCTACCGCTGGTGTTCTCGGCGTAGCCGACCATGAGGAGAGCCGTTTCCACGCCTTCGCGTCCGACCGCGAAGAAGGCCAGCGCGAGCACGGCTATCGGCCCCGCTACCAGTGCCCTGTCCATGCCGTCGCGAAGGTCCTGGGCGATGGAACGAGAGGCCGTTCGCATCCAGAGCACCATGCCGGTGACGATGACGACCGCAACTAGGGAGGAGATGCCCGCAATGATCTCGGCGACCAGGCCTGTCACCGTCGACGTTCCGAGGTGAATGATCAGAAAGATGATCGCGACCATCGCCACGGCAGCGCCGACGCCGGCCCACACCCATTTGAGTGCGTCGCGTCGATCGGTGCGGACGAGGTAGGCGACGAGCACCATCACGACGATTCCGGCCTCGAGGCCCTCACGGACGCCGATGAGTCCACTTCCGAAGAGTTGGGTGGCGATCGAAGGCGTGCCGGCAGCGAGAACGGTCACGAGATCTCCTCCGATTCGGCGTGCTTTGGTTAGGCGTACCTCAGGTACGAGAAGAAGATAGCGCAGCGTTTCGTAAAGGAATAAGCCTTGACGTCTTCTTTGCCAAGTCTTGAGTGAGCCTCGTCTCGAATTCGGACCACCTGCGGGCGGATATGGATGATGGAGTCGTGCCCCGAAGACTTGCCGCCGCTCTCCTCGTCGGCCTGACAGCCGTGACGTTCGCGGCATGCGCCGAGCGCACACCGCCGATCGACATTCCGGACGGGATTCCGCCGGGTGTCGGTGCACCGCTTCCGCCGATCGACGTCGAGGCGCCCGGTCGCTCCGCGGACCAACTGCAGGCGTGGGCCGAAGAACAGGACGCGGCTCTCGGCGTGGGGCGTACCGCCCTCGAGGCTTACGGGTACGCGGCTGCGGTCATGACGTCGTCGAGACCCGGATGCGGGATCGGATGGACGACTCTCGCCGGCATCTCCGGGGTCGAGAGCAGGCACGGCACGCACGGGGGCGCGTACGTCGCGCCGAACGGGCGGGTCGATCCCGTGATCCGCGGAATTCCACTCGACGGCGGTCCGGGTATCGAGGAGATTCCGGATACCGACGGTGGTGCGCTCGACGGGGACCCGATTCACGATCGCGCGATGGGCCCGATGCAGTTCATCCCGGAGACGTGGAAGCGCTGGGGTGTCGACGCGAACGGGGACGGCGTCGCGGACCCCGACAGCATCGACGACGCGACCCTCACTGCGGCTCGCTACCTGTGTGAACGCGGGGGAGACCTGACAACTCCGGAAGGCTGGCACAACGCTCTGATGGCATACAACCTCTCCGGGGTGTACGTGGGCCAGGTCAGGGACCGCGCCTCCGCCTATTCGGTGGGAGTGCCCGCGGACTGATCTCGCGTCGGCGTGGAGGAGGGCGCGTCGGTGACGACGGGCACGGCACTCCGGTTAGGCTGTGTGCTGGCACGACCCGAGCCCAGGTACGGAGACTCGGCCGTCCACGCGACCCCTGAGCGGTCGATGCCCAGTGCGAAGCCCCATCGAAGGAGAACCACAAAGTGGCCATTATTGAGCAGGTCGGCGCCCGCGAGATCCTTGACTCCCGCGGTAACCCCACGGTGGAAGTCGAGGTTCTGCTGGACGACGGCACCTTCGCACGTGCGGCCGTGCCCTCCGGCGCCTCCACCGGTGAACACGAGGCAGTCGAGCTTCGTGACGGCGGCGACCGCTACAACGGGAAGGGCGTGGAGAAGGCCGTCGAGGCCGTCCTCGGTGAAATCGCACCCGCCATCATCGGTCTGGACGCCACCGAGCAGCGCACCGTCGATCAGGCTCTCCTGGACGCGGACGGAACTCCGGACAAGTCTCGCCTCGGCGCCAATGCCCTCCTCGGCGTGTCGTTGGCCATCGCGCGGGCCGGTGCAGACTCCGCGGGCCTCGACCTCTTCCGCTACGTCGGCGGGCCGAACGCACACATTCTGCCGGTTCCGATGATGAACATCCTCAACGGTGGCGCGCACGCGGACACCGGCGTGGACGTCCAGGAGTTCATGGTTGCCCCCATCGGCGCCTCGAGCTTCAAGGAGTCGCTGCGCTGGGGCGCCGAGGTCTACCACGCGCTCAAGGCCGTCCTGAAGGAGAAGGGCCTCTCGACCGGTCTCGGCGACGAGGGCGGATTCGCTCCGGATGTCGCAGGCACCAAGGCAGCACTCGACCTCATTGCCATTGCCGTTTCGAAGACGGGCCTGAAACTCGGTAGCGATGTCGCACTGGCGCTGGACGTTGCGGCCACGGAGTTCTACACCAAGGGCACCGGATACAAGTTCGAGGGCGAGAACCGCACCGCGGAGCAGATGTCCAAGTTCTACGCGGAGCTCGTGGACGCCTACCCGCTCGTCTCCATCGAGGATCCGCTCGACGAGGACGACTGGGACGGCTGGGTCGACCTGACCAACAGCATCGGCGACAAGGTTCAGCTGGTCGGTGACGACCTGTTCGTCACCAACCCGGACCGTCTCGAAGAGGGCATCGTCAAGGGTGCCGCCAACGCACTGCTGGTCAAGGTCAACCAGATCGGCACCCTGACCGAGACTCTCGACGCCGTCGACCTCGCTCATCGCAACGGATACAAGACGATGATGAGCCACCGTTCCGGCGAGACCGAGGACACCACGATCGCCGACCTGGCCGTCGCGGTCGGCAGCGGTCAGATCAAGACCGGTGCTCCCGCTCGTTCCGAGCGTGTCGCCAAGTACAACCAGCTGCTGCGCATCGAGGAGAACCTCGGCGACGCAGCACGGTATGCGGGAGAGGTCGCATTCCCGCGCTTCGCTTTCGACAGCTGATGTGGAGCTGATCTTCCAGTGGCACAACGCGGTAGGCCGCGATCACCCGGGGGCCCGGGTGGTCGCGGTTCCGGCCGTCCGGAGCGGACTCGGCGCACGCGCAGTGGCGGTAGCACGAGTGGTGCGCGTTCACCGCGCAGGTCCACGTCCCCTACCGGTGACGCGCGAGCCGAGGCGGTGGATCCGGCGGAAGCCGGCACGGTCCTCCCCGGCCGCGCGCGGCCCCGGAAGGTAGACGCGAAACCGAAGTCCAGGAATCTGTCCCCGGAGCACACCATTCTCGGTCTCTCGACGGGCCGCGCGCTGATCCTGGCCGTGGTGGTTCTGGTGCTCGCTCTCACGCTCGCCGTACCGCTGCGGAACTACATGACTCAGCGCGGCGAGGCGGAACGGGTTGCCGCGGAACGGGTGGAACTCGAACAGCAACTCGCCGAACTGCGAGTACTCGAGGACCGCTACAGCGATCCGGCGTACGTCGAGGCACAGGCGCGTCAGCGGCTGCGGTTCGTCAAGCCCGGCGACACCCCGTTCCAGGTGCAGCTTCCGGGTGACTACAAAGAGCCGGTCAGCCCCGAAGAGGAAGCCGAGAAGCTTCCGGGGCCGTGGTATCGGGACTTGTGGAAGACGATTTCGGAACCGCAGCCCGTGCCGGCTCCGCCGCCGCCTCCCGGGCCGGCAGCGCCACCGGGACCAGAAATTCCACCACCTCTCGAACCAGGAGAACCCACCGGGTGACACATCCATCCGACGAATACAGCAGCATCGCGCCCGAAGATCTCGCCGCGGTCGCCGACCAATTGGGTCGCGAGCCCCGTGGCGTTCTCGCAATCGCCTACCGCTCGCCGGACGGGCGGCCGGGGGTCGTGAAGACGGCACCGAAGCTGCCTGACGGAACCCCGTTTCCCACGCTGTACTACCTGACGGACCCGCGGCTGACCGCCGAGGCAAGTCGGCAGGAATCGGCCGGGGTGATGAAGGAGATGACCGACCGGCTCGGCACCGACTCGGATCTCGCGGCTGCGTACACGGTTGCGCATGAGGGTTACCTCGCGGAACGCAACGCAATCGAATCTCTCGGCACCGACTTCACCGGTGGCGGCATGCCCGACCGGGTGAAGTGCTTGCACGTGTTGATGGCGCACTCGCTCGCCAAGGGGCCGGGGGTGAACCCGCTCGGCGACGAGTCGGTCGTCCTGGCGGCGCGGGCCGCGGGCGGAAAGCTGCGCGGCACAGCGATTCCGGCGGACTGGCCCGGCATCGACGATGCCGGCAGCGAGGATCAGGAATGAGCCGCGTCGCAGCCGTCGACTGCGGAACCAACTCGATTCGCCTGCTGATCGCGGATGTCGACGAGGCCCGGAAGCTTACGGACGTACGTCGCGAGATGCGCGTCGTACGACTCGGTCAGGGAGTGGACGCGACGGGTTCTTTCGCGCCCGAGGCCATCGAGCGCACCCGCGCAGCGTTGAGTGAGTACGCGGACATGATCCGTGACAGCGGCGCAGTCGCGGTCCGCATGGTCGCGACCTCTGCCACCCGCGATGCATCGAATCGCGAGGACTTCTTCGCGATGACTCGCGAGGTGTTGGGTGCGGTCGTGGCGGGCGCCGAGGCAGAAGTGATCACCGGCGACGAGGAAGCGCGGCTGTCGTTCGCCGGCGCGGTCGGCGAACTCGATGCAGCCGAGGGACCGTACGTCGTCGTGGACCTGGGCGGGGGTTCGACCGAGGTCGTTCTCGGCGACGCGAGCGGTGTGGAGAGCGCCCATTCGGCAGACATCGGGTGCGTGCGACTGACGGAACGCTGCCTCCACGACGATCCACCTACCGCCGAACAGATCGACGCCGCTCGAAAGTTCGCATCCGAGCGGCTGGCCGAGGCGTTCGAGAAGGTCGACGTCGACAAGGCTCGTACGTGGGTCGGTGTTGCCGGCACCATGACCACGTTGGCTGCTGTCGCAAAGAATCTTCCCGAGTACGACGCCGAGCAGATTCATCTGTCGCGTATCCCGTTGGACGGGGTACACGAGGTCTGTGATCGGCTCGTTGCGATGAATCACGCCGAGCGCGCTGCGCTGGGTCCGATGCACCCCGGGCGGGTGGACGTGATCGGTGGGGGAGCGATCGTCACCCAAGTATTGGCGGACACACTTGCCGCTCGCGCAGGGATCACGGAACTCGTCGTGAGCGAACACGACATTCTGGACGGTATAGCCCTGTCGATACAGCTGTGAGTGGGTAGCGAGTCCCAGGACTCGCTACCACTCACAGGGCGCGGAGCGCCTATACGACGCGGCTGCCCGCGTCGTGCCGAGCCTTGTCGAAGTGAATCGTCGTGCGGGTGGCCACCGAGTCGGTGCCGAGCATCTGCGTGAAGTCGGCGCACACCTCGTCGATTCGCTTGGCGACACGGGGAAGATCGGCGGCCGTGTCGAGAGTGACCGAGAGATCCACGGTGCGGGTACCTCGGTCGACGATCGCCTTGGACTTTGCGCTGTGTACGCCCGGGCTCGCTTCGAGGGCGCGCGCTGCGCCGTCTCCGACCGAACCGATGTCTGCGACCAGCGAGCCCTCCTTGCCACTCCCCGCCAGTTGCAGGTCTTTCGCCTTCGATGCGGGCGTGTGGGAGAAGAGCCACTTCAATGCGAGCAGGATGAGGATCAGGCCGCCGATTCCGACTGCCCACCCCCACCACGACTTGTCCGTGGCATCGGTGAGCCAAGGCGCAGTGACGGTCTCGGGCTTGTCCGGGAAGAGCGACGTGTTCCAGATCAGCGCGCCGATTCCGACGGCGAGAAGGACCAAGCCGACGACGAGCGCGAGGAGACGGTCGAAGAAAGCAGCAGAGCGACTCATCAGCGATCTCCTGACTTCGTACGGACACTGATCTTCGGCGGGGATTTCAACCCGGAGAGCGCTTCCCGGACCGCCTCGGCGATGCCGATCTTGATGGTCGCAGCTTCCGCACCGGTGACCTGGGACGTCACGGTGACCTTCTTGCGTGACGCGGTGGTGCTGGTCGACAGGACTCCGGAAACGGGTTCCGTTGCCACGGAGGAGATACGGGCCACGTCCGCCGGTGGAATCCACACGCTCGTACGCGCATCGACCGGAATGGCAGTCTTGCGTCGGGGCTTGAGCGCGGAGATCAGGAACCAGAGGCCGACGAGGATCGCGGCGATGCCGGCCGGAATCATCCAGTCTGCGAACGTGAGTCCGTCGATCCATCGGGCAGCGCTCTTGGTCCACATCTCGCCGTCGAGCCATCCGATGGCGACGAGAGCGTCACGAATACCGACGATTCCCGCCGCCAAGAGGCCGAGTGACAGGATGGTGCCGACGAGTCCGGCGGCCGGGGCAGCAACGGGCTGACGACCTGCTGCGGGATATACGGTGGGCTCCGGCTTCTCGGTACGGTGCGCGCCTTCCGTGTGGGCGGCAGTATCGCTCGTCATTGGATGTTCCTTCCCGTGTCTTCGCCGCTGGGGGAGACGACACTCGGGATAGACACGTCTACGCCGTCCACATTGAGCCCGGCGTAGTCGGAGAGTGCGGACGAGACGTTGGTTCTGACCGCATCACCCACTCGGGGCAGGGAATTGGGCCATTCCACTGCGACGTCGACGTGTGCTCGAACGCGGTCGCCTGCAATGTAGACGCGGGCGCGCGGGAGGTCGCGGCCGGTGAGCTTCGCCAGTCCGGCCGAATGCTTCTCGACGCCTGGGGTGTCGAGGGCGGCCTTGGTGGCGAGACGCTGGGCTACCTTGTCGCGAATGACGAGGGTGCCACGGTCACCCGGTTCGGCGAGGCCGGCGTCGGAATTGGGTGTGGCGGGCGCTTCGTCCGAGATGTCGGGCGATGCCTCGTGGTTACCCACGACCGCGTCCCCGCAGGATGGTGGTGACATCGAAGTCGCCGTCCCGCTGTCCGCCGAGGGCGAAGCCGATCAATCCGAGCACCAGGGCGATCAGGAATCCGGTGAATCCGCCTGCTGCCGCTGCGACTCCGAGAAGGAGTCCGGCGAACAGGCCGAGTGTGGAAGTTTTCATTCTATCCTCCAATTATCTTTGGCCGAGAATTGTGTCGCGGTCACGAAATGGGGATGGATCAGAGAGAGATATATCGAGTGCCGCGACGCGGGAACTTCTTTCCCGCAACGCGATAGATGCGTTTTGCGGTACGCATTGCGCTTGCCTTTTTGCTGTGACTGATAGTGATCTCGATCGGGGGGCCGCCCGAGGCCGAACCCCCGAATCGGGCGTCGATCTCGGCAAATGCGATCTCGAGTTCTTCCGCATTGCCCCCGAGGTCCGGGTGCAGGCGTAGGGCGGCTGCCCGGCGCGCCGTTCGGCGGTCCGGGTAGTCGGCCCAACGCCCGATTTCACTCATGCAGAGTCGAGTTCTTTCCTCGGAACCGGAACGACGTCGGCGATCGTGACATCGACAGTGGTTCCGGTCAGTCCCTCGACGACCTTTCGGATTCTCTGCGCCACATCGGCAACCGCGACATCGAAGAACACCGTGACGTGAACGTCCGTGTTGGTCTCGTCGGTACGGACGCCCGCGACTCGCCGACCGGGTAGGTAGGTGCCCACCTCGCCGAAGGTGCCGCCGTGCAGACCGGCCACGCCGGGAACGTCGAGGACTGCTGCGGCGATCAGATCCGCTGGTTCTTCCATGCCGTCACCTCCAGCCATCAGTATCCTCCTCGCGTTCACAGATTGTGGTGGTCACCGAGCGTCACTGCACTCGCGACGGTGCCGGCTCGTTCGTGGTCTCTTCGTCGTCGTCCGACTCCACGTGAACGTCGTGCACGGTCACGTTCACCTCGGTCACCTGAAGACCGGTCATCCGCTCGATCGCGGCGATGACGTTGCGGCGAATGCCGGTGGCGAGATCGGCGATCGAAACTCCGTACTCGGCGACGATGTCGATGTCGACTGCGGCCTGCTTCTCGCCGACCTCCACGGAAACGCCCTGTGCGTGGTTGACGCTCGCGCCCGGAATGCGTTCACGGAGGGCGCCGACGACGCGCGATGCTCCGCCGCCCACCGCGTAGACGCCGTTCACCTCACGGGTCGCAATGCCGGCGATCTTCGAGACCACGGTGTCGGCGATGGTTGTCTTGCCCTGTGAGCTCACGAGTGAGGAGCTGCCGGACGTGCCCTTCGAAACATCGGAAGAAGTCGAGGAAGAAGTCGAGGAGGTAGCGCTGGTCATGAGTCACTCCTTCTGAGTGCGGTAATTTCCGCAGCGTTGTGTACGACAACTTAACAGTGTTGCTATCGAGCTATATCACGTATTCAATTCGCATGCAGGGTCAAAGGGATGGTTGTGCGCGTATCGCAACCTTCTGGCAATCGGCCGATAATGCACACGGAAAATGCGTGAGTGAGGCATCACGCCAATCCAGGGTCGAGCGTCGTCTTCCAGGGACAAGTACGGTGAATCGGTGTTTCGGACGATGACGCGATATCAGCTTGCGGCGGATGCCGTATGGGCGTCGATTTTCGTGCTCCTCCTCGCTGCGTCCGCAAGTGCGGAAGAACACAGCGAGTTCGCACTCGTCACGCTCTGCGGTTTGGCTGTAGCACTGTTGCTGCGACGGTGGTCGCCAGCGCTGGCGTTGGGGATCGCATGGGTGTTCGCCATCGTCCAGATGGTCGGCTCACTCGCGGTCCTGCCGGCCGACTTCGCGATTCTCGTCGTGTTGTACTGCGTCGGTTCGTACGGAAATCGAATATTGCAATGGGTCGGCCTGGCATCGGCCTTCGCGGGGGGCGTGACCGCGGCGTTGTATCTCACGTTCTGGGTGAATAACTCCACCGCCGATCTCGCCGCAGTGGAAACCGGTGGTGGGACGTCCGTACTCCTGAGGTTCGTCGTCGTTCTCGTCGCCTCGTGGGGTGTTCTCGGGTTGGCGTGGGCACTCGGCAGGCTTGCCCAGTCGCGGCGAAGCGCGATCGAATCGCGGCACGCCAGGGAACTGGCAGAACTCGAGCAGTCGAAAACGCAGCAGGAGATTGCGGTCGAACAGGAGCGAAACCGGATCGCGCGAGACATGCACGACATCGTGGCGCACTCGCTCGCAGTGGTGATCGCGCAGGCCGACGGAGCCCGCTACGCGCGCGAGGTCGATCCCGAGTCGACGGACTCGGCGCTGCGCACCATCTCCACTACCGCTCGGGAAGCTCTGGGGGACGTGCGTACTCTCCTCGGGCAGCTTCGACATACGCAGGAGGGCGAGCCCGCACTCGGTGACGCGGACATCGACCGACTCGTGACGCAGATGCGGGGAATCGGCTTGGACATCGAATTCGACGTCGACAGTCGGGCGGTGGGCGTCGACCAACTGGGCGCGGGACAGCAACTGGCGCTGTACCGGATCGTTCAGGAGTCCTTGACCAACGCCCTTCGTCATGGAAAGCCGGGGGCGCGGGTGCACCTCGACATCGAGTTCGACAGGGAGGGTGTGCATGTGAACGTGCGCAATCTGCTGCCGTCGCACGGGTCGTCGACTCATGTCACTGGAAAGTCGGCAGGTCACGGACTCGTTGGAATGCGCGAGCGTGCAGGCTTGTCCGGCGGCATCTTCGCCGCTGCTGCAGAGGGCGGTGAGTGGAGAGTGTCGGCGTGGTTGCCTGCAGTGCCCCACAAGCAGGAACCAACCCCGCAGGAGGAAGCGAACTCATGACGGCCGACAGAATCAGAGTGGCACTGGTCGACGACCAGAAGCTGTTTCGTGCCGGGGTGCGGATGCTGATCTCGTCTCAGCCGGACCTCGAGTTCGTCGGCGAGGCGGGCGACGGGCAGGCGGCGATCGGGCTCGCGGAGACAGAGGCGCCGGACGTCGTACTCATGGACATACGAATGCCCGTGCTCGACGGGATCGCGGCCACCGAGGCCATTCTTCATGGACATACGAATGCCCGTGCTCGACGGGATCGCGGCCACCGAGGCCATTCTGGCCAGGTTCGACGAACGCGCCGTTCCCGCGCCGCGAATACTGGTGCTCACGACGTTCGATCTCGACGAAAGTGCGGCCCGTGCGATTCGGTCGGGGGCCAGTGGATTCGTATTGAAGGATGCAGATCCGGAGTTTCTGCTCGCGGCCATTCGCACGGTGTATGCGGGGAATTCGGTGATCGCGGCTTCTGCGACGAAACAGTTGCTCGAGCATTTCGTTCCGGTCGTCGACCAACCGGTGGCGCCGGCAGCGTTCGGGCGACTGACGGAACGCGAGCGCGGCATCTTTCGGCTCGCGGCGAAAGGACTCAGCAATGCCGAGATCGCAGCGGCGGAATTCCTGAGCGAGGCAACGGTGAAGACACACATCAGCCGCGTCTTCACGAAGCTGGAAGTGCGGGATCGGGTGCAGTTGGTGGTCTACGCGTTCGAGCACGATCTGACGGGTGACTGACAGCCCTCCTGCGGGAGTAGAAGCCCGTTCGAGGATCATCCTCGAGATGTAGGTGAAGGCGACTCGCGCCCGATTCGGCGGCCCGCCGCCGTGCATAGCGTTCTGGGTATGAACAGCACAGATCCTCGGCAGGCTCTCGTCGCCGGAGTCGCACACGTCCGCAAGCTGTACGGCGACGCCGCAAATCCCGTCACAGCACTCGACAATGTTTCCGTCGGCATCCGGCGCCGTGAATTCACGGCGATCATGGGCCCTTCGGGATCCGGAAAGTCGACGCTCATGCATGTCATGGCCGGCTTGGACTCCGTCACCTCGGGGCGGGTGTGGCTCGGGGACATCGATATCACGACGTTGGGGGACGATGCCCTCACCGAGCTACGACGTCGTCACGTGGGCTTCGTATTTCAGTCCTTCAATCTTGTTCCTACATTGGATGTTCGGGGAAACATCATGCTTCCGTTCGAGTTGGACGGGCGCAATCCGAACGGCGACGAACTGCGGTGGATCGACCATCTGATCGCGTCACTCGGTCTCGCGGATCGCGTCGATCACCGGCCGCACCAACTGTCGGGCGGGCAGCAGCAGCGGGTTGCGATCGCGCGTGCCCTCGGGAGCCGTCCGCAACTGATCTTCGCAGACGAACCCACGGGCAATCTCGACTCTCGGTCGGGTCGGGAGGTGCTGGCGCTGCTCGCGACCGCAACGCGCGAATACGGTCAGAGCATCGCGATGGTCACGCATGATCCGGTGGCTGCGAGCTACGCGGACCGTGTCCTCTTCCTCGCCGACGGGCGACTGGTCAACGAGATGCGCCGTGCGACACCGGAACAGATCTCGTCGTACATGCTGGGAATGGAGCGGGTCGCATGAGGTCGGCAATGTCGATGGGGATGCCGAGAGAGCACGGATCGACGATGCTGGTCGCCGGGTTGGCCGCCTCGTTCGGGGTGGGCCTGATTCAGGTGACCGCGTTGGTGTCCGACGTGTTTTCGGACGGTCTTGCCGGTGCGACGAACCTGCTCTATTCGACCGCGATGGTGTTCATCCTGCTGTCGATGTACGTGGCCGCGGTGGTCACGGCGAACACGTTCGGCACCATAGTCGCCGGGCGTACGAGGACGATCGCGTTGCTGAGGCTGATCGGTGGGAGCGCCCGCGACGTCCGGCGATCGGTTGCCCGTGAAGGTTTGATGGTGGGGGCCGCGAGCGCCGTGGTCGGCTTGGTCGTAGGCGTCGGCGGCAGTGCACTCGCGCGTGCGGTGGGTGTGGCGTCCGGCGGCTTGCCGGACATCGAATACACGCTGGTCGATCCGCTCGTACTGCTGCCGGCCGGCATCGTCGTTGCCACGACCTGGGCGGCTTCCTATGTCGGATCCAAGCGGGTTCTCGAGGTGACCCCGATACAGGCGACCGGGCAGGCCGTCGAACCGTCGGTCGACGACGGTCGCCATCGCACGGCACGCAACGTGGCGGCGACGATACTTCTGATCGGCGGCGCGCTGTTGCTGGCGTTCGGAGTGCTGGTCGGGTTGGTTTCCCCGCTCGGAGTGGTGATCGCGTTCTTCGGTGGTGCGGCGTCGTTCACGGGTGTCCTGTCGGGGGCTCACCGGATAGTGCCGGGGATACTTCGCTTGTCGGGCAGGCTGTTCGGGCGTTCCTCTGCCGCGCGGCTGGCGTCGGCCAACGCGCTCAGGTATCCGGAACGGAGTACCCGCACCGCAATCGGTCTCGTCATCGGAGTGACGATGGTGGTGATGTTCGCCGTCGCAATGTCGACGTACAACTCCATGCTCGTCGACACCTACAGCGAAGAAGACCTGGGACAGGCATTGACCATCACCACCGGGGTACTCACCGGACTGATCGGCTTCTCGGGTGTCATTGCCGGAGTGGGAATGGTGAGTAACCTGTCGCTCAGTGTCCTGCAGCGCACCCGCGAACTCGGACTGCTGCGTGCCCTCGGTTTCACCAGGAAACAGCTTCGCTCGATGGTGGTGTTCGAAAGTGCGCAGATGGTGATCGCGGCGGTCGGGTTCGGACTGGTCCTCGGCACCGTCTACGGGTGGGCGGCCGCACAGTCTCTCCTGGCGAGTGTCAGTGGAAAGGCGATCGTGGCACCCACGTTGCCGTGGATGCTGCTCGTCGCAACCGTGCTGAGCGCGGCACTGCTGGCAGTCATTGCTTCACTCGCACCCTCGCGGCGAGCAACGGCCATTTCTCCGGTCGTCGCTCTCGCCGAACTCTGACGGCTCCCCCTGACCAATGTCACACCGGTTCAGCTGAGGCGGTTTCAAGTGGTGGATGCACCGATGAGCTCAGCGAACTTTTCGACTGGTGGGCGGTAGCCTAGCGCCGCCCTGGGGCGTTCGTTGAGTTCGGTGGTGACGAAGCGAAGGTGTTCGAGCGA
>NZ_JBUYWE010000016.1:0-49697 GCF_055231055.1 Rhodococcus huquni
CCACCGAACTCAACGAACGCCCCAGGGCGGCGCTAGGCTACCGCCCACCAGTCGAAAAGTTCGCTGAGCTCATCGGTGCATCCACCACTTGAAACCGCCTGACGCGAACCGGTGTGACATTGGTCGGCACCATCAGATGGGGAAAGTGGCTACGACGGTCGTGCCGGAACCAGGGGCCGAGGTGACGTCGAAGGTGCCGCCGACGTTCTCGACGCGAACCAAGTGCGACGCCAGACCGATGTGCCCCTCGGCAACGCGCTCCGACACCACGTCCAGATCGAATCCTCGCCCGTTGTCGGCAACCGTCAGCACCATCGGCCCATCGGTCACGGCGAGGTCGAGATTCACAGCCGTGGCGCCCGCATGTTTGGTCACGTTGGTGAGCAGTTCGCGAGCCACCTGATAGATCAGTTCTTCGTTCTGGGGGTGCCCCACCTCTTCGACGTGGGGCGTGACCTCCACGTCCCGACGGCTGTGAAACTCGGCGAGTTCGCGCAGAGCCGCCGTGAGCCCCAACTGTGCCAGTACCTGCGGGTGCAGCGTCGTGACAGTGGATCGCAGTTGCGAGGCCGCGTCTCGGAGGGTTGTCTCCGCCGCGTCGAGAATCGCGTTCGGATGGTTCTCACGCACTTCCTCGACGTCCATCCGCGCCACCAACACGCTCTGCAGCGGCCCGTCGTGAAGATGCTCGGCCAGTTGACGGCGTTCGCGCTGCTCTGCGTTCATCGATTCCGCGACGAGCCGCCTCCGAATGTCGAGAAGTGCTGCGACAGTAGCGGAACGCCGCACCAATACGTACGACAGTGCGGTGGTGGCCGCCGCCAACCAGAGCAGGAAACCGAAGTAGAGGTAGACCTCGTCGGGAAATCCCACGGTGTCGTCACGTTTGGAGTAGACGACCCAGACGATCTGGTAACCGACTGCCGTGCAGAGCCCGACGACGGCCGTGAGCACCGGCCGGTACTGGAACGCCACCGATATCGGGAGCAGAAAGAAGACCGGCAACAACAGCGCGGTCGCGCCGCCGGATGCCACGCACAAGCCCACCACCGCAACGACATCCACGACGGTCGACGCCCAGCCGGACCACGTACCGAGGTCCACTGTGAACACGACGATCACCCACACCACGGAGAACGCGCCGTACGCGATCAGCAGTGCGGTGAACACGTGTGGTTGCCAATGCGTCACCTGAATTACAGTGCCCAACAACGCCATCAGCCCGAGAAGCGGCAACCGTAGAACTGCGATGACCCGCACCGCTTCTCGGGTGTGGTGCCTGAGGATGCCCAGCTTCTCGTCGTGGGGCAACATCACTCCAACAATCCGCTGCGCATCGCTTCCGCGACCGCCGCACCACGATCGTTGACACCTAGCTTCTCGTAGAGACGTTGCACGTGAGTCTTCACTGTGGAGGGTGCGAGGAAGAGTTCGGCGGCGATGGCCGGCACCGACATTCCGCGGGCGATCATGGCCAGCACCTCTCGTTCACGGGCACTGAGAGCGGGACCCTCCGGCCGATGACGTCGTCGCACCTCTCCCACCAGACCGGCCGCGAGTCCCGACGGCAATACGTCGCGCCCGCCCGCACAGTCGAGTACGGCACGCACGATGTCGGCGCGAGTCGACTCCTTGGGCAGAAAGCCCGCGGCGCCGTCCGCGAGTGCGCGATAGACGATCGCGGCCTCGTCGTGCGCGGAGAGAAGGAGAACCCGAGTGGGGAGTTCTTCGTCGCGGACAGCAGCGGCGACCTGCGTTCCGTCGAGGTGCGGCATCCGGTAGTCGACGACGGCGACCTGCGGACGTAGTTCGCGAATCATCTCGAGGGCGGCGGCGCCGTCGTCCGCTTCACCGACGACGTCCACCACTCCGCTGGCGGTGAGGGCACGCACGACACCGTCACGGAACAGCGGGTGATCGTCTCCGACCACGGCGCGCACGTTCTGATTCGGTGCCATCCGGACCATCTCCTCAGCTCAGGATCGCACGTGCGCGGACGCAGGGTCCACCGATCGGGGGACAAACAGGTGGTCCACGGAAAGAGCCGAACGTCCGACATACGGGAGTTCGGATTCGCCGGATAGTGAGATCACACCGATTCGAGGAGTCTCCATGCACACCCTTCGCCGCCGATTGACCACGTTCGTCACGGTTCCGGCCCTCACCGGACTCTTCGTGGCGGCCACCAGTCGGTCCCGCCCCCAGGGCTTGCAGGGCACCGGAACCACGGTGTCCATGACGATCACGAACGACACCGACGCGGAGATGACCCTGGTGGGCTCGTCGAATCCCCGAGGACGTTGGGTCGTCGCACCACCCGCGACGCTCCCGCCCCGGTCCACTGCGATGGTGTCTGCATGGAGCAACGGCCTCGACGGCCTCGACGGCCTCAACTTCGGGGTCAGATATGCGGTGCGAGACGTCGAAGCCGTATTCAGCGCAGGCAACCGCACCCCTTACGGCGCGGACATAGCCGGGACCAGGATCGAGGGCGCGAACCGCGCGCGATACGGGATCAGCACGCGAATCGACACCTGCTACCCCGCGATGGCGCTCGAGTACCGCCTTCACTGCGCAACACCCCGCCCCTGACGCCTGACCAATGTCACACCGGTTCGCGTCAGCTGAACCGGTGTGACATTGGTCAGGGGCGGGGAGGAGAGAAACAGACAATGCTCGCGCACCGCGTATTTCGGTGGACAAACGTCCAGGTGGACACGCGGTTCATCCAGCTTTCGGGGTGCCGTGAGGACGCCGGATCAGTATCGTCGAATGGTCGGGACCCGAACTCCGGGCCCGATCGACAACGCGAGGAGTCGACATGCTGTTGCGGTTTCCGGGCGTGTACGGGCCTCGGGAAGACACCTGGCTGCTGGCCGGCCAGATCGACGACGAAGACCTCGGTCCACAGTCACGCGTACTCGACGTCTGCACCGGCACCGGCGCGCTCGGGATACGCGCTTCGAAAGCGGGTGCCGGTCACGTCACCGCTGTCGACATCTCACGCCGAGCCGTATTGAACGCCCGCATCAATGCGGTCCTGGCCGCGACGCGGATTCGTGCAATCCGAGGAGATCTCATCGCTGACGTGCAGCACGAGCGGTTCGATCTGGTGGTCAGTAATCCGCCCTATGTTCCCGCTCCGGTCGACGCACTGCCCACCAGCGGGCCGAGCCGTGCGTGGGACGCGGGCAGGAACGGGCGCGCACTGCTGGACCGGATCTGCGAGGACGTGCCCGATCTCCTCGCACCCGACGGCGTGCTCCTGCTCGCACAATCCGAGATGAGCGACGTAGAGAAGACTCGAAACATGCTGGAAGAGGCCGGGCTTCGCGTATCGGTCCCGAAGACCACCTGTATTCCGTTCGGCCCGGTTCTCGGAAGCCGGCGAGAACTGCTCGAAGCACAGGGTTTCACTTCACCCGGGCAGGATTCGGAGACGCTCTACGTACTCAGGGCCGTCAAATGATCGGTTGTGCGCAGCGAACTTCTCCCGGCACTCCAGCTTTCGGTGAGGTGATCACCGAGCAGGTCGTCGAACGCGAGACACGCCGCGGCACCGAGAAGAACGTCGTCGGCAACCTCGGGACGGTCGGCGACGAGGCCACCGGCCAGGTCTCGGATCACGATCTGCTCGTGCATCGAGTCGGCCTCGACGTGTTCGTCGAAGAATCGCGTCGCCTCCTTGCCGAATCCCAGACGACGCAGTCCGGCGCTGTACTTCTTGCACGGCAATGCCGAGGTCGCTTCCACCGCACACAGGTGTCCGACGAGAGCACCGATTCGACTGCGATGCAGGCCGAACATGGACAACGCGTTCAACGAAGCCAACGTGACCGCAGGCACGGCATCGACGTAACGGGCGTAGTCGTCGCGAAGCCCGAGCTCCCGCATGGTGGTGGCGAACAACGTGGAGTGCATTCGCTCGGCGCGTCCGCCTCCGTATTCGTCGGACTGCACCTCGACGAGCGCCGCTTTGGGACCTCCGGCCAGTCGCGGGATCCCGAGGGTGTGGACGTCGGCTTCGCGGAGTTGGTTGAGGGAGCGGTGAATCAACAGCTCGCGATACTGGTCTTCGGTCGCCTCGGTGGCCATGAAGCCGGCGAGACCCGGCCCCACGCTGGGCGCGGTGAGGTCCCACAGTGCCTGTACCACGTTCGCACCGACGGCAGGCGGGTCTGCCAGCGCACGGATTCCCGCCGCGAACGGAGCTTCGAGCGCGCTCCTCGCAGCCAGGAGGTCCGGGTTCCATTCCCATCCGTCACCCACGCCGACGACACCCTGCAGATGCAGCTCGTACAGCACGGTGAGGCAGATCTGGATGTCGCCGTCGTGGACGATCTCCACTGGATCAGCAGCAGGCTCGGCGACGAGGGTCTCGATCAGAGCAGTCAGCTCGCATGCATTACGGCCGTGTCCGAGGAGAATGGAGACGAGGAGCTCGCTCATCGGCCCACGCGGAGCCGGAACAGGCATCGAATGCGAGTCCGAGGTGGTCATTCATGAACTCCGTCCCCGGGTCCGGCGACACCGAACCCGACGTCACGATCACGGTCTGCGCCGACGGGCCGCTACTCGTACGTGGTGCGCCGACAATCCTCGACACCGACGGTAACCCAATCCCGAACAACCGGGCGACCGTTGCGCTGTGCCGCTGCGGCCGTACGTCCATTGCGCCGTTCTGCGACAGTTCGCACAAGAAGAAGGTGCGCAGGAATCCGGCGGGTAGCGATGACTGACCGGACGGTCACGGAACCCCTGGCCCTCACTGCGGCCCAATCGGCGATCTGGTTCGCGCAGAGGATCGCCCCCGACGTCCCGTTCGTGATCGCGCAGTACGCGGAACTCCACGGCCGTCTGAACATCGACCTCCTGGTGGCGGCGTATCGCAGGGCATACCTCGAACTGCACGTCGGATGCCGTCTGGTCGACATCGAGGGCACGCCCCACACCGTCCCGGATCTCACCGCCGATGCGCCCGTGACGGTCGTGGACCTGCGGGACGCCGGGGCCCCCGTCGATGCGGCGCTCGAGTGGATGACGAACGATCACCGTCGCCGACTGGACATGTACGACGAACATCTCGTCGTCTCGTATCTCCTTCGAACCGGAGACGACCATTGTTTCTGGTACTCGCGCGCACATCACATCGCTCTCGACGGCTATGGCGCCATGCGGTTGATCGAGCGGACCGCGCAGGTCTACGCGTCTCGAAGCTCGGGTTCCACGCCCACGCCGTTCACCGCCGCGTCCCCGAGTCGAATGCTGGAGGAGGACCGCGCGTATCGGTCGTCGTCGCGCCGGGACAGGGACAAGTCCTTCTGGCGCGCGCAGGCGAACGACCTGCCACCCGGCGTGGGCCTGAGCCGGGCCCTTGCCCCTGGTTCTGCGTCCACGACCTCCCACACTGTGAGCGGATCCGTATCCACCGACGAGCTGGCTGGAAGCGGCCTTCGGTCCGCGGCCCGCATCATCGCCGCCTTCGCCACGTTCGTCGCGGTGTGCACGGAGACCGACGACGTACTCCTCACCCTCCCGGTCACGGCCCGCACCTCGGCATTACTCCGAGCGTCGGCGGGTTCGGTGTCGAACGTCCTGCCGCTCCACATCCGCGACGTCACTTCCTGCACCGTCGCCGAGATCGTCGCCCGGACCGAAGCGGCGTTGGTCTCGGTGCTGCGCCACCAGCGCTACCGGCGCGAAGACATCGGACGCCAGTATGCGACGGGGTCCACCGATCCAGCGCAGTTCGGGCCGGTCGTGAACCTGATGATGTTCGAACAGCGGATCGACCTCGGCGAGGTGACCGGCCGTATCCAGGTGCTGACGACCGGCCCCATTCCCGACCTCGCCGTCAACGTCTACCCGGGCGCGAGAGGGACGAAGCCCCGCCTCGACTTCGAAGGCAACAGTGCTGCGTACACGAGAGCGGAACTCGGCACCCATCACCGTCGCTTCATGCGGTTCCTCGACGAATTCGCGGCAGCCGAACAGTCCACCCCGGTCACCGATCTCGATCCTTTCGATTCCGATGAACGCCGCAGTCATGCGCGGTTGCACGGTGAGCCGTCCCGCTCACCGACCACATTGGACCGGCTACTCACAGGCATGGTGGAGCGGTCCCCCGACGCAATCGCCTTGGCGGACGACCGTGGCACGCTCACCTACGAAGACCTGGACCGCGCGTCCGATCGGCTTGCTCGCGCACTCGTCGACCGTGGCCTCGGACCGGAAGATGTCGTTGCCGTGGCAATCTCACGATCTCGACTCTCGGTGATCGCATTCTGGGCGGCCGCGAAGGCCGGCGTCGCGTACCTTCCTGTGGACCCGCGTCACCCGGATCACCGAATCAAGTACATGCTCGACGACTCCGGGGCCGCCTGCGGGCTCACCGTGTCCGACGAGTTGGGGACACTGCCCCGTTCCCTCGAATGGATCGCGATCGACGGTCCCGATTTCGAACGTCGCGGACCGAACGAACCGCTGTCCGGATCCGATCGAGTTGTGCCGCTCGATCATCGGAACCCCGCCTACATCATCTACACCTCGGGATCCACGGGAAGACCCAAAGGCGTTGCGGTCACCCATTCCGGACTGGCAGACCTCGCCGCAGTGATCACCGAGAAGTACGGCATCACCTCCGATTCCCGCGTACTCCATCTCGCTTCACCGACCTTCGATACGGCTGTCGTGGAAGTCCTTTCCGCAGCGATGGCCGGTGCCACACTCGTCGTCGCCCCCACGATGTCCTTCGGCGGCGAGGCACTGACGCGGCTTCTACGCGACGAGCGCATCACCCACCTGCTCGCCACACCGTCTGCCCTCGCCACTGCCGACCCCGACGGACTGAACGATCTGAATCTCGTGATCGTGGGCGGAGAGCCGTGCCCTCCCGCACTCGTCGATCGGTGGGCCGAGCGGCGCGCGATGCGAAACGCGTACGGTCCCACCGAAACCACGTGCAGCGTGACGATCACCGATCCGCTGGACCCTGATCGCGCCGTATCCATCGGTGGCCTCATGCGCGGTGTGGCGGCCACGGTCAGAGACTCTCGTCTCCGGCCGGTTCCGCCAGGTGTGTACGGGGAGCTGTACATTTCCGGCCCCAGCCTTGCCCGTGGCTACCACCGGCGACCTGGCCTCACCGCCACCAAGTTCGTTGCCGATCCGGGCGGAAAGCCCGGTGCACGTGCGTTCCGAAGCGGTGACCACGTCAGATGGGACGACGAAGACGATCTCGAGTTTCGTGGCCGATCGGACGGACAGGTGAAGCTTCGCGGGTTGCGCATCGAACTCGGCGAAATCGATGCTGCACTCGGAGGATTCTCTGACGTCACGTTCGCCGTGACGATGGTGCGCCGTCCAGAGGGCACCGATCCGTTCCTTGCGTCGTACGTCGTGCCCACGGAGAATTCCACGATCGATCTGGATGTGCTGCGGTCGACGCTCCGAGAGTGTTTGCCGGAGTACATGGTGCCCGCGGTCGTCACCGTGATCGACTCGATTCCGTTGACACCCACCGGCAAGCTGGATCGATCCGCCCTCCCCGAGCCACGGTTCGGCCGGAGTACGTGCCGCTCCCCCGAAGCTCCAACCGAGCATGTGGTGGCAGAGGCATTCTCCGAAGTCCTCGCTGTCCACAACCTCGACGCGGAGCAGTCCTTCTTCGACCTCGGCGGCGACTCGCTCTCCGCAACCAGAGTGGTGGCCCGCATAAACGATCGGTGGGGAACCGACCTGGGAGTTCGCGAATTGTTCGACGCCCCCACCGTTGCGAGCCTCGCAGCGCGGCTGCCCGCAACCGCCTCGGCCGAGAACGCCACGAAGCTGGGCGCCCTCGACGTACCGGAAATGGTCCCGCTCGCACCGTCGCAACAGTTCATCGACCGAGAGACGATCGAGCCTGCCCTGTACAACATTGCGTTCACGGTGGGCGTGCGAGGCGTTCTGGACCCAGACGCGTTCAGAGCTGCGCTCGGTGACGTCGTGCGTCGGCATCGCACCCTGCGAACCATCTACCCGGACTCCCCGACCGGCCCGCACCAGCAGGTCCTCCCGGTGGACGACGTCACTTCCCGGCTCGAGATTGCGGCCCTGGATTCGGAGACGATGGATCGAGTTCTGCACGCCGGGTTCGATGTGCGAGTGGAGCCTCCGCTGCGGATCGTCGTCTTCGAGAACAGCACGACCGATCACACGGTCGCATGCGCCGTCCACCACATCTCCGTGGACGGATGGTCCATGGCCGTGATCGCTCGTGACCTGATCGCCGCGTACTCCGCGCGGGCGCACGGTGGCGCACCCCGGTGGCCGCAGTCCGACATCACATTCGCCGACTACACGATGTGGCGGCTGGCCACACTCGGCTACGAAGCGGACTCGTCGAGTACCGCTGCCTCGCAGATCGTCTACTGGCGGGACCGACTGAACGGGCTGTCCGGGACGGGGCTACCCACCGACCGCCCACGGACACAGCGATGGACATACGAAGGAGGTCGGGTGGACTTCACCCTGGACTCCGCACGACACCGATCCGTCGTCGACGTCGCACGCAGCCGACGAACAGGGGTTCATTCGGTGTTGCACGCTGCGGTGGCAGTTCTGGTGTCGAGACTGACCCGTAGTTCGGACGTCACTGTCGGAGTGCCGGTCTCGGGGCGTGGACGTCCCGAGCTCGACGAGATGGTCGGCATGTTCGTCAACACAGTCGTCCTTCGCACCGAGGTGGTGCCGCAGATGTCGTTCATCGACGTCGTCGACGCGGCCCGCGACACCGAGCTGGAGGGGTTCGCCCGATCCGACATTCCGTTCGAACGTCTGGTGGAACTGCTCGATCCACCCCGTTCACCGGCGCTGCACCCGTTCTTCCAAGTGGCGATGTCCCTGGAGAACTTCGCCCCCGCCCGGCTCGAGCTGGACGGACTGGTTTTCGACGTCACTCCCGCTCAGCCGCGCATCGCGAAATGCGACGTGCATTTCTACTTCACGGAGCGGTTCGACGACAATGGCGCACCCACGGGAATCGACGGCCATGCGCTGTATGCAGCCGACCTCTTCGACGAATCGACAGTCAAGGTGATGGTGAAGACCCTCGGCACGATCCTCGACGCCGGCACCTGACCAATGTCACACCGGTTCAGCTGAGCTGAACCGGTGTGACATTGGTCAGGGGTGGGGAGAGAGAATCAGCGATCGCGCTGATGTTTCGGCTTCCACACGACCAGCGCGGTGCTCCGCGGAATCGGCACGAGGTCACCTCGGTAGCCGCCGTGCAGGCGGGCGATCTCGTCTGCCAACTCCCGCACTCGGTGTTGTAATGCTTCCACCTGATTGGTGAGAGCGATGATGCGTTTGATGCCGGCGAGGTTGACGCCTTCGTCCTGTGAAAGTCTTTGTACCTCACGAAGCATGGCGACGTCGCGGGGTGAGTAACGGCGCCCGCCGCCTGTTGTGCGGTGCGGGATGACGAGACCGAGACGGTCGTAGTTGCGCAGCGTCTGCGCATGCATCCCTGCCAGCTCTGCCGCAACCGAGATCACGAAGATCTGGGCGTCAGGATCGATGGCCGTTTCGCGCGCATCGCGTGAGCGATCGTTCATCAGACACCTGCCCACCCGGCCCTAGGATCGAATCCACTGGCCTGTTCAGCTTCCAGATACGTCTTCAATGCTTCGGTCGCGGGATCGTCCAGCTTCTGCGGGACGGCGACCTTCACCGTGACGAGCAGATCACCGCTTCCGCCACCGCGCTTGGGAACACCGCGGCCGCGAACACGCAGGATCCGTCCGTCCGCTGTGCCTGCCGGAATCTTCACTCCGACGCGGCCTTCGAGAGTCGGAACGGAGACGGTGGTGCCGAGAACCAGTTCGCCGTAGCTGACCGGAACGACGAGCGTGAGATCGTCGCCGGTACGCCCGAACACCTTGTCGGAGCGAACGCGAACGGTGACGAACAGATCGCCCGACGGCGCACCGCGCAGACCGGCCTCACCTTGACCGGCGAGACGAATCTTCTGCCCGTCGCTGACGCCGGAGGGAACACGGACGGTGATGGTGCGAGTGCGGTTGGTGACTCCGCTTCCTCTGCAGTCGTCACACGGCGAATCGATGATCGATCCGGTCCCCCGGCAGTCGTCACACGGCTCACTGAACCCGAATGCGCCCTGGTTGCGGCTCACTACGCCGGACCCGTTGCAGTGGGGGCACACTCGCGGGCTGGTCCCCGGCTTGGCGCCACTGCCGTGGCACGTGGTGCAGGGGGACGGGCTGGTCAGCCGGAGCGGAACCGTGACGCCGAGTGCGGCTTCACGGAAGTCGAGAGAGGTCTCGGTCTCGACGTCGCTGCCGCGACGCGGGCGGCTGGTACGGGTTCCCCCGCCGGGCGCTCCGCCCCGGTTGAACATGCCACCGAAGATGTCTCCCAGGCCGCCGTCGCCTGCACCGCCACCGAACAGGTCGTTGATGTCGAAGCCGCCCTGGAAACCGCCGCCGCCGGCGCCGGGGCTGAAGCCCCCACCGCCGCCACGACTGAAACCGCCGCTGGCGAACAGACGCCGCGCTTCGTCGTACTCCTTGCGCTTGGCCGGATCGCCGAGCACTGCTTTTGCTTCACTTACCGTCTTGAACCGCTCTTCGGCTTTCGTGTCGCCGGGGTTCTTGTCGGGGTGCAGGCTCGAGGCCAACTTGCGGTATGCCCGCGTGATCTCGTCCTGCGAGGCGTCGGAGGAGACGCCCAGCTCCTTGTAGAAGTCCTTCTCGATCCACTCCCGTTGACTCACTGGGCGTCTCCCTCCTCTCGCTTCTTACTGTTGTTCCGACTCGGCAGCGGATGCCTCGTCGGTGTCGATCGGGTCGGCAGGAGCAGCCCCGTCGGCACGATCCGTCACGGCCACCATCGCATGTCGCAGAACGCGATCACCGAACTTGTAGCCCTTACGCATCACCGTGCCGAGAACAGGATCGCTGCCCTCACCTTCGTGCTGGACCGCTTCGTGCAGCTCCGGGTCGAACGGATCGCCCTCGGCACCGAACTCGCTCAGACCGAGCGAAGTGAGACTACCGGTCAGCTTGTCCGCAACACTCCTCAGCGGCCCCGAATCGAGATCACCGTGGGCCCGAGCACGATCCAGGTCGTCGAGAACGCCGAGCAGTTCGCTCACCACCGACGCCTTGGCGCCGGCGATGTCGGCCTGCTTGTCCCGCTGCACACGGCGGCGGTAGTTGGCGTACTCGGCCTGCAGACGCTGCAGATCAGCGGTGCGCTCGGCGAGTTCGGTGTTCTCCGGTTCCACCACCTCGGCTACGGCTTCGTCGGCCTCCGGAGCAACGCCCTCTGCTGCGTCCCCTGCAACTTCCGAGCCGGCAAGCGGCTGAGCTTCCCCAGCCGCTTCCCGTACTTCACCGGTATCGGGGTCGATCTTTCGCTTGTCCACGAAAGTTACCGGCTCCTGCTCGGAATTCTCGGACGTCACTTCTTCTCCGAGTCGGACTCGGACGGCTCGTCGACAACCTCGGCGTCGACTACGTCGTCACCCTGGCCGTCCGCGGATGCGCCATCCGTGTTGGACGCTTCCTCGGCAGCGCTTGCCTCGTAGATGGCCTGTCCGAGTGCCTGCGACTCCGTGCTCAGCTTCTCGACGGCTGCCTTGACTGCCGAGATGTCCGTGCCTGCAAGCGATTCCTGTGCTTCCTTGATCGCTGCCTCGACCTTTTCCTTGGTCTCGGCGGGCACCTTCTCCTCGTTGTCCTTGATGAACTTCTCGGTCTGGTGCACGAGCGACTCGGCCTGGTTGCGGGTCTCGGCCTCTTCGCGGCGGGTCTTGTCCTCCTCGGCGTGAGCCTCGGCGTCCTTGACCATGCGGTCGATCTCGTCCTTGGACAGACCGGAGCCGTCCTGGATCTTGATCGTGTTCTCCTTGCCCGTGCCCTTGTCCTTGGCGGTCACGTGCACGATGCCGTTGGCGTCGATGTCGAAGGTGACCTCGATCTGCGGCACGCCACGCGGGGCGGGCGGCAGGTCGGCCAGCTCGAAGGAGCCGAGCAGCTTGTTGTGCGAGGCGATTTCGCGCTCACCCTGGAACACCTGGATCTGCACCGAAGGCTGATTGTCGTCAGCCGTGGTGAAGGTCTCGGACCGCTTGGTGGGGATGGTGGTGTTGCGCTCGATGAGCTTGGTCATCACGCCACCCTTGGTCTCGATACCGAGGGACAGCGGGGTGACGTCGAGGAGCAGAACGTCCTTGACCTCGCCCTTGAGGACACCGGCCTGCAGTGCGGCGCCGACGGCGACGACCTCGTCCGGGTTGACGCCCTTGTTGGGCTCGCGTCCGCCGGTCAGTTCCTTCACGAGCTCGGACACTGCGGGCATACGGGTGGAGCCACCGACGAGCACGACGTGGTCGATGTCCTTGACGGCGATGCCGCTGTCCTTCACGACGGCCTGGAACGGCGCGCGGGTGCGGTCCAGCAGATCGGAGGTGATCTTCTGGAACTCGCTGCGGGACAGCTGCTCGTCGAGGAACAGCGGGTTCTTGTCCGCGTCGACGGTGATGTACGGCAGGTTGATCGAGGTGCTCTGGCCGGAGGACAGTTCGATCTTGGCCTTCTCTGCAGCCTCACGCAGACGCTGCAGGGCCATCTTGTCCTTGGTCAGGTCGATGCCGTTCTGCGCCTTGAACTTGTCGACGAGCCAGCTGACGATGCGCTCGTCCCAGTCGTCGCCACCGAGGTGGTTGTCACCGGAGGTCGCGCGAACCTCGACGACGCCGTCGCCGATTTCGAGCAGCGAGACGTCGAAGGTGCCGCCACCGAGGTCGAACACCAGGATGGTCTGCTCTTTGTCGCCCTTGTCCAGGCCGTACGCGAGTGCGGCGGCGGTGGGCTCGTTGACGATGCGCAGCACGTTGAGGCCGGCGATCTGGCCGGCTTCCTTGGTGGCCTGGCGCTGAGCGTCCTCGAAGTACGCGGGAACCGTGATGACGGCGTCCGTGATGTCCTCGCCGAGGTACGCCTCCGCGTCACGCTTGAGCTTCATGAGCGTGCGGGCGCTGATCTCCTGCGACGTGTACTTCTTGTCGTCGATCTCCACGTTCCAGTCGGTGCCGACGTGGCGCTTGACGGAGCGGATGGTGCGATCGACGTTCGTGACGGCCTGGTTCTTGGCGGGCTGACCGACCAGGACCTCACCGTTCTTCGCGAATGCGACGACCGACGGGGTGGTGCGTGAACCTTCGGCGTTGGCGACCACTACGGGCTCGCCGCCTTCCAGCACAGACACGACCGAGTTTGTAGTACCGAGGTCGATACCGACGGCACGAGCCATAAGTGTTTCCTCACTTTCGTATTGCAGCTGGTGGACTTGCGTGAATGCTGCGGTGGGCGCTTGTGTGTGACGCTGGTGAGCGCCCTCCGCTCAAGTTTGCACCCGAAGGCTTTCCGGCGTCAACTCGAACCTGAGTCGCTTGCGCTCAACTCTGTCATAGGGCTCAACGGAGCACGCGACAGGATTGTTCCCGCCGCGGAGAATCCCCAGCTCGGTGAGGCATCAGCTCAGATCGTGCAGTAGTCGTTGACCGTTCCGCCATAATGCGGATCGGGGTCGTACTCGTCCGCCGAGGACCCCCCGTAGTACGGATCGGGGTCGTATTCGTCGTTGCTGGTGCCGCCGTAGTGCGGGTCCGGGTCGTAGGGATCGTTCGATCCCCCGGGCACCGAAGCACTGCAGTAGACCACCGGGTCGGCGCCCGCCGGCGGAGCCAGAGCCACTGCCGCGCCGATTCCCACCGACGCCAGAGCGACCGATGCAACGAGGGTGGCCGAACCTGTCAATGCGCTTCGAATGTTCATAGTTCGATCTTTCGTCTCACCAGGAACAACAACATCCAGGAAGCACCTGATTCCGCCCCTGAGAAATCGACCCCGAGCCGACCCTGGCTCGCAACTCGAAACCTATCGACACGTATACGGTAGGGGGGTATGGTTTGCACTACCAGATCACGCCGCCCGGGCAGGCGGAGACGCTGATTCGAGGAGGAGAAGTGGAACATCCGAGCTCGCATTCGGCGACCACCACACAGCACGAACACGTACCCGCCGAGCACCAGGGGCACGACGAACACCAGGGACACGGGGCTCACGGGGCTCACGGGGAGATGTTCCGGCGCAAGTTCTGGGTGAGCCTTGCCCTGTCGATACCGGTAGTGGGCTTCAGTCACATGTTCGCCGACCTACTCGGGTATTCGGTGCCGGACTTCCCCGGGGCGGGGTGGGTCGCACCGGTGCTGGGCACGGTGATCTTCGTCTACGGCGGCATGCCGTTCCTGACCGGCGCAGTCGCCGAGATGCGATCGCGCCGACCCGGAATGATGTTGTTGATCGGCATGGCCATCTCGGTGTCCTTCATCGCGTCCTGGATCACGACCCTCGAGATCGGCGGCTTCGATCTCGATTTCTGGTGGGAGCTGGCGCTGCTGATCGTGATCATGTTGCTGGGGCACTGGCTGGAGATGCGCGCACTGGGCTCGGCCTCGGGAGCACTCGACGCCTTGGCCGCACTGCTACCGGACTCCGCGGACAAGGTCACCGACGACGGCGTCGTGGAAGTCTCGATCTCCGACCTCGAGACCGGCGATGTCGTTCTTGTCCGCGCGGGGGCACGGGTGCCGGCTGATGGCACCGTGATCGAGGGCAGCGCCGAGGTCGACGAGTCGATGATCACGGGCGAATCCAAGCCGGTCACCCGCCGGGTCGGTGACACCTTGGTCGCCGGGACCGTCGCTACCGACAGCGCACTACGGGTCACGGTCGACGCAGTCGGCGAGGACACCGCGCTGGCCGGCATCCAACGCATGGTCGCCGACGCCCAGGAGTCGTCGTCGCGGGCCCAGGCATTGGCCGACCGGGCCGCCGCCTTCCTGTTCTATTTCGCCAGCGGCGCAGCGACAATCACGTTCGCCGTGTGGGCAGCATTGGGCAACCTCGACGAGGCCGTGGTCCGAACCGTGACCGTTCTGGTCATCGCCTGCCCGCACGCTCTGGGTCTGGCCATCCCTCTGGTGATCGCGATTTCCACAGAACGCGCAGCCAAGGCCGGTGTGCTGGTCAAGGACCGCCTCTCGCTGGAACGGATGCGCACCGTCGATGTGGTCCTGTTCGACAAGACCGGCACCCTGACGCAGGGAAAGCACGCCGTCACAGGGATCACCGCCGCCGACGGCACCGACGAAGACGAACTGCTCCTGCTCGCCGCCGCAGTCGAAGCTGACAGCGAACACCCCGTCGCCCGGGCCATCGTCGCCGCCGCCGGGTCGAAGGCCCCCGCCGGAACACAACGCCGTGCCGAAGGATTCCAGTCACTGCCCGGGCGCGGGGTACGTGCCACGGTCGACGATGCCGAGGTCAGCGTGGGCGGGCCCGCGATGCTTGCCGATCTCGAAACCAGCGCGCCGCCGGAGGTGGCCCGAGTGACCGAGCGGTGGGTGGCACGCGGCGCCTCGGTGCTGCACGTCGTGCGTGACGGCCGGGTCGTCGGGGCGATCGCTCTCGAGGACACCGTCCGCGACGAATCGCGTCAGGCCGTCGACGCCCTGCACGAGCGCGGACTCCAAGTCGCGATGATCACCGGCGACGCCCGTCAGGTCGCCGACGCCGTCGCCGCCGACCTCGGCATAGACGAGGTGTTCGCGGAGGTCCTCCCAGAAAACAAGGACACCGAGGTCGCCGAGCTACAGGGCCGCGGCCACACAGTGGCGATGGTCGGGGACGGCGTCAACGACGCCCCCGCCCTGGCGCGGGCCGACGTCGGGATCGCGATCGGCGCAGGCACCGACGTGGCGATCGAATCGGCCGGCGTGGTCCTGGCGGGCAACGATCCGCGAGCGGTGCTGTCGATCGTCGACCTCTCCCATGCCAGTTACCGGAAGATGTGGCAGAACCTGGTCTGGGCCACCGGCTACAACATCATCGCGGTCCCCCTGGCCGCCGGAGTGCTCGCCTTCGCCGGCATCGCGATCTCCCCTGCAGTCGCAGCCGTGTTGATGTCGATCTCGACGATCGTCGTCGCACTCAACGCACAACTACTGCGTCGCCTCGACCTGGACCCCGACCGGCTCATGCGACAATGAATCTGATGCCAACCTCGTCGGTTCCAGGGTCACCGACACGCCCTCGACGGCAACTGTCTCGACTGATCGCGGTCGGGGCGGTCCTGCTGGGCATCGTGTTCATGCATTCGGCTCCTCTCGTTTCCCCCGCCCCCGATTCCACCGGGCATCACGGCGTCGCATCATCGGAGCGCGCGGACCAGAACCGCACAGGCGCGTCGTCGATCGCCGCAGCCTCCGAGAACGGATGCGAGGGCGGCCACTGCTCTCAGCACACGGGGCTGCACCTGTGCATGGCTGTGGTGGTGGTCGCCGCGCTGCTGTCGATCTCACGTCTGCATCTCGTCGCTGCTCCCGCCGAACGGAATCTGCGTCCCCGAGTCTCCTGGCTACGACGCGGGGAGCCCCGAGCACCACCTTGGACCACCCCGACCCTCACTCAACTGTCGATCTCGAGGGTGTGACAGGTGACCCACCGCGGTGGGTCACCGACCGGGCACATCTGCCCGAACACCCCTTCTTACTTCGACTTCCGAGGAGCTTCATCATGTGGATCAACCGTTTCGACCGCGCCAAGTTCGCCGTGACCGCCGGAGCTGCCATCGCAGTGCTTGCCGTTGCCGGCTGTAGTGACGACAACAACGACGGGCACGATATGAGCGACATGCCTGGCACGTCCGCCGTCCAATCCGAGACCGCGAACGCGGAGAGCGAGTCCGCTGCGTTCAACGATGCCGACGCGGAGTTCCTGCAGATGATGTATCCGCATCACGAGCAAGCCGTCGAGATGGCGAACATGGTCGACGGCCGCACAACCGACCAGCAGGTTATCGATCTGGCCAACGACATCGAGGCCGCTCAGGGACCCGAGATGAAAGAGATGACCACCCTGCTCCAGCAATGGGGCAAACCCGCACCCGAGATGGGCGGCATGGATCACGGCAGTGGCCATATGAGCGGGATGATGACCGACGGGCAGATGACCGAACTCGCCGGCAAGAGTGGCGCCGAGTTCGACACCATGTGGCTGACGATGATGGTCGATCATCACGCCGGTGCCATCGACATGGCGGAGACGGAACTCGCGGATGGCGAGAACACCGACGCCAAGAACATGGCCACCGCGATCATCGAGGCGCAGCAGGCTGAAATCACCACCATGAATGCCATGTTGTCGCAGAAGTAGTACGACCGGGCTATTTTTCCGGGGACGTCGTGCGCAGCTCGGCGACCAACGCCTCCACCGCCGGCAGCGCATCGAGCAGTTGCCGGCGGTGGTCTGCATCGAGCCGATCGATCACCTCGGCGATGTGTTGCGACCATGCCGCCCTGATCATGTCGCGGTGCCGGATCGAGGTTGCAGTGGGGTGCAGTTCGACTATCCGCTTGTCATGGGGTGCGGGGCTGCGCCTGACCAGGCCCTCCGCGACCAGTGCCCGGACCGCGGCGCTGACGTTGTTCGGATGCATCGCCAGTCCGGCCGCTGCGGCCGAGACGCTGATCCCGGGCTGGTCGTGAACGGTTTTGAGGACCGCAAGCTCGGGGGCGGGAAGCGCTTTCAATCCGACTGTTTCCACCGGTTCCCGGCGCTGAATCAGCCAGCTCAGATCACGCAGAATCGCAGCGAGGTCCTGAGTGGGATCGGCGACGCGATCGGTGCTGGGCATCCCGCGATATTACCAATGAACCAATAGCCTATGTTTCAATAGGTAACTGGACCGGCCTGGTCCGCCACTCCTCATGCTCGATTGGATCCCTTCAGCCCCATGACTACCTCCGTCGTCGAACGTTCGGCGCCCCTGCCCCCTTCGGCGCTACTGATGGCCGTACTGGCTCTGCTGACCGCCGTGCCGCCACTGGCCACGGACATGTACCTGCCCGGATTCCCCGCGATGGCAGAAGATCTCGGCACCGGCGCCAGCAGCATCCAATTGACCCTGACCGCCTTCTTCATCGGAATGGCATTGGGACAATTGGTGATCGGGCCCCTCTCGGATCAGTGGGGCCGACGGACTCCGCTGCTCATCGGCTCTGTCGTCTGCCTCGTCGCCGGCATCGGCACGGCGCTGGCACCCTCGATCGAAATGCTCATCACCGCACGCTTCGTCCAAGGGTTCGCCGGCGCGGCAGGTGTAGTACTCGCTCGCGCAATCGTCGCCGATCGCACACAGGGGCCACGCGCAGCACAATTGTTCGGTTTGTTGATGATCATCGGCGGTGTCGCACCCGTCGTGGCCCCACTGGTCGGTGGGCTCCTGATCGATTCCATCGGGTGGCGGGGGGTGTTCTGGATTCTTTCGGGCCTGACGGCTCTCATGGTGGTCGCAGCAACCCTGTTCGTCCCAGAGTCCCTGCCCGCCGAAGACCGTCACGCCGGCGGACTGTCCAACCTGCTCGTCAGCGTCGGCAAGGTCGTGCGCAACCGCACGTATATGGGGTACACGCTGGCCTTCGGATTCGCCTTCACCGCGTTCTTCGCGTACATCTCGGCCTCGCCGTTCGTGCTACAGAACATCTTCGGGTTGTCCGCCGGTATGTATGCGGTGGTGTTCGCCGTGAACTCGCTGGGCTTGATGCTCTCGAGCTCGCTCGCAGCGGGGCTGGCCAATCGCTTCAGTCTCCGCGGCATGCTCGGCGTCGGCATCCTGGCACTTGCGGTGACCACCACGGCGCTGTTGGTGTGGGTACTGGTGGGCATCAGCCTGTGGCCTGCCCTGGTGTTGCTGTTCTTCACCGTTCTGAGCTTGGGCTTCATCTTCGCCAATGCCGCGACCCTGGCCACCCTCGAAGTTCCGGGAAGTGCAGGTACCGGCTCGGCTGTACTCGGTGCGGTGCAGTTCGGTCTGGCCGCGATCATTTCCCCGATCGTCGGACTCGGTGGCGAAAACACCGCCGCACCGATGGCGGTCGCCATGGTCGTTGCCGCGTTCGTGGCCGGTGCGATGTTCACCATGACCGCCCGAGGTGCCACCACCGATGACATCGATGTCGACACCGAGTCCGTGGCCACCGTCGGCTGATCAGCTTCTCCGGGCGGTCGCGGATGTCCTTGCCACCGTTCCACGAGCCACCAGTTCGATGGTGACCGCCACCGTGATGGTCTGGGCCAGTAGCAGTCCGACGAGAACGAGGATCTGGACGGCTCCCGCCTGAACTGCCGAACCGCTGGCCAGCAACACACCGACGAAGGCACCGGGCAGCGTCACCAGACCCACCGTCCGAGTCTGGTCCAGCCCCGGGAGCAACGCGTCGGAGGCGGCCGGACGGACCACTTCGAGTCGTGCGTCGCGGTCGGTCATCCCCAAGCTCATGGCGGCCTCCACCTCACCCCATCGCTGCCCGACCGCGTCGAGTCCTTTTCGGGCAGCAAGGGAGGTGGCGGTCATCGCGTTCCCGAGCACGATGCCACCGACCGGCACCAGTGCGACTCCTTCGAAGGGCACCACCCCACTGATCAACATCATGGGAAGCACCGCGCCGATCCCGGAGACGAGCGCAACGGCCAGCCACCACGCCGAGCGCCCTGCGTTCGCCCTCCGTACGGACGTGAACACCGCGGCCCCGAGCATCACCACCAGGACCAGAATCGACGACCACAGGTGCGTGAGCGCTGCCGTCAGCACCAGCGACACAGCGGCGAGCTGAAGCGCTCCGCGCGCCGCTGCGGCGGGCGGTACCCACGGTCGCCCCAGCGCCGTGACGCGATAGACGACCGCTGCGCACACGAGCATGACCACGCACAGAACGGCGAGCGCGACACCGGGGTCGGCCAATGACGTACTCACCGGCTCAGTCTTCCCCAAAAGATCCGTGGCGGATGTCGAGATCGAGCACACTGGTTCGACGTTCCCTGTACCAACCACCTCAGGAGGACGACATGAACACCCCACTCGGCTCCATTCTGCTCGGCAGCACCAACCCCGACCGACTGCGCTCCTGGTACATCGATGCTTTCGGCGGTACCGATACCGGAAACGGCCCGGTCCTGTTCGGGGAGGTCGGCATCCTCTTCGAGCATCGGGACGACGTCGCGACCACCACTCCCGAACCCGGACGGGTCATCCTGAACTTCAATCCCGACAACGTACGCGCAGCCGAATCGAACCTGAACACCCTCGGCGTGAACTGGCTGGCACACGTCGAAGACCGCGGTCCCGGCCTGTTCGGCACCGTCGTCGACCCGGACGGTAACTACGTCCAGATCATCGGAATGAAGCCGGACTACTACGCGACACAGCAACCAGCAGGAGCATTACCCTTGGCACGCCGGCCCTTCAGTGGGTTCGCAGTTCGCGACACCGACGAGGCGAAGCGTTTCTACACCGACACGATCGGTCTCGAGGTCACGGACGAGGACATGGGAACCCTCGGGCTGCACCTGGGCGGCACGCACACCGTCCTGCTCTACCCCAAGCCCGATCACCAGCCCGCCGGCTACACGATCCTCAATCTGCCCGTTCCCGACATCGAGCAGGCGGTCGACGAACTGAGTTCGCGGGGCGTGACGTTCGAGAAGTACGAGCACATGCCCGCCGACGAGAAGGGAATCTTCCGAGGCGGCGGACCACTGATCGCCTGGTTCACCGACCCCTCGGGCAACGTCCTGTCCGTGCTGCAGGACGACTAGGAGAGATTCGATGAAGTATCTACTGCTCATCCTGCACAACCCGGAGTCGTCCGCCGTGGTCAACCAACGTTTCGACGCCATGATGGACGAGCACCGTACAGTCGGGAATCCGCTGATCGACCGGGGCGACCTCGTCCACACGGGCAGGCTCGACGAGCCCGGCACGACCAAGAGCGTCGTCGTGCGCGGCGGAGTGCCGACCGTGACCGACGGTCCGTATGCGGAGTCCAAGGAACAGCTCGCGGGCTACTACGTGGTGGAGTGCGACACCGAACAGGAAGCGATCGACATCGCCTCACGCATTCCGGATGCGCGCTACAACGCGGTCGAAGTGCGGCCGATCCTGGAGTCGTTCACCCGCGGCGAGGACGACGTGATCTGGCCGAAACCCGAGTAGCGCAATGCGATACATACTCCTCGCACACGGCGACAGCCCAGTGGAGTTCGACGAGTCGTCGGTCGATGCGATCACTTCGTCCGGTGAGCTCATCGACTTGGCGGTGCTTGCGCATCCGAGTCTCGGCACGCGCGAACATGGCACCGGCGCAACTCTTTCCGGGTACGTCGTGGTCGAATGCGAATCGATGGATCGGGCCCGCGGAATCGCACGCACCCTGACCGACCGGTCTACCGAAATCGCGATTCGGCCGGTCATGCGCGCGGCAGGAATGGAGATGTGACAGCGGACCGCCCCACCGAGGACTTGTTGCGGGAGTTGGCACCACAGGTTCTCGGTGCGGTGGTCCGCCGCTACGGGCATTTCGATACCGCCGAGGATGCGGTCCAAGAAGCCCTGCTGGTCGCGTCGAATCAGTGGCAAGCGGAGGACTTGCCGGAGAATCCACTCGGCTGGCTGATCACGGTGGCCGCTCGGCGACAGATGGACCAGTTGCGCAGCGACAGCGCGCGACGAACCCGCGAAATGAATGTCGCGGCACTGACTGCCCCGCTGGTTGCCGATGAACACTCGCCCACATCAGGGGTAGAGGACACCCTCTCGCTGCTGGTGCTGTGCTGTCACCCGTCGCTGTCCTCGGCGTCGCAGATCGCGCTCACTCTCCGCGCTGTTGTCGGCCTGACCACTGCGCAGATCGCGGGTGCGTTTCTCGTTCCGGAAACGACCATGGCCCAACGGATCAGCCGGGCCAAGCAGAGCATCAAACGTGCGGGCGCCCGTTTCGAGATGCCGACACGCGTGGATGCCGACCGTATGAGGGCCGTTCTGCACGTGCTCTATCTGATCTTCAACGAGGGCTACACGTCCACCTCGGGGAAGGACCTGCACTCCCCGGAGTTGACCGCCGAGGCCATTCGCCTCACCCGAACAGTGCGTCGCCTGCTTCCCGACGACGGCGAGGTTGCCGGGCTACTCGCGTTGATGCTTCTCACGGATGCCCGGTCGGAGGCACGTACTCGCGCCGACGGCACACTCGTTCCGCTGGACGAACAGGACCGCGGTTCGTGGGACCGCGACCAGATCAGCGAGGGAATCGACCTGATCACTGCAGCGTTGGCGCGCAACCCGCTCGGCCCCTATCAATTACAGGCCGCGATCGCTGCGATCCACTGCGAAGCGTCGAACTCCTCGGATACCGACTGGCCACAGATCGTGGCGTTGTACGACCTTCTCGCGCAGTTCGACGACGGGCCGATGGTGTCGCTCAATCGGGCTGTCGCACTGGCGATGGCCGACGGACCGCAGACCGGTCTCCTCGCCCTGGATTCGATGACCGGCGATGCGCGAATCACCGAACATCACCGGTGGTTCGCGGTGCGCGCTCACCTTCTCGACCTCGCCGGCGATTCGGCCGCCGCTCGGACGGCCTACGAAGAGGCCGCGCGCCGCACTACCAGCCTCCCCGAACAGCGATATCTGGAAAAGAAGGGTCGAGACGTTTAACTAGGACCGTTCCTGACCTCAATCCCCCATAGCGTAGCCATCACCACCAACTCGAAGGAGCACGCGACATGAGCAACACGGCCTCGGCACTCACCGGTGAACGCGCAGACCTGCTGGCGATTCTCGAAGATCAGCGGCACAACTTCCTCATCACCCTGCGCGGGCTCGATCAGGAGCAGGCACTCGCGCGGACCACCGTGAGCACGTTGACGCTCGGTGGGCTCGTCAAACATCTCGCCCACGTCGAAGGTGATTGGATCACCAAGATTCTCGAACCGGACGAGAACGCCGAGTTCGACATGGAGTCCGCGATGGACACCTACCAGCTCAACGAAAGCGAGTTGTTCTCCGAGCAGGTGAAGAAGTACGAGGCGGTGGCACAGCGGACAAGAGATACGATCGCCGGCCTCGACGACCTGGACGTGCTGGTGCCGCTGCCCACCGCTCCGTGGGCACCCGAGCGCGAATGGTGGACGGCCCGAAAGGTCCTGCTGCACATCATCAGGGAGACCTCGCACCACTCGGGGCACGCGGACATCATTCGCGAATCCCTGGACGGCGCGAACACCACGATGCAGATGGGCGCGGACGCCGGGATGGAGTTCTGACCCAACCCTTTCCCTGACCAATGTCACACCGGTTCAGCTCACGCGAACCGGTGTGACATTGGTCAGGGGGCGGGAGTCAGGATGCGGTGGCTATCTGCGTCTTCAGACCCTGGGCGAACGCGCGGGCGGCCTGCAGATCGTCGGCGTCCGGCCGGCCCTTCCTCACCCCGCCGACCAACTTCAACGGCGCCCAGGTGTCGAACGCCCGGCACGAGAACGTGTCGACCACGGTCAGCCCCCTGTCACTGACCAGTCGTGCGAGAGAACGGCTGTACCGCCGAAAGGGCGGCTCGGGAAACCCGCTGGTGCAGAAGATGAACGCTGGGGTTCCGCGCTGCGAGGGCATGGTTCGGATGAATTCTCGTAGCTGCGGGTGAAAAGACATGTGAAAGATCCCGGATCCGAGGCCCACCAGGTCGTAATCTCCCAACGTGGCTGGATCGACTTGTTCGGGAGTCAGGACCCGAGCCGACAGCACGTCGCCCATGGCGTCGGCGACCTTGCGAGTATTTCCGTGCGAAACGGACGTGCACACGATCAGTGTCTTCACAGTGGGTCTCCTGTCGATTTCGAGTTCTCGTCGGGTCGTGTCACGCGTGTGAGCGGGCGCAAGGTACTGCTATCGCCGAGCTTGTCGGGGTTCCGGACGACGTAGAGGCCGTGCACGAGCCCGTCGTGGATGTCGAATACGAGCACGGAATCGGTCTGTCCCTCGTCGGTGATCAACAGAGCGGGTAGCGCATTGAAAGTCGTCAGGGTCGCCCCGAATCCCGCCATGGACTTACATGCGAGACCGACGATGAAGCGGGCAACCCGTTCGGACCCGACGACGGGTTTACGTGCCGCAGTCACCTTTCCGCCGCCATCGGTGATCTCGACGACCCCTGGCGCCATCAGATCCATCAGTTGTCGCACGTCCCCGTTTCTGGCAGCGAGGAGGAACTGTCCGACGATGGTGTCACTCGACTCTCGATCGGGCCGGAAGCGCGGCCGACGTGCATGGACGTGCCCACGGGCACGATGCGCAATCTGCCGAACGGCCGCATCGGATTTGTCCACCATGACGGCAATTTCCTTGTGGCTGTACCCGAACACCTCGCTGAGAACGAACACGGCCCGCTCGTGTGGACCGAGCGTCTCGAGCACCAACAACATCGCGATCGATACCGACTCGGCGAGAAGAGCATCCTCGTCGACCTCGGGCGCAGTGCTGATCGGTTCGGGGAGCCAGCTGCCCACGTAGTCCTCGCGGCGGCGCCGTGCCCCTCGCGACAGATTGAGCGCCTGCCTGGTGACGATTTGCGCCAGAAATGCGCGTGGACTCTCGATCGTCGTCGCATCGACGGCAGACCAGCGTAGGTAGCTCTCCTGCACGACGTCCTCCGCGTCTGCGGCGCTGCCCAGAATCTCGTATGCGATGGTGAACAGCAGCGGACGGCACTCTGTGAACACCTCTGTGGTCGCGTCTGGCATACGACCTCCTTACCTTTTCGCCGGTCGGTCCGACAACGTATGGACACCGACCGTCGCGAAGATGTGACAACAGGCCGGATTCGCCCGGTTTCCCTCCCCATTTCCCCTGACCAATGTCACACCGGTTCGCGTCAGCTGAACCGGTGTGACATTGGTCAGGGGCGGGGGGTCACATCGGCGCGATACCCAGTTGGGCAATCCGCCTCCCGTCCATGCGCGTGACGGTCAGCCGATGGTCGCCGACCACCACACTGTCTCCGGCATGCGGAACTCGACGAAGTTCGAACATCACGAACCCCGCAACGGTCTCGTACGGACCCTCCGGAATCACGATGCCGGTGCGTTCGCCGAACTCCTCGATGATCAGCAGCCCGTCCACTCGAGGTGCGCTCTCGCGGCCTGCCCCGATCTCGCCGATCAGCTCCTCGACGATGTCCTCGAACGTGACGATCCCTGCGGTGCCGCCGTATTCGTCCACCACCACAGCCATTCTCATGTTCTCGGTTCGCATCACCGACAGGGCGGACAGGGCCGGTTTCGACCCGGGTAGGTGCAGAATCTCGGTCGTCACGTCGCGAGCAGTCGATACGCCCGCACCCGCAACGAGGAGATCACGAACGTGGACCACTCCGACGACGTCGTCGAGCGAGTCGCGGTTGACCGGGTAGCGAGTGTGTCCGCCGTGCAGCGCCTGCGCGCGTGCGTCGTCGACGGGCGTACCCGCATCGATGAATTCGACTTCGGTGCGTGGACGCATCACCTCCGCCAGAGAGCGCTGCTGAGTGTCGAAAACGTCTGCGAGGATGCGGCGTTCGTCGTCACCGAGCGCGGTGTGGCCGGTCACCAGGTCACGCAGTTCGGCGTGAGTGATGCTCTCGCTCTTCTTCGTCGGGTCTCCGCCGAGCAGGCGCACGCACAGGTCCGTCGACGCGGACAGCATCGCTATGACTGGCCTCATCACCACCGCGAATCGATCGATGACCGGACCGACTGCCAGCGCGACGCCGGTGGCCCGTTGCAGCCCGATGCGCTTGGGCACCAGTTCGCCGAGTATCAGTGACACGTAAGCGATGACGAGGGTTGTCCCGACGAGGGCACATGCGTTCGCCACTCCCGGTGAAAGGCCCCACTGTTCGAGGGTCGGCACCAGGTCCGGTGCGACGGCGGAAGCACCGTAGGCCGCAGAGAAGAAGCCGGCGACGGTGACGCCAACCTGGACGGCGGAGAGGAAGCGGTTCGGGTCACGGGCCAGGGCGGCGGTCCGCGCACCGCGTGATCCCCGGCTCTCCAGATTCGCAATCTGGCTGTCGCGCAACGTGACGAGGGCAATCTCGGCCCCGGCGAACACGCCTCCGACCAGGATGAACACCAGGACCAGCACGAGGTTGGCGACGAGCGGTTGAGTCATCTCGGGTGCATCCTCGGTCGAGTGCACTCAGTCTAGAGCAATACCGACATTTCGGACATGGAAGTTTCTGTAACCATTCGCGCCCCCGACGCGACACACAGGTCACGGCGCACCAAGCGGCGCACCCGGAACGAACCGTGAGGAATGTGATGGCTACCGGAGTCGGGCTCTATGTCGGGGAGACACAAAGCGTCGCGGTGGTAACCACCCCCGGAGCCGCCCTGCGCACCGTCGAGCGTGCCACGGTGCTGACACCGGGACCGGACGGCGGCGTCGAACTGGGGACGCGCTCCAACGATTCCGTCGAAGGGTTCGTGAGCAAGGTCGGCGCGACAGAAGGGATCCGGTACGCCGGGGCCGAGACTCGCGCCGAGGACCTGATCGCCACCGCCATGTTCTGCCTCTTCCGCGACCTCGCCACAGGTCTGCACGGTGACGTGGACGTGGTGGCCGCCCATCCCTGCGGCTGGTCGGAGGACGCAACCCGAGCACTCCGTGAATCGCTCGACTACATGGGCCTGCAGCACGCCAAGCTGGTCTCCGCCGAAGAAGCGGTCGCCGTCTCCGCGGAGTCGTACGCCACCGACGACGAGGCCGACTCGGCCGTATCCGACAGCCGCCCCGGCTGGGCCGCCGCCCACGGTGGTGCATTGATCGGCTCCGGCGTCCGGCTTCCACGCAACGCACAACCGTTCGACACGGACTCGTTCCCGGCCGTTCCGCGCGAGGAGGCGATGGCCTACTCGCAAGCCATCGTCATCCCGGCTTCGGAGCATTTCGTCGCGGCAGACATCGGCACCGCGCTCCCGGCCGCCACTCCGGCTGCGGCGCAAGCCGCACCCATCGAGAAAGACGTACCCGTCCCGGCGCGCAAACCACTGCTCCTCGCGGGCGCAGCAGCCGGAATCCTGACCTTGGCCGGCATCGCCGCCGCGCTGGCATTCGGCTACACCGGCTCCACCGATGCCCCGCCCATCCGGGATGTGACCCAGGCCGATGCCACCTCCACGACTACCCGGAACGCGCCGATCAAGTTCCCCACGGTCGCGCCGCACGAGGCCGCAGTCCACGAGGCGCCGATCCCGCACCAGGTAGCGGACCCGTTGCCGGTGGTAGTGGAGCAGCCCGTTCCTGCCGCGCCCCCCGTCCAGATTCCGACGGCAGCGCCGCCTGCGCCCACCACCGTGGAACCGCCTGCTCCGACCACCGAAACCCCCACCGAAACGACGACCACGGAGCCGACCACTCCACCCGAAACGACGACTCCGGACGAATCGACAGACCCAGCGGATCCTGAGAATCCGGACGTCCCGGACCCTGCCGATCCCAGCGAAGAAGAGGGTGCAAAGAGGGTCGCGGTCGCCGACACGCTTCTGCCCTGACCGTTTTGTCGGCGTGTCCGAGTCGGAGATCACACCCGGCGCTGAAGTTGCGCGGCAGCATAATTAAGCTGGGTCGCTGATACTTCGACCCGAAGGGACTTCATGCGTAACAAGCTGGCGCCTCGCGCCGCAGCTGTGAGCGCCGCGGCGGCGCTCATTCTTTTCTCGTTCACGGGCACTGCCCAGGCGGAACCTGTTACGCAGAACGGTGTCGATCAGCTCAGCGCCCAGGAGTTGCCGGCAGAGCTCGTCGAGGCGATCCAGCGCGATCTGAAGATCAGCCCCGAGGAGTACCTGGACCGCGCCGCGAAGGCGCAGGACCTCGGCTCCTACGCCCAGGACTTCCGTCAGCAGCATCCCAACGAGTTCGCGGGCGCGTGGATCGGTCTCGACGGCAAGCCTGTCGTCGCCGTCACCTCCGACGAGGCTGCGAGCCGCGCATCGGCCGCCGGCTACAACACCCGCATGTCTCCCGTTTCCGCGAACGGACTCGAGAAGAGCCTCTCGGATCTGAACAACTGGATCGGCGGGCTCCCGAAAGACATCTCGTCCCAGATCAATTCGACCTCGATCGACTACCTCGACAACCGAATCGTCATCGATGTCGTCAACAGCCCTGTGGGACAGGCACTCAACCTGCCAACCCTGCTGGCCAACGTCAAGGTCATGCTCAGCCCGGGTGGCGGCGGCCCGGTCGATCACGGCCCGATGGGCGGCGACACCTACATCACCACGCCAGGCGAGATCCGGGACACCGAGCTGGGGCAGATCTCCGTGTGCTCACTCGGATTCAACGGGGTCGACGGCAACGGCGACGCGGTGAACATCAGTGCCGGCCACTGCAACCCGGCTCTCGGGGAACCCTCGCCGGTCTACCTGCCCGATCCGCAGAACATCGACAACAGCACCAAGGTCGGCTCGTTCTCGCAGTCGTCCGTGGGCGACCCGGCCAACGGCCTCGACTACTCCGTGATCGCGCTGAACGACAAGGGCGTGAAGGCCGGCCTCGACCGTCCCACCGTCCGCGGCGCCAACGGCACCACCCTGCAGATCACCGGCACCGCACGTCCGGTCGTCGGCGCACCGATCTGCAAGTCGGGGCAGAGCTCGTCGTTCACCTGCGGAATCGTCGCCGCCGACCACGTCGAGACCCAACTGCACGTGCACGACGGATCCTCGCGAACCATCCGCGGATTCGCCGGTACCGCCTGCACCCTCGCTGGCGACAGCGGCGGGGCCATCGTGTCGGGCACTCTCGCCCTCGGAATCACCAGTGGCTCCAATGCCAGCGGCGCCCCCAACTGCACGGAGGCGAACCTCGTTCTGGCCCCCGAGGGCGGCACCGCCAATCTGGGAATTCCGGTCGAGGACATAGTTTCTGCCGCCGGAAACGGCCTCCAAGTTCGCACAGTGAACAGCTGATTCTCGTTCCAATCGGCCCGCCTCCTCGAGCTGTCGGGGAGGCGGGCCGATTTTTGTTACTGCTCACCTCTGTTGCGGGTGGGAATACCGGCTCCGAACCCATATAGTCGACTGCGACTCTGAACGGCTTTCCAAACGGGGGGTCGTTGTCGTGCGCACTCCCTTCCAGGAGTCGCCCGACCTGACCCATAGAAAGGCCCCCATGCGAAGCTCCATCGCACGTCGTGCCGCCGTATTCGGCTCCGCCGCGCTCCTGCTACTCGGACCGGCGACCACTATCGCCCAGGCCGAGCCTGTAGAGCCCGTCGAGCCCCAGGTCTCCGACCAGGCTGCCAAGCTCCCCGCCGAGCTCGTCGACGCAATCCAGCGCGACCTGAAGCTGAGCCCTGATCAGTACGTGGAGCAGTCCGAGCTCGGCCAGAAGCTTGCCGAGTTCACGAAGATCGCGCGCATGCAGTACCCGGATGCCTTCGCGGGCACCTGGCTCGACGAAGGCGGCAAGGCCGTCGTCGCACTCGCCGACGGCAAAGACAAGCCCGCTGCCCGCAAGGCTGCGGAGGGCGCCGGTTTCACGGTCACCGACGTCGCACAGAGCGAACGGGAACTGCGCGAGCAGGCCGACAAGCTCGACGGCTGGCTCGACAACCAGCCTCCCGCAGTGGCAGACATCGTCCGCGGCTTCGCCGTGGACATCGTTCACAACAATCTTGTGCTTCGCGCCGACACCAGTGCCGGTCTGCAGCTGCCCGACTTCCTGACGGGCGCGCGCATCGTCCCGTCCCCGGCACCTCAGACGCCGGCACCGTCGACCGACCTGACACCCATTGCGGGACCGCCCCCTGCGGACTCGCTGCTCGGCGGCGACGCCTACGGCGCGATCGGTGGCGACGTCGGACTCCGTTGTTCGCTCGGCTTCAACGCCACCAACGGTTCGGGACAGCCGGTCAACATCACGGCGGGCCACTGCGATCCCAACCGCGCGGCTGCCGGCACGCCTGGGGCATCCGAAGCATTCACCCTCGCGCCCGACGGTGGCGCCGGACAGCGCATCGGCACCTTCGCCAAGACGAGCCTCGCGAACCACGACTATGCCCTCATCCGCGCTGACGACGGCGCAGGCCACCGCCTCGAGAACAACGGCGTCCGCGTTCCCGGTGCAGCCCCGCTCGGCATCACCGGAACTGCAGAGCCTGTGGTCGGTGCACCTGCCTGCAAGTCCGGCCTCACCACAGGCTTCAACTGTGGTGTCGTCACCGCCGCCAACCAGACGGTGTCGGTCGGCGATCGCACGCTCACCAACGGTTTCTCCACCAACATCTGCGCCCTGCAGGGTGACAGTGGCGGAACGATCGTGACGGGCACGCAGGCTCTCGGTATCTCGAGCGCCTCCAACGTCGGCCAGTACCCGCTGTGCGAGGTCGCCAGCTTGGTCACCTTCATCCTCGGAGAAGGACCGGAGCTCTACGCGACACCGATCAACACGGTGCTCGGCGAGAACCCGGGACTGAAACTGCGCACTTCGTAGTCACTCACCGAACATTGTGGCCCGGCAGCAATCGCTGCCGGGCCACAGTTGTGTTCAGGGGCGATGGTCCTCCGAGGCTGGCCGCCATGTCCCTTTTGTAACAATATTCACACAGGTCACACAGGTTCGCATCGGCCGTGATTCGATCATGCGCGAAACCGGTACGTCGAAGGGACAGGTTCGTGCAGGTGAAAAGATGCTTATCGGTGGCCGCGGTCGCCGCAATGGCAGTGTCTCTGTCGGTGGCGACCGGATCCTCGGCCGCAGCGCAGGGCGGGCCCTGCGGTCAGTCGTCCGGGAGTAGCGGCAGCGCCGCGCTGGGTAGTTCGAGTGGCCTGCTTCGCGACTTCGGCCTGCCCTGGTTGACGGGCCCGCCGGACGGTGGCTTACCTCAGCTGATCGGCCGGACGAAGGCCATCGAGATGGTGACGGGCCCCGGCAGCCCGAACAACACGATCGATCGCTTCAGCGTCTCCGGCACCGACCTGGGGATCATGTGGGACGGACGCAACGGCGACGTTCTCATGGCGTTCGGCGATACCGTCGGTGACTGCGCCACCTCGGGGGCCGACTGGCGCAGCAACGTGCTGTTCCGTAGCAACGACGCCGACATCACGGACGGGATGAGGATCGACAGTTCGCCGCTCGATGCGCCGAATCACTCCAAGCAGATCATCAACGGCCTACTCGACCTGCCACCGGGCAGCCCGGTCGAGTACACGGTCATTCCGACAGCGGGTGTTGCAGTCGGGGCCGACCAATACGTGCGGTACATGTCCGTGCGCAGCTGGGACACACCCGGAGACTGGACCACCAACTATTCGGGTCTCGCCAGATCCACCGACAACGGCGAGACCTGGACGACCGAGCCGTCGACCGCGCGAGTGAACGCGTCCGGACTGGAAATCCCTGGCATCCCTGCCATCTCCGCCGGTAACGAGAACTTCCAGCAGAGCGCTTTCGTATCCGGCTCCGACGGCTGGGTTTACGAATTCGGAACGCCTTCAGGGCGATTCGGGCCGGCGCGGCTCTCTCGTGTGCAGGGTGCCCAGATCAACGATCTGGCCGCGTACGAGTATTGGAACGGATCGTCGTGGGAGCGTGACATCACGGCAGCCGCCGAGGTGATCCCGGGCACGGTGAGCGAACTGTCCGTGCAGTGGAACGACTACCTGAACAAGTACGTCGCGATGTACACCGACCCGGCCAAGGGGCTGGTGATCCGGCAGGCCGACCGGCTCGAGGGCCCGTGGAGTGGCACACAGACCTTGCTCAACGCGGCGATGTTGCCCGGCCTCTACGGCGGTTTCATGCACCCGCAATCGAGCGGGCAGAACCTGCACTTCGTTGCCACCACATGGAATCGCTACAACGTGATCTACATGCGTACCGACCTGGACGGCCTACAGATGACTGCCACTGATTCGGTCGATCGACCCGATCCCGTTGCCACCGGAGAGGCCCGAGTGGTGGGCGTCGACTTCCCGGGCGAGTAACGCGACTGGGCCGGTGGTCGCTCGGCTCGGACAACACTTGCGCGGTCAGCTTGTAGATGGCGCCGTTGGGGGATCTGCGTCGAGACCCCTATAAGGAGCATCTCTATCGAAAATAGAAGGTAAAGGTTATACTTTTGGTGATTCACTGGTCCTCAGCGACAGTCGGTCCTGCTAGTCGCAGGCGACAAGGCTGGCGAATGGAAGCAGTGGTACACCGACAATATCCCCCAGGAGGTGCGGGAAATGGCGCGAAACTGGCGCGAGGTGCGAGCTGAGGTCGCCGAGCGACTCGACGAGCAGGCCGTCGGCGATGCCAGCAAGACCATGCACGAGGAGGTCCGAGCCCACCGCCTGGTCGAGATCCGTCGCGAACAAGGATGGACTCGCCAGGAGACGGTGGCCGAGGTGATGGGAATTTCCCAGTCTCGGGTCTCCCAGATCGAGCGAGGCGACCTCCGACACGCCCAGCTCGGAACTTTGGAGTCCTACGTAGAAGCCCTTGGTGGTCGTCTACGCGTAGTGGCAGACTTTGGAGACCGGTCCTTGACCTTGGGGTGAGCACGGCACATAACGCAGCTCGCGGCACTACCTGGTCCCGAACAGGACCCTATCCACCATTCGACCTGAGTCATCGCCACCCAGATTGAGTACAGCGACCAACCCCTCGTCATCGTGGAAGATTGCTTTCTATGTACGGACACAGCAAGGAACTCATGGGCGCTGCAGCCCGATTTGCGGAGATGCTGCCGATCGACACGCCCCTCGCCAATGCAGCGGAACAAGTCCTCGCGGGTATCCAGGTGGAGATCGATGCACTCGACGCTGAAATCCAACGGTTCACCAAGACTCCCCCAGACCCCGGAGCGGAGCTGGCTGTAGCGTCCCGACAGGGAGCACATCGCGCCCTTGCTGCCGACCGCGCCCGGTGGCGAAAAATCGCCAACACCCTGCGCGAGATACCGGACCGCCCCATCGACCCATCCGGCACGGCATACGTTGTAAGACGGGAAGATCCCGACCAGTCATTTGAACGCTGATTCGATATCTGTCAATATCGACGAGTGTCGATACAAGAAGTTGATGGCGAGGCCTGCTGCGCCCCGCTCGCGCGTGAACCGTTGAGCGAGGACTGGGCCGAGGATCTGGCTCGTATGTTCAAAGCCATCGGTGATCCGGTGCGTCTACGGATGCTGAGCCTGATCGCCAGTCACGAAGGTGGCGAGAGTTGCGTGTGCGACATCTCACCGGCGTTCGAGCTGTCACAGCCGACTATCTCGCACCACCTCAAGGTGCTGCGAGAAGCGGGGCTGCTCGACTGTGAGCGACGCGGGACTTGGGTGTACTACCGGGTGATCCCGTCCGCGCTTGACCGACTGTCTGCAGTGCTGGTGGTGGCGCAGTGACCGAGACGACCACCCAACCCGTCGTCGGAAAGCTCTCGACCCTGGACCGATTCCTCCCGGTGTGGATCGGGGTGGCGATGGTCGCGGGCTTGCTGCTGGGGCGGATGATCCCGGGGCTCGGGGACGCCCTGAGCACCGTCGAGTTGGACGGCATCTCGCTGCCGATTGCGATCGGCCTGCTGATCATGATGTATCCGGTGCTCGCGAAGGTCCGCTACGACCGCCTCGACACCGTCACCGGCGACCGCAAGATGCTGCTCGGATCGCTGCTACTGAATTGGGTCCTCGGCCCGGCGCTGATGTTCGCGCTCGCCTGGACTCTCCTCCCGGACCTGCCCGAGTATCGGACCGGACTGATAATCGTCGGCCTGGCCCGGTGCATCGCCATGGTGATCATCTGGAACGACCTCGCCTGCGGCGACCGGGAGGCCGCTGCCGTACTGGTGGCCATCAACTCGGTGTTCCAGGTCGTGATGTTCGCCGTGCTCGGCTGGTTCTACCTCTCGGTGCTGCCGGGCTGGCTGGGACTCGAGCAGACCACTATCGACACCTCCCCGTGGCAGATCGCGAAGTCCGTGTCGATCTTCCTCGGCATCCCGTTGCTCGCCGGGTTCCTCACCCGCCATTTCGGGGAGAAAGCCAAGGGGCGCAGCTGGTACGAGGAGAAGTTCCTTCCCCGAATCGGACCGTGGGCGCTCTACGGGCTGTTGTTCACGATCGTGGTCCTGTTCGCTCTGCAGGGTGAACAGATCACTTCACGGCCGCTCGATGTCGCGCGAATCGCGATCCCGCTGCTCGCGTACTTCGCGCTCATGTGGGGCGGCGGCTTCGTCCTCGGCGCCGTGATGGGCCTCGGCTACGAACGCACCACCACGCTCGCGTTCACCGCCGCCGGCAACAACTTCGAACTCGCGATCGCCGTGGCGATCGCGACCTACGGCGTCACCTCGGGGCAGGCACTCGCCGGCGTGGTCGGCCCGCTGATCGAGGTCCCGGTTCTGGTCGGTCTGGTCTATGTCTCACTGGCGCTGCGCAAACGGTTCACCCGTAAGGAGTCCTGAATCATGTCCACACCGAGCGTGTTGTTCGTGTGCGTGAAGAACGGCGGCAAGTCGCAGATGGCGGCCGCGCTGATGCGCGCTGCCGCCGGCGACACCGTCGATGTCCACTCGGCCGGAACCAAACCCGGCACCGCGATCAACGACCTCTCGGCCGAATCTCTCCGCGAGGTCGGCATCGACATCTCCGGCGAGACACCCAAACTGCTCGATCCGCAGCTGGTCCGCGACGTCGACCTGGTGGTCACCCTCGGCCGCGAGGCCCGCGTCGAATCGGTGCCGGGGCCCGCGTTCGAGAACTGGGACACCGACGAGCCGTCCGAACGCGGCATCGACGGAATCGAGCGGATGCGGTTGGTTCGAGACGACATCGCCGCTCGTGTCGACGAGCTCGCCGCCCGACTCCGTCACTGACACCACCAACGTTCAGCAGCAGGCGTTCTCGGTCTGCTCCTTCGGCCCCGTTCCGAAGGTGTCAGAGTCGGCGAGGACGGTGTAGACCTCCCACTTCTCCCCCGCCGGTCCCGTGACCCACACCTTGTCCTGGGTCGCGAAGCAACAGGTCGTGCCGATTTCCTCGTCGGTGAACAGTCCCTCGTCGGTGAGGCGCGCGATCTCCGCGTGCACCTTCTCCGACGATTCGACCTCCACACCGAGGTGGTTGATCGTGCCGCCCTTGCCTGGGTTTTCGAGCAGTACGAGCTTGAGCGGCGGCTCGACGATCGCGAAGTTCGCGTATCCCGGCTTGACCTTGGCCGGCTGCGTGCCGAAGAGCTTGGAGTAGAACGTGACCGCCGACTGCAGGTCGTCGACGTTGAGAGCGAGTTGTGCGCGTGACATGACCATCCACCTATTCGATATATGTCGAAGTGCTTACGCTGACAGAATGCCACCTTTTCGACATAAGTCAAGATGGTTCGGTATGCTGGTTGCCATGCCGAAAGCATTGCCGGTCATCGATGTCAGCGCGCCCATCTGTTGCGCGCCGGTCTCCGCCGCTCCGATGAGCGACGACGACGCCCTACAGCTGGCACTACGACTGAAAGCACTCGCAGATCCGGTCCGGATCAAGCTGATGTCGATCCTGCTCACCGCCAGCGAAGGCGCCGTGTGCACGTGCGACCTCGCGACGGGCGTCGATCTGGGCGAGTCGACCGTCAGCCACCACCTCGGCCAACTCCGCAAGGCCGGCATGGTCGAATCCGAGCGCCGGGGAATGAACGTCTACCACCGCGCCCGCAGCGAGGCCCTCGACGCACTCCGACTCGTGCTCGACCCCAACTGCTGCACCTGAAGTTCAGCCGCCTCCAGTTCGACCTCTACTGCTTGGGCGCGGCGCGGACGTGCGCGCGTTCTCCCTGTTTGCCGACAAGACTGAGGAACTCCACCGGTCCCGAACTGGTGGCACCGAACCAATGCGGTGTGCGAGTGTCGAACTCGGCGGCCTCCCCAGGTTCGAGGATCAGGTCGTGCTCGCCGAGGACGAGCCTGAGTTTGCCATTGAGAACAAAAGCCCAGTCGTAGCCCTCGTGGGTGCGCAAGTCGGGCTCGGCGTCGTCGCGTCCGGTCGGCAGGATGAATTTGTACGCCTGGATGCCGCCGGCTCTGCGGCTCAACGGCAGGATGAATCGACCGTCGTCGGTGGGGATCGGACGCAAGTTGATGCGCGGGTCGCCGGTCGGTGGCGCGTCCACGAGCTCGTCCAGCGTGACGCCGTACGCGCGCGCCAGCGGCAGCAACTGCTCCAGGGTCGGACGCCGAAGCCCGACCTCGAGCCTGGACAACGTACTGGTCGAAATACCGGTCTCCGCGGCGAGGTCGGTCAGGGTGACTTCGCGCCGCTGTCGCAGCTGCTTCAGCCGTGGTCCCACTGCGTCGAGGGTGCGGTCGGTCGAGTTGTCCATACGAAAGCACTTTGCCATTCGGCAATGAGGTTTGCCAATAGGCCCGGTGATAGCCATTCTCGGAAGAGGGTTGTCGCGCTGACATCCACCGAATTCTGGGAGGACCGACATGGCAGATCCAACGGAAGAAGTTCGAGACGTAGTGGTGGTCGGGGGCGGCGCAGCCGGTCTCAGTGCTGCGTTGACGCTGGCGAGGGCGCGCCGTTCGGTGACGGTCGTCGATGCAGGCGAGCCGAGGAACGCACCCGCTGACGGTGTGCACGGGCTGCTCGGTCTCGAAGGCGTGAGCCCGGTGGAGCTGCTGGCGCGCGGACGTGACGAGGTTCGCAGCTTCGGCGGCGAGATCCTCACGGGCGAGGTGATCGACGTTTCCTGCACTTCGTATGGCTTCTCGGTCACGCTTCGCGGCGGCGCCGTCCTTTCTGCGCGTCGCCTCCTGATTGCAACCGGACTGGTCGACGAACTGCCGGACGTGCCAGGTGTGCGCGAGCAGTGGGGCCGCGGCGTTCTGCACTGCCCCTACTGCCACGGTTGGGAAGTCCGCGACCGCAAGATCGGTGTCCTGGGAACCGACCCGATGGCGTTGCACAAGGCCATGCTGTTTCGTCAATGGAGTTCCGATGTGGTGTTCCTCGCCCACGACCAAGAGCTCGAACCGACGGACCGCGCCAAACTCGATGCGCTCGACGTCCCAGTCGTCGTCGGCAAGATCGCACGGTTGGAGATCGAGGACGATCACGTGAGTGGTGTGCGACTCGAGAACGACCAGGTCGTCGAAGTCGACGCGGTGGTGGTGTCGACGCAGATGGTCGCCCGCACAGAGGTTTTCGCCGGAATCGGTATCGAGCCGAAGACCCATCCAGCCGGGGCGTTCATCGAGACCGACCAGTTCGGCGCCACCTCGGTGCCAGGGGTATGGGCCGCCGGCAACTCCTCCGACATCGGCGCACAGGTCAGTAATGCCGCTGCCGACGGGGCCCGAGCCGCCCAGCACATCAATACCGACCTGATGATGAAGGACCTCGACCGCGCAGTGGCCGCCGAAGCTGAAGTTCGGGCAAGCGACGAGATCGGATGGGACTCAGATGTTCCGGCTGTCGCCGGTTGATGCCGAGCGCCGCTCCAACTACTGCATGACCCCTCCCACGACACGAGGCGGGCCCGCTACCTTCTTCGGTAGCGGGCCCGCCTCGTGTGTCGAGAGGTCGACCGGTCAGCTCAGGACAGGCGCGTTGAAGGCGATGGTGATCACATAGCCGACGACGTCGAGCAGGACGCTGAGGATATCCATGAGTAATTCCTAGCTCTGGTTACGAACGGAGACTGATTGGAGACGGACTACTTCGCGTAGGCCGTGGTGCCGGGCTCTGCCAGCAGAGTCTGACCAAGGCCGATGCCCGCGACGATCAGCGTGGGCCCACCGACGATGATCGTGCCGAGGATGGCGCCGACTCCAGCACCCGGAATGATGCCGATGGCCGGGAACAGCAACCCACCCACAACGGCACCGGCGATGGTCCCGATCAGGCCACCGGTAGCGGTGGCGATACCCAACTGCGCACCGAATGTTTCCTGTGCAATCAGGTTCTCCTCGGGGGAGGCGACATCCTTGAGCGCGATACCCTCGATATGCTTGTCGGCGGGCACCACGGTGGCACTGGCCGGGTTCAGGTCAGGCGTGAGCGTGAGGGTGCGACCGTCGTCGCTGACCTTCTCGTCCAACGGGAACTCGAGACCGTTCAGCTGAACCGCGAGCGGAAGCGACACGACCGTGTTGCCCTGGTTGTCCTTGATCTCGACGTTTTCACCATCGCCGGCAACCTTGAACGCGCCTGCGTCGATAGTGGTGACGACGGACTTGTCCTCGATCTCGGACTTGTAGTCGATCCCGGGCTGCGTAGGAGCAGGGGCGGGATCTGCGTAAGACGTTCCGGTGGCAACGCCCATCGACGCCACCATCATGGTCGCCACAGCGGCGAACTTGCGGAGCTTCATGTGTCTCTTGTTTCCGTTCTCTGAATGTTGGTGCGCGCCCCCCGAACGAACGGCACCCCCCAGACTGACATGGAGGCTGAACAGCTTCTCAGTTCCCGCGTGCGGAAATTGGGCTGAAACCGAAGTCATAGTAGCAGGAGAATTGGACACTCTTCACATTGAAGACAGAACTCTCGAATTCAACCAAGCTACCGCTCGGTAGTGTTGCCACTCTCGACCCACTCCAGGTCAGCGAGCTACAGGGACTGGTTGAAGAATGCAATAATTCGAACGACCGACACCGGGTTTCAACCCCATTCATACCCGCGCTAATTACATTGTTGTCCTTTACTTCACCCATATGCCCGTAAAGACACAACTGCGCATTCACGATTCGATAACGCCACGCGGTGGCGGCGACGTTGGATCGCGAGCCGGCCGAGCGATCCCGACCGCCGCGCCCACAGTTAGGTGATCCTTCGGTGAACCACCCATACCAGACGGCATAACGTGATCACTCAGATGTGTCCGCTGCTCATCTCGAACCTTGTTACCGAGCGGTAGCATCGCTAAAGTTACCCATGAGTAACTTGCGCGGGTTTAGGATCACGTGCAGTCCCGCGGTGGCCGACCGCCGCCCCGAACGAAAGGCCGCGACATGAATGCCCTGACGATTACGTTGGGCACCATCGGCGTTCTGCTGAGCATTCCCGCCTGGGGGTCGTTCTTCAGCGGCGTATGGAAGATCGTCAGCGCCATCCGGATCGGCCAGCCCGCTCCGGACAGATGGCGCCCGTTCTTCCCACGCTTCAAGCAGTTGGTGGTGGAGTTCCTCGCGCACACGCGCATGAACAAGTTCCGAACGGTCGGCTGGGCGCACTGGCTGGTCATGATCGGCTTCCTGCTCGGATCCATCGTTGCGATGGAGGCCTACATCCAGACCTTCAACCCAGAAGGTCACTGGCCGCTCATCGGTGGAACCGGCGTCTACCACTTCATCGACGAGCTGCTCGGCATCGGCACCGTCATCGGTGGCATCACGCTGATCATCATTCGCCAGCTCAACCACCCGCGAGTGCCCGCACGTCTCTCGCGTTTCAGCGGATCCAATTTCCGCGCCGCGTACTTCGTCGAATTCGTCGTCCTCATCGAGGGCCTCGGCATGATCCTGGTCAAGGCCGGCAAGATCGCGACCTACGGCCACGCCAACGCCTGGACCGACTTCTTCACGATGAACGTCGCGAAGCTGCTGCCCGCCAGCCCCGAGATGGTGTCCGTCTTCGCCTTCGTGAAGCTGATGTCCGCGATGGTCTGGCTGTACGTCGTCGGTCGCAATATCAACTGGGGTGTCGCATGGCACCGGTTCTCCGCCTTCTTCAACATCTACTTCAAGCGTGAAGACGACGGCAGCGTCGCACTCGGCGCAGCGAAGCCCATGATGTCCGGTGGCAAGCCCATCGACATGGAAGAAGCCGATCCCGACAACGACACGTTCGGTGCCGGAAACATCGAGGACTTCTCCTGGAAGGGCTGGCTGGACTTCACGACCTGTACCGAGTGTGGCCGTTGCCAGTCGCAGTGCCCCGCGTGGAACACCGGCAAGCCGCTGTCGCCGAAGCTGCTCATCATGTCGCTGCGTGACCACGGCCAGGCCAAGGCTCCCTACCTGCTGGCCGGTGGCCGCACGGACATGGGCGGCGACGAGGTCGGACTGGTCGACGCCGAAGGCAACGTCCTCGAGGACAAGCTCGGCGCCATCTCCGAGGATGCGCGTGCCGAAGCCGGACGCAAGCTCGTCGGTGACACCGAGAAATTGCTCGAGGCCGGCGAACTCGAGCCCGTCATCGACGCCGAGACTCTGTGGAGCTGCACCAACTGTGGTGCTTGTGTCGAGCAGTGCCCGGTGGACATCGAGCACGTCGACCACATCATCGACATGCGCCGCTACCAGGTGCTCATCGAGTCGGAGTTCCCGTCCGAGCTGGCCGGTCTGTTCAAGAACCTCGAGAACAAGGGCAACCCCTGGGGTCAGAACTCCAAGGACCGTCTCAACTGGATCAGCGAGATGGACTTCGACATCCCCGTGTTCGGCCAGGATGCCGACAGCTTCGAGGATTACGAATACCTCTTCTGGGTCGGTTGCGCCGGCGCCTACGAAGACCGTGCGAAGAAGACAACCAAGGCCGTGGCCGAGCTCCTCGCCACCGCCGGAACCAAGTTCATGGTTCTCGGCGCCGACGAGACCTGCACCGGCGACTCCGCTCGTCGTGCGGGCAACGAGTTCCTCTTCCAGCAGCTCGCCATGCAGAACATCGAAACGTTCAACACGGTGTTCGAGGGGGTCGAGCAGCGCAAGCGCAAGATCGTCGTCACCTGCGCCCACTGCTTCAACGCTCTGGGCAACGAGTACCCGGAGATGGGCGGCCAATACGAGGTCGTCCACCACACGCAGCTACTCAACCGCCTCGTGCGGCAGAAGCAGCTGATCCCGGTGGCCTCCGTCGGCGAAGACGTCACCTACCACGACCCGTGCTTCCTGGGCCGTCACAACAAGGTGTACGACGCTCCGCGTGAGCTGATGGAAGCGTCCGGCAGCACCTTGAAGGAGATGCCGCGTCACGGTGAGCGTTCGATGTGCTGTGGTGCCGGTGGCGCCCGCATGTGGATGGAAGAGAACATCGGTAAGCGCATCAACATCGACCGGGTCGACGAGGCGCTCACCACCAACACCAAGAAGATCGCGACCGGTTGCCCCTTCTGCCGTGTGATGCTCACCGACGGTGTCACCGCACGTCAGGAATCGGGCCAGGGCGAAGGCGTCGAGGTCGTGGACGTCGCGCAGCTGATGCTGTCCTCGATCACGCGCCTCGAGCCGAAGACACTGACCGAGAACATCAAGGTCATCCCCCGCGAGAAGCCCGCCGAACCTGCCAAGGCAGCAGAGGCGAAGGCCGAGACCGTCGAGCAGGATCGCGTCGAAGAGGTCGAGGAAGCAGCCGAGACCGAGAAGGCAGCACCTGCCGGTGGCGGACTCGCTATGAAGGGCGGCGGCAAGGCGCCGGGTGCGAAGGCCCCCGGTGGCGGCGGACTCGCCATGAAGGGCGGCGGCAAGGCGCCGGGTGCGAAGGCCCCCGGTGGCGGCGGACTCGCCATGAAGGGCGGCGGAAAAACGCCGGGAGCGAAGGCCCCTGGCGGCGGACTCGCCATGAAGGGCGGCGGCAAGGCGCCCGGAGCGAAGGCGGAGGCACCCGCTGCTGCAGCAGGCTCGGACGACACAGCAGAGTCGGACAACGCAGCACAGTCGGACAAGCCCAAGGCCGCACCAGCAGCCAAGGGTGGTCTCGCCATGAAGGGTGGAGGCAAGGCACCCGGTGGCAAGGGTCTGCAGATGAAGGGCGCCGGAAAGGCTCCGGGAGCCAAGGCTCCTGCAGCCGATGCCACGGAATCCGCAGAGTCCGCGTCGACTTCGGAGGCGACAGCCGCCGAGGCACCCGCAGCCGAGAAGCCGAAGGGTCCCCCCGCAGCCAAGGGTGGACTGGCGATGAAGGGCGGCGCCAAGGCACCGGGCGCAGGCAAGGCTGCTGCCGGAGCCGCTGCAGGCGCTGGGGTTGCCGGAGCCGCAGCGGCGGCAGCTTCCGCACCGAAGGCAGACGAAGCCAAGACAGAGGAGCCCGACACCGAGGGCCCCAAGTCCGAAGCTTCCGAGCCCGAAGCGAAGGCAGAGGCTCCCAAGGCTCCGCCGGCCGCCAAGAACGGCCTCGGATTCAAGGGTGGAGCGAAGGCACCGGGCGCCGGCAAGGCCACAGCTCCGGCGGCACCCGCAGCGGCGCCGAAGGACGAGCCGAAGCAGGACGCTCCGGAACCGGAAGCGGAGGCCCCCAAGGCGGACGCAACCGAGCCCGAGGCTCCGGCTACGGAAGCGACCGAGAAGTCGGCTCCCAAGCCGCCTCCGGCTGCCAAGGGCGGGCTCGGCTTCAAGTCGGGCGTGAAGCCGCCAGGCAAGTAACACAACAACGACTGCGCCCCACCGGGATTCCGGTGGGGCGCAGTCGTTTCTCAGTGCCTCTTGGTCGTATCCTTCGCCTCGACAGCAGCGCCGACTGCGTCGATTGCTCCGCGAATCATCTCGCCGTACGCGTCGTTGCCCAGGCTCGGCGCGAGCCTGTGGGCAGCGTCGATGTGTTCGGCCGCTGCCTCGAACGAGCCCAGACGTCGATAATTGTCCGCAAGATTGAGATGCAGCGACGGGTAGAAACCGGCGACCCGTAGATCACGATGGTGTTCCTGAACGCGCGTGTCGGTCAGCGCATCTGCTGCATCCAGAGCCCGCACGTCCCAGGTGAGTGCCTGAGCGGGGTCGTCGTACAGGTCGGCGAGGTAGTGCGCGAGTGTGCAGCGGTGGAGGCTGTCCCCTGTGACTCCGGTCGACTCCCAGATGTCGAGGAGTTGCCGACGAGCGTCCTCGGTCTCCCCCGCGTGACCGGCTGTCACCGCTCGTGTGATGGCGTCCATCGCGGCGTCCGTGCTGGTTGGGACAGATGTGTCGGTCATGAGACTCCACTTTCGATGGGCATGGCGACCGTCGTCAGGTCGCCGCGATCCGCGGAACGGATGGTGATGGGCTGGCCCGGATCTCGGATGTCGATCATCACGTCGGCCCCGATCGCCGTGCCGACGGCGGGATAGAGCGTCGTCATCTCGAACCAGATGGTCTCGCTCTTCCCTTCGATCGACGCGGGCAGTGCACACTCGGATCCCGGTTCACCGGAGGCAACAAGAAGCTCGGCGCCACTCGCCCGCAGCATGACCCGGTCATCCGAATGGTCCTCGAGTACGCGGAGGAGCCGCTGCTTGTCGACGGTGATCTGTTGGACGGCTGGACCGAGCAGTTCCAACATTCGCCGATAGTCCGGGAACTCGTCCGGCAAGATCCGGCAATGCCGATCGGCGCGGCCGTCGGTGGCCAGCCGGAGTTCGTGCTCCGTTGCCTCCAGGCCGACCGATGCGCTGCGGCGAATCTCCGGAACTGCATCGCGCAGATCGTCTCCGTCGACGGTGGCCGTCCACGCGGGCGAGATGGACGTCGTGGGCACGAGGGATCGGATCGACAGCCGATAGCGGTCGGTGGCCGTCAAGGTGACAGACGCGGGATCAACCTCGATCCGCACTCCGCCCAGCATCGGGAGCTCCGGTTCCCGCGCCGTGGCCGCGAGAATCTGCTCCACCGCCGAAGCCAGCACCGGGCCTTTCAACACAGCGATGGGCAGGCACGCGCTGTCGGAGAGTGTGGCCTTGATGCCAGTCGCGGTGCGTTGCGCACGACGGGCGCTGTCGGTGACCGTGCCGACGTGTTGGTCGATCAGTCGCGCAGCCTCGGCCGGGTCGGCATCCAGGACCGCTGCCACGGAGACGAGTGACATGTCGGTCTCACGCAGACGACGAAGCAGCGTTGCACGTTGCAGCTGATCGGCGGCGTAAAAGCGGTACCCGGAGGCGGCGTCCACCTCGGCGGGCAACAGCACACCGGAATCGGCGTAGAAGCGCAGTGCACTGGACGTCAGTCCGCTTGCGCGAGCGAACTCTCCGATGGGCATCAATGGTTGATCGGGCACTCCGCAATCATGAGCCTTCGAGTTGGTCGAAGGTCAAGACCGGACTGCGCTAACCGCGATTCACCTTCGTCAGATCGCCGTCGTAATGCTCGAGCAGGAGCGGGTCCATGACCTTGCGCCACAGGCTCGGCACGAGGCACAGCCACATCATCACGGCATAGCCGGCCGGCAGTTGCGGAGCCTCGGGCATCGTGCGAAGGGTTTGGTATCGGCGCAGTGGGTTGGCGTGATGGTCGCTGTGTCGCTGGAGGTGATAGAGAAAAAGGTTGCTGCACAGGTGGTCGCTGTTCCAACTGTGCTTGTAGGAGCAGCGCTCGTAACGGCCGTTGGCCTTGCGCTCACGCAGCAATCCGTAATGCTCGAGGTAGTTCGCGCACTCGAGCATCAGGATCGCGAAACCGGCCTGGAACACGAGCCAGGGCGCCACCGACCACCCGAACGCTGCAATCAGCCCGCCGAACAGAACGACGCTCATGGCCCACGCCGTGAGTACATCGTTCTCCAGGCTCCACACCCGCTTACCGCGACGACGGAGCCGGGCGCTCTCGTGAGCCCACGCGGAGCGGATACCGCCCGCTACCGACCTGGGAGCAAACCTCCAGAAAGTCTCCCCGTAACGCGCGGAGGCCGCGTCTTCCGGTGTCGCTACACGAAGGTGGTGGCCGTGGTTGTGTTCGACGTAGAAGTGTCCGTAGAACGACTGCGCGAGAGCAACCTTCGCCAGCCATCGCTCGTGTTCGGTGCGCTTGTGTCCGAGCTCGTGTGCGGCGTTGATGCCGATGCCCGCGACGACTCCGACGGTGGAAGCCAGGGCCAACCGCTCCGGCCAGCCCATCGGTGCGTTGACCCACAGGTAGCAGGCCAACACCAGGCCTGCGTACTGAGCAGGGAGAAAGAGATAGGTGCACCAGCGGTAGAAGACGTCGTTCTCGAGCGCTTCGAACTCGTCGTCGCTCGGGTTGTGCTTGTCGGGGCCGGTGAACAGATCGACGAGCGGGATGACGAATGCCATCAGCATCAGACCGAAGGCCCAGAAGAGGCCTGGGCCGAGCAACTCCACGAGGGCCCACGCCAGAAAGGGGCTGAGGGGCACCACGGCACCGAACAGCCACAGATAGCGCTTGGTACGCCCCTGCGACACGGTCGCGCGCGCGTTCGATTCCCCCACTATGTCTTTCGTCCCTGCTCGAAGCCCGACGTTCCGTTATAGATTCGATATATTAGCACCCGCGAACCGGAAATCCACCTGTGAGAATCCCCCAATATTCCGGCAATGTGCGGGCAACTCGACCTGGCAGTCACCCACGAGCACTACCCGGCTGGGACAGGAACGCTCGACCTGACCGACCGCGCGGCACCCGGAGAGATCCCGACGGTGCGTTTGAAAGCCCGACTGAATGCCGCCTCGGAGGCGTAGCCCAACCGAGTGGCGAGGGCGGTGATGGGAACGTCGTCGGCTTGCAACCAGTCGAGTGCCACCTGCATCCGCCAGCGGGTCACGTATTGCATCACCGACTCGCCCACGAGTTCCGTGAATCGCGCCGCGAACGCAGATCGCGACATCGCCGTCGCCTGCGCCAGGGACGCCACCGACCACGGCCGAGCCGGGTCGTGGTGCACGAGTGACATGGCTCGACCGATCCGGGGATCCTGCAGCGCCCCCAGCCATCCGGTCTGCCCCACCGGATCAGCGTCGATCCACGCGCGGATCGCCTGGATGACCAAGATGTCCGACAGTCTGGTGATCACCGCCTCGCCGCCGGGCCGAAGTGCACTCCCCTCCGCCGCGATGAGTCTGAGCGTGCTCCGCATCCATTCGGATTCCGGCGACGCCGACCCCAGCGAGCCTTCGATGACGACCGTTCTGGGCAACAGCGCCACCAGGTTTCGCGCTGCCGGGTGCCCGAAACGGACCGTGCCACACACGATGCTCGCGTGAGCCCCACCGCCGCCGTGCCGCAGTATCGCATAGCGATCGCTCGCGTAGTCGTAGTCCAGCTTCTCCACCCTCGCGGACGGCGCACCGGCATTGCTGACCAGCCGGTGACCTTGACCGTGCGGTACCAAAGCGAAGTCGCCGGACTGTAGGTGCCGCGGCTCGTCGCCATCGAGTTCCAGCACGCAACTGCCGGAGTTCACGACGTGGAACCACATCGACCCGGGCTCGGGACCCAGGTCCAGCCCCCAGGGCGCGGTCAGCTCCGACCGGCAGTAGAACGTGCCCGACATCCGCAGCACGTGCAGCGCCTCGCCCAACGGGTCGGGGGTGGTCCAGGGATCTTCGCCTCGCATGTATTGAGTCTGCGACCTGGATCGCAGCACGTCCACAGAAGCTGGACGAATGGGCAGGATTGCGCGACGAACAGTCATTGTTCCGCCAGTCGACGACTCGAAGAATGGACTGCAGGCAATCCATCCGAGCAGTCCAGAGTCAGGAACAGCCATGAAACTCGCAGTATTCGGAGCCACCGGCAGCGTCGGAACTCACGTCACCTCGCAGGCGCTCCAACAGGGACACGAGATCACCGCCTTCACCCGCGACCCCGCTCGAGTGCAGCAACAGCACGAACGTCTGACCGTCGCTCAGGGTGATGTCACCGATCCGAAGGCCGTGCTGCGCACCGTCGCCGGGCAGGACGCCGTGATCGTCACGCTCGGCGCCGGCAGGAAGGGCGATGTGCGGGCACGCGGCACCAAGACGATCATCGACGCGATGGACGAGGCCGGGGTGCGGCGCTTGATCTGCCAGTCCACGCTCGGAGTCGGCGACAGTTGGGACACCCTGAACTTCTTGTGGAAGCGCATCATGTTCGGGCTGCTGCTGCGCGACGCGTACGCCGACCATGTGGAACAGGAGCGCTACGTGCAACACAGCGATCTCGATTGGACGATCGTTCGGCCCTCGGCCTTCACGGACGGCGCGCGCACCGGAAAGTATCAGCGCGGATTCGGATACGACCGCATGACGAAGCTGAAGGTCTCCCGCGCCGACGTTGCCGACTTCATCATCGACCAACTCACCGACGACGAGTACCTCCGTCGGACGCCGGCAGTCTCGTACTAGGGCCTCGGACGAGGTCCGATCACGCAGGCAGCCACGCCCCGTGAAGCCCGGCCGGGACTCGGATCGGCATTCGCACTTTCGCGAGCGGACCCGAAGCCGGGTCCTCGGCGGGCAGCACGAAGAACCACGACTCCCCGGCGGCGAGGTCGGTGCCGATGGTGCCCCAGTACTCGTGCTCGGCGCCCGGCATGAAGATGGGTTCTCCCACCGAGCATCCGTCCTGTTTCCAATGTGCTTCCGAGCCCGTCTCCGTGTCGAAGAACCACAGCGAATCCATGCCGCCCGCATGTCCTCCGGTCTTTCCCACCGTGGCAATCGTCCGATGGCCGCGGGTGATTCTGCGGTCGTCCACCCTCGGGAACTCCACGTCGCGGTCACACACCACGTCGCGGCCGACCCGGCCTGTAATGGGATCCAGGACCGCGCGCACCAGGGCTCCCTCGCACGGCCGGTCCTCCTCGGCGAATCCACCGGGGTACGGCCACTCCACGTAATCGACATTGACACGGCCGTCCGGAAGGTCGAAGGCGTTGGCGAAGTGCCACACCCAGAACGCCTCGCGATCCACCCAGCGCACGTCGCCGCCATCACGCGGTATCAGCGCGATGCGCGTGCCGTCGTCGCGGCGCCAGTCGAGAATCGCCCCGCCGGTCATCGCAGCTTCGATGTCGAAGACGAGCGGACACAACATCAGCACCACGTAGCGCTCCGTCAGAGCCATGTCGTGGATCATCAGCGACTTGTCCACCCCCGCAACCGGTGTCGGCTTCCGGACCACCGACCCGTCGGCGCCCACCACCGACCACGTCAGGTACGGGGCCTCGAGCAGATAGTTGAACAGCACCATCTCGCCGGTCACCGGGTCGATCTTCGGGTGCGCGGTGCTACCTACCGCGAGCGCACCGTCACAGGTCTCGCGCCCCAAAGTCCGGAGCTCTGCATCCAATCCGAAGGGCAAAGTCGTCTCGGCCATCGCCAACAGCCGTCCACCGTGACGGACGATGTTGATATCCGGCAGCTCTCGTTGTGTTCCCGCAAGTTCCGGCCCCACTTCGTCCTCGCCGGGCGTGTACATATCGGTCACTCCCGGCCAGATCACGTGCCCAGCAGACTCTTCGGCCGCCACCATCGGGGTACGAACGAACCTGTTCGTGTATCGCGGAGGTCCGTCACCCAATTCGACGCGATGAACCATGGCGTCTCCGTCGAGCGGGTAGATGTACGTTCCGATCGGGTCGAAACGGGGGTTCGGGCCGTTGCGCAGATACGCCCCGTGGAGATCGGCCGGTAGCTCGCCGATGACGTCGAGGCCACGAACATCCACTTCGTCGCGCTGAGGCTCGAACAGACCGGTCAGGTGTGCGTGATGGGCCACATCCACCGGAGCTGGACGGGTCGAAGGCTGAGAATCTGCAACACTCATCGGGCACCTGCCGAGTCGCTGAACAGTGTGAATCCACGGTAACACCGCGCTAGGCCCCAATGGATCGAACCCGATGGATCGAAACTATGGGCTCGCCAGCTGCGCAGCGCCGAGGCAGGCCACGCCCACTCCGATCACCGCGATGGGCACCTCGGGGAATCGTCTCGCCGCAACCGCCAACATCGCCGCGGCCGTCGCGGTCGAAACCGAGGAGAACGGCGACCGCCTGCCCACGAGCGTCGGCTCCCGTCGCACGGCCGCTATCGATGTCGCCGAAAAACCTGCCGCGAGAAGACCCATCGCGATGCTGTAGCCGGTATCGAGGTCGTGCACGCTGCGGGTGATTCCGCCCTCGAACATGCGGACCGGCGTGGATTCGGCGAGGTCGTGCACCGCCCGCTCGCCGTCGCCAGGTGTACCGAAGACATGCACGACGGCGATGTGCGCGAGGCCGACGAACCCCACCAGACCCGCTCCGACGACGTGCAGACGAGTTGGCAGCCGCTTCACCGCTGCGACTTTCGTGAGGGACATGACCTGCTCCTGCCGTCGGAAGATGGTATATACGAAACTCTAGTATCGAAACTACGGTTTCGTATAGTGGCGAGCATGAATTCGTCCCAGTCGGGCAGACCCCGCGACGACAGAATCGACCGGGCGGTACCTGTCGCGGTGCGCGAACTTCTCGCCGAAGTCGGCTACGGACGCTTCACCGTCGACCAGGTGGCAACCAGGGCAGGTGTCGGCAAGGCAGCGATCTACCGCCGCTTCGGATCCAAGGCCGAGATGGTGTTCGCATCGGCGGTGCACGGCGTCGACACCGGTCCCACAACGGACACCGGCCGACTCGACACCGATCTGCGCGCCCTGGTGGGGCAGGTCCACGCCGTCATGAACACACCCGCCGCGCGCATCGCGCTACCCGCGCTGATCGAGACACTCACTGCGGACGACACCTTCCGCGAACGACTCGGGGACACCTTTCTCGCCAGTGAACTCGCGGACGTTCGCGAGATCTGCGAGCGTGCCCGCGCCCGAGGCGAACTAGCGGACGACATCGACATCGATCTGGCCCACCTGATGATCACCGGCCCGCTGATCGGCGCACTGTTCGTCTTTCACGTCCCTGTCACGGACCAACTCCTCGACGGAATCGCCCGTTCCATCCACCTCTCGCTCACGTCGCCCGTGCGCGGTTGACGAGTCCCTGGACTCGGTGGATTCACGCAGTCGTTGCAACAAGTAGTTCGTTGAGTTGTTCGGTTGGAGTGTTCCACAGGAGGGTTTTGCGGGGTCGCCCGTTGAGTTCGGCGGCGACC
>NZ_JBUYWE010000017.1:0-49177 GCF_055231055.1 Rhodococcus huquni
GTGGCGCCCAGGCCTGCTCGACCAACGAGTGAGCGCCGGATGCCAGCACGTCGTGCACCGAACACGGCGGCCCGACGTAGCCTAGATGGCGGCACATCTAGAATTCTTCTCCGGAAAGATCTCGGGCACAACGGAATCCGGAGAAGATCTGACGCCTGACGGGGTGGTCCCAATTTCGGAACGATCCCCGGCACGCCACGGAGTCGGTCCCGAAGGAACCTCCACGCAGAATCCGGTAGTCACCGCCGAAGAACACCTCGGAATACTCGCGGTAGGGAAAAGCCACGAAGCCCGGGTACGGCTCGAACGCCGACGAAGTCCATTCCCAGACGTCGCCGATCAATTGATGCACGCCGAGTGCAGACACACCTGCCGGATAGGAGCCGACGACCGCCGGCCCGAGGAAACGTTGCCCCAGATTGGCGGTCGCTTCGTCCGGGTCGGCGTCACCCCAGGGAAATCGGTGCGAACGGTTCGATGCAGGGTCCCATCGGGCGGCCTTCTCCCATTCGGCTTCGGTCGGCAAGCGCTTCTTCGCCCACTTCGCGTACGCCTGCGCCTCGAAGTAGCAGACGTGCACGACCGGTTCCTGCAGATGAATCGGCTCCATCACACCGAAACGGTCTCGCCACCACGTCCCACACCCGTCGTTCTCCCAGAAGAGCGGAGCAGCGAGTCCGGCCTCGCTGCGATGTTCCCATCCTCGCTCGCTCCACAGTTCGGGCCGCTCGTACCCGCCGTCCGACATGAAGGCGAGATACTGCTCGTTGGTGACCGGTGTCGTGTCGATGGCGAACGCCGGGACGTTCACCGGGTGCGCCGGCCGCTCGTTGTCGAGCGCCCACGCTTCGTCCGAGGTTCCCATCGTGAATACCCCGCCAGGGACCAGAACCTCGTCCGTGGCCACCTGTCCACCGATCCGAGGTGCCGTCGGTGCGGACAGCACCGGATCACCCGTCCGCAGTTGGTGCGTGGCCAGCATCGTTTCCGCGTGCTGCTGTTCGTGTTGGGCGATCATTCCGAACACGAATCCCCGCTCCTCGAGCGGTCCTCCCGAGAAGTCGGCGGAATCGAGTACTTCCCAAGTCTTTTCGCGAACGGTACGTACGTATGCACGAGCCTCGGCCGGGTCGAGCAACGGCAGGCCCGGCCGGTCCGCCCGAGCGTGCCGGAAGGCGTCGTAGAGTTCGTCGATGTCACCACGGACGGCGGCCTGCCCACCTGCCTCGCGAACCAGCCACAGATCTTCCTGATTCCCGATGTGAACGAGGTCCCACACGAGTGGGCTCATCAGAGGTGAGTGCTGCGCGGTCAGATCTGCGTCGTTCACACTGTCGGTGAGAACGTGGGTGCGCTCGCGCGCCCGGCTCAAGGCCGCGTGAACGCTTTCCCGGATATCACTCACCGAGCGGCTCCCGGCGACTGTCCCCGACAGCAACGTTCGGCCGCGGCGTCGAGCAGACGTACGAACTCCGGATCCGGTGAGTACGACGCCGCGAGCGACAAGAGCGCCGTGGCCGCCGACCGTAAATCGACGTCCGACAGTCCGAACTCTGCCGCGTCGCGCCACCGCCCGGCCGTCGTCCGTGCCGCTCCCCGCGCCTCGCTCATGGCGCCCGGCCCCGACAGCAGAGCGTCGAACGCCGCTACCGGAACCCGCCACAGATCGCCTGGCTGCGCGTCCACATAACGCACCTCCAGATGCCCGGTCGCCCGTACCGGCGGGAACATGGTGGTCAGGTGGTAGTCGAGATCGGCGTACGCAGGAGCGCGCCCGATCTCGTTGCCGAGTGCGCCGTCGATCCAGTCGCCGAAGGTGGCCCCCGGCGGTGCAGTCCAGTCGGCACCGTCATTTCGGACGCACATCAACGGCACGTCCAGTACCCACGTCGCGTAGTCGCCGGCGTGAATCGGCGCGGCCGTGCGTGACGAGTCGAGACACAGCCAGGTTCGCATTCGCTGAGACGCCCACGCGCCCTCTGGAATTCCGTACAGATGCGGCGAACACGCGAACGCTGCAACAAGAGCAGGACCCACTTCGTGCAGCAGAGTCCAGCGGTCTTCGACAGCGCTCGCGTCACTACCGGCATCGACGCTCACCTGGGTGGCGGCGGTGTTGCACATCATCAACTTGCCGTACGGGCCGATTCCGCCGAACCGCGATTCCATTGCGCAGTACCGGGGCGACTGCAGCAGACGTTCCGGTGGCCGGGCTGCATCGGCCGCCGCCGCGTGGAGCTCGATCGAGTGCGCGCCCAGAAGGCTGCGCAGCACCTGCTCGTCGGCGGAAAGGTCGTCGCACAGTTCACGAGCCGAACGCCGCGGTGAGCTGGAGAGCTCCACCTGCCCACCCGGCTCGACCGTGACCCCGCTGCCACCCGGCAACGGCTGCGCCGGTGACCAGGGATTGATCGTCTTCGGTGCGTGGGGACCCAGTGCGGACGCCATATCCAGGAGATCAGGTCGCTGACCGTCCGTGGTGCGGGCCGACATCCACTCCAATTCGGCACCGAGCAACTGCGGTGGAGCAAGCTCGAAACACACACCTTCGATGTATGCCTCGGCCGCGGCACGTGAAGCGAGGTGCCCGTCCTCGAACATGTCGAACTCGAAGGATTGAACTGCGGTAGCCATTCGACCTCCCGTTCCGGGTAACGCCCGAGCGTCATCACCGACCTTAGAACTCTCCGCCGACATGTGCACGCATACACGCGCGGCCGGCCACCACTAGCTTGGACGTCACGGCCCGAAGGAAAGGACGCTCATGCTCGATCTCGCACGTGCCCGGCTCGACACGCCAGGCTGCACCGACAAGGTCTTTCTCGACAGTGCAGGCTCGTCGCTGCCTCCCACGCCCGTGCTCGAGACGGTGATCGGTCACCTGCGCCGTGAGGCCGAGGTGGGTGGGTACCTCGCGCAGAGCGAGCGGGCCGCGGATCTGCACGCGGTGAAGGAGTCACTCGGGAAACTCCTTCGGAGCAGCGCGTCGAACATCGCACTGAGTGACAGCGCGACCCGGTCGTGGAACGACTTCTTTCGAGCAGTCCCCTTGCGCGCCGGTGACCGTGTCCTGATCTCGGAGGTCGAGTACGCCAGCAACGCCATCGCCGTGCTGCAGCGGGCCGGAAGGGTCGGAGCGGAAGTCGACGTGGTCCCGAGCGATCCGTCCGGCCAGATCGACCTGAGTGCGCTCGAGACGATGCTCGACGAGCGGGTTCGATTCGTGTCGCTGGTGCACGTCCCCACGAACAGCGGACTGGTCAACCCGGTCCGAGAGGCCGCCGACATGGCACATCGCGTCGGCGCGCTGGTCCTGCTCGATGCGTGCCAGTCCGTCGGACAGGTCGACATCGACATGCCTGCGCTGGGAGTGGATGCACTGTCGGCGACGGGCCGCAAGTGGCTTCGAGGCCCACGTGGCACCGGATTCCTGGCACTTCGCCCGGGTCTCGACGAGTCGGTGCAACCACACGCGCTCGACCTGCACAGCGCCGAATGGACCGCTCCCACCGACTTCACGATGGCGACCGACGCGTCCCGGTTCGAGTTCTGGGAATGCGACGTGGCCGCTCGGCTCGGCCTGGGCGCCGCCGTCGACCTCCTCCTCGAACTCGGTGCGGACACGGTGGAGCGGGAGATTTCGGAGCGCGCCGACTATCTGCGTGGCGAACTGAGTCGACTCCGCGGCGTCACCGTTCGTGATCTCGGCGAGCGGCAGTGCGGGATCGTCACGTTCACGGTCGAGGATCGTGATGCGCAGAACGTCCGGAGGTCACTGGCCGCCCGAAATGTGACCGTCACGGCCAGCGGACGGTCGTCGACTCTTCTCGACATGACAGGACGCGGCCTCGATGCCGTCGTGCGCGCGTCGCCGCACTACTTCGTCTCGTACGAGGACCTCGACATGGCGGTGACGCAGCTCCGCTGCCTGTGAGTGGTCTGCGAGTCCAGAGACTCGTCAACCACTCACGGGAGAACGTGTAACACGTTACAGTTTCGAGAACTTCCGCCGCCTCGAAAGGACCGCCATGTCCGACTCCACTCCGGTTCACCCCCGCTCCGCCGAGAGCATCGACGTCTGGGACAGGGAAGCGGACGTCGTGGTCGCCGGTTACGGAATCGCCGGTGTCACGGCCGCCATCGAGTCTGCACGTGCAGGCGCCGAGGTGCTCGTTCTCGAACGGACGAGCGGCTGGGGTGGCGCAGCCGCCCTCGCAGGCGGATTCGTGTACCTCGGCGGCGGAACACCGCTGCAGACCGCGTGCGGATTCGAGGATTCTCCGGAGAACATGAAGAAGTTCATGATGGCCGCCCTCGGTCCCGGCACGGACGAGGAGAAGGTCACCGACTACTGCAACGGCAGCGTCGAGCACTACAACTGGCTCGTGGAGTGCGGGGTTCCGTTCAAGCCGTCGTTCTGGGGTGAGCCCGGGTGGGAACCGCCGTTCGACGACGGCCTCATGTACTCGGGCGGCGAGAATGCAGCACCGTTCAACGAGATCGCCACACCGGCACCGCGCGGTCACGTTCCGCAGATGGAGAACAAGCGCACCGGCGAGAAGGGCGGCGGCTACATGCTGATGCAGCCGTTGGTGCAGACTGCCGAAAAGCTCGGGGCGCGAGCCGAATACGACGTGCGGGTGCAGACCCTGGTCACCGACGACAGCGGCCGGGTCGTCGGAATCGTCGCCAAGCAGTACGGCAAGGAGGTGTCCATCAAGGCACGTCGCGGTGTCGTGCTGGCCACCGGCAGTTTTGCCTACAACGACAAGATGATCGAGTCGTACGCGCCGCGCATGATCGGTCGTCCCGGCGCTGCCATCGAGGAGCACGACGGCCGTGCGATCCGAATGGCACAGGCCCTCGGCGCGGACCTTGCTCACATGGACGCCACGGAAGTCGCATTCCTGTGCGACCCACAGCTGATGGTCCGCGGAATTCTCGTCAACGGCCGAGGCCAGCGCTATATCGCGGAAGACACCTATTCGGGACGTATCGGCCAAGCGACCCTGTTCCATCAGGACAACCAGGCGTTCCTGGTGATCGACGAGGCCGCCTACGACGAGGGTGCCGCGGGCACGTCGTCGACACCGTTCCTACGCCAGCGTCCGAAGTGGGTCGCAGAGACGGTCGAGGAACTCGAGGCGGAGATGGGTCTGCCTGCCGGCGCGCTGCAGACGACCGTGGAGGTCTACAACAAGCACGCCGCAGAATCCGCCGACCCGCTGCTGAAGAAGAAGTCGGAGTGGGTGAAGCCGATCGGAACTCCCGTCGCTGCCGTCGACCTGCGCGGGATGACGTTGGGCTTCACCCTCGGCGGCCTCCGGACGACCATCGACTCGGAGGTGGTGCACGTGTCCGGCGAGCCGATCGCCGGGCTTTTCGCTGCCGGGCGGTGCACGTCCGGAGTGTGCGCAGGTGGCTACGCGAGCGGTACCTCGCTCGGCGACGGCAGCTTCTACGGTCGGCGCGCCGGAATCAGCGCGGCGAAGAACCCGCAGTCGTAGGCGCGATCACGTCTTCGAGGTAGGCGCGGCTCACATCGGGGTCGGCCTCGTCGCTCAGGAGTCCGAGGAGATCGCCCGGCGACAGTGAGGCAGTGTCCCGGTAGGTATCGCAGGCGAGGTCGACTTCCCACTGGTTCACCCCGTAGAAGGTGGTCCGGTCCTTCTTCGGATGTCTCGTCCACTGCGACAACAACATCTGCGACCGAGCGATGCTGCCGAACGGGTGGATGCACGGCGCGTACAGACAGGGCGCCTCGGCCGGTGACACGTGAATTCGAGGAACCGTCCACTCCCCTTCCGGGCGCTCTGCCGTCCGCGTGACCGCTCCTAGGGCCCCGTCGCAATACGACAGCACCACGCGGCCGTCGATGAATTGCGTCGACAGTTCACCGATGGCGCCCCGCGGCAGCGTGGGCATCAGGATCGGCGTCGAGTAGCCGCCCCGTCGCCATGCCCACTCTCCCGACGAATCGCATCCCCAGAATTCGTAGGTGCTGCGATTCCACATCGTTTCCCAATGCACGCGCATCAGATGCACACCGCCGCCGGGCCTACGACCTTCGTCGGTTCCGTGGATGTACACCCACGGTTCGTCCGGGATCATCGTCATCGAGTGGTTCTGGAAGTGCCGCCACTCTCCCGAGTTCGGGAAGTCCATGTTCGGGTGGTCACCTTCGATGTCCCAGGTGCGCTCCCAGTTCTCGGCATCCCGGTCGGTCGACGTCCACATTCTGGAATGGAACGTGGACCAGCTTCCGTCCGTCGTCACCGGATCCCAGGATCGGACGGCGGCGGTCGTCATGATGAAGCGCCCGTCCGGCAGATGAATCAGATCGTTGGGGATGTTCGTGAAACCGTCGGGAAGTCGCCCGGCATGCGGCGTGCCCGAATGTCGGTACGGAAGCATCTGTCGCGCAACGTCTCCACCGATCGCGTTGTCCCAACAGATTCCGTTCTCGATGTCCCGGTTGGATTGCCGAAGACCGACCGGACACCGCCAGTTCTGCGGAACCGAGACCGGGTCCGGTGTGTCGTCGAACGTGTCCCCGAAGATCGCGATCGTGTAGGCGTGGTTCGTTCGCGACACGTAGCCGAGGTCGGTGGCCCGGAAACCGAAGCGCACGGTCTCGTCACCGGTCAGGGCCTTCTTCAGCACTGCCATAACCACTCCTTTCGAAGTCGCACGATGGATTCGAGTCCCACGGTATTCACACTGATGCATCCCCGCATAACATCGAGCACGTGGACGAACGGCGCGTGGCAGACCCCCTCTCTCTCACCGGGACGTGGGCGTTTTCACGGGTGATCGACGACCGTCTGACGGGAACACGCAGCACGGTCACCGGCAGAACGGAACTGGTGGCCGAAAACGAGCATCGGGTTCGTTGGCACGAAACGGGAACCCTGGTCACGGGTGGCCAGGAGCTCCCCGTGTACCGCACCCTGCTGATCGTGATTCAGGACGGGTCGTGGGTGGTGACCTTCGAAGACGGCCGATACTTTCATCCGTGGGCACCCGGTGAGCAGGTCGAACACCCCTGTGGACCGGATCTGTACGTCGGCCACGTGGAGGTCGGCCACGCCGGCCCCGACTCCGTCGATGGTTGGACGGTGCGGTGGGACGTCTCCGGCCCTGCCAAGGACTACACGATGACGACGGTTCTCTCACCTCCCTGACCTGAGGAGATCTCCGACTCGCCGCGAAGACGCCGCCCGCGCAGCGCTTGCTCTCACCGCCGACAATGCGGAGGGGCGGCTCCTTGCGAGCCGGTTCGCATCACTGCGCGGTGCTGATTAACGCAGTGGGTTGGATTTCCGGTAGAGTCGATCAAGTTGTCTCGGCGAGGGTGAACCGCGAAGCTCCAATAGCTGGCTCACCGTGATCGACGCGGCCACGGCTCTGCTCGAGCGTTTTCGCTCCTGGCCGTGCGCGCCTGTCCTCGCCCGAGGCATGAAGACGCCAGCCAGTAATCACCGTGAGTTGTAGGAGCCGTTTCACCATGTCCGACGAAAATCGTCTCGTAGCCTCCACCCGCACCGAGTTCGGCAAGGGTGCCGCACGCCGTGCACGTCGTGACGGGCAGGTGCCCGCGGTTCTGTACGGCCACGGAACCGACCCCCGCCACCTGAACCTTCCGTCCCTCGAGTTCGCCGCGATCCTGCGTAACCACGGCACCAACTCGATCCTGCACCTCGACGTCGACGGCGAGGAGCACATCGCGCTGACCAAGTCGGTCGTCGTGCACCCGATCCGCCCGTACATCGAGCACGCCGACCTCCTCGTCGTGAAGAAGGGCGAGAAGGTCGTCATCGACGTTCCCGTCGTCGTCTCCGGTGACGCTGCCGCAGGCACCCTCGTGTCGCACGACTCCACCGTCGTGTCCATCGAGGCCGACGCACTGAAGATCCCCGAGCAGATCGAGGTCTCCATCGAGGGCGCCGAGATCGGCACCCAGATTCTCGCCGAGAACCTCGAGCTGCCCAAGGGCTCGACCTTGCAGTCCGATCCCGAGCTGCTCATCGTCAACGTCCTCGAGGCGCCGTCCGCCGAGGAGCTCGAAGAGGACCTCGACGAGGACCTGGTCGCCGACGAGGCTGCACCGGCGGAAGAGGCTTCCAGCGAAGAGGCCGGCGAAGAGAAGTCCGACGACTGAATCTCTCGTACCTGACTCGACGGCGCGTCGTCCCGGCTTCCGGGACGACGCGCCGTTCGCGTACGAGAATCGGTGTCATCGATGGCCAACCGTGACGACGAAAAAGGGACGACGATGAGTGACGACACCGCCCTGGTCGTGGGGCTCGGGAACCCCGGACCGCAATACGAGAAGACCCGTCACAACGTGGGATTCATGGTGGCGGACGTGCTTGCCGGAAGAATGGGCAGCAAGTTCAGCGCGCACAAGAAGAGCGGGGCCGAGATCGTGCAGGGCCGCCTCGCAGGGCGCCCCGTGATTCTCGCCAAGCCACGATCCTTCATGAATCTGTCGGGCGGTGCCGTGTCCGGCCTGACCCGCTTCTTCTCGATCGAACCGTCGAACGTCGTGGTCGTGCACGACGAACTGGACCTCGACTTTCCCACCCTCCGCCTCAAGCAGGGCGGCGGTGAAGGTGGGCACAACGGTCTGCGGTCCATCTCGAGTTCTCTCGGCACCAAGGACTACCTGCGCACGCGCGTGGGGATCGGACGTCCTCCCGGCCGCCTGGACCCGGCGTCCTACGTGCTCAAGCCCTTCTCCTCGGTCGAACGCAAGGAATTGCCGCTCGTCTGCGAGGAAGCGGCCGATGCTGTCGAACTGCTCCTTCAGGTGGGGCTCGAAGCCGCCCAGAATCGACTCCACCAACCCCTGTGAGTGGTCTGCGAGTCCCTGGACTCGTCAACCACTCACAGGGGGGATGAGGGCGGAAGAGGAGTTGCGGCGCAGTTTTCCCGAGGACGTCTTGGGAATACTGCCCGGCCCCAACACCGCCACGGTGCGCGGTCGGGCGCCGACCTCGGAGAACACGGCATGCACCACCTCACGCTCGATGCGTTTCACTTCTTCCGGATCGTCGATGCTGTTCGTCTCGACGGCGACGCCGAAGCTTTCACGTTTCTGTCCGGCATCGATGCGGATGGCCACGGCATTGCCCGGACGGACGCCGACAACCGATCCGGCGGCCCGCTCGATGTCGGTCGGGTAGATGTTGCGGCCGCCCATGATGATGACGTCCTTCACACGTCCGCACACCACCACGAGACCTTCCTCGGTGAAGTATCCGACGTCCCCGGTATCCAGCCATCCTTCGGCGTCCTGCGCCACCTTCTTCCCTTGCAGGGTGATGTAGCCGGGCGTCACGGCGTTGCCCCGGACCTGAATGACACCGACACCGCGATCGGGTAGCACCTGCCCGTCCTGATCGACGACTCTTCCTTCGAGGTCGGGGACCAGCTTCCCCAGGGTTGCGAGGCGACGCGCGTTGGGCTTCGTCGACGGCACTGCCCGATGCATCGCTTCGAGAAAGTCCGGGTCTACGAGATCGAGCACCTGTCCTCTGTCGGGCTCCGGGATGGACACCGCGAGCGTCGCCTCCGCCATCCCGTACGTGGGCGCGAGTGCAGTCGGCTCGAGCCCGAACCGGGAACCCGCCTCGGCGAGCGCGTCCATGGTGTCCGGATCGACCGGCTCGGCGCCGTTCCACATGTAGCGGACGCTGGACAGGTCGACCGCCCCGTCCTGCGCTTGCCGCAACCGCCGAGCCAGCAACGAATACGCGAAGTTCGGTGCGGCCGTGACGGTGCCCCGGTACTTCCCGATCAGTTCTGCCCACAGCAACGGGTTCCGCAGGAAGTCCATCGGCGTGATGCTCACGACCTCGGCACCCACCTGCATCGGAACGCTCAGGAACCCGACCATCCCCATGTCGTGGAACAGCGGCAGCCAGCTGATCATGACGTCGTCCTCGAGGGAGAACTTGATCCGATCGATCATCGCGTACGCGTTCACGTAGAAGTTCTCGTGCGTGATCAGCACCGCTTTGGGCGCTCCCGTCGACCCGGACGTGAGCTGCTGCAGAACGATGTCCGTCTCGGCGGTCTCGACTGGGTCGACGGCCACCCCACGTCGGAGATCTTCGACGGTGACGACCGTGATGCCACGCTCTTCCAGAAGCGGCTTCGCGACGTCGAACGGCGCACCGAGCACGACCGCCTTCGCCGCGATCATCCCGATGACGGTCTCGGTGTCCTTCGCCCACACCTCGAGATCGGTTCGCGGCGTCGGCTGGTGCAGCATGGTGACTGCGCCGCCGCGCATCCAGGTGGCCTGACATGCCGGCGCGATGTCCACCGGTTGGCCCGCCAGAATGCCGAGAGCATCACCGGGGCCTATTCCGGCCGCCGCGAGCGCCCCTGCCATGTGCCGGGCGGTCTCGTGGATCAGGCCCCAGGTTTGCCTGTCCGGGGTATCCGGCTCACCGGTGACGAGCCCCTTCCCGGAGCGCTGCGCGGTGGCGAACATTTCCTCGGTGAACCTGCTCACGAGAATCTCCTCCTACGTGGCCCCGCCTACTACTTGTCATCAGGCCAGGGGAAGACATCGTTACCGGCACCGCTGCGATCGGATCCGCAGGCGGCCCCGCGTATCCTGGTATGCGGTCGTCGGCCGAACACGTCGTTACCGGCCTTGCACGCACACAATCTTCGAGAGGCTTTCCGTTGACTACCCCGTCCGACTCGGCCGAACACATTCCAGCCGAGGAGACCTCCTCCGTCGCGCGCACTGCGCCGAAGGGTCTGGCCGCCGAGGCTCGGCGTCGCCGCACCTTCGCCGTCATCTCCCACCCCGACGCCGGAAAGTCGACGCTGACCGAGGCGCTCGCGCTGCACGCCAAGGTCATCACCGAGGCGGGAGCGGTACACGGCAAGGCCGGCCGGAAGTCGACCGTCTCGGACTGGATGGAGATGGAGAAGGCTCGCGGAATCTCCGTCAGCTCGACCGCGCTGCAGTTCAACTACCGCTCGACCGAGAGCGACGAAGAGATCGACAACGTCGTCAACCTCGTCGACACCCCGGGTCACTCCGACTTCTCCGAGGACACCTACCGGGTGCTCACGGCCGTGGACGCCGCAGTGATGCTCATCGATGCCGCCAAGGGCCTCGAACCACAGACCCTGAAACTGTTCCAGGTGTGCCGTCATCGCGGCATCCCGGTCATCACGGTCGTCAACAAGTGGGACCGGCCCGGTCGCGCTCCGCTCGAGTTGCTCGACGAGATTCAGGAACGGATCGGGCTCACCCCCACCCCGCTGTTCTGGCCGGTCGGCATCGCCGGCGACTTCCGTGGACTACTTCGTCGCGGCGAAGACGGGCTTCCCCTCGAGTACATTCGCTTCACCCGCACCGCCGGCGGCGCTCGGATCGCACCCGAGGAAATTCTCGATGCCGACGGCGCACAAGCGAAGGAAGGCGAGGAATGGGAGACCGCCGCCGAGGAAAGTGAGCTGCTCTCCGCCACCGGGCAGGACCACGATCAGGAGATGTTCCTCGCCGGGCAGACGTCGCCGGTCATCTTCGCATCGGCCATGCTCAACTTCGGTGTTCGCCAGATCCTCGACACCCTGGTGTCGATCGCACCCGAACCCAGGGCCCGCGAGGACGTTGCCGGCACACCACGTGAGGTGACCGACCCGTTCAGTGCCGTGGTGTTCAAGGTGCAAGCCGGTATGGACACGGCGCACCGCGACCGCCTGGCGTTCATGCGCATCGTCTCCGGCGAGTTCGAGCGCGGCATGGTGGTCACACACGCTCAGACCGGTAAACCGTTCACCACCAAGTACGCGTTGACGGTCTTCGGTCGTGAACGTTCGACCGTCGAGACCGCCTACCCGGGCGACGTCGTAGGCCTCGTCAATGCGACGGCTCTCGCTCCGGGGCACACCCTCTTCTTCGACAAGAAGGTCGAGTTCCCGCCGATCCCGTCCTTCGCGCCGGAGCACTTCGCCATTCTTCGTGCCGAGAGCGCCGGTAAGTACAAGCAATTCCGGCGGGCAGTGGATCAGCTCGATTCCGAAGGCGTCGTACAGATTCTGCGAAACGACATCCGAGGAGACGCGTCGCCGGTCATGGCGGCAGTCGGTCCGATGCAGTTCGAGGTCGTCTCGGCACGTATGAAGGCGGAGTTCGGTGTGGAAGCGCGAATGGAGCCGCTCGGCTACGCACTTGCGCGGCGGACCGACACCGCGTCCGAGAACGAACTCAACCGCCAGCGGGGGCTCGAGGTGTTCACCCGTACGGACGGCGTCCTCCTCGCGCTGGTCAGCGACAAATGGCGCCTGCAATACATTCAGAAGGAATTTCCGGACCTGACGCTGGAACCGCTGGTCGCAGCGGCAGACTGATTTTCGGGCCCGACACGCAGTCCTCACCGCGGTGCGGTGCCCGAAGCACTACTGGTAGCTTTCAGGTCCACCGAGCAAACTGGCTGGCTGTTTGCGGTACCAGGAGCAACGACAACGATGGACAACGGCATCTCCACCAACGGCTCGACCAACGGGACCACCAACGGGTTGACCGGTACGACTTCGAACAGAGACAACACCGACGGTTCTGCAACCAACGGCAGTTCCTCGTCGTCCGAGTCGTTCACCTTCCCGCTCCCCCGCCGCAAGCCGGGCGCCTCCATCGAGTCCGCGGGACAGCACAGCACTCCCGAAGAGACCCCGGAACCGTTCGACGCAAACCCGTCGACGCGCACAGACTCTTCGTTCGGCACCGACTCGTATGGGAACTGGAGCGCTCCACAGCCCGAGCCGGCGAGCGCCCCCGAGCCCGAGTACCGACCTGAGCCCGAGTACTCCGCCGACGCCGAGATCTCGTCCTCCACAGGCGTCGCGTCCGCCACGCCAGCCGCATCCATTCCGGCTACCCCAGCCACGGACTTCGATGCGATGGGACGAACCTTCAGGCGCCGAAAGGCAATGGGGGAAGCCGCCGTTCGAGTCGCGGGCCGTCTCGCGCACGCAGAACTCCTCGAGGAGTACTCGAAGACCTCCGATGCCGTGGACACGGACCCGGGGGCCGACGCGGATCTCCTTCTGACTCTGCTCGGCGACTACCTCGCCGCAGCGGGGTTCGATCGCCCCGAGCTGCATGCCAAGTTGTCGGGCCAGTCGATCGTCATCGATCTGGTGTCACTCCAGAAGTAGTCGCACCCACGAATTCGGCCGGTCAGGACTCGATCGGTGGGGCCACCAGCATCCAGCGGTGGCCGAACGGATCGATCAACGTGGCGTTGCGGTGTCCGTGGCTCTCGGATATCCAACGCTCCACGTCCCCGCCGGCGTCTCGTGCCCGCATGAGCACGCCGTCCGGGTCACTCACGGGAAGCATCAGGCTGACCGAAGTGGAGCCCGACTCGGGTGCGGTCAGTCCCATCTCCGGAAATTCCTCCGCGAGATAGACCATCCCCGCCGAGAACTCGAGTTCGGCGTGACCGATTCGCCCGTCGTCCATCACGACGGGATCCCCGACGACCGCCGCCCCGAACACCGTCGCGTACCAGTCGATTGCCTCTTTCGCGTTTCGGACCGTCAGGTACGGCAGGGCACCGGAATTCGGCAGCGCCCCACCCTGCGAGGACGATTCGGTCACGCGATGAGTCCGTCCGGAGTCGACACGTTCACCATGTTGGACGGCAGCATCGCCAGGGTCGCCCACTTGTTGGACGTGAGCCGGAAGCTCGGCACATCCGAGAGCGAGACCACGGTCTCCCACACCCGGTCGTATCCCGTCTGCGCAATTCGCCATTGTCCGTCTCGGCAGCGCGAGTACCTGTCGTGGTAGTACGCCGATCCCCGTAACAGAATTCCGTCCTCGGGCACCACGACCGTGTCGGCCAGGCACCAGATGCCGGTGGCCTCGTCGCCGTCCACGTCGATCTCGGGTTGCCCGCACTGATGCTCGGTGATCATGTGCGTTCCGAGGGTGTTCTCCAGAAAAGACACGAACGAGTCTCGGGAGTCGAACTCCAATTGTTCGCCGTAGATCGCGCTGACGTCCGGCATCAGAGTCTCCGCGAGATCACTCCACGCCTTCGTATCGAGAGCACGCGCGTAGCGGTACTTGAGCCTCTCGATATCCTTGACCGCTTCGAGATCCATGTCCCCGCCTCCTGTGCAGCAAGCATGTAGCCCTTTCATGAAGGCTAGCCCGTCCGGGACGAAATCGGGGCCTAAACTTGACCAAATGCCCTTGACACCCGAGGGCACAGTGCCGCGAGCGAACTTGCGACAAGCACGCTCACGGCCACAGTTCGCGGTGGGACCAACCGTTCCGGTCACGTTGGTAAACCCACCGCAAATGTCGACGCCCCGGGTCGGCCTGCCAGAATTCGACGCTGTCCGGGACAAGGCACCACGCCCGCCACGTCTCCGACACGTACTCCGGGTCGGACTCGATCTGCTGCGCTGCCGTCTCGATCGCGACCGTGTACTCGGCAGGGTCCTGGAGCACCTCGCTCTGCCGACTGGCCGCTGCCACCGCGCGCGCCGTGACGGAACGCTCCAAGTAGTCACGCGCGGAAAGCTCGCTGCCGCCCTCGCGCACCGAGCCGCGCACCCGCACCTGCCGTCCTTGTTCGCGCCAGTAGAAAGTCAGGGCGGCGGCAGGATTCTCGTTGAGCTGCAACCCTTTCGGTGAGCGAACGTCACCCGAGAACCAGAACCCTTCGTCCGTGACGTCCTTCAGAATGAGGAACCGCGCGTCCGGCGCACCGGCGTCGTCGACCGTCGACAACGTGGCGGCATGCGGCTCCGCCACAGTAGTCACCGCCTGCTGCAACCACTCCAGAAAATTCGCGATCGGCGACTCCGGTAGCGGGCCCGACCCGGAAACGGCACCACCCAGCGTGGGAAAGGATCGAATCCACGCGCGGGTGTCCGGGTACCGGTTCGGGTCGCTGTTCACTCCAGCTCCGCGGCCAGTTCCATCCAGCGCTCCTCGGTGGTCTCCTTCTCGGCCACCACCTGCTTGAGCTCGGCGTTCAGGGCTTGCAGCTTCTCCGGGTCGCTCGCCGCGTCCGCAAGCTGAATATGAAGCTTGGCTTCGCGATCGTCCAGCTTCACGATGGACCGCTCCAGCCGGGACAACTCTTTTCTGGCCGAGCGGTCGGCGGCTCCGTCCCGATTTTTCTTGGCGGTCGCTCCGCCCGCTGCAGTGGAGGCCACGGACGGCGCTCCCCCGTCGCCCATGCGGGCGCGACGTTCGAGGTACTCCTCGATCCCGCGCGGCAGGTTCGTCAACTTGCCGTCCCCGAACAGCGCCCACGTCGTGTCGCAGATGCGTTCGACGAGGTACCGGTCGTGACTGATGACGACCATGGTGCCCGCCCACCCGTCGAGCAGATCTTCGAGCTGCTGGAGGGTGTCGATGTCGAGGTCGTTGGTGGGCTCGTCGAGGAGCAGTACGTTCGGCTCGGCCATGAGCACACGTGTGAGCTGAAGTCGACGCCGCTCACCACCGGAGAGATCACCCACAGGAGTTCGCTGCCTGGCCGGGGTGAAGCCCAGCCGTTCGGCGAGCTGGCCTGCAGATATTTCTTTGTCACCCAGAGTGATTCGTTCCGCGACATCCTTGACGGCGTCGAGGACGCGCATATCCTTCGGCAAATCGTCGAGCTCCTGACGCAGCCATCCGATATGGACGGTCTGACCCTGGATTCGTTTGCCCGACGCGGGCGCGATCTCGCCGGCGAGTGTGCGCAACAACGTCGTCTTACCGGATCCGTTGACTCCGACGAGGCCGACGCGTTCGCCCGGAGCGAGTCGCCACGTCAGGTCTTCCACCAGGACGCGGCCGTCCGGGGTCTCGAGGCGAGCATCCTCGAGCTCGACGACCACCTTGCCGAGTCGACGTTGAGCAAATGACGCGAGGGCCACCGAGTCCCTGGGCGGGGGGACGTTCGCGATCAAGGCCTCCGCCGCTTCGATCCGGTACTTCGGCTTCGAGGTCCGGGCAGGTGCGCCGCGCCGCAGCCACGCGAGTTCCTTACGGGCCAGGTTGCGGCGACGTTCTTCGGACGCGTCCGCCTGCCGTGACCTCTCCGCGCGAGCGAATACCCAATCGTTGTAGCCGCCCTCGTAGCTTTCGACCTTGCCGCCCACCACTTCCCACGTGCGGTTGGCGACGGTGTCGAGAAACCAGCGATCGTGGGTCACGACGACGAGCGCGCTACGCCGCGACACCAGGTGCTCGGCGAGCCACTGCACGCCTTCGACGTCGAGGTGGTTGGTGGGCTCGTCGAGAATCAGCAGGTCCAGGTCCTGAACAAGAGCCGCGGCCAAGGCGACGCGACGGCGCTCACCGCCCGAGAGCCCGTCCACATTGGTGTCGAGTGCGGATTCACCGCCCCCACCGAGGCCGTCGATACCGATGCCGGTGAGGATGCTGCGGATCCTCGAGTCCCGAGCCCACTCGTGATGGGCCACGTCCAGCGGCCCGAGTACGACCTCGCCCACCGTGGAACCTGCCGGAAGCACGCCGCGCTGTGTCACCACCGCAACCCGCAGACCACCGACGCGCGACACTCGGCCCGAGTCCGGGGGCTCGAGCCCGGCGAGAACCTCGAGCATGGTGGTCTTGCCGCCGCCGTTGAGTCCGACGACACCGATACGCTCGCCTTCCTCGACGCCCAGAGACACCGATTCCAGCAAAGGCTTGATGCCGAACGATTTCGACACCTGTTCGAGATTGATCAGATTGGCCATGTCAGCGTGATCCTTCCGCCGCGTGGTCGACTATTCGTGCGCCGTGCACCGGGCCGTGCGCAACCCGAACGGTGCGGCAGACCCCCGCCCCGGCGAGTTCGGCGCCGACCCGGACCGCGGCATCCGCGTCGGCGCACAAGAAAGCACAGGTCGGACCGGAGCCCGACACGATTCCGGCAAGCGCCCCGGCGGTGACGCCGGCGCGCAGTGTGCGGCGCAGCGCGGGGGCCAGTGACAGCGCCGCCGCCTGCATGTCGTTTCCGAGAAGTGGTGCCAGCGCCGCCGCATCACCGGATGCGAGTGCCTGCATCAGTGATTCCGCTCCCCCGAGTCTCGGCGGCGCGCCCTCGGCCCGCAAGCGATCGAGTTCACCGAACACCGTCGGAGTGCTGAGGCCGCCCTTCGCCAGAGCGAGTACCCAGTGGAAGGAACTCCGGGACAACACCGGGAGCAGCTTCTCACCGCGGCCGGTGCCCATGGCAGTGCCGCCGTGCAGTGAGAACGGAACGTCGCTGCCCAGTTCTGCTGCGAACATGGCCAGCTCTTCCCGGCTCATCTCGAGCTCCCACAGCGCGTTCAGCCCCACCAGCACAGCCGCGGCGTCGGCGCTGCCACCGGCCATTCCGCCTGCCACCGGGATTCCCTTCTCGATCGTGATCTCGAGGTCGGGGCTGTATCCCGCTTCCGCGCCCAGCAGTTCGGCTGCTTTCCACACCAGGTTCGAAGCATCCGTGGGTACAGAACTCGCGTCGTCACCGCGCACCGTCACCGAGAGGGCTTCCGCGGGCGCGACCGTCACGGTGTCGCACAGCGACAACGCCTGGAACACGGTGGTCAGTTCGTGATAGCCGTCGTCACGCAGGTCACCGACCGCAAGGTGCAGGTTGACCTTGGAAGGAGCCCGGACCGTAACCGGGCGTTGCACGACTGAGAGCACAAGGAACAACAATAGGCGCTGCTCACGCTCACGGAGGAATCGCCAGTTACCGCATGCTCCGGATTCCCGCGCCCAGACCGACGACGGCGACAGTCACGGCGGCGATCACGCCCGTCGCAACCTCACCCGTCCAGATCTGTCCGGCGAACAACGCACGCTCCGCCTCGACGACGTAACCGAGCGGGTTGATCGCGACGAGGCCGCGCATCCAGCCCGGCGCACCGTCGAGGGGAAGCATCGTCCCCGAGAGGATGAGTAGGGGGAACATGAGCGTCTGCTGCACCACCCAGAACATCCAGTCCTGCTCACGCACCGCCAGGGCCAGCGAGTAGGAGAGGGCGCCGAGGCCGATCCCGAACACCCCGAGCAACACGATTCCGATGGCCGCGCCGGCCACGTTCAGGTCCAGGCCGAGCGGCAGCGCGATCACCACGATCAGTACCGCTTGCGCCGCCAGCGGAACCATCTCCTTGCACGCTCGACCGATGAGCAACGACGAGCGCCGGAGCGGTGTCACGAGCATTCGCTCGTGCGAGCCCTGCTGCATCTCGAGAAGGAGATTCGAGCCCGTCATACTCGTTCCGAATATCGCGATCATCACGAGCACCCCCGGCACGAACCAGTTCCACACGCCCGCATCCAGTCCCGGGATGTTCTTCAACAAGGGACCGAACAGTGCGAGGAGAATCAGAGGCTGAACGAGACTGAAGATCATGCTCACCGGATCCCGGAGCGCGGGCCGAAGCTCGCGATTCATCACGATCGTGCTGTCCCGGACGATGCTGCTGTTGCTACTCACTGCTGTGGTCATGACGAATCCTTACGGTGGGAAGACGGAATCAGGCGGCGACGGTTGCGGATTCGCGAAGGCTGCGACCCGTCAGCCCGAGGAACACATCGTCGAGGGTGGGTCTGATCAGGTCGGCGCTCGTCGCGAGAACTCCGCGAGATTCACCGGCACGCAACAGTTCCGGTAGCAACACGTCGCCGTGCACGCAGCGCACCGAAACTCGGGATTCGGTGACAGTCACATCCTGCGCACCCGCCACCGCGGCAAAGCACGTCGCGGCGGTTTCTGCCCGCGCGCGGTCGGCATATCCGACCACCACGAGATCACCGGCGAGGTCCGCTTTGAGTGCGGGGGCCGTGTCGTCGGCGATGATCGTGCCGTGGTCGATGACCACGACTCGTTCGGCCATCGAGTCGGCTTCTTCCAGATAGTGGGTGGTGAGGACGATCGTGGTGCCCATCTCACGCCGCAATCGCAGAATATGGTCCCAAAGGTTGGCACGATTCTGCGGATCCATACCCGTCGTCGGCTCGTCCAGGAACAGCAACGGCGGACGATGCACGAGCCCGATCGCGATATCGAGGCGACGACGCTGACCACCCGACAGCGTGCTCACCTTCCGGTCACCGAGTTCCTCGAGGTCGAGATCGGCGAGCAGTTCGCGCGCCCGTGCTCTCGAATCCGTCTTGGGCATGCCGTAGCACCGTCCCTGTGTCTCGAGTTCGTCGCGAACGCGCTGGTTGTACCCGGCTCCACTCCCCTGGCCGACGTATCCGATGCAGCGCCGAACCTGTTGCCGGTCGGCCCGGACGTCGTGGCCGGCGATCCGCGCGGTTCCCGAAGTGGCGGGCAGGAGAGTCGTCAACATACGCAGGGTCGTCGATTTCCCCGCCCCGTTGGGACCGAGGAAGGCCACCAGCTCGCCCTCTGCCACGTCGAGATCGATGCCGCGTACCGCCTCCACGGTCTTCTTGCCTTGCCGAAAATTCTTGGTCAACGCCTCGGTATGAATCATGTGAGCCAAGCTAGAACCAATTGTGGACACCCACGGTCCGCGATTTCTGGCATCGTTCGATTCATGAGAGAAACATCGGCACGACTACTGCGTCTGCTCTCACTTCTCCAGACACGACGCGACTGGTCCGGCGCAGAGTTGGCGGAGCGACTCACGATCACACCACGCACAGTCCGTCGAGACGTGGACAAGCTCCGCGAACTGGGCTATCCAGTCGACGCGACCGTGGGCGTGGGCGGCGGCTATCGCCTGGGCGCCGGCGCAGAGATGCCGCCACTCCTGCTCGACGACGAGGAGGTGGTCGCGGTCGCGTTCGGCCTCCAAGCAGGGTCGACCGGTTCGGTCGTGGGCATCGGCGAGGCATCCATGCGCGCGCTCGCCAAACTTCGGCAGGTGATGCCCTCGCGCCTTCGGCATCGCCTCGAGAGCCTTCAGGTGGACGTCGTTCCGCACGCGCCCGCGCCGAGCGCCGTGGACGCGGGTGTGCTCTCGGCCGTGGCATCGGTGTGCCACAACCACGAGCGGCTGCGGTTCGACTATCGGACCCACGGCGGCGAGGAAAGCCGTCGCGAGGTGGAACCGCATCGCCTCGTGCGGTCCGGAATGCGGTGGTACCTGGTGGCCTGGGATCTCGGCCGCGAGGACTGGCGTTCGTTTCGCATCGACCGGATGACTCCCAGGATTCCGACCGGCCCGCGTTTCACGCCGCGCGAACTGCCGGCAGGAGGTGGAGCGGAGTTCGTGGTCAGGGGCATAGATCGGGCACGGACGAGCGTGCACGGCCGAGTGATGCTGAACGAATCGCTCGAGCGGATGGCACCCATGGTGCACCCGGACTGGGGCGTCATCGAAGGACTGCCCGACGGCAGATGTGCAGTCACCGTCATGGGGCACTCGTTGGCCTCGATCGCGAGCTGGCTCAGAGCTTTCGATATGGACTTCACCGTGTTGGATCCACCCGAACTGCGTGCCGAATGCCGCGCTGCGGCCGAGCGACACCGAAAGATCGCTGACCGATACGAGTCCGCGTGAACGCTGCGGACACGACGAAGACCCCGCTCCATCAGGAGCGGGGCCTCGTCGAAATCGCCTGGGTCCCGGATCACCGGGAAGTCATGGCGAGTCTTAGACCAGCGTCACGCCGGTGGCCTGCGGGCCCTTGTTGCCCTGGCCGATCTCGAACGAAACGCGCTGGTTCTCCTCGAGCGTGCGGAAGCCGCTGCTCTGGATCTCCGAGTAATGGACGAACACGTCAGCGCTGCCATCCTCGGGGGCGATGAAGCCGAACCCCTTCTCGGAGTTGAACCACTTCACGATGCCCTCTGCCATGTAAATCTCCTCTAACACAGTGTTTCTTCGAACATCCGTTTCGGATGTTCGGGTCAAGTAACACGACCGTTCTGAAACTTTCCTGTGGAGGAAATCAGAACGCCCGCAACTTCGTTTTGCGAGCGTGGTAACACAAACACAAATACTTACGACCGGAACTAGTGAACCACACTCCTGCCGCAAACACCCGGTAATGTGTCGTGCGTCACATCATGGCTCCTGTGCCGCCAGCGCGACGAACGCCGCGGCGTCCAACGTTTCACCGCGCGCGGAAGGTGCGATTCCCGCGGCGAGCAGTCGCCGCTCCGCCTCCGCCGAGGAGCCGGCCCAGCCGGCGAGAGCAGCCCGTAACGTCTTGCGGCGCTGCGCGAATGCCGCGTCCACCACACGAAACACCCGCCGCCTGCTCGCTTCGTCGATCGGCCACGGGGGCTCTTCGTATCGGTCGATCCTCACCAATCCGGACTCGACCTTCGGTACCGGCCAGAACACCGAGCGCCCCACCGAACCGGACCTGCGAACTCGACCGAAGAAGTTCGCCTTGACGCTCGGAATGCCGTAGATCTTGCTGCCCGGCGTCGCGGCCAGACGGTCGGCGACCTCGGCCTGCACCATCACCAGCCCTGCGCGCAGACTCGGCAGTTCCGAAAAAAGGTGCAGCAGAACGGGAACCGCCACGTTGTACGGCAAGTTGGCGACCAAGGCCGTCGGCTCGCCGGGAATCTGCGCCGACGTCACTCGCATGGCGTCGGCCTCTACGACGGTGAGCCGATCCTCGAGATCCGGGGCGCGGTCGGCAACCGTCACCGGCAATCGAGTTGCAAGGTTGGGGTCGATCTCCACCGCAACGACCTTGTCCACGACGTCCAGCAACGCCAGAGTCAACGAACCGAGGCCGGGGCCCACTTCGAGGACGGTGTCGTCGCGCCCCACACCGGCGGAAGCGACGATGCGGCGCACAGTGTTGGCGTCGTGAACGAAATTCTGACCCAGTTGCTTGGTAGGGCGGACACCGAATTCCTCGGCAAGTGAACGTACCTCCGCGGGGCCGAGAAGGGCGGCCCGACCTCGGGGTGACGTGGGATTTTCGGCGTCTGACACCAGGTGAACCTAACGCACGCCGATCTTGCTGGAGCAGGACGGCCAGGCTCCCCAGCCCTGAGTCTCTTGCGTGCGACTGGCGATGGCGATCTGTTCCTCGCGGGTGGCGAGGTCGGCGCGGGGTGCGTACTTCAACCCACCCTGGCGTTCCCACGTGTTCTGATCGAACTGGACGCCACCGTAAAAGCCGTTCCCCGTGTTGATCGCCCAGTTTCCGGTGGCCTCGCACTTGGCCAACGCATCCCACGCCGAGCCGTTCGTGACCGGCGGAACCTCGGTACCCGGCTTCGCGCCCACTCGGACCACCTTGGGCTGCGCCGGGGTAGTCACTTCGGAGCTCACCTCGTGGCGTTCGGTCTCGACACCGTTGACCTTGTTCACGGCGAAGGTGACATCTTGAACTCCGGGCTTACCGGGACTCTCGACGACCGTCCTGCTCATGTTCAGAGTCGGATCCTCGATGCGCTCCACCGGTGGATCCAGCGGAAGCGTCTCGACCGCATTCTCGACGCGGTCGCGGGTCACCGTAATCTTCAGATCCTCGCTCATCGGTGTGTCCGCGGGAGGCGAGACCGTGTCGGCCTGCTCGAGAGGATCGCCGTGGGCGGCAAGAAATTCACCGACAGTGGGCGCCGCGAGCCGAACGTCCACCGCGGGCATTCCACCGTCGGACAGCCGAGCAACCACCGGCTCGACGACGTCGAGGGCGGCGCCGTCCAGCGGCAGGCGCTGTCCACGTGATGCCGACACGTGCACGTCGTCGGCGAGATCGAGCTGCTCCAAGGCCTCGTCGACGGTCAGGGCGGTGGTCCACACCTCGCGTTCGTGTCCGTCCACCGTCAGCGACACCTCACGAGCGCGACGCAGGACCACCGTGTCACCGTCCGACAGTTCCGCATCGGCGGCGGGGGCCACCACGTCACGCTCTCCCACCGGGTGGCCGGCGGCCGCGAGAACCCCGTCCACCGTCGTCGACATCGTGCTCATCGACCGGACCTCACCGTCCACGTCGACGGTGACGGTCTTGTGACGCGAGACGGCCACCACCCCGCCCACGAGCAACGTCAGCAGGAGTGCCGCCACCACCGCGTAGAGCAACGGCGACCTGGCTGAGTTGATCTTCGCAAACGGTGACATGAATCCCTTGGTGTCGGTTGTCGCTATCGCAATCCGAGCTTGCTGGTGCAGCTGGGCCATGCGCCCCAGCCCTGTCCGGCGCGCACCTTTTCACCGATGGCGATCTGCTGCTCACGGCTTGCAAGGTCGGCGCGGGGAGCATACTCGGTGCCGCCGAAGGAGGCCCAGGTGCTCTGCGTGAACTGCAGTCCGCCGTAGAAGCCGTTGCCGCTGTTGATGGCCCAGTTGCCGGTGGCTTCACACTGTGCGATCGAGTCCCAGGTGGAAGCGTTCGAAACAGCCGGTGCGGACGGACGCGGCTTGGTTCCCACCCGAATGGTTGCGGGTGCCGGCTCGCTGAGCGGCTTGGCCGAGACCTCGTCTCGTCCGACCTCGACGCCGTTGACCTTGTGCACGGACAGCGTCACCTCGCGCTCACCGGGTGTGCCGGGATTTTCGACGTTCGTCTTGCCCTCGTCGAGACTCGGGTCGTCGACACGGTTCTCCGGCGGTGCGATTGCCTGCTTCTCCACGACGGTCTCGGTGCGGTCGCGAGTCACCTTCACCACGAGGCCCTCCGTGAGGGGCGAATCTGCCGGCGGCGTGGTCGAATCGGCCTGCTCGAGCGGTGCACCCAGCTGGTCCAGGAACTCACGAACGGTGGGAGCGGCGGCCCGCTTGTCGATCGGCGCAGTCTCGCCGTCGAACAACTTCACGTTCTTGGGGTTGACCACATCCAGGGAGCTGCCTTCGAGCGGAAGACGCTGCGAGCGCGAGGCGGTGACGTGAACGTCGTCCGCGAGCTCGAACTGTTGCAGCGCCTCGTCGACCGTGAGGGCCGTGGTCCACACGGTGCGCGGCTGACCATCGATGGTCAGCGTCACTTCGCGGGCACGGCGCAGAACGACTGTGTCACCGTCGGAAAGCGAGGCATCGGTGGCCGGCGCGACGACGTCTCGGTCGCCGACTTCGTAGCCGGCGTCATCGAGCGCCGTACCCACCGACGAGGACATGGTGCCGAGCGCGATGTGCTCGCCGTCCACGTCCAGGGTGATGTTCTTGTGCTGAGTCACAGCGAACAGGCCACCCCCGATGAGGGTTACGAGGAGGGCAGCGACCACGACGAAGAGCAGTGGCGACTTGCTGGCGTTGATCTTGGCAAAAGGTGACACGTGAATTCCCAAAGCAGACGAATGTATTGTCACGGTACGGTAACGAATAGGCTCCCATCTGGCAACTTATAGCCTTTGACGTGCATCAATAGTTGATAACAGGTTGATTTTCGGATGATCCGCCAGGTCGGCGAACCTGTCCCCGAGATACCGGCGAACGCAGTATCTTTCGTGTGCAACCAAGTAGGTAACGCGCCGAACGAAAGCTGGGAACTGCGTGCACACCACACCCCACCGATCCCCCGGATCCACCAGATCCGCCCGATCGACACGACTCCTGCGAACTTCGGCGCTTGCTGCCGCACTCGCCCTCCTGGCGATGGTCTTCGCCCCCGCCTACGCGGCGGCGCAACCCCCGCCGGACGGGGATCGGCCGATGTATCGCATCGCCACCGACACCACTTTCGCGCCGTTCGAGTTCGAGGACGAGAACGGCAACTTCGTCGGTATCGACATGGACCTGCTCCGCGCGATCGGTGAAGACCAGGGATTCGACGTCGATATCCAGCCGGTCGGCTTCGACTCCGCCCTGCAAGCAGTGACCAGCGGCCAGGTCAACGGAATGATCGCCGGCATGTCCATCACGGACGAGCGGAAGGCGACATTCGACTTCTCGGACCCGTACTTCGATTCGGGCGTCCAGATGGCCGTCCCTGAGACGACCGACGACATCAAGGGCTACGAGGACCTGAAGGACAGGCAGGTAGCCGTCAAGAACGGCACCGAGGGCGCCGAATTCGCCGAGTCCATCAAGGACCAGTACGGATTCACCACCAAGTACTTCGCCGACTCGTCCAGCATGTTCGACGAGGTCCGCACCGGAAACTCGGCCGCAGCCTTCGAGGACTACCCCGTCCTGGCGTACGGCATCAAGCAGGGCAACGGCTTCAAGACCGTCACGGAGAAGGAACCCGGCGCGAGTTACGGATTCGCGGTCGCAAAGGGCCAGAACGCGCAGCTGCTCGAATCGTTCAACGCGGGCCTGGCGAACCTGAAGGCCAGTGGTGAGTACGACAAGATCCTCGACGAGTACCTGAACGCCGACGCGTCGACGGACGACAACAGCATCGTCGGGCTGATCAAGAGCACCTACCCGCAGCTCCTGAAGGGCCTGTGGCTGACGATCGTTCTCACGGCCGTCTCGATTGCGATCGCCCTCGTACTCGGCGCCATCTTCGGACTGTTCCGAGTGTCGACCAACATCATCCTGCGCGGAATCGGCACCACCTACGTCGACGTCTTCCGTGGGACACCACTGCTGGTGCAGGCTTTCTTCATCTACTTCGGTATTCCGGCGGCCATGGGATTCCAGATGTCCGCGTTCACTGCCGGCGTCATCACGCTGTCCCTCAACGCGGGCGCCTACATGGCCGAGATCGTGCGCGGCGGCATCCTCTCCGTCGACAAGGGACAGATGGAGGCATCTCGAAGCCTCGGCATCAGCTATCTGAAGTCGATGCGGAAGGTCGTCATGCCGCAGGCGATTCGGACGATGATCCCGTCCTACATCAACCAGTTCGTGATCACGCTCAAGGACACCTCGATCCTGTCCGTGATCGGGTTGGCCGAGCTCACTCAGACCGGGCGGATCATCATCGCTCGGAACTTCCAGTCGTTCAACATGTGGCTGATCATCGGCATCATGTACTTCATCATCATCATGGCGCTCACCAAGCTGTCGAACCGCCTCGAGAAGAGGATCAACGCATGACCGACCAGACCAAGACAGCCGTGCCCGCCACTGCCGCACCGGAAGCGAAGATCCGCGTCGTCGGGTTGAAGAAGTCCTTCGGCGACAACGAGGTGCTCAAGGGACTCGACGTCGACATCGCCGCCGGCGAGGTGGTGTGCGTGATCGGGCCGTCCGGCTCCGGCAAGAGCACGTTCCTTCGCTGCCTCAACCGACTCGAGGACATCACGGGCGGCAGTGTCGTCGTCGACGGCACCGACATCAGTGACAAGAAGGCCGACATCGACCAGGTGCGCCAGCACGTCGGGATGGTGTTCCAGCACTTCAACCTTTTTCCGCACATGAGCGCTCTCGAGAACGTCATGCTGGCGCCCGTCCAGACGAAGAAGTCCACCAAGGAGGAGGCGCGGGCCGCAGCCGTGAAGCTGCTCGATCAGGTCGGTCTCGCAGAGAAAGCGGATGCGAAGCCGGCCAACCTGTCCGGTGGCCAGAAGCAGCGCGTGGCAATCGCCCGCGCGCTCGCGATGAACCCGGACATCATGTTGTTCGACGAGGCGACCAGCGCACTCGACCCGGAAATGGTCGGCGAGGTGCTCCAGGTACTGCGCGATCTCGCGAAGGGCGGCATGACGATGGTCGTGGTCACCCACGAGATGGGGTTCGCCCGCGAGGTGTCCGATCGCGTCATCTTCATGGCAGACGGCTACATCGTCGAAGAAGCCACACCGGAGGAGATCTTCGACCACTCACAGGCCGTAGGCTTTTCGTGCGTTATCGGTCGAGACCTTCGCCAATTCCTCCGGGTCCTCGCCGCGGAGTTCGGCGAATGCCCGGACGGTGTACGGCAGGCAGTAGGACTCGTTGGGCGCGCCCCTGAACGGATGCGGTGTGAGGAACGGCGCATCGGTCTCGAACAGAATCTGTTCGCGTGGCACGAGCAGAGCGGATTCGTGCAAAGCCTTCGCATTCTTGAAGCTGACGGTCCCGGAGAAGCTCAGCAGGTACCCGGCGTCGATGCATTCCCGAGCCATGGAAGCGTCCGACGAGAAGCAGTGGAAGATCACCGTGTCGGGCGCACCCTCCTCGGCCAGTACGCGCAACAGGTCCGTATCCGCTTCCCGGTTGTGAATCATCAGCGGCTTCGACAGACGCTTGGCGAGATCGATGTGCCAGCGAAATCCGTCGACCTGTTCCGCCAGGGAAGCGCAGCCCTCCAACTTGCCCGGCCAATACAGATCGAGTCCCGTCTCCCCCACCGCGACCACGCGGGGGTCGGCGGCAAGCTTCTCGATCTCCGCTCGCGTCGACTCGTCGAGAACGTTCGCGCGCGTCGGGTGAATCGCGACTGCCGCGTACACCCGTTCGTCCCAGTGGGCAGCGTCTACCGCGAAACGAGCGGCGGCGAGGTCGTCGGCAACCGTGACCACACGTTCCACACCCACCGCCGCAGCACGGTCGACGATGACTCGGACCGACTCGGCATCACTCGCACCGCACGCGTCGAGATGCGTGTGAGCGTCGACGAGTGGAGCCAACGGCGCGGGCGCTTCGGGGGCGGGGCGATCTTTGCTCATGGGGTCATTATGACGAGGACGACGCAACCCGGTCTCGGGCCGCCTCGAACAGCGTGACGCAGACTGCGATCAACTCGGTGGAGTCCTGCTTCCGGCCGCCGAGCAGCCAGTCGACCAGCAGGTGATTGACGGCCCCCACCATCCCGACCGCCATGGAAGAAGCGAATCGTCGATCCACGCCGCTCACGTTCTGCATCCACACGGTCCCGACCAGCTCGGCGAATTCGCTCAGGACCGCGTAGCGCCGCTCCTCGAGATCCGGCGAGACCCCCACAACTTCGATCATGACGATCTGTGCCAGTAACGGATCGGCGGTGAAATGTTCCACGAAGGCTCGAACCCCGAACAGCGCCATCTCGTCGAACTCCGACGCCTCACCGAGGGCTGCAAGTGTCGCGTCACGCACCTCGTCGATGATGCCGTCGTACACCGCTGCAAGGCACGCGTGCCGATCCTTGAACGACTCGTAGAAATATCGCTGCGTGAGTTCTGCGTGATCGCAGATCTGCTTCACCGTCGTCGCCGTGTAGCCCTGGGTGCCGAACAGTTCGATCGCCGCTGCGGTCAGGGCACGGCGGCGCGCAGCTTTCCTCTCCTCGGGCTCCAACCCCGAGTAACGGCGACCGATTCGGGTACCCGTTCGACTCATTCTGTGGCTTCTCGCACTTCGGTATGGGATAGTTGGACCATCATCTGACACACAATCGTGTCACATTCACAACGGGGAGACGACAGGTACGTGAGCATTCAACTGAATGGCAAGGTCATCGCGGTGACCGGCGGTGCACAGGGCATCGGTCGCGAGATCGCGAAGCAGCTGGCAGCCGCAGGCGCCCGAGTCGCGATCGGCGACCGAGACGCAGAAGGCGCCCGCAAGACCGCCGCAGAACTGCCCGGTGACGTCGAAGGTCACGACCTCGACGTCACGAACACCGAGTCCTTCACTGCGTTCCTGGCCGCGGTGGAAGCACAGTGGGGACCTCTCGACGTGCTCGTCAACAACGCCGGCGTCATGTGGGTCGGCGACTTCGACGAGGAGCCGGAATCGGCAACCCGTCGCCAACTGGACGTCAACCTGCACGGACCCATTCGCGGCGTGAAGCTGGCAGCGCCTGCCATGCGCGCCCGAGGCCGCGGACACATCGTCACGGTCGCCTCCGCCGCATCGAAGTTGGCACCCGCCGGTGAGTCGACCTATGCAGCCACCAAGCACGGAATCTTCGGCTACCTCAGTGGAGTGCGTGAAGAGCTGCACAAGAGCGGCGTCCAGCTCTCCGTGGTGATGCCCGGAGTGGTGGACACCGAGCTCGCAGCCGGTACGGCGACCGGTTCGGCGAAGATGCTGCAGCCCGCAGACGTCGCCGAGGCCGTGGTCGGCGTCATCGCGAAGCCGAAGTTCGAGGTGCCGGTACCCGCATTCATCGGACCCGCCGTTCGCTGGGCGAACGTTCTGCCGCAGGCAGTCCGCGACATCCTCATGCGAAAGATGGTTCCCAACCAGATCACGTCCACGGACCGATCAGCGCGCGCGGAGTACGAATCGCGCGTGGTCACCGCCGAGAACGAAGGAAAGAAGTAATGACGACCACCTCATCCGACGTGGAATACGACACAGAGCATGCCGACTTGCGCCCGATTCCCGAGTTCGACGGCGTTCACCAGGTCTGGCCCCGCGGCGACCGCCTCGACGCCGTTCGTGAAGGCGCAAAGAAGTACCGCGAGCGCTTCCTGAAGCAGGGCAAGGTCGCGGCAATCAAGAGCTTCGACATCGTCGCGGCTCCGTACCCGAGCCGGTTCGCGTTCCAGGGCTACAACCTGAGCGTCAACCCGTTCATCACCATCATCAACCGCATGTTCGTCATCCAGTTCGAGGGATTCGACGGCAAGCTGAAGACGATGGTGTGGGAGCCGACCGTGCCGGCCGGATCGGCAGAATCGCCGTTCTACCACAAGCTGGAAGAGTTCGGTAAGAAGCTCAAGGCCGACAAGTTGATGGTCAAGTACTACAACGACCCCGACACGATCCTCCCCCGGTTGGGCCTGCGGAACGAGGACGTCGACTACATCAGCTTCGACCACCTGCACGTGCAGGACATGCGCATGGTGCTCGGCAGCGACGAGGTCATCGAGGGTGAGAGCACCCCGCGCGAGCCCATGTTTCCGAACGCCAAGCTTCTGGTGCACCGCAAGGAGCTGGGCACTTTCGAGTCCATGCACCCGATGCAGTGGGCGTGGTACGTCGAGAACGGTATGGCCGGAGTGCCCGAAGACCGGCTCGAGGTGTTCGAGGGCGATGTGGAGCTCGGCGTGGGTGTCAGCCTCCTGTGGACCCCCGGCCACACCGACGGCAACCACTCGCTGTGCGTGAACACCGAGGACGGTGTCTGGATCTCGTCCGAGAACGGCATGGCCCCCGACAGCTGGCAGCCCGAGCAGTCCAAGATTCCGGGCATCAAGGCTCAGGCCGGTTTCTACAACCGCGAGGTGGTGCTCAACAGCAATACCCTCGAGGATTCCCTCGACCAGTACGACTCGATGGTCAAGGAAAAGACCATGGCGTCACGCTCCCCCAGGGATTCGCGATGGCTGCAGGTCATCCCGTCGTCCGAGTGCTCGAGCTGGAAGCGTCAGTGGCCGGTCATCCCGACATTCAGCCACGGCGGTCTGGACTACGGAACCATCACGGTTCCCAAGCGCTGATCCGCACCGGGTAGGGAGTGCACTCTATCTGCGCGTCGCGAACCTGGGACGCGCAGATAGAGTGGTTCCACCATGAATGCTGCTGACTCCACCGCCTCGCGACCCCCCTTCTATCTGACGACGGCAATCGCGTACCCCAATGGCGTTCCGCACATCGGCCACGCGTACGAGTACATCTCCTCCGATGCCCTGGCCCGATTCAAGCGCCTGGACGGGTTCGACGTCCGCTTCCTGACCGGAACGGACGAACACGGTCTGAAGATGCAGCAGACTGCCGCGAAGGAAGGCATCGACGTCCGCGATCTCGCGTCTCGCAACTCCGATGTGTTCGAGGCGATGGACGAGAAGCTGAACATCTCGTTCGACCGGTTCATCCGCACCACCGACGCCGATCACGAGACTGCCAGCCAGGCCATCTGGGAGAAGATGCGCGAACGCGGCGACATCTACCTCGATACCTACGCAGGCTGGTATTCGGTCCGCGACGAAGCGTTCTACACCGAGGCGGAAACGACTCTCCAGGAGGACGGCTCACGGTTGTCCACCGAGACGGGAACGCCGGTGGAGTGGACCGAGGAGTCGACCTACTTCTTCAAGCTGTCCGAATACCAGGACAAGCTGCTGAGCTTCTACGAAGACAATCCCGGTTTCATCGCGCCGGCCACCCGCCGCAACGAGATCGTCAGCTTCGTCAAAGGTGGCCTGAAGGATCTGTCCATCTCCCGCACCACCTTCGACTGGGGTGTCCAGGTCCCGGAACAGCCCGATCACGTCATGTACGTGTGGGTCGACGCCCTTACCAACTACCTCACCGGCGCCGGATACCCGGACACCGATTCCGAGCAGTTCACCAAGTTCTGGCCGGCCAACCTGCACATCATCGGCAAGGACATCACCCGGTTCCACACCGTGTACTGGCCTGCATTCCTGATGTCCGCAGGGATCGAACTGCCCGAGCGGGTGTTCGTGCACGGCTTTCTGTACAACAAGGGCGAGAAGATGTCGAAGTCCGTCGGCAACGTCGTCGACCCGCTGGCGATGGTCGAGCAGTACGGCCTCGACGCCGTGCGCTTCTTCCTGCTCCGCGAGATCTCCTACGGCCAGGACGGCAGCTACAGCCACGAGGCCATCGTCACCCGCATCAACGCCGACCTTGCCAACGAGCTCGGCAATCTCGCACAGCGTTCACTGTCGATGGTCGCCAAGAACCTCGAAGGAAAGGTCCCCACGCCGGGCGACCTCACCGACGACGACCGTGAACTTCTCGCGCTCGCGGACGGCCTGCTCGAACGCTGCCGGGCGGAGTACGACGTGCAGGCGCTGCACCTGGCACTCGACGCGATCTGGTCGACGCTGAACGAGACCAATCGATACTTCTCGCGTCAGGAACCGTGGGTACTGCGCAAGACGGACCCGGCCCGGATGGCCACCGTGCTGTACGTGACCCTCGAGGTCGTGCGCATCGTCGGCATCCTGGTCCAGCCCGTGATGCCGGACGCGGCCGCGAAGATTCTCGATCTTCTCGGTCAGGACCCCGATCGGCGGCAGTTCGTCGATCTGAAGAATCGCATCGTGTCCGAAACGCCGCTCCCCGCGCCGTCCGGCGTGTTTCCCCGGTACGTCGACGAGGAGTGACGCGGGCGGTGGCCCGAGTCAGGCGACGGCGATGCGGTACGGGCCGAGTCCTTCCACCACTGCACCGACGCAGCCGGCCTCGTCCCACAACTCGAACCATCCGTTGTCGTCCTTGACCGCGATCCGATCGAACGTCTTGGACGCGTGGTCTCTCAACTCTCGTGTCGCTTCGAACGGGTTGGAGGCGAGGAACGTAGCACCGGACGGATCGTCGCCCTCGGCACCTGCGCGGAGCGCGACCAGCGATGCGGCGGCCACTGCGGCCTGCGCCCGATCGGTCTCGATGTAGGTCTCGCTCGCGACCACTGCGTCCATCGCCGCAACGAGTGCTGCGGAAATGCCCTGCGGACCGGCCTTCTCGATTTCTCCGAGTGCGTTCATCGCGCCGTCGTTGTCGAAAGGCCCGAGGTCCCATGCGCCCATTCGGGTGCTCCTGCCGTCGTTGTGGTGTGGTGCCGACCGGGAGACATTAGCGGAAGTAAGCGACAGCCACCCGACGACAGGGTTCCGGGTGTGGCAGATCACGGACGCCGGACACCACTGGCGATCGCGGGTGTCGGCACCCGGGTGCACACTTGCCGCCATGACGGCGAATAGAACATACTTTCGATCGGAAACGGGACGAGAGAGGGGCGCGGGTGTGTTCGAAGAAGAGGTGAGCGCGCAGGCGACCGAGGCGGTTCAGCGCCTGGTGCACGAACTTCGCGAAGGCTACGAGCGAGGATGGCAACCGTCAGATCTGGTTCATCTGAGTCGACGCTCGAAGGAGCCGTCGGAAGCGAGTCTCGCGTCCACGGTGATCCTCCACGAGTCACGAATCGGCGGAGCGGGCGAGAGGGCGCCGCAATCCTGGCTTCGGCAGCTCGAGACGATCGCCGAGCAGTACCCCGCCAGCGCGGTGATCGCGGAGCGAGCCGGTGATTCGACGGACGAGATCCGGGCTCTCACGGCAGGATTACTCTTCTCCGATCCGTATCACTCGATGTACCAGATCACGGATCTCACCTCGATCTGGTCCGGCCTGCCTGCGTGGTCGATGCTCACTCCCCCGCCGTCCGAGTGGCTCGGCCATCGTCTCGCAGCAGACCACCGTGACGTTCTTCTGGACGGAAAGATCGGCAACAAGATTCGAGGGTTGCTCGCCAAGGCGGAGGCAACCGAGTTCGCCGAGGAAGCAGAGACGTTCACGGCGAAGGCACAGGAGTTGATGACGCGGTACGCGATCGACACGGCCCTCCTCTCTGCGCGTACCGGAAACGGCTCCACCGCCGTGACCAGCCGACGGGTTCACCTCGAGAACCCCTACGTCAAGGAGAAGGTTCACCTTCTCACCGAGATCGGCGAACCCAATCGAGTGCGTACCGTCTGGTTCGACAAGGTCGCCATCGCCACCGTCGTCGGGACTCCTGTCGATCTGCAGCAAGTCGATCTTCTGTTCACCTCGTTGCTCGTCCAGGCGACGCGTGCGATGCAATTCGCGGACGCCGCCGGACGCAGCGGCTCGCGCACCACGTCGTTCCGAAAGGGTTTCCTCGCGGGCTACGCCGGCAGGATCGGTCAGCGGCTTCGGGACGCCGACACTCGCGCCACCGTGGAGGCCGCCGACGCCGCCCACATCGACGTGGACGACCTCCTCCCGATCCTCGCGTCCACCTCCGAGGCGGTGGACGACGAGTTCGAGCGGTTGTTTCCCCGAACCAAGAAGTCCCGCGGACGTTCCGTCGACGCGGACGGATGGCATGCGGGCCGGGCGGCAGCAGAGAACGCCACCCTCACGCCCGACCAGCGATCCCGGATCAGCAGCTGACGGGTGGTGACCTCGGTACCCGGTTCAGTCGCGCCGTGCCGCCAGAACGGTCTCGTAGAGCTCGCGCTTCGACACCCCGGGGGTTGCGACGAAAGCGCAGGCGTCCTTGAGCCGGGTACCGCCCTCCACCAACCGTTCCACGTCGTCCACGAGATCTGCCGGATCCGCCGCCTTACGGGTCGCACCCTCGAGAACGACCGTGATCTCGCCCCGGACACCGTCAGCCGCCCACTCCGCGAGTTCGGCGAGCGTTCCGCGACGAACCTCTTCGTACGTCTTGGTCAGTTCCCGGCACACAGCGGCTCTGCGATCGCCTCCGAGCACCTCGACTGCGTCGGCAAGGCAGTCGACCAGACGGTGCGGCGCCTCGAAGAACACACACGCACGTTCCTCCGCGACCAACGCCTGCAGCCAGGTCTTCCGTTGCCCCTGCTTGCGCGGCGGGAACCCGTCGAAACAGAACCGCTCGACGGGGAGTCCGGAGAGCGCGAGGGCGGTGGTCACCGCAGAAGGCCCGGGCAGGCACGTCACCGCCAGACCCTCGGCCACGCACGCCGCAACCAGTCGGTATCCGGGATCGCTCACGGACGGCATTCCCGCGTCCGTCACCAGCAACACGGTCTTTCCCGCCGACACGTCCGCCACCAACCCCGGCAGCCGCGATACCTCGACCTGGTCGTAGAAGCTGACGACACGACCGCCGATACTCACCTCGAGTGCGGACGCCAGAGACTTCGTCCTTCTGGTGTCTTCGGCGGCCACCACATCCGCAGTTTCGAGTGCGGAACGCAGCCGCGGCGACGCGTCACCGACATCCCCCATAGGCGTTGCGGCGAGCACCAGACGACCAGTCATGTCCCACAGCCTACGATTACGGGGTGAGCACGCTGACCGACGAGCACCCTGCGCCCTCGGCACAGCCCCCTACGAAGGTCAGTCCTGCACCGTTGGTGCCGGCACCCGACTTCGGACCGACCGACCGTTTTCGCGGTTGGGTCGTCACCCTCTTCCTCACCACGATCGCGGCCGTGACCCGGTTCGTGATGCTCGGCTACCCGACCGATGCCGGCACTCCGATCTTCGACGAAAAGCACTACGCCCCACAGGGTTGGCAGGTCTTGACCGGTGGGGTGTGGCTCGAGGACAACCCGGGTTACGGCCTGGTGGTGCACCCGCCTGTCGGTAAACAACTGATCGCGATGGGCGAGGCGATCTTCGGGTACAACGGCTGGGGTTGGCGTTTCGCTTCCGCCGTGGCCGGAACGATCATCGTGCTTCTCGTCATTCGAATCGTCCGGCGTCTGAGCCGCTCCACTCTCATCGGTGGCTTCGCGGGCATCCTCGTCATCGCCGACGGTGTGATCTTCGTGTCCTCGCGGGTGGGGATGCTGGACATCTTCCTGGCCCTGTTCGCGGTCGCCGCCTTCGGCTGCCTCGTCGTCGACCGCGATCAGACCCGCGAACGCATGGCGCGGGTGTACGAGGAGGGCCGCATCCACGTCACCGAGTGGGGGCCGCGCCTCGGAGTGCGCTGGTGGCGGTTCGGCGCGGGAATCATGCTGGGCCTGGCCTGCGGAACCAAGTGGTCAGGTGTCTACTTCATCGCGTTCTTCGGTCTCCTGTGCGTGGCGTTCGACGTGTCGACTCGCCGGGCGTACGGCGTCTCACGTCCGTGGCTGGGCACCGCGGTCCGCGACATCGGCCCCGCTCTCTACGGGTTGGTGGTCGTTCCTCTGCTCGTCTATCTGGGGACCTACTGGGCCTGGTTCGCGAGCGAGACCGGGGTGAACCGACATGTCGTGGGTACGGAGGTCGGTTCGGGCGGGCCGTGGTCCTTCGTTCCCAGTGCCCTCCGGTCGCTCTGGTACTACAGCGGCAACGTTCTCGAGTTCCACTCCGGCCTGACCAATTCGGCCGGCAATCATCACCCCTGGGAGTCGAAGCCGTGGACGTGGCCCATGGGGCTTCGCCCGATGCTCTATTACTTCGCCGACGGCGGGAACGTCTCGGGCTGCAGCGCACAGTCGTGTGTGAAGGCGATCATGCTGATCGGCACCCCGGCGATGTGGTGGCTGGCGCTGCCTGTCCTCGCGTGGGCACTGTGGAAAGCACTGGTCCGACGCGACTGGCGGTTCGGTGCGGTTCTCGTGGGGTACGGCGCGGCGTTCCTGCCGTGGTTGGTCACGCTCGATCGCCAGATGTACTACTTCTACGCAGTGGCATTGGCGCCGTTCCTGGTAATGGCGATAGCGTTGACCCTCGGCGACATTCTGGGAAGCGCGCGAGCATCGTTCGAGCGACGCGGAACGGGTTTGTTGGTGGTGTGCCTGTACGTGGGGCTCGTGGTGGCCAATTTCGTGTGGTTGTGGCCGATCCTCACGGCCATCCCGATCACCCCGGAGACATGGCAGAACCAGCTGTGGTTACCCAGCTGGCGTTGACGAGGAGAGCCGACAGCGTCGGAACGCAATACGTACGGAACGGAACTTGTGAGACCCGATCGATCGACTACGAGCGGGGACACGACTCTCTTCTCACCTGACGACCGTGGCGCGGCCACGTCCACTCCGTATCGCTACGACCTCGACGGGTTGCGCGGTGTCGCGATCGCTCTGGTCGTCGTCTATCACGTCTGGTTCGGCCGGGTGTCCGGTGGCGTGGACGTCTTCCTCGTACTGTCCGGCTTCTTCTTCACCGGAATGCTGCTGCGACGGGCAGAGTCCGAATCGGGCCCTTCCATTCCCACCGTCGTACGGCGCACGGTAAGGCGCCTGTTCCCGGCCCTGATCATCGTGTTGGCTGCCACCACGCTCGCCACCGCGATCCAGAGACCGTTCACGCAGTGGTCTGCCCTCGCAGATCAGGTCATCTCGTCGATACTCCACATCCAGAACTGGGAGTTGGCGCGTACCTCCGCCGACTATCAGGCAGCTGACGCATCGGTCAGCCCGATGCAGCACCTGTGGTCCATGTCGGTGCAGGTGCAGTACTACCTGCTCGCCCTCGCGCTCGTTGCCGGTGTCGCGTGGTGGTGCCGCCGTACCAATCGCCGTCAGCTCGTACGGCCGATCATCGGCGCCGTGATCGTGGTCGGACTTGTCTCGTCCTTCCTGTACGCGGCCGTCCGCTCGCAGGAACACCAGATGTGGACGTATTACGACTCGTTCGCACGTCTGTGGGAATTGCTCGCCGGCGCAGGACTGGCACTGGTGATCCACCGTGTCGTCCTACCGAGGCCGATCAAGGTGGCCCTTGCCGTAGCCGGGATCGTCGTGGTCGTCGGGGTCGGGTTCGTGGTGGACGGTGGTTCGTCGTACCCCGGTCCCGCCGCACTGATTCCGGTGGGCGCCACCCTGGCGATGATCCTCGCGGGTACGGGTTCCACAGACGCCCACAGCGACCGCCCGGGCATCGTCCAGACCCTTGCCACCCGCCCGTTCGTCGAACTGGGTGCCATCGCGTACTCGCTGTACCTGTGGCATTGGCCGCTCCTCATCTTCTACCTCACCTGGCGCGAGCGCCCCGCAGTCGGTGCGGTGGGCGGACTTACCGTGGTCTGCGTGTCACTGGTTCTCGCCTGGATCACGTATCGGGTGGTCGAGCTACCGATGTCCGGGAAAGGCGATGCAGGGTCGCTCCCCCGGTTCCAGGTCCGCACCATCGTCGCGGCGATCTGCATTCTCGGGGTGGCCATCGTCGGCGCGACCGGGGCATGGAAGTGGTACCTCGCGCAGAATCCCGAGACCACCGCCCGAGTGGGCGACCTCGACCCCTGGCTGTACCCGGGCGCCGCCACGCTCACCGACGGCACCTTCGCGCCCAGCGCGGACATGCGTCCGACAGTGCTCGAAGCCGAACACGACGTTCCGCAGCCGACCACCGATCTGTGCATAACGGATCTCATGAGCACCGACGTCATCGAGTGCACGTACGGCGACCCGGAAGCCGACACCACAATCGCCGTCGTCGGCAGCTCACACGCCGAGCACTGGATTCCCGCGCTGGACATGATCGGCAAGGACCGCGGAATCAAGATCAAGACCCTGCTCAAGATGGGCTGCCCGGTCACGGTGAATCCAGTGCCCATGCTCCACGACACCGAGTACCCGGGGTGCGGGCAATGGTCCACCGAAATCCTGGACCGACTCAGCGCCGAGCGCCCCGATTGGGTGTTCTCGACCGCCTCACGTCCCAACGAGAACGGGGCGGGCGACGTCACCCCGGACGACTATCTCGGAGTGTGGCAGCGTCTCGGCGCGATGGGGATTCCGTTGCTGGGTATCCGCGACACCCCTTGGCTGCACGAGGACGGCTCTCCCTATGGCGCCCCGGACTGCCTGGCCGATGGCGGCGACGCCGACTCCTGCGGGGTGCCACGGGACTACGTACTGGACCCGGTCGATCCGGTCTCTACCGCCGCAGCGGCCTTTCCACTCGTACACCCGATCGACATGAGCGACGCCGTGTGCGACGCGGTCATATGTCGAGCCGTCCAAGGCAATGTGCTCGTGTACCACGACTCGCATCACCTGTCGGCGACCTACACCCGAACGCTGGCTCCCGAACTCGACCGCAAGATCGGTGCAGCCACCCGATTGTGGTGACACTGTGTGGCGACTGTCCGGATCAACGTTCGAGCAGCCCGTCCGCCCACGTGTTCAGGGTGCCGGTGAATTCGAACGACAGCGGCAGCGGCGCCACCGAGTCGAACTGCGTGGGCGGCACCGGGCCGAGCTCGCCGAGACCGTGATTGGACGTCGTCAGATGGACGAAGTCGAGGTCGGTGTGTTCGAGCTTCGTTCGAAGCCCTTCGACCTGTTCGCAGCTGACGTTCAGGTCCTTGTCCGAGCAACTCAGCAGGGTGTGCGAGGAACCGGGTAGCTGCGCGGCAAGTTCTCGCGGATCGTATTGGTCGGCCTCGCTGAAGAACCGGGCCGTTGCGGCCGACACCCCGACCTCGGGAAGCAGCGGATGCAGATCGTCGGGAACGACGCCTTTGGTGCGCATCGAGTCGATGGCTTCTTCGAGACTGGACCGCACCTTGTCACCCTCGGCCGGCTCCATCTGCCCCGCCGCGACAGTTCTGTCGACGTAGGCGTGCACCTGAGCCCGAATCAGATCGAGGTACCGCATTGCGAGCGGTTGCAACAGCCCGAGTCCGCCTACGGCCTCCGGGTTCCGCTCGCTCACGGCAAGGGCTGTCAACGACCCCTCACTGTGTCCGAGGATCGCGGTGCGCTGCGGATCGGTTCCGCTCAGCTTCTTCAGCTCCGCCAACGCCGAACTCGCGTTCTCGATCTGCTGCTCGAAGCCGTAGTCGGTCATAGCCTGCTCGGGCGGGCCGTCCGTTCCGGTGATGCCGGTTCCGTACTTGTCGAATCGAAGTGTCGCAATACCCTTGGCAGCCAGCGCATCTGCCAGCCGAGCAATCGTCTCGGCGCGGTACTCCTGACCGGCGGCGCCGTTGCGATCGATGGGACCGCTCCCCGGCAGCAGAAGCGCCGAGGCGGCCGGCGGCGCAGCAGTTGGACCTGCGGGTCCGCGGTAGGTGCCGTGAAAAGTGTGGCCGCCCGACTCGAAGGAGATGTCGTTGTCGACCATCGCTTGCGCGCTCGGCTGACCAGGGAATCCGGGTAGCCCAGGAACGGACAGTGGGTCTGCGGCCGAGACCGCGGCCCCGCTGGTGAGCCCCACGGAGCCGAAAAGGATGGCTGACGACAAACCGGCGAGAACGCGCGTGAAAGTGGACATCGTCAGCCATCCTACGACGGCTCGACCGGACCTACCGGCGAGTGGGTGCCTTCTCTCGGCTCTTCTCCCGACGCTGTTTTGCGGCCATCCGCCTGAGTTCGCGGCGCATCGCGCGGGCATCGAGCATGAGCGGGTCACGTGAGAGGTCCTTGTACAGCGCCACACACAACCCGATCATCACGAACACGAACGGCGCCGCCGCAATGATCGTCATGGTTTGCAGCCCGTCCAGGGCGTCCGAACCACCGGTCCAGAGGATGAGCGCGGCGACCCCACCGGTGAGGGCACCCCAGAACACGACCACCCAACGTCGCGGCTCCAGCGTTCCGCGCTGGGACAGCGAACCCATCACCATCGATGCGGCATCCGCACCGGACACGAAGAAGATCGCGACCAGGGCCATCACGAGAACAGTGGTGATTCCGGCGAGCGGCAGGTTGTCGAGCATCCCGAACAGCTGCGCTTCCTCGGTGCCACGCGATGCAAGGTCGATGCCGTCTCGCTGGTCACCGATTCCGGCGCCACCGAAGATGGCGAACCACACGAGGCTCACCGTGCTGGGAACAGCGATCACGCCGATGATGAACTGGCGAATGGTGCGTCCCTTGCTGATACGTGCCAGGAACATGCCGACGAACGGGGTCCACGACACCCACCAAGCCCAGTAGAAGATCGTCCACGAGGAGAGCCAGGTGCTCGTCTCCGGATTCGAGGAGGCGCCGGTGCGCGCCGACATCTGCGCGAGGTCGGCGACATAAGCGCCGATGGTCGTGGGGATCAGGTTCAGTATCAGCACCGTGGGCCCGAGGACGAACACGAAGACGGCGAGAACCAGGGCCAACACCATGTTGATGTTCGAGAGCCACTGGATGCCCTTCGCGACACCCGACACGGCGGACGCCACGAACGCGAGCGTCAGGACCGCAACGACGGCGACCAGGAGAAAGGTGCTGACCTCGCCCATCCAGCCGACGACCTCGACACCCGAACCGATCTGCAGCGCACCGAGCCCCAGCGAGGCCGCGGTACCGAAGAGGGTCGCGAAGATCGCGAGAATGTCGATGATCTTGCCGATCGGGCCTTCTGCACGGCGGCCGAGCAGAGGAATGAACGCCGAGCTGAAGAGCTGCTTGCGGCCCTTGCGGTACGAGCCGTATGCGATCGACAGGCCCACCACCGCGTACATGGCCCACGGATGCAGGCTCCAGTGGAACATCGTCGTGGCCATTGCGGCGCTGACGCCCCCTTCGGACCCGGGAGGCGGGTTGACGAAGTGCGCAAGCGGCTCGGACAGTCCGAAGAACATCAGTCCGATGCCCATGCCGGCGCTGAACATCATCGCGATCCAGCTCACGGTCCGGAACTCGGGCTTCTCGCCATCTTTGCCCAGTGGGATCGTGCCGAACCGGCTGAGCGCGAGCCAGATGGAGAAGAGAACGAATCCGGTCGCCGAAAGTACGAACAACCAACCGAGGTCGGTGACGATCCAGTCCAGCATCGACCCGGTCGTCGAGTTCAGATTATCGGGAGCGACGAGGCCCCAGACCACGATTGCGAGTACGGCGACCGCCGCTACAGAGAAGACCACGTAGTCGGTACGGATACCGACCGGGGTGAAACTGCTGCGCGCAGACCCCGATCCGTCGTCCGCGGTATCGCGGTCCGAAGTGTCAGTGTTCATCGCCATGGTGTTTCACATTCCTCGAGTTCGTTCGCAAAAGCAAGCTAGGACGTGACTCGTCACCGGATCGCGACCCATCACACACCCCTCTACTCTGCAGTTCTGCCCCATCCCGAGCCCCTCCCGATCAATCCGTCGATTCCCAGACGACCGGCACCCGATACCGCGAGCAACAACGCACCCGCACCCAGTGCCACCACCAGTTCGTAGCCTCCTTCGGTGACGAAGACGCCCTTGTCGACGTGAACGATCAGGAACGCACCCAGCATGTCGAGGAACAGGAGGAAGCCGGCGATCGATGTCAGCAGGCCGGCGATCAACGCCACACCTCCGCCCAGTTCGATCGCGGCCGCGGCGATGGCGCTCACGTTCGGCATCGGCACGTTCATGTCACGAAACGAGGCCTGGGTGGCGCTCACCCCGTAGTCGAAGAACTTCTGCCACCCGTGAGCCACGAAAACGACTCCGATTCCGATTCTGGCGATGAGAATCGCAATATCGCGAAACAGTGTGGATGCCACCGGAGTCCTTTCTGTCGAATCGTCAGTCCGCTCCCTGCCGTCAGTCCGCTCCCCTGAGGGCGGAGCGAACGAACCCAAGTACATCTTCGTCCGAGATTCCCAGATTTCGCAGTTCTTGGACATATTGAGTCGCGGCGCGTTCCGCATGTGTTCTCGTGGGGTCCCCACCCGCCGCGATGAACGTCCCCTGTTTGCCGTGCGTCTCGATGACGCCCTCGCGGCCCAATTCTCGGTAGGCCTTCGCGACCGTGTTCGGAGCGAGGCTCAATGTGGACGCCAACGCTCGCACCGTCGGGATCTTCGTTCCGGCAATCAACTCACCGGACCGAACCTGCTCGATGATCTGCAATCGGACCTGATCGAACGGGGCAACGCTCGAATTCTGATCGATCGTCAGGTGCACGGTCCCTCCCTTCCGTCACGCTTCTGCGTCAACGCTAAGCGAAGAGGGGGGTCGGGACGTGCACAATGACGGGCATGGCCAAGAACGCGACGATCTACCACAACCAGCGCTGCAACACTTCCCGCACCGTTCTTCGACTGATCGAAGAGGCGGGCATCGAACCGACCGTGGTGAAATACCTCGAGACGCCACCGTCACGTGACGGCTTGCGCAAGCTTCTGGACGACGCCGGTCTTCAACCGAGCCAGGCGATTCGCACACGTGAATCCGTGTACAAGGACCTCGGCCTCGCCGACGCCACCGAGGATCAGTTGTTGGAGGCCATGGTCGACAACCCGATCCTCATCGAACGGCCGATCGTGGTGACCGACAAGGGCACCGTGCTGGCGCGCCCGGCGGAGAAGGTCGAAGAAATCCTCTGACCACGTAGGCCGGTCAGACCGGATCGCGGGCGACCGGGCACGACATGCAACGCGGCCCGCCGCGGCCCGACCCCAGTTCGGAGCCCGCGATCCGCAACACCTCGATGCCCGACGCCTCCAGCCGGGCATTGGTTTCCACGTTCCTCTCGTACGCAACGACCACGCCGGGCGCCAATGCCAGCGTGTTGTTGCCGTCATCCCACTGCTCACGCTCGGCAGTCACGTTGTCGAGGCCCGTGTCGATGACCCGGAGCTTTCCGATACCCATCGCGTCGGCTGCGGCCTCGAGAAACGGATCCGCCCCGCTGATGCTCACGCCCGTGTCCTCACGGCGGATCGTGAATGCGGACAGTGTGTCCTGGATCGCCGGATACATCACCACCGCATCGACATCGACCATCGTGCACACGGTGTCCAGGTGCATCGATGCACGCTCTTGCTCGATGGGAACGACGAGCACGGTGTGCGCCAACTCGTCCTCGAACACGCTCCGAGCCAGCGCCTCCGCTCCTGCGGGTGTGGTCCGTTCGCCGACACCGACCGCGACCACACCGGGCGCGAGCAGCACCACATCGCCGCCCTCGACCGGCGCGGTGTGCGATTCGTAGGCACGTCGAACACCGCGAAAGGTGGGGTGATGGGCGTAGATCAGGTCGGTCAGCGACGTCTCGCGAGCGCGTGCGGGCAGCGCCAACGACGTGATCGCCACCCTCGGTCCGATCCAGAACGACGAGTCTCGTGTGAAGAGCAGATTGGGCAGTGGATCGATGACGAAGTCGCCGCCGTGGTGCATGCGCCTGACCAGCGACGAGGAGCTGGCGTCCACGGGCAGTTCGTCGAAAGTCATTCCGGCGGTGAGGATCGTGGACAGCTCTGCGGCGGGGACGGCGCGCAGGTGCGAGGTGAGTTCGTGCGCCAAGGTGTGTCCGAGCTTTCGCGGGTCGACCGCAGCGCCGATCCCCTGCATGCGTGCCGCCCCGCTCGCGGTCAACGCCTCGGTGAGCAGATCGGACAGCAACATCACCTCCACCCCGCGGCCACGTAGGAGATCCGCGAACGCATCGTGTTCCTCCTGCGCGCGATCGACCCACGGAAGCCCGTCGAACAGCAACTGATCGTTGTTGCGTGGAGTGAGTCGCTTGAGCTCGTCCCCCGGCCTGTGCAGCAACACGCCCCGGAGCGTGCCCACCTCGGAATTCGCCCCCATCGCGGCCGATCCCGTTGCGTTCATGTCTCGACGGTAATGCGCGGAGGGCGTTCGGTCACCACGTACGCGGTTCGACACGACAGGACCTCGAGTATGGTTCGGGTATCCGAGTGGGAGGTGCGTACATGGAGATGCCCGAGTGGTCGGCGAAAGAACTCACGCCCGGCCAGTTGTCGGAACGCAGCGGAGTCGCGGTGTCCGCACTGCACTTCTACGAGCGCGAAGGTTTGATCTCGAGCCGACGAACGAGCGGCAATCAGCGCCGATACCGACGGGACACACTGCGACGCGTCGCGTTCGTTCGCATTTCTCAACGGGTCGGGATCCCCCTCGCCGAGATCAGGCACGCATTGTCGACGCTGCCGGAGGGACGCACACCCAACCGGAAGGACTGGGCACGATTGTCCGCCGAGTGGCACTCGGAGCTCGACGACCGGATCGAGCAGTTGGTACGTCTGCGCGACAACCTCACGGGCTGCATCGGTTGCGGATGTCTGTCACTGAGCAGCTGCACGATCGTGAACAGTCACGACAAACTCGGAGCCGCCGGACCGGGCGCCCGCAATCTGGACGTAGAGCTACGGGACGAACCTCACCGAGTGAGGCTGTCACAGGAGCTCACCGAGTGAGGCTGTCACAGGAGCTCACTGAGTGAGCCAGGCGTGAATCTCGCCGCCGTCGCGTTCGACCATCTGCATCACCATCTGTTTCGCCAGTGACTCGATCTGCCCGCCGACGAGGCGGATCTTGACGGTGACGGCCCCCTCGACGTCGATCACCGAGCCGGCATCGGCGCCGCGGAGTACGAACGTTCCCTCGATGGTCAAGGGAAGCGCCGTAGTGCTCCCACCGAAGCGCCCCGCGGCCCGGCCGGCCGCGAGTGGACCCCAGGAATCGTTGCGTTCGATCTTCATCGGACCGCGCACGACGGCCCGCACCACGGCAGGAAACTTCTCGGGGTCCGTCGTTTCGGTCACCGAGACGGACAACGCGCCCGGGCCCGAGGACTCGATCCGAGTCTGCGCGGTCTCGCTCTCACGCAACCGGTACTGCCAGTAGGCCTCGTCCGTGAGTGCCGCGTGCACAGCCTCGACGTCGTGATCCAGTTCGATGGTGGTGGTGAAACGCTTCGGCATACGGCGACGCTACCGGAAGTCGGCCTAGAGGAACTTGCTGAACTGGTCGTTCGCCTTCTGCATGACGAACTCGTACGGTGGCGCGAATTTACGTGCCCACCAGTAACCGAAGCGAATGTCGTTGGACGTGTAGACCATGTAGCGGTTCTTCGAGATTCCGGCGAGAATGCTGTTCGCGACCTTGGTGGGTGACACGGCGCGCTTCTCGAAGCGGTGCACGAACTTGTTCACGCGAGGATCCTCGCGGTCGATGCCCGCGATCTCGACGGTTCCCACCAACGGTGTCTTGACCGCGCCGGGAACGACGAGGCTGACCCCGATCCCGTGCCGCTTCAGGTCGAACCGGAGCACCTCGGAAACGCCGCGCAGGCCGAACTTGCTGGCGCTGTACGCAGCATGCCACGGAAGAGCGAGGATTCCCGCGGCAGAGGACACGTTGACCAGGTGTCCACCGCGGCCGGCACGAACCATCGGCGGGACGAAGTTCTCGATGATGTGAATCGGACCCATGAGATTGACGTCGACCATCGATTTCCAGTGGCGATGCTCGAGGTTCTCCACCGTCCCCCACGCCGAGATGCCTGCGACATTCATCACCACGTCCATGCTGCCGAACTGGCCGTGCACGTCGGTCGCGAACCGAGTGACCTCGTCGAAGTCCGACACATCGAACGCTCGCGAGAAGCTCACCGTCCCGCCGTTCGCACCGACCTCTGCGACCGTCTCCGCGAGCCCGACCTCGTTCACATCCGTAAGGAACAGTTCTGCGCCTGCGGCCGCCGCAGCGAGGGCAGTGGCATGCCCGATTCCGCTGCCGGCGCCAGTGATCAGAGCCTTCTTACCGTCCAACGTCTTGATCGCCATCGTCTCTCCGAACCCCGTCGCCGCAGATCGCCCTTGCGCCCGGCAGTCTACGCACGCTCGGTCGCGACGGGACGGAACAGAGACTTCGTCAGAGCCTCGAGCAGTCGGCCCGATTCACGGTCACAACCGCTGCCCCATCTCCTCCTGATACTTCCGAATCGATTCCTCGATCGTCGTGACGGCCCCTTGGTCGTCGTGCTTCTTCGCATAGTCGGCTCGGTCCCGCAGGGTCCTGATCGCCCTGCGCAACTCGGCGTCACTCATTCTGTGTTCCATATCACAATGATGGCCGAGAGTGACGCATCAAGCCACCCCTTCGGCTCACCCATCGAGACCTCCGTCCCCCACGACAGGAGGCCCGACGCCATACGGAATTCCACAACCTCGCACCGACCGCCGGCCGATCGATACACATCGTCGGAATCGAGCGACCCGTTACCCCTTCATCCTTACCAACGAGTAAGCTGCACAGGACCGAGGGGGCATCGAGCGACGTTTTGTAAGTTGCATTACGCAACGCAACGCGCGGGCCTGATCAGGACAGATGTCCAACTTTTGGTATACGGACTCCAGAGTTGAAGTGACGTAGTTAACTTTTGGCAATCCCGAGTGAGATTGGTCGCACACCCCACTGGAGCGCGACGAATCCCGGCTGTCGGAACATGAAATTCTCGCTCGGTCCACGTGTGCGCCACCGAGTTCAATGGGGAGCAATTGCGCCGAAGTATCAATCGCTGAACAGACCCCGTGCACCACTCGTCGACAACCGGGACGACTGTCGGTTTCAGACATTTCACGAGCTACTGACCGGTTATTTGGATGGTAGGGTTTTCAACACATTCCAGATGCGCCAACGAGAGAGGACCACGGCGGCTCACATGGCTGATTTTGCCGAGCGGTTGAACAAGCTCTTCGACACGGTCCATCCTCCAGGCCGCAAGCCTCACACCAATGCAGAGGTCGCGTCGGCACTAATAGGCGATGGGCACCAGATTTCGAAGCCGTACATATCGCAACTTCGATCCGGTCAACGCACCAACCCCTCCGACGAGACCGTCGCCGCATTTGCGCGCTTCTTCAAGGTCAAGGCGGACTACTTCTTCAACGACATCTACGCGGCCAAGATCGATCACGATCTGGAACTGCTCTCCCAACTCCAGGGGTACGGGCTTCGCAAGCTGTCGAGCCGCGCGTTCGATCTGTCGGAAGAATCCCAGAGCCTTCTGACCACCATGGCCGAGAAGCTGCGGTCGAGCGAGGGACTCCCCGAAGTTCCGCCCGACGCATCGCGCTAGTTCTCCAGCGTCGTTCAGGCCGTCCGGGCCACCGTCTTCCGGCCACCCGTGTTGTACTCGTCCGCGATCTGCAACGCCCAGCGGCGGGGCGAACAACCTTCCGGCGGAGCAATCCATCGAGTGTCGATCACCGCACTACCCTCTGGGTCCCGAACCCATTTCGCCACCACTCGGGCGTGATCGCGTGACGACGTCGGAGGATCCTCGCGAGTCGCGAACAGACCCGCACCGGCCTGCACGTACATGGCGTCCATGACCTGCGCGACAGAATCGGATGCTCGCAGCACCGTCGTTCCGGCGCCACCGACACCGTCGATCACCTCGGGGAACCGCTCGATCAGCGTGTCGTGCATCGGTCGCAGGCGGCGTAGATCCATTCGGGCCCGCACCCACATCTCGGCCAGAACCCAGACGGAACCGATCGAGATCAACAGGGCCGCCCCCGCATACACGGCCGCCGAGTGCAATCGCTGATCGTGATTGCCCGACAGCTCCCCCGCCAGGGCGACCACTACGGAGATCCACAGCAGTGCAGCGCCCCCGACGATGAGTGCGATTCCGCGCCCCAATGGCGCCCAGGCAACATGCATGAGTCCGGTGCCGACGACAGTCGCCAGCGTCACCGTCATGAATACGAACGCCGGTATCACCAGGTCGAGGCACGCAGCGACGCCGACCACGACCGCCGTCCCGTAGGTCAGCAAGGCCATCGGTCGCATCCAGCGCCGAGACACCGACGGCCACACTGCAATTGCTCCCACGGCGCCGCCGGCGGAACAGAAGAGCCACGACAGCAGGGCCACGGTGCGCGGGAGATCGGAACCGGGCGCGATCTCCGCCACGACAGACGACACCTGTGGAATCACCACCGTCGACGCCACTGCTGCGCTCACCACCGACACCACCATCGCGTTGCGCAGTGAAGTGGGGTGGCGCGCGAGCACACGTCCGATGCGTGCGCCGGCGGCGATCCACACCACCAATGCCACAAACCAGGCAATCACCCGATCGCCTCGTCGTATCGGAGAACTGACACCGGTGCGCCTCGTCCCTTCAATGTCGTCAATCGCATCATCATCATCGAAGCAAAAGTCTCGGCTTCCCATTCGGCGATGTCGTCGGGAACCGAATCCTCGGCCTTCCGCAGCGACCGCTGACTCAGCATGTATGCGATCAGGTCGTCGCTCGCCTCCAAGGTTGCTTCCGCTGCTTCTGCACCTTCGTGCCGAAAGACCACGTGGCCCAGTTCGTGGGCAAGTGTTCGGTCGGTGTCGGGCAGGTTGGGCGCCAACACGATGACGTCGCGATCCGGGTAGGCACGCCGCTGGCCACACACGCCCACAGCGAGATCCTCGGAGTACTCGAGCTCGATTGCGCGCTGGCGTTGATGGGCCACGGACTCCACCACGTCGACGAGCGTGACGGCCTCAGCTGCCACGGCAGCGTCGAGGACTGCGTCGACCGCAGCTGCAACGCGTCGATGAGATCTCCTCGATGACACGACTCACGCACCTCCCATCGATGTAGGTGCCAGGAATTCTGCGCGTGCCGCCGCGAGCCTCGCCTGTTGTGCGCGGGCACCACGGAAGCTCGCAGCACCTGCGCCGGCCGCACAGACGAACAACACGCCGACTCCACCGAGTGTGGCAGCAACCGGCAACGGCTCGGTGTGGACCACCGGCATCGCCGCGGGATTGTCCGGCGGACTCGTGGCGGCGGAGGCGCTCTCCGCGGGCGGAGCAGGAGCGGGCGGAGCAGGAGCGGGCGGAGCAGGAGCGGGCGGAGCAGGAGCGGGCGCTGCCGGAGCCGGAGCCGCCGGTGGTGCTGCAGCTACCGGTGGTGGTGCCGAAGGACCCTGCGCTGCAGGACCGCCGGGCGATGCGGGTGCTGCCGGGGCCGGAGCACCCGGAGGAGGCGCGCCGGTTCCACCACCCGGCCCGGCGGGAGGCGGCGGGGGCGCGCCACCGCCACCAGGAGCCGACGGAAGCTCCGCCGGCTCGTCGGAAAAGTCGCTCGGATCCGAATCACTGTCCGCAGGCGGAAGCGGCACTCCCGGAGCGGACGGCTTGTCGTCCGGTTCCGGGATATGCGGGATGTCGGGGGCCTGAGGCGTCGGCTTGTCCGGGGCATCTGGCTTGTCCGGACGATCAGGGCGATCAGGCTTGTCCGGACGATCAGGCTTGTCCGGACGATCAGGCTTGTCGGGCCGATCAGGTTTGTCCGGCCGGTCAGGGCGATCCGGCCGGTCAGGGCGATCCGGCCGGTCAGGGCGATCCGGCCGG
>NZ_JBUYWE010000018.1:0-49108 GCF_055231055.1 Rhodococcus huquni
CGAATTGCGGGGCACCACCGTCGTGGTGCGAAGGGCATCACATCGTGCATTGGGCCGATCACGGCCGGACGGATATGAACAATTTGGTGTTGTTGTGCGGGTTTCATCACCGACTGATTCACCACTCGGGATGGGAGGTGGTGATGGGTGCTGATCGGTATCCGTGGTTCCTGCCGCCGCGACTGCCGGGCAGTCGGCCGGTCTTGCCGTCGAACCGCCGCCCCGCCCGTCACACAGAGTCGGCACATGCAGGCCGGGCCGGACCCGACGCCGCCTGACACACCCGAGTACCGAGCAGCGCCGCCCACATGCACCACGGACGGCGCCAATCGGCATGTCATGTCTTCTTGACCTCGAGTGCGATTCGGGTTCTACGTTGGCGACATGATCTTTTCGAAGCAAGAACTCGACTATCTGTCCTCGCAGCACCTCGGCCGTCTCGCGACTGTTCAGCCGAACGGAACCCTGCAAGTCAGTCCAGTCGGATTCAGCGTGGACAGCGACAGTGGCACTATCGACATCCAGGGCTACAGCATGACTGCGAGTCGAAAGTTCAAGAATGTCGCCGACAACGGCAGAGTGGCGTTCGTCGTGGACGACCTGCCCTCGACCGATCCGTGGCGCGTCCGGTGCGTCGAGATTCGTGGCCGGGCAGAAGCGATCGACGCCACCGCCACCATTCGTGTCCATCCGGAGCGCGTGATCACTTTCGGTCTCGAGGGCACCGATCTCGACGTCCACTCGATGAAGGTCGACGCGCGAGACGTGAGCAGCTGACTCCAAGACAGCGGATCAGATAGCCACGATCGGTTCGTACCCCGCTGCCAGCACTGCGACGGTGGACGCCGGTGTCAGTAATGTCACCTGCCCGGTGCGAGGTCGGGGCAGGGGAGTGCCGTACCCGTTCGTCGACCACGGCACGATGCTCTCGTCGGTCGTCAGCATCGGCACGTCGTCGACACACACGAACGTCCCGAAGGGCAACGCAGCCCAGTCGGCGCGCTGCCTCTCGCCGAGTCGTTCACGGTGCAGTTGCGCATCCATTTCGTCCGCGGGCGGAGCGCCGCCCCATGCAGCTCGGTACGCGTTGTACCGCGGGCGTCGGCATTCCGCGCAGGGCCGATGTCCGGCGGCGAAGGCCACCGCCTCGTCGTGGAAGAACAGCACCGTGTAGCGGCCCTCTGCCCACTGTTCCACGCGTCGATCTCGGAAGTCCGTTTCGCAGGTGATCCAGCGCTTACCGGAGTGATGTCGGACGACCTCACGGTCTCGGTGCAGGCACCCGCGATTTCCCATGAACGACCCACGTAGAGGGGTGGCGACGATGTCCGAGAAAGGGGTGACTCGGTTTCGTGCCGACATGTGCCGAGCGTAGCTAACCTGGGAGCAGGAGGTAGGCGCCATGGACGCGATCACTCAGGTTCCGATGCCCACCAACGAGCCGGTGCACACGTATGCGCCGAACAGTCCCGAACGGGCAAGACTCCGATCGGCCCTCGCCGATATCGCCGCAGGTTCGGTGGACATTCCGCACGTCATCGGCGGGGTTCACCGTTCCGGCGAGGGCGAGAGGGTGGACGTCGTTCAGCCGCACCGACATTCTGCGGTCCTCGGCACCCTCCGCAATGCGACTCACGACGATGCGTCGGCTGCCGTCGAGGCCGCGGTCGCGGCGGCGCCGGCGTGGCGTGATCTGTCGTTCGACGACCGCGCTGCGGTGATCCTGCGGGCAGCTGATCTGTTGGCCAGGCCGTGGCGCGAGACCGTTGCCGCCGCAACGATGTTGGGCCAGTCCAAATCGGTGCAGCAGGCCGAGATCGACGCTCCGTGCGAACTGGTCGACTTCTGGCGATTCAATGTTCATTTTGCTCGTCAGATTCTGGCAAGCCAGCCGATTTCGTCTCCCGGGGTGTGGAACCGACTCGAGTATCGGCCGTTGGAGGGTTTCGTCTACGCGGTTACTCCGTTCAACTTCAGCGCCATCGCGGGTAACTTGCCGACGGCGCCCGCGTTGATGGGAAACACCGTGGTGTGGAAGCCGTCGCCCACGCAGACGGTGGCGGCGTACTGGACGATGAAGCTGCTCGAGGCGGCCGGGCTGCCGCCGGGGGTGATCAACCTGGTGACCGGCAACGGCGAGCCGGTCTCGGACGTGGCGCTTGCCGATCCCAGGTTGGCCGGGATTCATTTCACGGGTTCCACGAAGACGTTTCAGCATCTGTGGCAGCAGGTCGGCGCGAACATCGGCGGGTATCGCGGCTACCCCCGACTGGTCGGGGAGACCGGCGGGAAGGACTTCGTGGTCGCTCACGTTTCTGCGGACGAGACGGTCCTGCGGACCGCGTTGATCCGTGGCGCATACGAGTACCAGGGCCAGAAGTGTTCCGCGGCGTCACGTGCGTACGTGCCGCGCTCGTTGTGGCGCCGGATGCGCGACGAGTTTCTGGCCGAGGTGGATGCCATCTCGTACGGAGACATCACCGATCTCGACAATTTCGGTGGCGCCCTCATCGACCGACGCGCATTCGACAAGAGCGTCGCCGCGATCGAGCGGGCTCGTGGCAAGGCCGATCTCGACATCGCGGTGGGTGGGAAGTACGACGACAGCGTGGGGTATTTCGTGCGCCCCACTGTGCTGCTTTCGGAAGACGCACGGGACGAGTCGATGACCACGGAGTATTTCGGCCCGATCCTCACCGTGCACGTCTACGACGATTCGGGCCCGTCTGCATTCGAGGAGGTCCTGACGGCAGTGGACACGGCCGCCCCCTATGCGTTGACCGGTGCGGTGGTGGCGAACGACCGTCGGGCGGTGGCGCAGGCAACCAGTGCCCTTCGGTACACCGCCGGCAACTTCTACGTCAACGACAAGCCGACCGGTGCGGTGGTCGGCCAGCAGCCGTTCGGCGGCGCCCGCGCGTCGGGCACCAACGACAAGGCCGGCTCGATCCTCAATCTGATGCGGTGGGTGTCGGCCCGCACGATCAAGGAGACGTTCGTCCCGGCGACCGACCATCGTTACCCCCACATGGGCGAGTGAGTGCGGTGAGGGTGCCCGCGACGTTCGCGAATCCGCTGCGGCCGGCAATCCTCGCGGCCGCGGGTTCGCCGGGTATCGAGCGCGCCATCACGAAGGCTCCGATCACTCGGCGGATCGTCGACAGATTCGTGTCGGGGGAGAAGAGGGCGGATGCCATCGCAGCTGCAGGGGGCCTGCTCGAATCGGGGCGTGCGGTGTCGATCGACTTTCTGGGTGAGGACACCACGGATCTCGCCACGGCGCGGGCCACCGTGCAGGAATATCTCGAGCTGATCGATGAACTGCCGCACGGCACGCACGACGTGGAGGTCTCGGTGAAGCTGTCGGCGCTGGGGCGCGGACTCGGTCCCGGTGGCGAGGTGGTCGCTGCGGAGAACGCCCGGCTTCTCTGTGCTGCCGCGGAGGCAGCCGGCATCTGGGTGACGTTGGACGCGGAGGACCACACGACCACGGATTCGACCTTGGCGATCGCGCGGGCGCTGCGGCTCGAATTCCCGTGGCTCGGGGTGGTGTTGCAGGCCTACCTGCGGCGTACCGAGCAGGATTGCCTCGAACTCCGCGAACGTGGGTCGCGTGTGCGCCTGTGCAAGGGCGCGTACAACGAACCGGGGTCGGTGGCGTTCCGAGACAAGCACGACGTGGACGCGTCGTATCGGCGGTGCCTCGAGATCCTGTTCGAAGGGGAGGGCTATCCGATGGTCGCGTCCCACGATCCGGCGATGATCGCGGCCGTGGACACGCTGCGCGCCGACCGTACCGGCGACGAGTACGAGCATCAGATGCTGTTCGGAATTCGCGACGGTGAGCAGCGTCGCTTGGCGGGCGCGGGTCGCAGTGTTCGTGTCTACGTGCCGTACGGCGAGAAGTGGTACGGCTACTTCATGCGACGGCTGGCGGAAAGGCCGTCGAACCTGCGGTTCTTTCTCCGCGCGGTGGTGACGGACGACTGAAATGCCGCATTTCGGTCCGGCGGTAGAGTTGCCCCGTGGTTACTTCGGGTGCTGGACCGGCGGAATGGGCTCTGCTCGTCGTCGTTCTGGTGCTCGCGTTGGCCGCGGGCCGCGCCCGCGTGACCGCGGACGGGCACATTCCGCGGGCAGCCGTGTGGATCTGGGCGATCGTGGCGGTGCCGTCCTTGCTGCAGATCGTGCTGCCGGTGTTGCTCGATGCCTTCGAGCGTGATCCCGCGCTGATTCGGGACGGTCAGTGGTGGCGCATCCTCACCTCGGTGGCCGTGCAGGACGGGGGACTCGTCGGATCAGCAGTGAACCTGTTCGTCCTCGCCATCGTGGCCCCGGTGGCGGTGCGTTTCTGGGGTGCGTGGCGGGCGGTATTGCTCTTCGTCCTGGGGCAGGCGATCTTCGATCTGTTCACAGCCTTCGTATTCCCCTCGACAGGCGCGGGCAACTCGGCTGCGACGGTGGGGCTCGCGGCGTCGATGGTCGGGATGGTGGTCGCTGCGCACACGAGTCGACGGGAAGTGTGGCTCGCGGCGGGTGTCGTCCTGTCCGGTGTCGGTCTCGTCGCCCTGGATGATGCCCACGGTCTGGCGGTCCTGACCGGCACGATGCTCGGCGCTGCTCTGGCCACGGTGTCGCCGCCCCTCGATCGGAGTGCCTTTCCCGAACGCGTGAGAACGGGGCTGTGAGAAGCTGTCCGAGTGCTGCTGACCTCACTGAATCCTCTTGCCGTCGCGCGTGGTGACGACGATTCCGAAGCCATCCGAATCGGGGGCACCACGTTGTCCCGCAGCGATATTCTCGGCGCTGCCACCTCGGTGGCGGAGCGGGTCGCGCGGGCAGACCGGGTAGCAGTTCTCGCAACGCCGACCGCGAAAACGGTTCTTGCCGTCGTCGGCTGCCTCATCGCGGGAGTGGCGGTGGTTCCGGTTCCGCCGGACTCGGGCCGCGCCGAACGCGAACACATCCTCCGAGACTCGGGAGCCCAGGCATGGCTGGGCGAGACCGACGACGACACAGCCGGACTCCAGGTGGTGCCGGTCCGGTTGCACGCGCGGTCCTGGCACAGCTATCCGGAGCCGCCCGCATCTGCCACGGCGTTCGTTCTGTACACGTCGGGCACGACGGGGCCGCCGAAGGGAGTTCTGCTCAGCCGGGGTGCCATCGCTGCGGGTATCGACGGCCTCGCCGAGGCGTGGAACTGGACGTTCCGAGACACGGTCGTGCACGGGTTGCCGCTGTTCCACGTGCACGGTCTGATCCTCGGTGTGCTCGGTCCACTCCGGACCGGGAGCCGCCTGATTCATACCGGAAAGCCCAGCCCGGCAGCGTACGCAGAAGCGCGTGGATCGCTGTACTTCGGCGTCCCCACCGTCTGGTCACGAGTAGCACAGGACGAGGAGTCGGCCCGGGCGCTGTCCGGAGCACGTCTGTTGGTGTCGGGGAGTGCGCCGTTGCCCGTCTCGGTGTTCGAGCGACTTCGTGAACTGACCGGCCACGAGCCGATCGAGCGTTATGGAATGAGCGAAACGATGCTCACCCTCAGCACCAGGTTCGACGGTGAACGCAGGCCAGGGTGGGTGGGGTTGCCGGTTCGCGGTGTCGAAACCCGCCTGCGTGACGACGCCGGTGCGGACGTGCCACACGACGGCGAGAGCATCGGCAATCTTCAGGTTCGAGGGGCGACCCTGTTCGACGGGTACCTGAACCGGCCGGAGGCCACCGCGCAGTCGTGGACCGACGACGGGTGGTTCGTGACGGGTGACGTCGCGGTCGTCGACTCCGATGGATTTCACCGGATCGTCGGCCGGGCGTCGACCGACCTGATCAAGTCCGGCGGCTTCCGCATCGGCGCCGGCGAAGTCGAGGACGCACTACTGGTGCATCCGAGTGTGCGCGAGGCAGCGGTGGTCGGCCTACCGGATGCCGACCTGGGACAGCGAGTTGTGGCATTCGTCGTGGGGGACGACGTTTCCGAACAGGTGTTGGCCGACCACGTGGCGGCCGAACTGTCGGTCCACAAGCGACCGAGGGAGATTCGGGTGGTCGAGTCGTTGCCGCGCAATGCGATGGGAAAGGTTCAGAAGAAGAACCTTATGTGACCGAGCGGTAGCTCGGTTGACCGGCCAATTCTGGTGTTAGTCACAACGTTCGGAGACTGTGTCGCCGAGCGGCGCCTCGATATGATGTGCCCTGACATCTAGGGGGACCCAGTGGCCGGTGGCCGTCATTCGAGTATCGAAGATTCCAGACGCCCCTGGGGTTTCTACGCGCTGTGCGCCGTGGTGGTCGTGGGCCTCGTCGTGTCCACCGCAGTGGTCGTCGAGGCAGTTCGATCGTGGACTCGAAAGTGCGATGGCACCGAGGAATACACCCTCGCTGCCTCGCCGTCCATCGCCCCTGCGCTGCGGGAGATCCTCGACGGCGCCGACCCCGACGGCACGGGCTGCGCGACCTTTGCTGTCAGTGCTGTCAGCGAGGGGGAGGTCTCGCGCAGTCTCGGCAAGGCGGATGACGCGCCGGACCTGTGGATTCCCGATTCGGGGTCGTGGGTGCGGAAGGCGGGGCTCACTGCTGCCGGTCCAGTCGAGGTGGTCGACGGGTCGGTGGCGACCACTCCGATCGTGTTGGCATCCCGTGCGGGCGAATTGCCCGCTCCTGCGAGTTGGCTCGACGTATTGCGAATGGAGCATGTTCAGCTCGGAAACCCGTTGACTACTGGCACTGCGGGCGGACCTGTCTTCGCGGCGCTCGCCGAGGGGCAGTCCGACCCGGTGGTGGCAGGGACGGTCCGCAACGCGCTGGTGCCGTTGGCGCAGGAGGAGAGCGAACGTCTCGAGGACGAGCCGGTGGGCATCGACATGCTGCGAGGTGTGGCGGCCGAGGGCGGTGTCGCGGTGGCGACCGAGCAGGAGATGCTCGAGTTCTCTCGTGAAGACAGTGGAATGAAGACCGTGGGGTTGGACACGACTGCCACCGATACGGATGTGCCGGGCGAAATCGAGGCCGTGGTTCCGGCGACCGGTACCGCCTTCATGGACTTTCCTCTGGTCGTCACCGCTTCGGCGCCGAAACGGCACTACACGGCAACGTCCGTGGCCCGCGAGCTCTCGGCCGTGCTGGCCGGTGACGACGCGCGCACGTCCTTCGCGGACAACGGGTTCCGTGACGCCCGGGGAAGGCCGCTGGACACGGGTGTCGGCGACGTGACCGAGCTGGAACTGCAAGACGAGTCGATCGGCGACGAGGCGCTGGGGGCCTGGGCGCTGATGGCACAGCCCATCAGAACGCTCGTCGCCATCGACGTGTCGGGTTCGATGGCGGTGCCGGCAGGAGCCGAGACGCGTATGCAGTTGACGGTGCAGGCTGCCTTGGCTGGTAACGCGATGTTCCCGGACAGTGTGTCCGCGGGGCTGTGGGCCTTCTCCCAGGGACTCGGCGGGGAGGGGCGGGACTACGTGGAGATGGTGCCTGTTCGTCGATACGACACGGATGTGGACGGGCGCACTCAGCGTCAGGTGATGGCCGACCAGGCCAATGAGGTCGACAAGCTCGTCGGCGGGGGTACCGGCCTTTACGACACCACGCTGGCCGCCTTCCGCAACGTTCAAGCGACCTACGATCCACGCGCAGTGAACAGCGTCATCGTCCTCACCGACGGCTCGAACGAGGATCCGGATTCGATCGGCAAAGAACAACTGATAGATACTCTCGTCGAAGAGCAGGATCCGGCTCGACCGGTCATCATCGTCACCATCGGAATCACCGACGACGCCGATTCGCAGACACTGGCCGAGATTTCGCTTGCCACAGGTGGGTCGAGCTATATCGCGAAGAATCCGGCAGACATCGCGAATGTGTTCGTCAACGCTCTTGCGGATCGCGCGAGGTGACGTCGGCCGAGCCGACCTGAGACAGGCTCAGCCGACCAGGACCGGGCCGGTGGTCCGATAAGTGTCCAGAGTGTCGACGAAGGCGAGGATGCGGTCGCGTACTCGTTCGCCGATGGCAGTGAAGTCGTTGCGTTCGAATATGTTCCAGTGTCGCAACACCGGACGGATGACCTCCTCGACGTGGCGTCGGCGGTCGTAGATGCGGTGCGCACGGACGAGTGCCGTGTGGTGCCGGATGCTCGAGGTCGTCGATCCCGGCATCTGAAAGTTCATGACGACGTCGGCGACGGCTTTGATGGTCTGATCGGGCGCGAGATCGAAGGCGCCGGCGCACAGGTCGAGGTAGAAGCGCATGTGTAGATCGTCGTCTGCTGCGATTCGAGTGAGACCCTGCTGTACCGGTGTGCGCCCGCACATCGCGGCTGTGTTGCGGTGCGAGAGCGCGGCGGCCGCTTCCTGGAGCGTCACGTGCGCGGCCCAGTGCAGAAGATTGGCGCCTTCGAGCGAGGAGTCGATACCTACCGGAGTGGTGCTGGCGCGCACGCGTTCGAGCGCTGCCGGATCGACCCCACCGAACGCCACGAGTTGTTCGTGCAGGAAGGCTGTGTGCCGATTCTTCTCTTCGGCCCAGCGGTCGAGCCAGGTGGTCCACGGGTCTTTCGCGAGGCCGTTCCCGACCCTGGCGTGATAGGCAGGCGGAGTCGGGGTCGTCAGCAGCGAGACGATCATGGCCGATCGAGCGGCCGTGGGCAGTGGTGTGCTTGCCGCGGCGGGCCTGTGGTCTCGGGGATGCCACTCGGTCGTTGCCGACAGGTGACAAGCGAGATTCTGCTGGATCCTGGGCTGGAGGGCGCGCAGGATCTGCACCTGACTGAGAGGTCTCGGCACGGCACTCCGATCGATGTGGGGAACATGAACCTACTCGACAGTAAGTTCACGACCCGCACCGAAACAGGCCAGACGCAGTTTGTTGGGTGAGCTCGCAGAGTTGTCGTCCGAACGATTGGTCGGACTCACAAGTCGTCGGTCTCAGGCGTTGGTCTTCCGCCGCGAGCGAAGTCGCGAGTTCACGACCGCCAGGGCCGTGATGATCGCAAAGAGAACGGCGGTCGAGATCAACTGTGTCCGAGCGTCGGCGTCGAACAACATCAGCACGACGAATCCGCCGAGCATCGCGAGCGTGGCGTAGCTGAGGTAGGGGAACAGCCACATCCGGACGGAAAGGCGACCTTCGCGTTCGAGTCTTGGACGCAGACGCAGATGAGCGACGACGATGAAGATCCAGATGACGAGAAGGGCGGCACCCACCGCGTTGAGAAGGATGCCGAGAAGGTCGTCGGGAAGCCACCAGTTCAGGAGCACACTCACGAACCCGAAGAACACCGAGAGCAGGACGGCGTTGACCGGAACTCCGGAACCGGAGAGCCGTGACATGAGCGCCGGCCCGTCCCCGCGTCGGGCCAAGGAGAAGGCCATGCGCGAGGTGCCGTAGATGTTGGCATTGAATGCGGACAGCAGCGCTACGACGACCACCAGCTGCATGAAGCCGGATACGTAGGGGATGTTCGCCTGATCGAGGACCGCCACGAACGGGCCCTCGGGGCCGGTCAGGGCCGGCGAATCCCAGGGAACGACGAGAACCATGACTGCAATGGCGCCGATGTAGAAAAGGCTGATGCGCCACACCACGCTGCGTACGGCGGTGGCGATGGAGTGCTCGGGGTCTTCCGACTCCGCCGCGGCGATGGTGACGATCTCGATGCCGCCGAAGGCGAATGCCACTACCAGCAGACCGGCGGCCACGCCGGCGAAGCCCTGCGGCAGGAAGCCGCCGTGGCCGAAGAGGTTGGCCGTTCCCACCGGGTCGGTGTCGGGCAGCAATCCGAATACGAGAAGCACGCCGATCACCAGGAACGCGACGATCACAGTGACCTTGACGGCGGCGAACCAGAATTCGAACTCGCCGAAGTTGCTGACCTTGGCAAGGTTGATCACCGCGAAGAACACGACGAACGCGAGAGCCACGACCCACTGTGGAATCGACGGAACCCAGCCGCTCACGATGCGGGAGGCGCCGGTGATCTCGGCGCCGAGCACCATGATCAACATGAACCAGTAAAGCCAGCCCATGACGAAGCCGGCCCATTCGCCGATGCCGATTCGTGCGTAGTGGGAGAACGAACCGCTGGCCGGAATCGCGGCGCCCATCTCGCCGAGCATGCGCATGACGCACACGACGATGGCGCCGGCGATCACGTAGGAAACGAGGACGGCAGGACCGGCTTTCGCGATGCCCACACCGGTTCCGAGGAACAGTCCGGCTCCGATCGCGGAGCCGAGGCCCATCATCGTCAGGTGGCGGACCTTGAGCCCGTGCCCGAGGGTTTCGCGATCACCCGGAGTTGCAGTGGTGTCCTGCCGAACCTCGCTCACCGGTCAGTCGTTCGCGTGGAGAGCGGCGTTGAGTTCGACGCCGGTGCCCTTGGTCGGCACGACCTCGACGGCACCGGACACCGAGTTGCGGCGCAGCAGCAGGTTGGATCGACCACTGAGGTCCTTGGCCTTGACGACGGTTCCGTCGGGGCCGGTGACCTTGGTGCCGGCGGTGACGTAGAGCCCCGCCTCGACAACGCAGTCGTCGCCGAGCGAGATGCCCACGCCGGCGTTGGCGCCGAGCAGGCAGCGCTTGCCGACCTCGATGGTCTCCTTGCCGCCGCCGGAGAGCGTTCCCATGATCGAGGCGCCGCCGCCGACATCGGAGCCGTCGTCGACGACGACCCCGGCCGAGATGCGTCCTTCGACCATGGAGTTTCCGAGCGTGCCCGCATTGAAGTTGACGAAGCCCTCGTGCATCACGGTGGTGCCGCTGGCCAGGTGGGCGCCGAGGCGAACTCGGTCGGCGTCCGCAACACGGACACCCGACGGCACGACGTAGTCGACCATGCGGGGGAACTTGTCGATGCCGAACACGGTGACGGGGCCGCGGATGCGCAGGCGTGAACGGACCTTCTCGAAGCCGTCGACGGCGCACGGGCCGAAGTTGGTCCACACGACGTTGCTGAGCACGCCGAAGAGCCCGTCGAGGCTCAATCCGTGCGGTGCCACGAGACGGTGGGAGAGAAGGTGGAGGCGGAGGTAGGCGTCATAGGTGTCTACAGGCGCCTTCGACAGATCCGCGATTGTGGTCCGCACGACGACCTGCGAGACCTCACGCGCCTCGTCGTTGCCCGCGAGCAACGCAAGTTCCGAGGGGATGTCCGCGCCCTCGAGGTTCACGGTGCCCGCTTTGTCGAAGGTGCCGAGCGCCGGCTCGGGGAACCAGGTGTCGAGAACGGTCCCGTCCGCGGTCACGTTGGCGATGCCTACTGCTGATGCTCCCTGTGTGCTCACGGGTATAGAGATTACTTGCTCGTTGCTCCACCAGACCGGACCGGTCGGTGAATCAGTGGAAACCGTCCGTGCGCTGGTGCGCAGAGGCAGGATGGTCCGATGACTTCGAACCGGACCTGCGGCAAATCTGTCCGAGCATTCGTGTTGGCCTCGACTCTTCTGGCCGGCGCCGTGGTGAGTGTGGCCGGTGCGCCGACGGCGGCTGCGGCTCCGGTGTGTCCCGGCGCAGGGCAACCCCCGGTGCTGGTGGGTTCGGTGCCGGGCGCCGCGTTGGAGGGGGCCATCGTGGACGGGGACGGTCGGCTCTACACGACCGACGCGATCAGCGGCCGGATCTTCCGCTTCGACGCACCCGGGGCGCCTGCGGTCCCGATGGCCACGGCGCCGGGCGGCGCGGGCGCGGGTGGGCTCGCCTGGGCGTCCGACGGAAGTCTGTTGGTCGGGTACGGATCGGGGAGTCCGAGCGTCGTCGTCGGAGACACTGCACGGCCGGGTTCGGTGGCGAAGGTGAACGTGGCGACCGGCGCGGTCACGCCGTTCGCATCCGGGCTCAGCGCGGCGAACGGTCTGGATGTCGGACCGGACGGTGTCACGTATGCGACCAACGACTTCGCGTCGAACATCGGCCGTATCTCGCCGGACGGCTCGGTGCAGTCCGATTGGGCGTCGGTGCCCAGCGCCAACGGTGCTGCTGTCACTTCGGACGGCAAGTACCTGTTCGTCGCTCAGACCTTCGCGGACCCGGGTGTCACCCGTATCCCGATCGCAAATCCCGCGGCGCCCGAGAAGTGGTTGGGACTCGGTGGGGCGGACCTGGTCGCCGCACCGGACGGCCTGGTTCTCGACTCGCAGGACCGGCCGGTCGTTCCGGCCAACGCACTCGGCGAGATCTGGCGCGTGGACGGTCCTGGACAGCATTGCACCCTGGCGTCGGGGTTGCCGCTGTCGAGCGTCCTCGCCTACGGAAAGGGTGATTCGGGGTTCTCGCACGGCCGCCTGTTCCGCGCGGGATTCGACGGTGCCGTCTACGAGATCCCCGGTGGGTTCGACAGCTGAACGCTTCGGCGCGTCCCACTAGTGTGGTCAGCGTGAGCAGCCTCGATCTTCGTGCCGACCCGATAGACCTGACCGCCGCGCTGGTGGACATTCCGAGTGTGTCGCACGACGAATCCGCCATCGCAGCAGCGGTGGAGGCCGCCCTGCGCGAGCAGACCTCGGGATTCGAGGTGATCCGTAACGGCAATGCGGTGCTGGCTCGCACCGATCGGGGTCTGCCGAGCCGGGTCATGCTGGCGGGGCATCTCGACACCGTTCCGATCGCCGACAACGTGCCCTCGCGGCGCGAAGGGGACATTCTGCACGGGTGCGGAACGGTCGACATGAAGTCGGGCGACGCGGTGTTCCTGCACCTGGCTGCGACCATCGCCGACCCTGCTCACGATCTGACTCTGGTGTTCTACGACTGCGAGGAGATCGCCGCCGTCCACAACGGGCTGGGCAGGATCGAGCGCGAAATCCCGGATTGGTTGCAGGCCGACGTCGCGATCCTGGGGGAGCCGACGGGGGCACTGATCGAAGCGGGCTGCCAGGGCACGTTGCGGGCGCGCCTGACCACGGCGGGCACCCGTGCGCACTCGGCGCGTTCGTGGCTCGGCGACAACGCGATCCATCGTTTCGCTCCAGTTCTCGAACGGCTTGCCGCATATCGTGCGCGGAAGGTCGACATCGACGGATGCGAATACCGCGAGGGCCTCTCCGCGGTGCGGATCGAGGGCGGCGTGGCCGGAAATGTCGTTCCGGACGAAGCGGTGATGGACGTGAACTTCCGATTCGCGCCGGATCGCAGTGTGGACGAGGCCATCGCGCACGTCCGTGAGGTGTTCGACGGCATCGATCTCGGGTTCGAGATCACCGACTCGTCGCCCGGGGCGCTGCCCGGACTGTCGGACCCCTCTGCCGCCGCGCTTATCGAGGCGGCCGGCGGAGAAGTCCGCGCGAAGTACGGCTGGACGGACGTCTCCCGCTTCTCCGCGCTGGGTATCCCCGCCGTCAACTACGGTCCGGGCGACCCGAACCTCGCACACAAGCGTGACGAGCACGTACCCGTTCAGCAGATCACCGACGTGTCTGCCGTGCTCCGCCGCTACCTGACTCGCTAGCCTGACCGCATGGCACCACAGAAGAACAGCGGCGGACCGCAGGGTCGTCAATCCTCGTCGGTGAAGTTCCGCGGCCCGATTCAGCTCCGGCGCGATCGGGTGGACGACGGAACGACCACGGACGAACGCCTCCTCGACGAGCGTGGGCCGACCGACTGGGTGCATACCGACCCGTGGCGTGTGCTGCGCATTCAGAGCGAGTTCGTCGAGGGCTTCGGGGCGCTCGCCGAGGTGCCGCGGGCGGTCACGGTATTCGGATCGGCTCGCACTCCGGTCGACCATCCGGAATACGAGGCGGGCCGTGCGCTCGGTGCGGGGCTCGCCGAGGCCGGATTCGCCGTGATCACCGGCGGCGGTCCGGGCGTCATGGAAGCGGCAAATCGTGGCGCGTGCGAGGCCGGCGGATTCTCGATCGGGCTCGGTATCGAGTTGCCGTTCGAACAGGGGCTCAACGACTGGGTCGACCTCGGTATCAACTTCCGGTATTTCTTCGCTCGCAAGACGATGTTCGTGAAGTACTCCCAGGCGTTCGTCTGCCTGCCCGGCGGCTACGGGACGCTCGACGAGCTGTTCGAGGCGCTGACCTTGGTGCAGACCAAGAAGGTGACTCGTTTTCCGATCGTGCTTCTGGGGACCGAGTACTGGTCGGGTCTCGTCGACTGGCTCAGGAGTTCGCTCGAGCGCAGCGGAAAGATCTCCGAAGGTGACCTCGACCTGCTGTACGTCACGGACAGTGTCGAGGAGGCCGTCGGAATCGTCGTGGATTCTCAGACCGGTATCGACGAGGCCGCGCTCACCGGAACCGAAGACCTGTGGTGACGCCTGCGAAGTTCTCGGTGTGCGTGTACTGCGCATCGGGGCCCGTCGCCGAGCAATACCTGGAACTGGCTCGTGCACTGGGTACCGAGATCGGCAAGCGCGGATGGCAATTGGTGTCCGGCGGCGGCAACGTCTCGATGATGGGCGCGGTGGCCGAGTCCGCACGTGACGCGGGCGGAAACACCGTGGGAGTCATACCGAAGGCCCTGGTGCATCGGGAGGTTGCCGATGTCGATGCGGACGAACTCGTCGTCACCGACACCATGCGCCAGCGCAAGCAGATCATGGAGGACCGAGCGGATGCCTTCATCACGCTGCCCGGCGGCATCGGCACTCTCGAGGAACTGTTCGAGACGTGGACCGCCGGATACTTGGGAATGCACGACAAGCCGGTGGTTCTGCTCGATCCGTTCGGGCACTACGACGGCCTGATGACGTGGCTGACCGGACTCGAGGACGGCGGCTTCGTGGGCCGTACAGCACTCGAAAGGCTCGTCTCCACGGAAGATGTCACCACTGCGCTGGACGCATGTGTGCGCTGAGTCACGCGGCCGACCGTGATGACGCGCAATGTTACTTTGCAGTAAGGTGACGTGACTCATACTCGCGTTTCTAGGGGAAACTATGCGCTCTGAAGCACCGTCGACGATCGGGATTCTGGATTTCGTTCGCCAGATTCCGGCCGTGATTCCGGATCTGCCGATCATGGCTCGTGGAGTCAAAGGTCTGATCCGGAAGCCGGATGCTCGCGAGTCGATCGGGTTGGTCTTCCAGAAGGCTGCCAAGGCGAACCCGAAGCGGCCCTTCATTCGCTTCGAGGGTGACTCGATCACCTACGAAGAGGCGAACGAGCGAGTCAACCGTTACGCGCACGCGCTCGAGGACCTCGGTGTGGTTCGCGGCGACGTCGTCGGAATCCTGGGCAAGAACACCCCTGAAACACTCCTGGTGGCGCTTGCCACGGTGAAGTTGGGCGCCACCGCGGGCATGCTCAACTACAACCAGCGCGGTGAGGTGCTCGCGCACAGCATCTCGCTCCTCGAGGGCAAGGCGCTCGTCGTGACCGAGGCGTGCAGCGAGGCGCTCGATTCGCTCGACGAGAAGCCCGCGACCGCGGTGGTACCCCTCGCCGATCTCGAGCGTTCGGCCGAGAAGTCGGATTCTTCGGACCCGGCGGTGTGCGCGCAGATCCAGGCCAAGGAGAAGGCGTTCTACATCTTCACCTCGGGTACGACGGGTATGCCCAAGGCGAGCCTGATGAGCCATTTCCGGTGGCTCAAGAGCATGTCCGGACTGGGGAGTCTCGGCGTGCGCCTGCGCCCCGACGACACCCTGTACTGCTGCCTGCCGCTCTATCACAACAACGCACTGACGGTGTCGCTGTCTTCGGTCCTTTCCTCGGGCGCGACTCTCGCCGTCGGACGGCAGTTCTCGGCGTCCAAGTTCTGGTCGGACGTCGAACGCAACGACGCGACGGCGTTCACCTACATCGGTGAGCTGTGCCGGTACCTGATCAATCAACCGGAGAAGGCGTCGGATTCGAACAACTCGGTGCGATTGATGGTCGGAAACGGCCTGCGACCGGAGATCTGGACCGAGTTCAAGGAGCGTTTCGGCATCGACCGGGTCGCGGAGTTCTACGGCGCCAGCGAGTGCAACATCGCGTTCATCAACGCATTGAACTTCGACAAGACCGCGGGCATCTGCCCACTTCCGCACGCGGTCGTCGAGTTCGACGAGGACACGGGTCAGGCCAAGCCTGCCTCCGACGGCCGTCTGCGGAAGGTGGGCACCGGCGAGGTCGGACTACTGCTGTCCAAGGTCACCGACCGCGCCCCGTTCGACGGCTACACCGACGAGTCCGCCACGAACAAGAAGCTCATCCGCGACGGCTTCGACGAAGGTGACTGCTGGTTCGACACGGGCGACCTCGTCCGTCGACAGGGCCTCGGCCACGTCGCGTTCGTGGACCGCCTCGGCGACACGTTCCGCTGGAAGGGTGAGAACGTGGCGACCACCGAGGTGGAAGGTGCGCTCGGCGCCCACCCCGCGGTGGAGCAGGCAGTGGTCTACGGAGTGGAGATTCCGGGCACCGACGGTCGCGCCGGCATGGCCGCGATCACCCTGCACGAGGGCCAGTCCTTCGACGGAAAGGACGTCGCCGAGTTCCTGTACTCGAGGCTTCCGGTCTACGCCGTGCCGCTCTTCGTGCGGGTCGTGGATTCCTTGGAGCAGACGTCCACGTTCAAGAGTCGCAAGGTCGAACTCCGCAAGGAGGGCTACGGCGTCGAGGATTCGAGCCGGCTGCACGTGCTTGCCGGGCGCGAATCCGGCTTCCGTGAGTCGTACGACGGGTACGTCGAGGAGGTCGCAGCGGGGGCCCTGCCTCGCGGCTAGCGGACTGTACTTCCTCGCGGCCGATGGGTGCTGCCCCCTCGGGGCCGACGGGCGTTCGGGCGGGGCGTGCCAATATTGGGACCATGCGCGTGCCCCCTGATTCTCCGTCACCGGCTTCTCCGTCGCCGACGCTGTGCGGGCGCCCGGTCGCAGTGGACCGGGCGCTGGTCATGGCCATCGTCAACCGCACCCCCGACTCTTTCTACGACCGCGGCGCGACGTTCTCCGACGACGCGGCGATGGCAGCGGTGGAGCGGGCCGTGGGGGAGGGCGCCGATGTCGTCGACATCGGGGGAGTGAAGGCCGGGCCGGGCGAGCTCGTGGACGCGAACGAGGAGATTCGACGGGTCGTGCCGTTCGTCGCTGCGATCCGGGGGCGATTTCCGGACCTGCTGATCAGTATCGACACCTGGCGCGGTGAGGTTGCCCGTCTCGCGTGCGCCGAGGGCGCCGATCTCGTGAACGACACGTGGGCGGGCGCGGACCCCAGTCTCGTCGAGGTTGCCGCGGAAGTGGGTGCGGGCATCGTCTGTTCGCATACGGGCGGCGCGGTTCCGCGCACCCGCCCGTTTCGGGTGCGCTACACCGATGTCGTCGAGGACGTGCGTCGTGACGTGGTGGCCGCGGCGGAGAATGCGGCGCGAACAGGAGTGCCGAAGGACTCGATTCTGATCGATCCGACCCACGATTTCGGCAAGAACACCTTCCACGGGCTCGAGTTGTTGCGTCGAGTGGACGATCTTGTAAATACCGGATGGCCAGTGCTGATGGCGCTGAGCAACAAGGATTTCATAGGGGAGACTCTTGGTGTAGGACTCGACGAGCGGTTGGAGGGAACATTGGCAGCGACAGCGATGGCCGCAGCAGAAGGCGCCCGGATGTTCCGTGTTCACGAGGTGGCGTCGACCAGGCGTGTGGTCGAGATGGTGGCGGCAATTCAAGGTCTTCGTGCTCCGGCTCGTACCGTGCGGGGGCTGACGTGAGTGCCCCGCAGGTGGCGTCCGAGTTGTGGGAGGACGCCAATACCTGGGATCAGCCGTCGTGGAGCATCGCCGAGCTCGAGCGGGCGAAGGCCGGCCGAACGGTGTCGGTGGTTCTCCCGGCACTCGACGAGGAGCAGACGGTCGGTGCGGTGGTGGACACCATTCACCCGCTGTTGGGTGGCCTCGTCGACGAACTGATCGTGCTCGACTCGGGTTCGCAGGACCTCACCGCGGAGCGTGCGCGGGCTGCGGGTGCCACGGTGGTCAGCAGGGAAGAGGCCGTGCCGAGTGTCGCGCCGGTCTCGGGCAAAGGTGAGGTGCTCTGGCGTTCGATCGCCGCGAGTACGGGCGATCTCATCGCCTTCGTGGACTCCGACCTCGTGAACCCAGATCCTGCGTTCGTGCCGAAGCTTCTGGGGCCATTGCTCACCGGTGACGGCGTTCATCTAGTGAAGGGGTACTACCGCAGACCACTGCGAGTGAGCGGCACGGAGGATGCCAATGGGGGAGGCCGCGTGACCGAACTCGTCGCGCGGCCGATGTTGGCGTCGCTACGGCCCGAACTGGCGCGAATTCTGCAGCCGTTGGGTGGCGAGTACGCCGGCACTCGTGAGCTGCTGTCCGCGGTGCCGTTCGCTCCCGGGTACGGGGTCGAGATCGGGCTGCTGCTCGACACCTACGACCGGCTGGGGCTCGGCGCGATCGCTCAGGTCAATCTGGGCGTGCGCAAGCACCGGAATCGGCCGTTGTCCGAGCTCGGCGTGATGAGCAGGCAGATCATCGGAACGATGATGCGGCGCTGTGGCGTGGAGGATTCGGGCGCGGGACTCACTCAGTTTCTCGTCGACGGTGATTCGTTCGTGCCGTCCACGACAGCTGTGGATCTGACGGACCGGCCGCCGATGAACACGATTGTTCGATAGCGGCTGTTCGGTAGCAAGGCCGCCCTGTGAGCGCGGTCCGTGGAGTCGGCGTGACAGGATCGAGTGATGTTGACGGCTCTGTTGTATCTCCTCGTCATGGTCTTCGTCGGTGCGGTGCTGTTCTTCGTGGCCAGCGCCGTGTTCGGTCGGTCCGAGGAGCTCGCGCCGATCCCGCCCGGCACCACTTTCACGGCTCTTCCCGTCACCGGGGTGACCGGGAACGACGTGCGGGAGTTGCGGTTCCAACAGACGCTGCGCGGTTACAAGGCGAGCGAGGTGGATTGGGCGCTCGATCGTCTCGGGGGTGAGATCGATTCTCTCCGTGAGAAAGTCGCGTATCTGGAGGGGGCCGCTACTCGAGACTCTCGGAGCGCCGACTGACGGTGTCTCGCGCCCGCATCGTTGCAGGCCATGGCTCGAAAAGGGCTCACACAGGGTGCCTGTAAGTCAAATGTTCAACTTTATTCCGACTCAGGTTCCCGGTCCGCACGTCGATAGGGAAGAATGGAGCGCACAAGCCTCGGTTTCGGTCGGGGAGAATTGTCAGTCGAGGCGCACGCAGGCAGCGCAGATCTGGAGGGAGCAGAGGATGGCGGCCATGAAGCCCCGGACCGGAGACGGTCCCCTCGAAGCAACCAAAGAGGGACGAGGAATCGTCATGCGGGTTCCCTTGGAGGGCGGTGGCCGTTTGGTCGTCGAACTGACCCCGGAGGAAGCTGCCGCATTGGGCGAGGAGCTCAAGGGCGTCACCAGCTAGTCGGTGGGATATACAACCTCATATGACAGGCCCCGCTCGCACACGTCGACGCGGGGCCTGCCACATGTCTCGGTGAACGTGGACGGGAGGTGCGGCGAATGCTGTCCGATGTGACCGACCTCTTGGCGTGTCCGCAATGTACGTCGGCGGTCGATATGGAGTCGGACGGTGGATCCGACGTCGTCGTGTGCACGCTCGGCCACCGATTCGATGTGGCGCGCCAGGGCTACGTGAGCCTCGCGACGGGTGCGGCGTCGAAGTTCGACGGTGACAGTCCCACCATGCTCGACGCGCGTGCGCTGTTTCTGGACGGCGGCCATTACGTACCGCTGGTCGACGCGGTGTCCGAGGTGGTCGAACGAACGGATTCCGGGGCGCGGGTGCTCGAGGTGGGCGCAGGCACCGGCCACTATCTGGCAGGTGTGCTCGATCGGTGCGTCGACTCGCGAGGGGTGGGCCTCGACGTGTCGAAGTACGCGGCCAGGCGGATCGCGAAATCTCATCCACGAGTCGGTGCCGTCGTCGCGGACGCGTGGGCCCGGCTGCCGGTCGGAGACGGTGCCGTGACCGACGTTCTCTGCGTGTTCGCCCCGCGCAACGCGGCAGAGTCGCACCGAGTGCTGGCGCCGGGTGGGCGTCTCACCGTCCTGACCCCGACGGACCGTCATCTCACCGAGTTGATCGACGCCCTCGGGATGGTGCACGTCGACGACAGCAAGGTGGAGCGGCTCGATGCCGCCACGTCCCAATTCTTCGCCCGCCCGCAGCGTTCGAACGTCGAGTTCACGATGGAACTGCGCCACGAGGACATCCTGCGACTCGTCGGAATGGGCCCCACGGCGCGCCATCTCGGACCCGAGGCGCTGTCGGAGAAAGTCGCGGAGCTGCCGCCGCGCTCGACCGTCACCGCGTCGGTGACGGTCTCGACCTACGACCGTCGGTGAGTGATTCTCAACGCCGCGCCAGCACGTCCGCGTACACCGCCGCGGTCTGCCCCGCGACCTGTGCCCAGGAGAATTCCGCTACCGCTCGTTCGCGGCCGGCACGACCCATGGCGTCGGCGATCCCGACATCGGAGGCCACTGCATCGATTGCTTCGGCGAGACCTCGCTCGAATGCTTCCGGCTCGTACGAGTTGTAGTGGACCAGACGTCCGGTGACCCCGTCGTGGACAACTTCGGGGATTCCGCCGACGTCGGAGGCGACGACCGCGGTTTCGCAAGCCATGGCTTCGAGATTCACGATTCCGAGCGGTTCGTAGACAGACGGACAGACGAACACGGTCGACGCCGACAGAATCTCGCGCACCCGTTCGGTCGGGAGCATCTCGCGAATCCAGAACACGTTGCCTCTGGCAGCCGAGAGACCCGCCACCGCGCGTTCTGTCTCCGCCGCGAGTTCTGGGGTGTCCGGTGCTCCCGCGCACAACACCAACTGGATCTCCGGAGCGAAATGGTGTGCGGCCGAGATCAGATGGGACAGCCCCTTCTGTCTGGTGATGCGACCGACGAACGACACGATCGGCTTCGAGGTGTCGACCCCGATCGCCGACAGCGCGGACCCAGCTCCAGCAGGTCCGGGGTGCCAGACCTCGGTGTCGATGCCGTTGCGCACCACGTGTACACGGGCGGGGTCGATGCTCGGGTAGGTCTCGAGAACGTCCGAGCGCATGCCCGCACTGACCGCGATGACGGCGTCGGCGTGTTCGACGGCGTTGCGTTCGGACCACGACGAGATGCGATAGCCGCCACCGAGTTGCTCTGCCTTCCACGGCCTACGCGGTTCCAGCGAGTGCGCTGTGAGAACGTGCGGCACGTCGTACATCGCGGCTGCCAGGTGGCCTGCGAGGCCGGTGTACCACGTATGGGTGTGAACGACGTCGGCCGCGCTCGCCGCATTCGCCATCCGAAGTTCGGCGGACAGCGTCGCGAACACCGCATTGGCATCTGCCAGTGCGGGATCGGGCTGGTGGACGTGCGCCCCCGGACGAGGGGTTCCCATGCAGTGCACGTCGACATCGCAGAGGTCCCTGAGCTTCGCGACCAGTTCGGTGACATGAACTCCCGCGCCACCGTAGATCTCCGGTGGGTACTCCTTGGTCATCATCGCCACACGCACGCGCTAAAGGTAACTCTCCGAGGTGGGGGCGGCCACCAGAAGTCGTCCGGCGCGCCACGGCTGGCGAGGGGAGGGGGCGGCGGATAGGTTGACAGGTGTGAGGAGCCAGCCGCACGTGCTTGGGATCGTGCTCGCCGGGGGCGAGGGCAAACGTCTCTATCCGCTGACCGCGGACAGAGCGAAGCCGGCCGTTCCCTTCGGGGGTGCATACCGACTTATCGACTTCGTGTTGAGCAACCTGGTCAACGCCGGGTATCTCCGGCTGTGCGTGCTCACGCAGTACAAGTCGCACTCGCTCGATCGGCACATCTCGCAGACGTGGCGACTGTCCGGCTTCACCGGGGAATACATCACCCCTGTGCCTGCCCAGCAACGTCTCGGTCCTCGTTGGTACACCGGCAGTGCAGACGCGATCCTGCAGTCTCTCAATCTCGTGTACGACGAGGATCCCGAGTACATCGTCGTGTTCGGCGCCGATCACGTCTACCGGATGGACCCCGAGCAGATGGTGCGTCACCACATCGAGTCCGGCGCGGGGGTCACCGTGGCGGGCATCCGGGTGCCGCGCAGCGAGGCGTTCGCATTCGGATGCATCGACAGCGACGAGTCCGGCCGGATCACCCAGTTCCTCGAGAAGCCGGCGCACCCGCCCGGCACTCCGGACGACCCGAACATGACGTTCGCGTCGATGGGCAACTACGTCTTCACGACCAAAGTGCTGGTCGATGCCCTTCGTGCGGACTCGGAGAATTCCGATTCCGATCACGACATGGGGGGTGACATCATTCCGGCCCTGGTCAACGCGGGCGTGGCGTCCGTGTACGACTTCAACGACAACGTCGTTCCCGGGGCCACGGACCGGGATCGTGGCTACTGGCGCGACGTCGGAACGCTGGATGCCTTCTACGACGCGCACATGGACCTCGTGTCCGTGCACCCGATATTCAACCTCTACAACCGGAGATGGCCGATTCGCGGGGCCGCCGAGAATCTGGCCCCGGCCAAGTTCGTCAAGGGCGGGCTCGCCCAGGAATCGGTCGTGGGAGCGGGCAGCATTCTGTCCGCGGCCACGGTGCGCAACTCGGTCCTGAGTTCCAACGTGATGATCGACGACGGCGCGACCGTCGAGGGCAGTGTGCTGATGCCCGGTGTGCGGATCGGGAAGGGCGCAGTGGTGCGGCGCGCGATCCTCGACAAGAACGTCGTCGTGGGGGAGGGCGAGATCATCGGGGTCGATCTCGAGCGCGACCGGGAACGATTCGCGATCAGTACCGGTGGCGTCGTTGCCATCGGCAAAGGCGTGTGGATCTAGAGCTTCGAGGCACAGAGAAGTCCGTCGCCGAGCGGGAACAGTACTCTGATCAGCTGTTCGTTCTCGGCGAGCGCCTTCGCCGCCTCGCGGACGGCAGTCGTTTCGGGATCTCGTTGTGCCACGTCCACGACGCGACCGTGTGCCAGTGCGTTGTGCAGCACGATGGTTCCGCCGGGTCGCAGCAATCGCACACCTTCCCGCACGAAATGCGGGTGGTCGGCCGGTCCGCTGTCCACGAACACCAGGTCGTACGCCTCGTCGGCGAGTCGGGGCAGAACATCGAGTGCGCTGCCGTTGATCAGCCGGGTTCGGGCGGGTGCGATCTGACTTGCTCGAAACGACTGCTTCGCGGCCCGCTGGTGCTCGGGCTCGTAATCGATGGTGGTGAGAACACCGTCGTCACGCATACCGCGCAGCAGCCAGAGGCTGCTGACACCGGCGCCGGTGCCGACCTCCACAACGGTCTTCGCGTCGAGCATGCGGGCGAACATGGCCAGCGCGCCGCCGACGGCCGGTGACACGGGTGTGGCGCCGAGGTCTTCGGCTTTTTCTCTTGCCGCCTCGAGCGTCTCGTCTTCGCGGACGGCCCCTTCGGTATGGGCGAGTATCCGTTCGGCGTTAGTCTGCACGCCCATGAGGCTATCTGCGTCTCGGCATCGCCGCTGCAAGGCGCGCTCGCGCGAAATTCTCAGCAAGACCTCAGGTTGCTCACACCCCCTACACACGGCGGTACGCGAGAGTAGGGCACATCGCCAGATCCGAGGCCGCAAAGGCGGGGAGATCACATCGTGACCGAGCAGTTTTCGAGACCCGGGAACAAATCGGTGTAGCGGGAAGTTGTCCCAGCTACCACGTAATCCGTGATCTGCGGTCCTGAACAGGAGGATCCACCCATCCACATGACCGACAACGAACGCAGTACCCGAGCAGTACGCCGCAACGACAGGGCGGCAAATGCGGCGGAACCGGCCGACGCGGTGATCTCCGACGTCGTCGCCTCGGAACTCGACGCAGAGCTGACAGGGACGGCTGTGTTCGATGCCACAGGCGAAAAATCTGCGATGCCGTCCTGGGACGAGCTGGTGCGCGAGCACGGCGACCGCGTCTATCGATTGGCCTACCGGCTTTCGGGCGACGCCCAGGATGCCGAGGACCTCACCCAGGACACCTTCATGCGGGTGTTCCGTTCGCTGTCCGACTACCAGCCCGGCACGTTCGAGGGGTGGCTGCACCGCATCACCACGAACCTGTTCCTCGACATGGTGCGCCGCCGCAACCGCATCCGTATGGAAGCGTTGCCGGACGACTACGACCGAGTTCCGGCTGCGGGCCCCAACCCGGAAGAGATCTACCACGATGCCCGCCTCGATGCGGATCTGCAGGCCGCACTCGATTCACTCGCACCGGAATTTCGCGCCGCGGTGGTGCTCTGTGACATCGAAGGTCTGTCATACGAGGAAATCGGTGCCACACTGGGTGTGAAGCTCGGGACGGTACGCAGCCGAATCCACCGCGGACGGCAAGCACTGCGCGAGCATCTTGCTGTGAACGGGAAGGTCGAGTCCGATCAGATCGGTGTCGGGTAGTTATCAGGAGGGACGAATGTCGCAGGTGCCGGGGCATCGCCAGTTCGGCTCGACGGAGCATCTGGCGAGCGAGGCGATAGCCGCATACGTCGATGGCGAATTGCGAATGTCCGCCTACCTGAGGGCCGCCCATCATCTTTCGATGTGCCTGGAATGCGCCCACGAAGTGGAATCGCAGCAGCAGGCGCGTCGGGCCCTGCGTGGTAGCGGCGAGGTGACCATGCCGCTGTCGCTGCTCGGTGTTCTGAGCCGCATACCGACCTGCCCGCCCGCGGATTCGCTCGATGGCTCCTCGCATTCCGTGCGGGGCGCTCGGATGGATCCTGCCGTGTCCGGCCAGCTCGACGTCACCGGTCGCCGCTGGTCTCGCCGTTGGCGTCGGTGACCCGCGCCCGACCCCCGGCGAGATGGCGGATGGCGGTGGCGCGCGCCACTCGTCGATCAGTGATACTGGGCGCGTGGCAACCGTGACGAGACTGGAATTCGTGGCACCGCCGGAACGAGTGACCGACTCACACAGAACGACTGGACGCGTCATCGGCGCGCACGAGGGGGACGCGCGACAGTGACGGGCGATTCGAAGAGCGGCGACCCTGTGAACGGCAAGAACGGGAACGGCGACGGATCCCTGCGACCTCCGGACGCGCCTCGTCTCGATCCGCGGCCGGTGTATCGCCCGGAGATCGACTCGGCGTCACAGAGTGCGTTCGGGCGTCCGGGCGGCGTCGAAGGCTCGTTTTCACAGGCCGGGAAGTCCAAGAAGGACGATCCGCGGGTGAAGGTCGGCGCTCCCGATCCGGTGTTGGCAGAGGCCTTCGGTCGGCCGCCCGGGGCGGTCGAGACCATCGAGCGCAATCCCGAACCTCCGGAGCCCCCCGAGTCGGACGACGACACTCCAGCCGACCCGTGGCGCGATCCTGAAGCCGGCGTCGTGCTCGGACGTCCCGGTGTGCACGGTTCGGCCCCCGCACGTTCGTCTGCGCCCAAACTGAGCGCCCGCGAGGTGCTGTTCGGGGACAGGGTCGCGCCGAAAGCTCTGCTCGGGCTCGCCGGCGTGGCTCTCGCGATCGGTCTGGTAGGTGGATTGCTCGCTGTGTTCGTGACGGCCGACCGCAGCTCACTCACCAGTCAGAGTGTGACTCTCGCACAGGGCGGCGGCGACGACGAGATGGCGGAGTCGCAGGTCGCGAAGGTTGCCGACTCGGTCCTGCCCGCAGTGGTGTCGATTCAGGTCGCCGTGGGCGATCAGGGCAGCACCGGATCCGGAGTCGTCATCGACGGCGCCGGCTACATCGTCACCAACAATCACGTGATCTCCGCCGCCGCCACGGCGCCCGACGGTGGAAAGATTCAGGTCCTGTTCTCCGACGGCACGAAGGCCGAGGCACAGATCGTCGGTCGGGACATCAAGATGGACCTCGCGGTGCTGAAGGTGTCCGTCGACAATCTGACTGTCGCCGAACTCGGCAAGTCCGGGGACGTACAGGTGGGCCAGGACGTCGTCGCGGTCGGTTCGCCACTCGGTCTGAGCAAGACCGTCACCCGCGGAATCGTGAGTGCCTTGCATCGGCCGATGCGCCTGTCCGGCGAGGGCAGCGACACCAACGCGGTCATCGACGCCGTCCAGACGGACGCTGCGATCAATCACGGCAACTCCGGCGGCGCGCTGGTCGACGGCGAGGGCCGGGTCATCGGAATCAACACTGCGATGCTCAGTGAGTCGGGCGGCTCGGTCGGTCTCGGGTTCGCGATTCCCATCGACGCCGTCACGACGGTCGCTCAGACCCTCATCCGGGACGGCGAGATGCACCACCCGGACATCGGCGTGAACGCCCGCACGGTCGTCAACGACGTCACCAGCGGGGCCGAGGTCGCCAACCTGACAGAGGGCGGGCCTGCGGCGCAGGCCGGCATCGTCGAACGTGACGTCATCGTGAAGGTGGGGGATCGTGAAGTCACGGGCGCCGACGAGTTGGTGGTTGCCGTCAACGCGCAGAAGATCGACCAGCCCGTCGATGTTCAGCTGGTTCGCGAGGGCCGCGTCGTCGATGTCACCGTCACCCCGGTCTCGGACTGACCACCGCACGCGATCTCTGGGACTTTGCTGTGAACCTGCCCTTGCGGTGGGCACCTTCGATGCACACCCAGTAGGCTGACCACGTGTTCGGCAACATCGGTTGGGGCGAGTTAATGGTCCTCCTCGTCGCAGCTCTGGTCATTCTTGGACCCGAGCGGCTTCCTGGGGCCATCAGTTGGGTGACCAAGTCGCTCCGTCAGGTTCGCGAGTACGCGACCGGCGCGAGTCAGCAACTCAAGGACGAACTGGGTCCAGAGTTCGACGATCTGCGTAAGCCGCTGTCGGACTTGAACCAATTGCGGGGAATGACTCCGCGGGCCGTCATCACCAAGCATCTACTCGAAGGTGACGATTCGATCTTCACCGGAAACTTCGATACGAAGCCGTCCGCCCCGGGAAAACCCGGAACGGTTTCCGCGGCGTCCGATGCTGCGGCGCAGAGCGGTTCGACGGGCAGCAAGCCACTGAACTCGGGTGAGCGGCCGCCGATCGACGTCGACGCGACCTGACCCGAATCGCAGAGCCCGATCCGAACCGCTCAGCCCGATCCGAACCGCTCAGCCCGATCCGAACCCTGTGAAGGTGGGATCAGAGGTGCCGAGTGGTGTCGATCCCGAGTGACATACCGGCCAGGCCGCGCTTACGAACTGCGAGCTTGTCTGCGACGTCGAGCAGCGCAGTGGCAGCGGGTGAATCCGGAGTCGAGAGGACGATCGGCATACCTGAGTCGCCGCCCTCACGGACCGCCTGTTCCAGTGGAATCTGGCCGAGCAGAGGAACCTTCGCACCCACCGCCTTGGTGAGTCGATCCGAGACCTCCTGGCCGCCGCCCGACCCGAAGACGTCCATGCGAGTGCCGTCCGGAAGGTCCATCCAGGACATGTTCTCGACGACGCCGACGATGCGCTGACGGGTCTGGAGAGCGATGGCGCCGGCGCGCTCTGCTACCTCGGCGGCCGCCTGCTGAGGTGTGGTGACGACGAGGATCTCGGCGCCGGGGATCAACTGCGCGACCGAGATCGCGACATCGCCGGTGCCCGGCGGCAGGTCGAGGAGCAGTACGTCCAGATCGCCCCAGAACACATCCGCGAGGAACTGCTGCAGCGCCCGGTGGAGCATCGGTCCACGCCACACGACGGGGGTGTTTCCCTGTGTGAACTGTGCGATCGAGATCATCTTCACGTCGTGGGCGACCGGCGGCATGATCATGCGCTCGACCTGAGTGGGCTTCGCGTCGGTGCCGAGCATGCGCGGAACCGAGTGGCCGTAGATGTCGGCGTCGAGGACTCCGACGGAGAGTCCGCGTGCCGCAAGAGCGGCAGCGAGGTTCACGGTGACGCTGGACTTTCCGACGCCGCCCTTGCCCGAGGCGACGGCGTACACGCGAGTCAGCGATCCCGGCTGTGCGAACGGGATGACCGGTTCGGCGGAGTCGCCGCGCAGCGACTTACGAAGTTCGGTGCGCTGTTCGTCGCTCATCACGTCGAGTTCGACGCGGATCGCGCCTACTCCGGCGACGTCGGCGACAGCCTTCGTGACCCGATCACTGATCTCGGTCTTCATCGGGCAACCGGCGGTCGTCAGATAGATGCCGATGTCGACGCTGTTGTCGTCCGCGATGTCGACGCTCTTGACCATCCCCAGATCGGTGATGGGTTTGCGGATCTCGGGGTCCTGTACGCGCGCCAGGGCACTGCGAACATCGGACTCGGTCAGAACGGCCATGACTCAATCGTAGGGATGGACGTTCAGTGGATCTTCGGCAGGTCCGCCGACGCCGGCGCGATTCCACTCGAGTAGCCCGCGGACCAGGCAAGAACGTTGGCTACGTAGGCCGCCGAATTGTTGTAGCGGTGAACGGCCTTTGCTGCCTGAATCGGGTCGCGCACGTCGAGGCCGCCGTCGCAGAGGTACTTGCCGGTGGTCAGGGCGGAGTCGAAAAGGTTCTGGGGGTCGGAGACTCCGTCGCCGTTGCCGTCACCCGCGTACATGTTCCAGGTCTCGGGCAGGAACTGCGTTGGGCCTACTGCACGATCGAACGTGGCGTCACCGTCGAGCGCGCCGCCATCGGTGTCCATGATGACGGCGTTTCCGCCGAGCGAGCCGTCCAGCACCGGGCCGAGGACCGGTTCGATCATGTTCCCGACGGCGTCGGTCTTGCCGTCGTTCGCGTGGGTGGATTCGACGCGCCCGATGCCGGCGATCAGAGTCCAGTACATGCCACAACCAGGCTGTTCGGTCGCGAGGATTCGCTCCGCGTTCTGGTAGGCGGCGAGGTTGATCTCCGGGATGCCGAGGACGCCGGCAGCGATGCTCGTGGGCAGCAGTGGTGTCGACTGAACCGGAGCGGGTTCAGGAGCCGGCGGCGGCGGTGGGGGCGCGATGTCGGCGAGCGCCAGTGCCGGTTCTTCGGCCACGCGGTCGACTGCCTCGCGGATCTCCGGTTCACGATCTGCTCCACCTGTCGCGGTGGCGTCGTGCGCGCTGGCTACGAGGAATGGCACCTTGGGGGCTGCGCCGGCGGTGTTCGCTGCGGTGATGAGTCCGATCGGGACGAGTCCGCTCAGTGCGAGTACCGAATTGCGGCGCACATGCGACTCCGCCTTCTTGTTGTGCCGACCCACTCGATTGCCTCCTGCGCCCCGTGCAAGGGGGTGGTCCCGTTCGTTGACGTGACCGAGGCTACACGATCCGATGCTGTTCTGTTATTCAACCGTGATCGGACCGTGTCGTGGGGAGTGAGTGCATCCAGGGCGGCGACTGCGCCTGCCGAGGCACTCGATTCAGGCTACAGGTGCCGGCGGAGTCCCTTCGTGTCGAGGTGTTTCGGCGGTCTCGTTGACCGGCGGCGGAGTGCAGAACAGCACACATGGCAGAGGCGGGAGATGTGGCAGGCCGGGAACCGCGGGGGTGGGCGAGTCGGGTGTCGCGGGAGGGGGCGACCCGGGGGGCGGCGGGCTGGGTATCGGCAGGCCCGGAATCGGTGCGTTCGGGGGTGCCGGTACCGGTGCGTTCGGGCTTGCCGGCGGGGTGTTTTCGCCGGTCACGGAGTCGACGAGCTGTGGTGTCGGCGTGTCGCCCGGTGTCTGATCCGGCGTCGGCATGCCGCCGTTCTTGTATGCGTTCGACCAGGTGATGACATCCGCCGCGTACTTGCCCGAATTGTTGTAGCGCAATACCGCGCGCATCTCCTGTGCCGGCTCCCGGAGATCGAGATCGCCGGCACACAGGTATCTGGCGGAGGCGAGTGCTGCATCGAACACGTTGTTGGGATCGGCGATTCCGTCGGCGTTTCCGTCCGACGCGTAGTTCGCCCATGTCGACGGAATGAACTGCATCGGGCCCATGGCGCGGTCGTGCTTCGGGTCGCCGTCCGTGACTCCGCGGTCGGTGTCCGTTATGACTTCGTTACCGGAGAGTGAGCCGTCGAGGACGGGGCCGCGGATGGGGGTCACCGTGGTTCCGAGCGAATCCGTCTTGCCGCCACCCGCATGCCCGGATTCGATGCGACCGATACCTGCGAGAAGGTGCCACGGCAGCCCGCACTTCGGCTGCTCGATCATCATCTGGAGTTCGGCGCCGCGGTAGGCGTTGAGGACGATCTCGGGAATGCCGAGCGAGCTGAGAATCACCGGTGCGGCGATGAGGCCCGAGATGTCGGCCGGTGCCATCGACCCGGCCGGGGCGAGGGGCGCCCCTGCGCGGGGAAGTGGGCCAGGAGCTGCGGGAGCGGCGCGCTGTGAGCGTGCCGTCCGGGGTTCCGAGTTCACGAACCCGGCAGGCGGGAGATGTCCGAACTGAGGCGCGGCTTCACCGGCGACGTTCACCACGGAGGGAGGTATGACGGTGGAAGACCCGTCTGCCGTTGCGGCGACTGTCGACGATCCCACCGTGGCGATACCGCCGACGATGAGAGCCGCCGTGGTCACCAGGCCACGCACTCGCACTCGATCACCCCCTGCGGTGTCTCTCGGTAACCCACACCGCATGTATCCCGGACTGTGTGACACACGTTACATAGGCGTGATCGGCCTGTCAGTTAATGCCCGGGAAACGGTCGAGCAGGGCTATTTGCGGCGCGTCTGAACGTCTTCGTGGTCTGCGAGCATCGTTCTGATCTCGTCCAACTCGCGGCGCAGGTAGTCGCGGGTGGCGACCTCGCCGATCGCGATGCGCAGGGCAGCGAGTTCACGCGCCAGGAATTCGGTGTCCGCCTTGGTCTGTTCCGCCCGCGACCGGTCTTCCTCGAGGGATACGCGGTCGCGGTTCTCCTGCCGATTCTGTGCGAGCAGGATCAACGGTGCGGCGTACGCGGCCTGGGTCGAGAAGGCGAGGTTGAGCAGGATGAAGGGGTACGGGTCCCATTGCAGCCGGACGGCGAAGATGTTGAGTGCGACCCACACGATCACGATGACGGTCTGGATCATCAGGTAACGGCCGGTTCCGAGGAAACGGGCGAAGTTCTCGCTCGCCGCACCGACCGCCTCGACGTCGTAGGTCAGGAAGCGGAAGCGTCGCCCTTCGCGGGGCGTGTCGAGTCGTTGGCGGGAATTCGAGTCGCTCATTCGTCGTTCTCCTCTTCGCGCCAGTCCTCGGGGAGGAGATGATCGAGGACGTCGTCGACGGTGACGGCGCCCATCAGGTGGTTCTCGTCGTCCACGACAGGTCCGCACACCAGGTTGTAGGTGGCGAAGTAGCGCGTCACCGTGGTCAACGAGTCGTCCGGAGCCAATCGGGGCATGTCGACGTCGAGCATCCCACCGAGGAGGCTTGCCGGTGGCTCGCGCAAGAGTTTCTGCAGGTGAACGCAACCGAGGTAGCGGCCGGTGGGTGTGGCGGTAGGCGGCCGCACGACGAAGACCATGCTCGCCAGGGCCGGAGTCACATCGGAGACGCGGGCGCGAGCCAGTGCCTCGGCGACCGTCGTCGAGGCGGTGACCACCACTGGTGACGGCGTCATCAGACCACCCGCGGTGTCCGGGGAGTGTTCGAGCAGGCGTCGCACCGGCTCGGAATCCTGCGGATCCATCAGTTGGAGCAGTGACTCCGCCTCGGTCTCGGGTAGCTCACCGAGCAGGTCGGCCGCGTCGTCGGGGTCCATCGCCTCGAGAACGTCGGCGGCGCGCTCCACCTCGAGGTGCATGAGGACGTCGGTCTGATCGTCCGCGGGCAGTTCCTGGACGACGTCGGCCAGGCGCTCGTCGTCGAGTGCGTCGGCCAGTTCGTGTCTGCGTTTGTCGGGAAGCTCGCGCATCGCGTTGGCCACGTCGGCCGCGCGCATCCCCTCGTACTGCATGAGAAGGGCAGAAACGCCCTGGCCGGGCAGTGAGAGATCGCTGTGCGTCAATCCCTGAACGTGGTGCCATTCGACTACGTGGATGGCGGCGCGGCGGCCCAGACGCCCGCGGTGGCCGCGTACCGCGACCCGCGACACCACCCAGTCACGCGTCCGGGTCACCTCGATCCCGAGGTCGACCACGAGGCACTCCACTCCGCGAAGATCCTCGAGTTCCGGGTCGTCGACTCGCACCCTGGAATCGAGGACCTGTGCGAGCGCCAGCACTTCACCGGGCCGTTGATCGAAGCGGCGGAGACTGACGTTTCCGGTTGTCAGGGTCACCGACGCAGGTTCGATGGCGGTGACCCTGAGCATCGGAACGAAGATCCGCTTGCGGCTGAACATTTCGATCACGAGACCGAGTACGCGAGGTTGCTGGCGTCCGATTCGGACCGTGATCACGACGTCGCGGACACGTCCGATCGATTCGCCGTCCGGTCCCAGTACCACCAGGCCGGCAAGCCTGGCCGCAAAGACTTTGCTTGCAGCTGCCATGACTGCAAGGCTAGATCCTTGCATCGTCAACTGTGGAATCGAATTGCCGTGTCGACGTGGCGGCATCGGACGAAGAGCGGCCGTTTCCGGCCGGAGAGGACGGCACGGAAATGGTGTCACGGAGCACTCCACGGCGATCGGTTCTGGCAGTGCCGGGAAGTAGCCGGAAGATGATCGACAAGGCGAAAAGCCTGCCTGCGGACGAGATCTTCCTCGATCTCGAGGATGCGACGGCCCCGCTTGCAAAGCAGGAGGCGCGGATTCGCGTGTCGGAGGCGCTGGCCGAGGACGGCTGGGGTGATCAGATCAAGGTCGTGCGGGTGAACGACTGGACCACGGAATGGACGTACCGCGACGTGACGGAAGTCGTGGACCGGGCCGGAGCGCACCTCGACGCGATCCTGTTGCCGAAGGTCCCGAATGCGAGCCACGTCCAGGCCCTCGATCTGCTGCTCACCCAGCTCGAGAAGGCGAACGGACTCGAGGTCGGGCGGATCGGAATCGAACCCCAGATCGAGGATGCGGTCGGGCTCACCAACATCGATGCGATCGCCACGGCAAGTCCGCGCGTCGAGACCCTCGTGTTCGGGCCCGCCGACTTCATGGCCGGCATCAACATGCGCACCCTCGTGGTGGGGGAGCAGCCGGAGGGATACGACCGCGGCGACGCCTACCACCACATACTGATGACGATTCTCATTGCGGCACGGGCACATGGGCTGCAGGCAATCGACGGCCCGTATCTGCAGATCCGAGACGTCGAGGCCTTTCGTCGGTCGGCGCACCGCACGGCGGCACTGGGCTTCGACGGCAAGTGGGTTCTGCATCCGTCGCAGATCGAGGCGGCCAACGAGGTGTTCAGTCCGCGTCAGGACGATTACGACCGTGCCGAATTGATTCTCGATGCCTACGAGTTCCACACCTCGGCAGCGGGCGGCGCTCGCGGTGCGGTGATGCTCGGCGACGAGATGATCGACGAAGCGAGTCGCAAGATGGCTCTGGTGATCTCGGCCAAGGGACGTGCTGCGGGCATGGCTCGTACGAGCAGTTTCACGCCGCCCGACTGACGTCCTCGGTCGGCGCGCTGCCGGTGGGAAACCAGCACAGCAGGTCGGTAACAGGCACAATGGTGGTTGGAATGTCCGAAACCCTCCGAGGAGAACCGGTACCGATGACGAATCCACTCGCCCCGCGAGCTGCCGGAACGCGGCGTGGGGAACTGCCGACTCCGCCCACCGGCTGGCCGATCGGGTCCTACCCGACGTATGCGGAGGCTCAGCGCGCAGTCGACTATCTGTCCGACCAAGAGTTCTCGGTGGAAGACGTCACTATCGTCGGCGTCAATCTGATGCAGGTCGAGAGGGTGCTCGGGCGCCTCAGTTGGGCGAAAGTGATTGGTGGGGGCATAGTTTCGGGTGCGTGGCTCGGTGTGTTCTTCGGGTTGTTGCTCGGGATCGTGACGGGTGGGTTTCTCGCGCCGCTTCTCGTCGGCATCGTGGGCGGCGTCATATTCGGGCTGATCTCGACGACCATTCCGTATGCAGCCACCCGCGGAACCCGCGACTTCGCATCGACCATGCAGTTGGTCGCCGGCCGGTACGACGTGCTGTGTCAGCCGAAGACCGCAGAGAAGGCACGCGACATGCTTGCCCGTCTGGCGATCTGACCGGCGCTGTGTCGGCCGATCGGTTGACCGACCGGGAACTCGGCCGAGCGACGCTGGCGCGACAGTCGCTGTTGGATAGATCGCGGGTGTCGGCGCTCGAGATGATCGAGCATCTTTGCGGGCTCCAAGCTCAGGCTCCCGATCCGCCCTATTTCGCGTTGTGGTCGCGTCTGCACGGGTTCCGGCCCGGCGCTCTGGCAGCTCTCATCGAGAACCGCGAAGTGGTGCGGATCGTTGCGATGCGAGGAACGGTATTCGCACTGTCGGCGCAGGATGCGCTGACGCTACGTCCGCTCAGTCAGCGAATTCTCGACCACGACCTGCATACCAATACCGCGCATCGTGACAACCTGCGCGGTATCGACGCTGGAGAACTCGCGGCCGCGGGGCGTGCGGTGGTCGCCGACGGCCCACTCACGGGGGTTCAGATGCGACCGCTGCTCGAGGCGCGATTTCCCGGCAGGGACGGTGCTTCCCTGGCCCACGGCGTCCGAGGGTTGGTGCCGTTGGTTCAGGTTCCCCCGAGGGGTGTGTGGGGTAGGTCGGGCGCGCCGGCATTGACTGCGCTCGAGGAGTGGGTGGGCCGACCGCTGGACCCCGCCCCGGACATCGAATCCGTGATGTTGCGTTACCTGGCAGCGTTCGGGCCGGCCAGTGCGAAGGACGCTCAGGCGTGGTCGGGTCTCACCGGACTGGGCGAGGTCTTCGATCGTCTGCGTTCGCGCCTGCGCGTGTTCACGGCCGAGTCCGGCGCCGAATTGTTCGATCTGCCCGACGCGCCGCGACCGGATGCGGGTGTCGCTGCTCCGGTGCGGATTCTCGCACCGTTCGACAACGTGTTGCTCTCGCACGCCGATCGCACCCGAATCGTGGACGACGAGGCGAGGCGACAGATCATCACGCAGAACGGCATCGTGAAGCCTGCGGTTCTCGTGAACGGCCGGGTGGTCGCCCTCACGTCGACGACGAGGCAGGGTGGGGTGGCAGTTCTGCAGGTGGAGCCGTTGACGAAGATCTCTGTGAGGAATCGCAGTGCGGTCGAAGCCGAAGGTCGACGGCTGTTGAAGTTCGCACACCCCGACGCCGAGACGAGGGATGTTCGTTTCGTGGACGGGCGCGGTGGTTTGATGTGAGCGTGTCCGAAAGTGTTGTGAACGCAGTCCGTGCCCACCTGATCGCTCGGTTCGGCGGGGTGGAACCGGCGTCGGCCTCGGTGACATTTCTGGGTGTCGAGTCTCTGGACGTGTTGCGGTTCCCGCCGGACGACGAGGGGTTCGTGAACTACGCATCGTTGGGCTGCTCGCGGCATCCGATGGGCGACCCCGGTGAGTTGGTGGCCGACCCCACGAGGGGCCCACGCGCCGAGCTGGTCCTCACGTTGCACGGCGGAGCCGGGGTGGCGTCGGGAATCGCGCGAACTCTGGCAGTGCTCGCGGCTTCGCCTTCGGTCGAGGGAATCGTGTTGGTGCCCGACGCTCTGATCGACCTCGGTGAGCCGCTGTGGAAGGGAGTGCCGTTCACGGCGGTGCTCCTCGGTGAGAGCGAAATCCCCGACCTCGAGGTGCCGGAACCCGCAGACCCAGTGAAGTTCCTGTCCGTGGTTCCGCTGACCGGCACCGAGGCCGCCTGGGTGCGGCTGCGCGGTGCCGAGGCCCTGCGTGAGGCATGGAAAGAAGCCGGCATCGACGTGCGTGATCCCGCTCGCGCGGCAGCATCGCTCTGATTCCGGGCGGAAGATCTACAACCAGTTGTTGCGGCGGAACGTCATGAAGAGTCCGACGATCACGAGAGCGATGAGTCCGATGACCACGTAATAACTGTATTCCCAATGCAATTCGGGCATGTGATCGAAGTTCATCCCGTAGATGCCTGCCACCATCGTCGGCACGGCGGCTATCGCGACCCAAGCGGAGATCTTTCGCATGTCGGTGTTCTGCTGCACCGCCACCTTCGCGAGTGCGGCATCGACGAGTGAGCTGAGTACTTCGTCGAACTCGGCGATTCGTTCCGCCACGATGGTGTGGTGATCCTGGACGTCACGGAAGTATCGCCGGACCTCTTTCGGGATGGGATTGCCCGGACTGCGGGTGAGTCGGAGAAGCGGGTTCGCCAACGGAATCACCGACTTACGGAGTTCGACGACCTCTCGTTTCAGGAGATAGATCTTCTCGATCTCCACCGTATTTCGGGGGCTGAACACGGCCTCTTCCATGCTGTCGACATCTGCTTCGATCGACTGCGTGACGTCGAGGTAGGAATCGACGACGTGGTCGGCGATGGCGTGCAGCACCGACATCGGCCCGAGTGCGAGGCGTTCGGGATTGTCTTCGAGATCGGTCCGGACGGCGGCGAGGCCGGTGTGGTCGCCATGGCGGACCGTGACCACGAAATCCTCGCCCGCCAGAACCATGATCTCGCCGGTTTCCACGATCTCGTTCGCCGTCACCACCGAGTCGTGCGGGACGTAGCTGACCGTGCGCAGAACCAGGAAGACGACCTCGTCGTAGCGTTCGAGTTTGGGGCGTTGGTGGGCATGGACAGCGTCTTCCACCATCAGCTCGTGCAATCCGTACGTGTCGGCCACTCTCGTCATCTGGCCCTCGTCCGGTGCGAGGAGACCCAGCCACACGAATCCTTCACCGCGTTCACGGACCTCCGCCAGCGCAGCCTCGTGTGTGTACTTTCCGGGCAGGCGGCGGCCGTCGACATACACCGCGCAATCGACGATGGCTCGTGCGGCGGGGATGGGGACTTTCGGCCGGGGAGCTTTCGGAGCGTTACGCATGGGGAGCGAAGGCATGCTGACACGGCTCCCTTCTCCGGCAATCGCCGATCCTTCGACACTGCAACCGAATGCTACGTGAGTTCCCGATCTTCGAGCCCTCACCTGACACACTTGTGCCGTGCGCATAGACCTTCACACTCATTCGTCCGTGTCCGACGGCACGGATTCGCCACAGGAGCTGGTGGCGGCGGCGAAACAGTCGGGCCTCGACGTCGTGGCCATCACCGATCACGACACCACGGCGGGTTGGGAATCGGCGGCGCAGGCGCTACCCGAAGGTCTGAGTCTGGTTCGAGGTATGGAGATGTCCTGCGAGGGAAGGGGCGAGGACGGGCGGCCCGTACCTGTGCATCTCCTTGCGTATCTCTTCGATCCCGAACACTCGGGTTTCGCGCAGGAGCGCCGACGCCTGCGCGGCGAGCGTGAGGATCGCATTCACGCGATGGCCGAGCGGATGGCTGCCGACGGTCTGCCGATCGACGCGAAGGCTCTCGCCGCAGCGGCCGGGCCCTCGCTCGGCCGTCCCCACCTCGCCCGAGCACTGATCGACGCGGGTGTGGTGGCCACGGTCGACGAAGCGTTTCGCGGGCCGCTTGCCACGAGGAGTCCGTACTACGTGCCCAAGAAGGACACGCCGCTCGAGGATGCGGTGCGACTGGTGACCGAAGCAGGCGGGGTCGCGGTGGTAGCTCATGCCCGGGCGCGCACCCGCGGTCGTCTGCTCGATCTCGATCACGTGCGCGAGTTGGCCCCGCTGGGGCTCGGAGGTCTCGAGGTCGACCATGCCGATCACAATGCGGAAGACGCCGCCGTGCTGCGGAAGCTGGCCGACGAGCTAGGGCTACCGGTGACCGGCTCCTCGGACTACCACGGAATCAACAAGTCGATTCCGCTCGGCGCCCACACCACCGCGCCGGACCAGTACGAAGAATTGATGGCGAAAGCGACGGGTGCACAGGTGATAACCGGATGAGTGAGCATCGTTGATGTTCGACACCACCCTTTACCTCACGGTCTTCATCACACTGTTCGTCATCATGGATCCGCCGGGCGTCATTCCGGTCTTTCTCAGCCTCGTCGGTCGCAAACCCAAGGAAGCGCGAAACCGGGCCGCGTGGCAGGCGCCCGCAGTGTCGTTGGCCGTCATCACCGTATTCGCCATCGGCGGCCAGGCAATTCTGAACTACCTCCACATCGGCATTCCCGCCCTGCAGGGCGCCGGTGGGCTGCTTCTGCTGCTCATCGCGCTCTCGCTTCTCACGGGCCGGGAGAACGCCCAGTCGAAGGCGGCCGAGGACGTCAACGTGGCGCTCGTTCCGCTCGGCACACCCATGATGGCCGGACCCGGTGCGATCGCGGCGGTCATCGTGTTCGTGGCCCAGGCCGACGGGCACGGGGCTTCCTATCTGGCGATCGCTCTCGCGATCGTGAGCATTCACCTCGTGCTCTACGTGGTGCTCCGGTTCTCGACGCTGCTCATCCGTCTGCTCGGGGAGGGCGGGATCTCGCTTCTCGCGCGGATCGCGGGCCTGCTTCTCGCGGCAATCGCTGTGCAGCTGATCGCGGAGTCGGTACGCGGGTTCGTGGCCGGCGGCTGAGCCCTCCCGACTCACTGCGAGCGATCGGTGCGGCAGTATTGGACCCGTGCGATACGAAGGAGACTCGATGACGCTTCGTGACTACGAGGACGAAGGACGCCCACTGCATTCACGGCCGATGCGCTGGTTGCTCGGGCTGAGCGGTTCGGTCGCGGCCGGTCTGATCGTGCTCACCGTCGTCGTCGCGGTTGCCGAATATCTCGGTGAGGGCCACGGATTTCCGGGGCCGGGACGTACGTCGCTCGTGTCGCACATCGTCGCCTCGGTGGTGGTGCTGATCGCCCAGTTGTGGGCGGACCGCCGAACCGGGATCGCATCGGCGTTCGGCGCATTCGTGGTCTTCGCGATTGCGGCCGGAATTTTCTGGACGCAGTGGTGGGGCTGACCGGTCGGTGTCGAAAGCGTCACCCTCGGCGTTTTGCTACCGGACGGTAACCGGATACTCACAGGTAGAGGCCGAAAAGGGTGAGACATTTCGCCCACCCCACAATTTGATTGTGTACCGGTGACAGTGGCACACTTGACTCACTCCGAAGTTGGCGCCACCGCCCTTCGACGGGGGGTTCGATGGCAGTAGCTGCCAGGGCTCACACGGCCCAGCGCCATCACGCTTCGATAGATGTACTGCGGCGATCGTGATCCGCGCGCACCGGAAGCTTCTCAGTAGACGTACGTGAGGTACCCGTCTGGTCAGCGTCGATCAGTTCGGTTACTTCTCAGTAACCCGGCCCCGAGTGAGTCGGGACCTAGCAGGAGTGTCATTGTGTCCCTCGTGTCCGAAGCCACCACACCCCAGAAAATCGATCTGACCGACGACGAGATCTTCGCTGGTCACACCGGCGGCAAGTTGTCGGTCGAGACCACCGCGCCGCTCGATTCGCAGCGTGCGCTGTCGATCGCGTACACCCCGGGCGTCGCACAGGTCAGCCGTGCGATCGCGGCCGACGAGACCCTTGCCGACCGTTACACCTGGACCAACCGCCTGGTGGTCGTGGTGAGTGACGGTTCGGCCGTTCTCGGTCTCGGCGACATCGGCCCCCGCGCCTCGTTGCCTGTCATGGAGGGCAAGTCGGCCCTGTTCAAGACTTTCGCGGGCCTCAACTCGATTCCCCTCGTTCTCGACACCAAGGACCCCGACGAGATCGTCGAGACCTTGATTCGGCTGCGCCCGAGCTTCGGTGCGGTGAACCTCGAGGACATCTCGGCACCGCGTTGCTTCGAGATCGAGAAGCGCGTCATCGAGGCGCTGGACTGCCCCGTCATGCACGACGACCAGCACGGCACGGCCATCGTGGTGCTCGCTGCACTCAAGGGTGCGGTCAAGGTCCAGGGCCGCGACATCACGTCGCTGCGTGTCGTGATCTCGGGCGCGGGTGCTGCCGGCGTGGCGTGCGCGAACATCCTGCTGGCCGCGGGCATCTCCGACGTGACCGTCCTCGATTCGAAGGGCATCGTGTCCTCGGGTCGCGAAGGACTCAACGACGTCAAGTGCGACCTGGCTGCGCGCACCAATCCGGCCGGGCGTGAGGGTGGCATCGTCGAAGCACTGGACGGGGCCGACGTGTTCATCGGTGTGTCCGCCGGGACCGTGCCCGAAGAGATCATCTCCACGATGGCGGACGACGCTATCGTCTTCGCGCTGTCGAACCCGGATCCGGAGATCCACCCGGAGGTGGCGCAGCGCCATGCCGCGATCGTCGCTACCGGGCGCAGCGACTTCGCCAACCAGATCAACAACGTTCTCGCCTTCCCCGGCGTGTTCCGCGGCGCACTCGACGCCGGAGCCCGTCGTATCACCGAAGGCATGAAGCTCGCCGCTGCCGAGGCAATCCTCTCGGTGATCGGCGACGAGGTGGCTGCGGACAAGATCGTTCCCAGCCCTCTCGATCCTCGCGTGGCTCCCGCTGTGGCGGAGGCCGTTGCGGCTGCTGCGAAAGCAGAAGGCGTGACTGACTAGCGAGTTCGTGGAACACCCCGATACGAAGCCCGCACCCACGGCTGCGTACCGGGGTGTTTTGCTGCGCGGCGCAGTCTTCCGGTACCCGGTGCCGACGCCCAGACCGCGAGTGCCAGTAGGCCGTCCACCACGAGAGCAACGGCCGCCACGAGTATTGCGCCCACCAGTACGCGGTCGTAGGTGCGCAGTGCGAGACCGTCGAAGATGTACCGGCCGAGGCCCCCGAGGTTGACGTAGGCGGCGACGGTCGCCGTGGCGATCACCTGCAGGGTCGCGTTTCGTATGCCGCCGAGTACGAGTGGAAGCGCGTTGGGAATCTCCACTCGCGTCAGCACCTGAGATTCCGTCATCCCCATGGCACGCGCGGCGTCCACCACGTCGTGGTCGACATTCGCGACCCCCGCGTACACGCCGGCAAGTATCGGCGGAATCCCGAGTATCACCAGGGCGATGATCGGGGGAACGAGCCCGAGTCCCATCAGCAGCACGAGGAAGGTCAGCAAGCCGAGGGTCGGAAGTGAACGGAGTGCGTTGACGATTCCGACGACAACCACTTCGCCGCGGCGGCGGTGGCCGATCAGCAGTCCGAGTGGAACAGCGATGATCGCAGCAGCCACCACGGCGAGCACGCTGTACCAGAGGTGTTCGAGAATGCGAGCCCCGATACCGGTGTCGCCGCCCCACTGCGCGGGGTCCGTGATGAAGTCCCAGGCACCTCCGAAGACGTTCATGCGTCACCTCGCTGTGTGCTCGTGGTCGACCGTGTCGCCGCGGGCGTGCCGGCTCTCGGCGCGGTGGTGTCGGCTCGTGTCCATGGCGTCGCCGCCCGGGCGATCAGGTAGAGCAAGAAGTCGAATGCCAACGCGAGCACCACGATGGCGATGATCCCGGCCAGGATCTGATCCGGGTAGTCCCGTTGATAGCCCTTCGTGAACAGAGTTCCCAGTCCGCCGATTCCGATCAGCGAACCGACCGATACCAGCGAGATGTTGGTGACTGCCACCACTCGAACGTTGGCTGCGAGAACTGGAATGGCAAGCGGCAGTTCCACGGTCAAGGCGCGGCGGATCGAGGTGAAGCCCATCGCTGTGGCGGAATCGATCACATCGTCCGGAACGGAATCCAGGGCCTCGGGCACGGCACGAATCAACAGCGCCGCCGAGTAGACGGTGAGAGCGATAACGACGTTCAGCGGATCGAGAATCTGGAGTCCGAATACCGAGGGCACTGTCACGAACAGCGCGAGAGACGGGATGGTGAAGGCGATGCTGGCGAGCAGCAATGTGATTCGGCGTAGCCACGGCACCCGCCGGACCAGCGTGCCCACCGGCACCGCGATGATCAGACCGATCAGGAGCGGAACCAGCGCCAGATAGAGATGTGTCCTTGTCAGGTCTAGAACGACCGAGAAATTGTCGACGAGCCAGCGCACGGCTCACGACTCCGTATCGAAGGTCGTCGCAGACTCCGTATCGGATTCGGTGAAGAACTGCTGGTTGCGCTCACGGTCTTCTTCGCGGCGCTGCTCGGCGAGCTTGTCCACGACCTCCGAGGCCAGGACCCCGCCGATGACGGCGCCCTTGTCGTTCACGGCAACACCCACGCCCGAGGGCGAGGAGATGGCTGCATCGAGGGCGAGCCTCAGGTCCGAACCCGGCTTGAACAGAGATCCTCCTGCGGCAACGCACTGGGAGAAGGGCCGACCGGAGCGCAGCCCTTCCACTCCGGTGACGTCGATCCAGCCGTGGGGCGCGCCGTCCGCGTCGACGACGATCACCCATTCGTCGGGGCCGAGGCGCAGACCCGTCAGCTCTTCTCGCCGAGCCGTCGTCACGTCGTGAAGCGGGACGGCGCTCGCTGACCGGAACGACAATCCGCGATAGCCACGGTCGCGTCCGACGAAGGACGACACGAAATCGTTCGCCGGAGAGGCGAGGACGGTACGGGGGTCGTCGTATTGCTGCAGTCGACCGCCCGGACCGAAGACGGCCACTCGGTCGCCGAGCTTCACTGCCTCGTCGATGTCGTGGGTGACGAAGACGATGGTCTTGTGGAGTTCGGCCTGTAACCGCTGCATCTCACCCTGCAGGTCTTCGCGGACGACGGGGTCGACGGCACTGAATGGTTCGTCCATCAGCAGGATCGGCGGATCGGCCGCCAGCGCGCGGGCCACACCCACACGTTGTTGCTGACCGCCGGAAAGTTGTGCCGGATAGCGGTCGGCGAGCGCAGGATCCAAACCCACTCGCTCGAGCACCTCGAGAGCAGAAGTGCGTGCCGAACGGCGTGACTGCCCGCGCAGCACCGGAACGGTGGCGACGTTGTCGACAACCGTGCGATGGGGGAGCAGGCCCGCGCTCTGGATGACGTAGCCGATGCCGAGGCGGAGCCGAACGGCATCGGTGTCCGCGATGTTCTGCCCATCCACCGTGATCGTGCCGGAGGTGGGGGCGATCATGCGGTTGATCATGCGCATCGACGTGGTCTTACCGCACCCGGAAGGTCCGACGAACACCGTGAACGACTCGGGTTCGATGCGAAGGTCGAGGTGATCGACGGCGGTGGTGCCGTCCGGGAATTCCTTGGTGACTCCGGTGAAGGTGATCATGGAGTGCCGTCAGCCGATCGGCTCGCCGAGACCCTGTGCCTCGACCCAGTTTCGGGCGGCTTCGTCCGGCTCGGTCTTGGCGTCGCCGGACACCTCCACGTTCAGAGCCGTCAGTTCTTCGGTCGTGAGCTTTGCCGATACGGCGTCGAGTACCTCGGTCAGCTTGGGAGAATTCTTGTCGGCGCGCAGGACAGGAACGACGTTCTGGGCTGGAAAATTGTTCGCCGGGTCCTCGAGGACGACGAGCCCCTCCTCGACGATTGCCGGGGAGGTGGTGAAGATGTTCGCTGCGGTGATCTGGCCCGAGGTGAGGGCGTCGACGGTGGCAGGACCACCGCCGTCCGCGATGGGCACGAAACGGTCTGGAGAGATGTCGAGGCCGTACTTCGCGGAAAGGCCAGGCAGACCCACGGGCCGTTCCTGGAACTCTGCGGGGGCGCCGAACGTCACCTCTTCGGAGTGCGCCGCGAGATCTGCGATGGTCTTCAGGTTCCACTTCTGTGCCGTCTCGGCCGTGACGACGACCGCGTCCTTGTCCTCGGCGGGTGCTGGGGTCGCGATCTCGAGATCGGGGGCAAGCGCCGGCGGCAGAGCTGCATCGACGTCTGCGGCAGTGACGGCGGTCGTGTTCGGGTCGAGATACTGCAGCAGGTTGCCGGTGTAATCGGGAATCACGTCGATGGAACCGTCACGCAACGCCGGGACGTACGCCTCGCGGCTACCGATATCGAGAGTGGTGTCCACGTCGAACCCGTTGGCACGCAACACCTCGGCGTAGATGTTGGCCACTGTCTCGGACTCCGGGAAATTCGAACCACCGACGACGATCGCATTCGGGTCGTCACCGGAGCCACCGCCCTCGGCGGCGAGCGGGTCCGAACCCCCGCCGCACGCAGTGAGCGCAAGGGTGGCGGAGAGGGCGACGGTGAGGACGGATTTGCGCACTGTGCATCCTTGGGGACGGGTGGGGCCGTTGCAGCGTGGGGAGCCGTTGCTGCGCTTTCCGAGGCTCAGTGTAACGATAGGTACCGACAGAACACTGATTTGTGTGCATGGTGATTTCGGTGCGAGCGAGGCGCTGCGTGGCCGTACCCGAGAGGAAGTTCGCGGTGAAGATCGTTACTGGACCCCGAGCCGGTTCCACGCTTCGGGCGGCCGTGGTGGCGACTGCCGCGCTCGTCGTCGCGGCAGGGTGCAGTGTCGACAACTCCACCCTGAGCGGGGCGGGTTCGACGCAAACGGGGCCGGTCGTGGTGGGTGCCGGAAGCACGGACGTGGGCGCGGTGGTGGCCGAACTGTATGCGGGCATCCTGCGGACGACCGGTGTGGCGGTGTCGGTTCGGCCGGATCTCGGTGACCGTGCGGACTACCTGAGCGCGCTCGATTCGGGTGACGTGACGATCGTGCCCGACTTCACCGGTGAGCTGCTGACGTACTTCGAGCCCGCAGCGACGTCGACCACTCCGACGGCCGTCTTCGACAACTTGAGTGCGTCTTTGCCGCAAGGGTTTTCGGTGTCGGATTTCGCGGGTGCCGAGGACCGTTCGGTTCTGGTGGTGGACCAGAGCGCCGCTCGTGACCTTCACGACCCAGGCGATCTGGCATCGCGCTGCGAGGTGTCGACGCTCGTGGTGGGCGCGGACTTCGATCGCTCCGGTCTGGACGGCAACACTCTGAAGTCCGTCCCCGGGTGCACGTTCGCGGGCGTGGTCGACGCGGCCGACGATCGGCAGGTAGCCGACGCCGTACGCGGAAATGCCGACACAGTCGGCGGACTCACCACCCTGTCGGAAGAACTCGGAGCCGGTGAACTCGTGGCTCTGGGTGACGACGAAGGGGTGTTCCGCGCCCAGAACGTGGTTCCCGTTCATCGGTCCGGAACGCTCGCGGAACCGCAGATCAAGGCACTGAACGTCGTGGCAGGCGAATTGACGAGCGCGGACCTGGCCGACATGGTCGACCAGGTCCGAGGCGGTGCCGAGTCAGAGGGCGTTGCGCGCGCCTGGCTCGACGCTCACTCCTGACCCCCGTACGTCCGACCCGGATACGTGCGATCCGAGGAACTGACCGAGGTCGGCAACAGCGTCCCTCGCCTCGCGAACGATCGAGGCCTGCGCGTGAGCAACGTGCCAGAGTCTTGCGAACTCGGTGACGCGGACGTCCACACCCGACAGCTCCAGCTTGTCGCGCAAGGCGATTGCCTGTGGGTGCAGGACTTCCTGCACTCCGATGTGAATGAGCGTCGGAGGTAGGCCGGACAGATCGTCGTGCAGCGGCGCATATCCCGTCGCGGACGGGTCGCCGCCACCGAGATACTTGTCGGCTGCGTCGTACGCCCACCCCGTGTTGATGACCAGGTCGCGGCCCCGCATGGAGCTTCGGTCGGTGGGGTCCGCCCATGGTGCGATGAGGCCGAGAGCAGCGGGCGTCACGCCGTGTTTGTGGACGAGTCGCTGAGCTGTGGCCAGGGCGAGCCCGCCGCCGGCCGAATCGCCTGCGATTGCTACCTGGTCGGCTGTGAATCCGTGCTCCGTGACCAGTTCCAGATAAGCGGACTCGGCGTCGTCGAGTCCGGCCGGGAACGGGTTCTCCGGTGCCAGTCGGTAGTCGACGAGATAGACAGCGCTGTCCGACTCGCGCGAGAGGTGAGCGGCGAGCGACCGGTGCGAGGCCATCGAGCCGACGGTGTACGCACCGCCGTGCAGATAGAGCACGGCGGTCCGGCGTTCGGTGGCGCCCACGGTGACGCGCTCGGCCGGACGGCCGGCAAGGGAGGTTCTACGCACCACCGAACCTGGGGGCATCGTCTGGATCGGCGCCCCCAGATCGAGAAGCCTGCGCTGAGCCGAGACAGGCAGATGCACGTTGAAAGCCGCCCAGAAGAACGGCCGCAGTGCTGCGGCGGCGACCGCCGTGGGCAGTTGAAATGAACTCATACCGTGAACCTACTTGGACTTGGGAAGGGTGCGTCCCGCCACGGTGGCGACCACGCGCTGGTAGCTCGAGCCGACCAATCGCACCCAGGCGTCGAGGAACTTCGCATCCGCGCCGATCAGGACGCGAGGCTTGCTCTTCGAGACGCCGTTGACGATCACCTTGGCTGCCTGCTCAGGTGTCGTCCTGGCCAGCTTCTCGTCGAAGAACTTGGCGAACACGGCCAGATCCTCACCGGGACCGGCGGTGGCATTGCGGGCAATCGCGGTCTTGATACCACCGGGATGAACGCACGTGACCTTCACCGGATGCTTCGCGACGAGCATTTCCTGCCGCAGCGATTCGGTGAAGCCGCGCACCGCGAACTTGGCGGAGTTGTAGGCACTCTGTCCCGGTGTGGAGAGCAGTCCGAACAAGCTCGACACGTTCACGAGGTGACCGTCTCCCGAGGCGATGAGGTGCGGAAGAAACGCCTTGGTGCCGTTGACGACGCCCCAGAAGTCGACGTCCATGACCCGTTCGATGTCCTTGAACTCGGACTTCAGGAACTCACCGTGATAGGCGATTCCGGCATTGTTGTAGACCTGGTTGACCTTCCCGAAGTGAGCGGCCACAGCGTCCGCGTACTCGAGGACGGCTTCGCGCTGAGTGACGTCGAGGTGGTCGGACTTGACCTCTGCGCCCAGCGCCTCGGCCTGACGGACGGTCTCGGCGAGTCCGACGCTGTCCATGTCGGAGAGAGCGAGCTTTGCGCCCTTCTGTGCGAGGTCGAGAGCGAGCGCGCGCCCGATGCCCGAACCTGCGCCCGTGATGACGACTACCTTGCCTGCGAAGGAACTCACTGTGCACTCACCTTGTCGTTGTTGTTCGGAGCGCTCGTGGCGGGCGCCGATGTGGAATTCGAAAGGTCCTTCGTCGGGACACTGTCGTATGCCTCGAGGTCGAATTGCTTGGTCTGCCTGCGGAAATCGAACGTGAATCCGGGCCACAGCGTGGTGTTGTTGCCGTGCTTGTCCATGTACCAGCTCGCGCAACCGCCGTTGCTCCAGACGCTGTGCGACAGCTTCTCCTGAAGGTCGACGTTGTAGGCCTTCTGGAAATCCTCACGCACCTCGACGGTTCCGAGATCGTGCTTGTCGATCGTCTCGAGCGCCGAAGCGAGGTAATTGATCTGCGATTCGATCATGAACACCATGGACGTGTGCCCGAGGCCGGTGTTGGGTCCCACCAGGAAGAACATGTTGGGGAAGTTGGCGATTGCGGCGCCCTTGTACCCCTGCTGTCCGCCGTGATCGAAGACCTCGGCCAGCGAACGTCCGTCCTTGCCGAAGATGCCTTCGTAGGTGGGGGAGTCGGTGACGTGGAAGCCGGTCGCGACGACGATGGCATCGACCTTGCGCTCGGTGCCGTCCTTCGAGACGACGGAATCGGCGGTGACTTCGGCGATCCCGGTATCGACGAGGTCGACGTTGTCCTGAGCCAGGGTCGGGTAGTAATTGTTCGAGATCAGCATGCGCTTGCAGCCGATCTGGAAGTTCGGGTGCACCTTCTTGCGCAGATCCTTGTCCTTGATCTGGCGGCGGAGATGCCGTTCGGCGGCGATCTGCAGCGGCTTCATGAAGATGGGAGCCTTTGCGAGCCCGACCACCTGAGTCTCGCGCATCCAGTAGATGCCGGCGCGGCACAGACGCTGGAACCCGGGGATGTACTTGAACGCCAGGCTCTCTGCCTTGCTGTACTCGCGATCGGCGCGGGGCAGGATCCACGGTGCGGTGCGCTGATACACGTCGAGGTGGGCGACCTTCTTGCCGATGGCCGGCACGATCTGAATGGCCGATGCACCGGTACCGATGACGGCGACCCGCTTACCGGCGAGGTCGGCGTCGTGGTTCCAGCGTGCCGAGTGGAAGATTTCACCCTGGAAGCCCTCGATACCCTCGATGTTCGGGAGGGAGGGCTCGCACAGCGCGCCGACGGCCGTCACCACGATCCGGGCGACGAACTCGCCCTTCGAGGTCTTCACGTGCCACCGCGAACTCGCGGTGTCCCAGTGTGCGTTCTCCACTTCGCAGTCGAAGATGTGCTTGTCGAGCACGTCGTACTTCTTCGAGACCGACTGGATGTACTTCTGGATTTCCGGCTGTGTGGAGAAGGAGCGGGTCCACTCCGGATTGAGCGCGAACGAATACGAGTAGAGGTGCGAGGGGACGTCGCAGGCTGCTCCCGGGTAGGTGTTGTCTCGCCAGGTTCCGCCGACGTCCTTGCCGCGTTCGAGCACGAGGAAGTCGCTCTTCCCCTTCTGGCTCAGCTTGATGGCAGCGCCGAGGCCCGCGAACCCACTACCGATGATCAGGGTGTCGATGTACCTGACCCCGTCTTTCGCGGCACCGTTCTGCCCGGACGCGAAAGTGTCTGTTACTGGAAGACTCATAAACTTAGAGTAGGCCTCTATTGAGGGCGAGTCAATAGCTTATTGACCGGCGTTCAGTAGAGTATTACGTATGGAGGAAGTGAAGCGCATCCGATTGGACCCGGCAATGCGACGGGCCCAGTTGATCTCGCTCGGGGTGAAGATGCTGGCAGAACGTCCGCTGGAGCAGATCTCGGTCGAGGACATCGCCGATCAGGCCGGTGTCTCTCGCGGGCTGCTGTTCCACTACTTCGCCTCGAAGCACGAGTTTCACGTGGCGATCGTTCGCGAGAACAGTCGCGAAATGTTGGAGAAGACCGCCCCCGGTGAACTCCAGGACGGCGAAGCCGATTCGGTCATCGACGTTCTGCGCGGCGTCATCGCCTCGTACGTCGACTACGTCTCGGAAAATCGCTCCACGTATGTCTCGCTGCTGCGCGGCACCGCGAGCGGGGACGCCGACATGCGCGCGGTATTCGAGGAAACACGAACGGTCATGGCGGATCGTGCGCTGCTCTACCTGCCCTCGACCGGAGCGCAGCGCACTCCGCAACTGGAACTGGCAGTGCGCGGCTGGATCGCCTTCGTGGAGGAAGCGACGATCACCTGGCTGCGTGACCCGGTGACATCGCGTGAAGAACTGATCGAGATGAACGTCCGAGCACTCCCGGCGCTGGCTTTCGCAGCTTCGCCCGAGCAAGCGTCGAACTTGCTGGGTCTCGTCACCTGACCCCGAACGACCCCACCCCTTCCCGACCAATGTCACACCGGTTCAGCTCAGGCGGTTTCAAGTGGTGGATGCACCGATGAGCTCAGCGAACTTTTCGACTGGTGGGCGGTAGCCTAGCGCCGCCCTGGGGCGTTCGTTGAGTTCGGTGGTGACGAAGCGAAGGTGTTCGAGCGA
>NZ_JBUYWE010000019.1:0-26236 GCF_055231055.1 Rhodococcus huquni
AATCCGGTCGCACGACGGGATTGGGGCCGAGGATCCCGACAAGATCGTTGGAATTCGTCGACGCCTCACACTCGGAAAGCTGGAGGTCGGCGAACCAGTGGACTGACATCGACCGGCGGAACCTACAGGACTTCTGGGGTTCTGTCGGTAGTCGACAGGTGGACGTCCGGTAACCGGCCAGCGCTAGTTGTGGGGAACTGGTGCTACAGCGACCCGACTGCGGGCGAGAAATGTTCGCCCTCCTGGATGTCACAGACGTCGCCCATGACCCATCTCTATTTAGCAGGCGCCGAGAAAGAGCTCAGCGATCCAGCAAGGAGAAAGTCATGGCCGAGCCGGAAACTGGCCCACAGATGATCACTTCAGTGCTGACCATCTCTGTGGGCGCGGACAGCGCACGAATTGTCGCGAGTGATTCCTACCCGACTGGGAGTAGGGAACACGTCAAGTGTTGCCGCCCTCGCCGCCAGCATCCTGTTTTCGATATTCCAAGTCAGCGGTCCGACGAATGAGCCTTGCTACTAGGAAGGGAGCACAAGCGAACCCGCCGCGGACAGCATCCCTCATTCCGCAGTCGCACCCATGGATGCGGAACGCGACGATCACCGCTGCCGGCGCTGTGATCTTTGCTGCAGCAGCACCGCTCGTCCAGTTTGAGTCATGGGCGACTCCGGGCGCGGTTGGTCTCGGCCTCGGTGCAGTCGGGGTTGGTGCGCATGGCTATCGCGTCCAGCTGCGCGCACAGGAGACCGATCGTGCCACGGAACAGCTGTGCCACGTGATCGGGCTGGCCGAGCCGAGTCGAGAGGCATTGCGTGCGACGCGGTGGTCGAACAGGTGGGTTGGTCGTCCAGGTCGGCTCGTTGTCCGATACCCCTCGGCGAAGCTGAATCTCGACCCGGACTTCGTGCCGCGAGTGGTAGAGGTTCTATCGGGCCAGATGTGGGGTCCGTATCGACTATCGAAGCATCAGCGCAAGCAGTGCCGCATGGTGTTCGTACCGGACGAGCGGTCAACGGTCGATCATGAGGAGACACTTCAGGCAGCACGCGCGAAGCGCACTGTTTTGACCCTGCTCGGCCCGACAGGGTGCATCACCAAGACTGAACTCGATCCGACGACCGGTGAGGTGGCGGCGCTCGAAGCCAAGCACGAGATCGGCGTGAAGCTCGCACCGTCCGGGTATCGGGCACGGATCGAGCGCACTGTATCGACGAACCTTCCCGGTCGTTGGCGGGCACGATGGAACCTCGAGACTGACTGGGTCCGCTTCGAGGTCCGACCTACCTTCCCGGCGAGTGTGTGGCATCCACGGATCGACATCGAGGACGATTTCAATCCCCTGACGAACTACGACGCCGTGAGGATTCCTTACGGGGTCGATGAGGATGGAAACGTCCTGTCGTGGAGGCCGGCCTTCGACCCGCACATGATGTTCGTGGGATCAACCGGTACAGGCAAGACCGGTGCAGCCCACACCGTACTGACCGAGATCACGGCCCGCGGCTGGATCGTCTGGGTGGTAGACGGCAAAGGCGTCGAGTTCCTCGGCTACCAGGACTGGCCGAACGTGCAGATCGTCGCTTCACGAATCGAACACCAGGCGGCCGTCATTCACCGTGCTTGGCAGGTGATGGAAGAACGCTATGACGCCATCACCACCGGCGACGCCCAGGAGACAGATTTCCAGCCACTCTTCGTCTTCCTCGACGAGTTTGCCGATTTCCGCGGGAACCTCCTCAATTGGTACTCGACAATCAAGGGTAAGGGCGATCCCGCAAAGCCCAGGACGCTACAAGAGGTGGCCAGTATTGCCCGCAAGGGTCGTACAGCGCGCGTGCATTTTGTTTTCGGCACTCAGCGTCCGGACGCCGAGTACTTCGGCGGTGACATGCGAGACAACTTCCGCATGCGAATCTCTTTGGGAAGGCTCTCCCCGCAAGGCGCCATGATGATGTGGGAGTCGCAAACCATCGGCACCACCATCCCGCGAGGTTGCCGTGGCCGGGCCACCACCATCAACGACAACAACGACGTGGTGGAGATCCAGACCTATCGCACCCCTGATCCGCGGAAGGTTCAAGCGGGAAGCGAAGGATACGAGGAGCTCGAGGCGCTGAGACCTAAGAGCGTTCGTCATGAACGCCTCGTGATCCTCGACCCCGAACCCGACCCTGTCGATATCGACACCGGCGATTCGACAGAAGAAGTCGAGCTGAGGTTCCACCACTATGCCCAGGCGCCGTGGGGTCGGGCAGAGGACCATCCCCGATTCGATCCAGTAGCGCAGCGCAGTCGAAAGCGCAGCGGACCCGCCCGCGGCGCGGACCCAATGTCGATTCTCAATATTCCGGCAGGCGGGATCCGGACAACGGTGGAAGACCTCTTCGAAGAAGCGACCTCTCATCGACACACGCCTGCGTTGTCCGTCGTTCCTGATCTTGACCAGAGCGCCGAATCCGATGAGCTCGACGATTGGGAAGGCTTCTCCGAGGCGTCCGGACGTTCGCCGGCCGACCTTCAAGTAGGTGACCTGGTGTTGGTCGAAGAAGGCGACGAGCAATGGGCAGTCATCGACAGCGAGCCGGGACCCGACGAGTTCGACGAGGACCATTACGCAATCACTTGGCGAGGAGATGGCGATACCGAAGGGGTCCTGTCTGTTCCGTGCGATGCCGAGGTTCTGTGCCGCCGCCCCCTTGAATTTGCCACCTAGAGAAGGAGATCGACTGTGCACAACGACAATCAACGCGCATTGAGCGACGAGGACACCATTGCTCTGCTGTTCGCTTCCCCGTTCTTGATACCGATCGTTCTCGGTCTAGTGCCAAGCTGGGCGGACAAGGTGGGCGGATGGCTACGAGAGCACAATATTCTCGTCGACTCGGTCGATGCGCTGTGGGTGTTGCCAGGGCTGGACGCTGGTGTTGACGGCAGGCGCCTGGTGTTGGGCGCTGCCGTGGTCGTGATCCTGGTGGCGGGGATGGTCACCGCTGGCCGCGCGAGCTATAAGCGCCGAATGCATCGGCGTTTGCAGACAGGCGACCGATTGTGAGTAATCGCCCCACAACCGCAATGCTGGACGAGCGCAGCAGTTCTGAGGTACCGTCGGCCTCGTCCTTCTTTATGACGCGGTTTAACCAACCGTACAAACGAAAAGAGTTTCCAATGTCCTTGGATACCCATGTTTCGCGTACGCCCACTTCGTGGTCGAGCGACTGCTTTCGGCAGTCCAACCGACTCGCTCACGCGCCTGTCGAACTGTCCCCTTCTGCCGCTACAGTAAGTGCGGAGCCGGGCGCGGCGACGATGGGGTGGTTCCCGGAATCTCATGCCCGGTTGGGCCGCGCTTCGCGCCGGTCCTACCGACGCGGCGAGGGATCTAGGACATCCTCTCGCCGCGTCGGTTCCCGCGGGGCCGTGGTCTCTGAAGCACCGACCAGCGATGTCCGTTCACATCTTCGAGCACTACTTCGTGGCGGGTTCGAGGTGAAGCAACTCGCAAGAATGACTGGACTTTCCCCACAAAAGCTGACCGTGATTCTGAAAAGCGGTGCAACACACGCGTCCCCGACATCGGTGGACAGGGTATTGGCCGTCAAGTTCCACCCTATGGACGACGACCGGCGGAAGACCCCCGCCATCGGTGCCAAGCGTCGGCTACAGGCACTGGCGTCTTTGGGCTTCTCGTTCGAGAGTCTCGCTTCCCGGCTTCGTCAGCCGATCGCCCAGATCGAGGCCCTGCCCAGCGATGCTTTGATCAGCAGCCGCTTGTGGTTCTCGATCTCGGATCTCTACGACGAGTTGTCGATGATTCCAACCGCACCGGACGAACAAGTCCGGGACTGGGCACGCTACGAGATGGGCTGGTCGCCGCCGTTGGCATGGGATGACGACGAGATCGACGATCCGCGGGCTCGTCCACACAATCCGACCGGATGCCTCGGCGTCGACGACGTTGCGGTGAAGCGTCGTGTCGACGGAGACACGAGTGTCCACCTGTCACCTGACGAGGCCCAGGTCATTCTGGGTATGTCAGTCAAGCGGGGATGGAGCAGGCATACCCTCGCCGAAGTTCTCGGAATTTCGGAGGAGGCGGCTGCTCGCCGGTTGGTTCGTTACCGTCAGCGCATGCGTACCAACCTTCCTGCCGCTGATGTTGCCTGATCGGGGTCGTGTTCTCGTCCGACTCTCGGCGACTGCTGCGTTGGCGATCGGCGTGTGGGGCGTGGCGCGCTCCGCGGACTCGGTGCCGGCAATGATTGCCCTGACGCTGGCCGCTGGTCTGTGCAGTTCGCTCGCCATGGTTTTGCTGGCTGGGCCGGTCAAGCTCTGGTGTGCGGCGGCCGAGATCGAGTTCGATCTGCGGGACGGGTGGTACACGGCGCTCGCTGCGATCTCGGGGTTCCTCGGTGGTGCCACTGTGTGGGTTTCGGACCACAGCATGGTCGCTTGGTTGCTCCTATTGCCGATCGGCTTATGGGCTGCGGCTGTCGATGCACAAACCTCTCGTATCCCGGCGGTACTGACCTACTGGGCGGCCGCGGGTACGGCGCTGCTTTTGGTGTTGGCGAGCCTCGTTGCCGGGGACCCGTCCGCATTGATTCGCGCACTGCTGGTGGGTACGGCCACTTCCTTCACGTTGTTCCTTCTCGCGGTGCTCACCTCGGGTGGCATTGGCATGGCGGATGTCAGACTGGCGTTTCCTCTGGGTGCTGTGCTCGGATATCTCTCATGGCAACTCTTCCTTCCCGGATTGGTTTTGCCTTTGCTGCTGATGTTTCCGGTTGCCGTTTCTCGCATCTGGAAGGGAGCTCATCGTTCTGAAGGGATGGCTGCAGGTCCCTACATGGTGGCCGGATGCGCACTGTTGATCGCCCTGCACGCAATACACGGGTGAAACCGGAACCTCTGGTCCACTAGAACAGTTTGCGATCACCCGTTGGAGCCGTGAGCTGCAGGTTTGAAGTTCGCGAGGTCGAGGGTGTCCCCACCCGAAGCTATGGTTCGACCGAATTGGGTGGATCCGCATCTCGGAAGGAAACATATGCGCCGCAAGACAAAGGCACTGCTGCCACTGGTCGCCGCTGCCATTGTGGGAATTGGTGGTTGGGCCAGCCTTCCCGCGTCCTCGGAACCCACGCCTCGACCCCCCTCAGTGGCGGACATGAATTTTGCGGTGATTGCCGCGGCGATGATCGACGCCGCCAACCCGATCTCAAATTTGCCGGAGGTACCTGGCTACGAGCGTGGATGCAGTCCGGACCAAGCGTGCAGCTTCGGCCCCGCCTGGACTGACGACCATGATGGAACAGGCGGCAGAAATGGCTGTGACACGCGCAACGATGTCATCGCGTCCAGCCTGTCCGACGTGGCATTCAAGCCGGGCACCCACGACTGTGTTGTTCTCAGTGGGACTCATGACGATCCATATCTGGGTGAGAGAGTCCAGTTCGATCGATCGGACGCCAGCAAAATGCACATCGACCACGTCGTACCCCTCGCTCGTAGTTGGAATCTCGGCGCATCCGAGTGGCCGATCGAGAAGCGGGTGGCGTTCGCCAATGACCAGGAGCTGAATTTGCTCGCTGTAGACGGTGCAACCAACCAGTCGAAGTCCGACAAGGGCCTCGACGAATGGCTCCCTCCAAATGAAGCGTTTCACTGCGAGTATGCGGCACGCTACTTACAAGTCAGCGACAAGTACGAGCTCGCGGTGACTGTGGGTGACATTTCCGCAGCGTCCACCGTGTGCGGCCTGGACGAAGAAGAAGAGGAACAGCAGCGATGACAACCGTAGGAAAGAAGGCAGGATCTGCTCGCAAAGCCGCCGAAGCCGCAGCTCAGAAGGCCTTGCAGGACAAGGTCACTCTCGTAGGTGCAATCGGAGAGGCGCAGGCGGCCGTGGAGGCGCTCGGTGAGGAGAAGGATCTCCTAGCCCAGCGGCACGAGTCAGAAAGAGACGCCCTCGACCAGAGGATCGTTGACGCGGAGAATCTGGTGCGTGAAGCCTATGAGAAGGCAGTTTCAGACGGATGGACTCCAAAGGACCTTGACGCTATGGGAATCCAAGCGCCGAGGAAGCGTCGAAGGCGTCGCCGGTCCACGCCTGGGCATGGTGAGCAGGGCACCTCGGGTGCAAACTCGTCGGAACCAGGCAACCAGCTGGGGTGACCCAGTGTGGAGGGAGCAACGACCATGTACCTCGATGATCCGGGCAGTATGAGCACCCTCGAGGAGGTGCCGGTTCCGTGTGCATCGTGTGAGCTGGAAGTGGCTGCTGGCGCGATCCTCGAGGTGAGTGTGCACGTCGCCGTATGGGCGGTGACCTTGAAGGATTGCTGCCACGGGCATAGGCGCCAATCTCATTTGGTCTGTCACCATCATTTCTTGGAGTTACTGTGCCAACCATTTCCAGGATCGTGCCCTTCCTGCGGGTGGGTCAGTGACTCGATAGCCGACGTTGTCGACACGGTGATGAGCCTCAACGGCGGTGAGACCAGCTCGGGTGCGGATGTTGCATCCGAGATCGACAGATTTGTCGACGGTCCGGAAAGGGGTTCGGACGGCGATGGCTTACAGCAGTAGCCCGGATGGTTCAGCGGTTGTCGATATCGATCGAGGAGACTCCAGCTTTCCGCGAAAGAAGCAAGCTGAGGTTGTTTCGGAGTCTTCGTATATCGACCGCCACCGTGAAAGGGCCGGGGCCCACCAGATGGACGCTGCTGTAGAGCAAATGTCACTGACGCGCGCGGCTAAGGATCTCAATCGTGCTTACCCCAGGGCCACGGTGTTGGATCGTCTTCACCCCAGAAAAGTGCGTGTACTTCCGGAAGAGATCGAACTACGAACGAACTTGAGCTCACGGCAGGCGAAAGCTCGATCCACGATCAAACGCAACGTATTCGAATCCATGCCGAACACCCAGTATGAGGCTACGGTACGGATGATTTCCGATCCCGGCGTGTGGTCGCGAACGAACTCTGCGCTTTCGAGCGTGAACGGTGACGCTGTGCAGCTCGACGATGATCAGCGTAAGCATGTTCAGCGGATCGACCGAGCGATTCAGTCGTACGAGAAGAAGTCTGCCCGTGGACATGTCGTCTATACCGAAGTGACGATGCCTGACTCAACCACCCTTCGTGAACAGCTCCCGTCAAGCCTTGGACCGGGAGCGGTCGTGGCATTCGACCGCTTCACAATGACGAGTCACAACCTCGATGAGCTCGACGGCAATCGTGGAACGAACGACGTTGCCCTCGAGATCCAAACGGCCAGGGGGATGTACCTCGGAAGGTCGGATTCGTCCGGTGGCGACACATCCCATTTGTTGCCGCGAGGGATCCAGTTTGAGGTGGTCAGAGCGCACAACGCTCCCTATGCGCGATCTGACGGCACTGTGGGAGAACGCCTCGTTGTCCAGCTGCGCGACATCGCCCATTCTGCAAAGGAGAATTGAGATGGTGTGGAAGGACAAGCACGGTCGGCCGGAACCGTTCGTGCACCCTGACATCAAGAGCGGCAACGCAGACGGCAAGGCGCGAATCCGCCTGCTGAGGGAGGCTGAGAGACCCCCGGATCGGGTAGTCGACCATGAACGGCCTACGGCATAGAAAATCGGAGGTCACCCGATGGGTGTGCCTCCGACTCTCGCTGTGCAATTTCAGTGCACACAGACTACCTTTTTAGGTTGTCGCTGTACAGATTTGGTAGGAGTTAGGACTGGTCCACATCTGGGTCCAGCCCCAATTTGGGGAGTACGCGCCACAAGCGCTCGTCGTCACCGTCTCGTCGGTGGCGTGCGATGGCTTGCGTTAGTTGGTCGATGACTTCACGGGCCCGAGGGTTGTACTGCGCGGCTTTCGCCCCCGCCCACGCGAGGGGCTCGCTGTCAGCTTTGTCCAAACGGTCTTGAGCCATGACGCACCGATCAATGAATATCGATGCTCGCTTCTCCTGCGACGCGGTGATCTCGTTGGTGTCGAGAGCAGACTTGGTCTCGGAAACGAACTGCTCGAGGACGCTGTCGGCGCGGGCAGCCAAGTCAGCGTCGAATCCCACCACATTCCAGAAGTTGCGCCAATGCGCGTTGTACTTGCGATCCTGGCTGCGAGGAATCAGATGATCGCGGAGAACCTCAGCAAGCTCGTCATCGTTGAGCGAATCGAGGTCACGAGCCGTCCTGAAGGCAGGCAGCGGTACCGGTTGCTTCACTCGCCTCCACGGCTCCGGCACTGACATCGACGTCCTTTCATGTCACCCGATTGTCTCTCAATCTGACGATCGCACTGCGCGAATGAGTCCGGCACAAGATACCCGCCCACCGCCTCACCCTCGACGTCGATTCGGACCAAACATGTTGGCCGGCGCTTTCGATCAGCCAGCAGACTTCACCGGTGGGGAGACCTAAGTGAACTCTCGGATTCTAGGAAGAATTGCCGCGAGTTCCTCGAACAGTGATGGCCATCCCCGTCGGATCCAGGTCACTCGACCTCTCTCGAGGAAGCTCCCGTCGATGATGTGGCTGACGCGTTGTTGGCGCTCGGGAACACCGAGGTCGGTCAGGGTTCGGTATACGGGGTTGGTAGGAAGCGAATTTCGAGAGATATAGGTCCACACGTCGTCGTGCGACCAATCCCAGAGAGGCCCGTAAACAGTGGTGCCGTCGGTGCGACGGATGGTACCGCCGTGTCGTTGCCGCTGTTCCTCGCTGGTGTTGCAGCATTGGTGGCAGTGGCGCCGAGTCTCGTCGGCGAGGGCGCGGTGATACAAACTCCATCTCCCGGTGCCCTTCGCTGACTCGTCAGCGCGCACACCCCACAGTTCCCCTGGGCCATGGTCTACGTGTCCACGTGAAGCCGGACCGGTGATCAGAATGTCGTGCAGCTTGCGGGTCTCGTGGACAGAAGGAGCTGAAAGGTCCCATGCGCCCGACTCAGCGAGGACATCTAGCAAGGGAGGTGTCGAGGGATACACGCAAAGGTTGAGGCCCCAGCTATCGGCCAGCGCAGCTATGTAGCGGTAGGTTTCAGGGTATTCGGCACCGGAATCGAAGAATGCAACCGGAACATTCGGATCTACCTGCAGGGCGAGATGTAGAACCACCAACGAGTCTTTCCCTCCGGAGAACGCCAGGTATCCGTCGTGCTCGGTGAGGTGCCGTCCGATTCTGTCTCGTACGAGATCAGTGTCATGACGTAACCGTCGGTACGAGCGAAGAAACCCCAGGTCGAGCCCCTGTGGGTCGGTGGGCATCGTGACCCTTTCTAGGCGTCTGAGGCGATCGGTCGAACCGACCATAAGCCGGGCTTCGATCCTCGCCAAAGCGCCGCGGCCGCCGGCGAGGATGGTTGCATGCTGCGCTGAGTGTCCATATCCGGTGATAACGTCCCGTCCAGAACCCATTGACCTGCAGAAAGAAAGGGGGGGACACCGTGCCCAATGACCAGAACGACGCACACCCGCCGACATGGCTCAGCGGTGAGGACGAGGCGAAGTCCGAGTCGCGAACGAGTAGCAATGGCAGCCAGGCGGCAACCACGACGCACCGAGTGTCGTCAACGAAGGACGGTGGTCCTTCTGTCCGGCCGCAACAGGCGGAAACTCCCACTGAGCGATCCAGTTCTCTCTCGTCACCCTTGTTGCATGGGAACAGTGACCAGGTTGGTCGTGCGCCGGCTACTCCACCGGTCGGTCCCGCGCCCGCTCCACGAAGCCAGGGCCACCAACCGCACAATTCTGAGGTCAAACAGTTCCCCCAGGATGCTCCTGGCGTCTTCCACAGGAAGGCCGAACAGGACCCGGCGCAGGTGTCACCGGTGCCAGCCTCGCGCCAGACTGCGGGATCCCAGGTGTCGCCACAGTCGGGCTTTCGAACATCGTCTCCACCGCAGCAGATTTCGTCAGTCGACGATCTCGACATCATCAACCGGGCTAAACGTCCCCCCGAGCGTGGCATCGGGAAGTTCCTCTACAAGATCAGCGCCGGCAAGATCAACACCGGGCAAACACAAGCGGAGATCGAACACCAAAACCTCGTGCGCCGCGTCAATCACCCGGTTCGGGGGGTGTACAAAATCGCCTTTGTCTCTCTGAAGGGTGGAGTCGGCAAGACCACCGTGACGAAGACCGCCGGCGCGACCTTCGCGTCACTTCGCGGCGACCGGGTTGTTGCGCTCGATGCGAATCCCGACCTGGGCACCTTGGCGGAGCGAGAGCACCGAGAGCACCGGTTCACCGTTCGTGACTTGTTGGCCGATGAGAACATTCGTTCGTACAGCGACGTTCGTGCATACACTTCGCAAGGGGAAAGTCGCCTGGAGATCCTCGCCAGCGAGAAAGATCCGGCTACCTCGGAGTCGTTCAACGAACAGGACTATCTCGATGCCTTGAGTATCCTCGAAGTCCACTACAACCTCATCCTGACTGATTGCGGCACCGGAATCATGCACTCGGCGATGCGTGGCGTCTTGGCGGAAGCCGATGCCTTGGTCGTGGTCAGTCCGACCGCACAGGATGGTGCGCGCAGTGCCGAAGCCACCCTTGCCTGGCTCAACGAGCACGGGTACCAACGACTCGTAGATCGCACCGTGGTCGTCATCAACAGCTCAAAGCCGGGGCCCTCGCCGATGAACCTCGACAAGCTGCGACAGGTCTTCCTCCAACAAGGTGTGCGTGCGGTACGCGCGTTGCCGTACGACGATCACTTGGGTGAAGGCGGCGTAGTCGATTTGAAGCTGTTGAGCAAGAACAGTGCTCGGGCATACCTGGAGCTGGCCGCCGAGATCGCATCCGATTTCCCCGAGCCGAGTGGCCGCCATGTAAAGAATTGAAATGGCTCACATGCCAGAAACGTGCAGGGTAGACCCGTAATCGGGTCTACCCTGCACGCTTTAGTGATGGCCTGGGCGTCCTGGTGTGCAGCTAATGTCCGCACATGTTCTCTCGCTTGGACACTCCCAATGCCGACTCCACCAGATTTGCGGGATATGACGTCTGCACAGCCGCGTACATCGCTGCAAAGCCATTCCCACTCGACGCCACATCGACCATTGGCAGATGTGCCAGATGCGCCCGCACAGGGTCAGCCTGTGTGCCCGTGCGGAAAGTTGTATCGCGGACGTTCACAGGGTTCGGTTCGTGGCAGGCGCCGAACGAACAGGGACTGTGTTTTGTGTGTGCCTGGAGCTATCGCGACCACACGTTGAGGTCGACAATTCACCTCGTAACAGCAAGACCCGCGTTGCTCCCATTGACATCCGCAGGTCTATCTCAAGAGCTCGCCGGCCCCATGGCGCCCGACCGCGCGTTGATTGTTCCATCTCGTATGGGACGCAAGCATCTGTTGCCTCACGCACGCTGGGGTGCGGTGACGGTAGACGACGTATGCCTGCCGTGGGGTCCCTCCGATGCGCTGACACTCCATGCGATGTGCCGTCTGCGCGCTGATGGGTTCGCTGGTCCTGCCCTGAAAGGGTCCGCGCCGCCCTACCGGGTCCTGCGAACGATCACCCGATCGAAATGGCCACGTGTCCTGGAGGACTGGGACCAACTCAACGGCTGGCGTAAAGAGCCGGCCTGGTGGCAGTTGGGCATCCGGGCTTCGGATACTCGGGAGAAGTTGTCATGAGAGCAACGGATTCACCGACGACGAAATGGCTGGAAAGCGCGCCGGAGCTGCCTCGGCTCGAAGGGCCGCACGCCGTGGCCGAACGTCTCGTGCTGCTGGTCCACTACGGAATTGATTGGGAGAACAGCTGGGTTGCGTCCAGGCGGAGAACCTACTGGGACCACCATTTGCCGGACCGTATCCGGATCGCGACCTATCGTTCGGGCGAGAGCTTGGACAGATGGTGGAGTCTGGTTGCCGCGCAGTTGGAATCCACACCAAAGTTTGACCAACGCCGCGAGTTGACCACCCTGTTGAGAGAACCCGCGAAACCGGTTCTGATGACTCTGCGCTTGTCCACCAGGGCACTCGTGCTGAGAACACAGATCGTTGCCGATGCATACCGGGATGCTCGACGCGCAGAGAACGGAAAGAGCACATGACCAGTACGATTCATTGGGATCTTGATCTGACCGCGTTGTCATCCATCAGCCACAAAGATGACGGGACAAACACAACCACCGCCCTGTTTCGTCGTGAACCGGTCATTCAGCCGGACGGCACCGAGGAACTTGTGCCCATCGTGTCTGGAAACTCGTTCCGGGGTTCGCTCCGGCGGATCGGTGAAGAGCTGATGCGTGATGTTCTCGAGTACGAAGGAACGCTGTCGTTGCCGGCTGCGCACACGTTGCGTAGTGGGGGTGCGCTCCGGAAAGTGAACGGAGAACCACTGTCCGGTAGCAGACTTGAGCGGGTTCGCAGCCTGATCCCACAGATCGCAGTATTCGGTGGAAGCACCACCGGCACCATGATCAAAGGTCGACTGCAAGTCGGTAAGGTCGTCCCCCGAGTAAAAGAGACCGAACACATTCTCGCGAGACCTGCTTCAAGCACTCTGCCAGGCCAGTTCGAACTCATGGGTATCGAAAATTACAGCAGATTTGATGATTCCGATTCCGGAGATTTTCCACGCCCGGCCAGCCACGATGCGCGATCGAATGGGCATCTCATGCGCTATGAGATAGAGACACTCCCGGCTGGCACCCAGTTCGAGTGCTGGATCCGAATGAGCCGAGCGACAGCCGCGCAGGTGTCCTTCTTTGATGACGTACTGCAGCACTTCTCGAAGTTCGGACGTCTCGGTGGGAGGCAGGCCATCGGACACGGGGTCGTCCGAGTGGTCGCTGAGCGGCAGATCCTCAGTGGTGACATTCCCGAGGCAATCGACTGGCGAGAGCACTTGCGCCGAAACCGCGAAGAAGCCCTGTCCGTGCTAGCCGAGCTGCAATGATGCGCCCGTTTCTCGTTCGCGCCCACCTACCCCATGGCATCGCGCATTCAAATCCCTGGTCGATCAGCCTCGATGGCATCTTGGCCGCCGAGCTATGGGATGCACACAAGTCGGCAGAACGGCAGGCGGGGAGAGAAGTAGCGAGCATGGACATATCGGTCGATCCTCCGGATCTTGATCTGCCGCTCGACCGCTGCTGCAGCGATGATCCGGACAGCGACGATTGGCATTGGGCTTGTACCTGCGCACTTCCAGAAAGCCCGGTTGGCCGCCAAACTGTCCGCTACTGGAGTGGTCGCACCGACCACACAGCCCTCGGCGACCTTGCCTCCGCGCTGCCTGCGGTGGTCTCCGACCGCCAGGGCCCCTACCGTGCCCGTGTTATGCCGCTGCTTGTCACATCGACAACCAGCGTGTGCTGGAGGGCAGTCGGTGATATCGACTCTGTGCGATCGATTCTCGAGCCTGTCGCAGCGATCGGTAAGAAGCGAAGCCAAGGAGAAGGCCGGGTACGTCGGTGGGAGTTCGAGGAATTGGACGATGACCTTTGGGCTGCAGGGCATCTCCATGCTGACGGCACACTGGGGCGCCCGGCCCCGGCAAGGTGCTTCACTGAACGCACCTGCCCGCCAAGTGAGGCGCTCGGCATCGCCGCGATTCGCCCACCCCATATGCATCCTTCACGCATGAGGCAGCTATACCTTCCTGTTGCGCCTCATCGGCCCTACTAGTTGATGTTTGGCTAGCCGACTCGTTCCACGAAGGCCAAAGGTAGGAGTTGGTGAAGTCGAATCGACGGATCCATGTTCGTCAGAGAACCACGCTCGGTCGCTACCGTCCACACTGCTCCACGAGTCACCCAGCCCCGGCAAAGGACGACCACTGAAGTCCATCGGTCCAGGCATCGCGTCAACACTGTCCTAACCCGCAACAACTAGGCACTTGCCTACTAGGCAAGTGCCTAGTACTGTGTGGGTATGACCACACCTACCAGCATCACTCCGGGCAACCTCGGAGGTAATGCCGAGATCGCCGCACTTCTACTCGTCAGTCGCCAACGCGTGACTCAGTTGACGAAGAAGCCGGATTTCCCTTCGCCTATTGCTGAGCTGTCGATGGGGGATGTCTACGATCTTGCCGCGGTGCAGTTCTGGGCAATGAAGAATGATCGCGACCTGATTGATCGACTGACCATGACCTTCGGGCAGTACCTCGACGAGTCGATAGCGGTCGCGGACGAGGATGCCGATCTGGATGTCATGCGCTCCGATTTCCTTGCGTTCATCGAACCGTACGGATTCGCGCTCGACGAGAAGATTCCGGCCAACTTTGTAGAAAGCATGCGGAAGTTCTTGTTTTAGTAGGCGGGGGTGTTCGGACCGCTGTGACCAGTCGTTGTCTTTGGTGACGGTGGCAACGCTAGAAGAGGTGGTGCGCCCCTGCCGCCTCGCCCGTCCCCGCCAAGATGGTTCACTGAACGCACCTGCCCGCCAAGTGAGGCGCTCGGCATCGCCGCGATTCGCCCACCCCATATGCATCCTTCACGCATGAGGCAGCTATACCTTCCTGTTGCGCCTCATCGGCCCTACTAGTTGATGTTTGGCAGCCGACTCGTTCCACGAAGGCCCTGTAGACATTTACCCGCTCGCTATGTGCCCTCCGGTGTCCATGGTGGCTGCTAGCGTCCACGAGGGATCGTCAAGATCGTTGAACATACTTTTGGAGGGGGTGCCGAAGATGGCATCGGAAGAGCTGCGTGGGGCTGCATTGGAGATTGTGTCAGGAAAAATTCTGGCCGTCGGCGGCGCTGTGCTGAACCTGTGTGCTCTCGTCTTTGCGCTCACCATGGATGACGTGTCTGCATGGGCGACTGTGGTGTTGGCCGTCTGCGGCCTTGTCGCTCTGGTGGCCGGCCTCGAGCGTCGCAACCGCGGAAACGCGACGATCAACTCGATACGAAGAGGGCTGGACTGATGAAAATCAGCCGACAGTGTTCAACTCGACAATCCGACCGCGCTGAGTTGGTGGGGGAAGACGTGATCCGAAGGCTTGATTCCACCCGCGAGCGATGCCCCGAAGATGCGTCTGACGGTGCCAATGCACCTTTGCTTTCCACATCAGAGGGGAAATCATGAGGTACTCGACGTTCGTGTTCTTGTTGGTGGGAGTGGTGGCGGTACCGATTGTTCTGGGGTTGGTTGGGCTGCTGGATTTCGAGGAGGTTCTCGCTGTTCTAGGTTCGGTGCTGTTGACAGGTTGGGTGTTGTCAGTGGTGGTGATGGTGACTCGCAAACGCGATCGACCTCAACCACATAGGGGCGGCGCCCGCAGTTCGCAGACAGAGGGCGGTGACCGTGTGTTTTTCGGGCTACTCGACTAGTGGCCGCGTCAGTAGTATTCGGGCCTGTATGCCCCGCCCTTCTTGGTAGTGCAGCTGTCGCCTATTGATACGGTCCGGAGGGCTGAAAGTGTCCGGGTGGCCACAACTCGCTTGGTTCCGTGCGCCATTTCTGGCGTCTGATGTCCGTACGGTGGAGTGTGCGTGGGTGGCTCGCCCCCCAGCTGCGCCCACGTAGGCCCCTGTCGTTGACCACCCCCCCGGTCCGGCAGGGGCGCTCCATGTCGGGTTAGTTGCGTGGTTTGCAGGTTGAGCAGCCGGCTGCGATGTCACTGAGTCGTTCGGCGCTGATTCTTTCGCACCGCCGGCAGCGCACGTGATGCGGATCGTCGGGCAGCGACGGTGCCGTCAGTGGACCGAGGTAGTGGTAACCATGTTCTTGCGCAACCTCTTGTGCCTCGACGAGAGGCACCGGGTTCGTGTGCGCCCATTGTCCTTGCATGGCACGGGAATCTGCCGCCCATCGTCGCCAGAAGCATGCCCGGCACGTCGGCTCTCCTGTCGTGTTCTTGTCCAGGGTGTATGCGAATCGGTAGTGCGCCTGGACTGTGCAGGTGAGGCATTCGGTCAACTGCCAGTCGTCGACGCGCGTGAATGATTCCAGTGCCCGGATCCCACCCTGGCGTTGCTGCTCGACGATGTGACGCTCACACCATGTGGGTTTCGATCGCGTCTTGAACGCTGCAGTGCTGGTGCATCCCTGGCTTGAACAGATCTGCGTGGTCGGGACTGGATCCCGCCGCAGTGCTCGCGGTGGTTTGGGTGTCGGCCGTTCCGTCAGTGGCACCTTGCGTAGGCGCTGCGCGGTCGCCGGCACCTTTTCGGAGGGGACGTCTGATTCGAGAAGGGTGGCAGGCCCGTCCAGTGGCTTGCCTTCGAGACACCGCAGGAAGTCGTCTTCGGTCATCACCTCGATCGGCTGTCCCTTTTCCTGGAGCTCGAACGCTTTTCGGGTCTTGCCGGTGACGTGGGATCCAGGCCGCAACACTGCCGGGTTGATGTCACCGACGACCAGCACGTTGGTGCGTTTCGTCGTTGCAGCCTCGGCAACGGCGCCGATTCGGGCGCATTCCGCCCACGCGATCTGTCGGGTCATCGACATCAGGGTGCCGGTGAACACCACCACCCTGCCGAACAAGTAGCCGTCGACGTCTGCATCGGGATTCAGTTCAGGTTTCACGAGACGGGAAAGTCCGCTGCTCGTGGTTGCGATGCTGCCCGTGTACAGGCCGGCCGTCATCCTCCCGATGCGAACCCCCACCGACGCCGAGAGTTCGTCGAGGGTGGCGGCACCTTGATGCATTGCCAGACCGCGCACCACTGCGACCACGGCGTACGCATCTGCAAGCGCATCATGATGATCTATCGCGGCACCGCCGAAATGCTCGACCACGTACGGTAAGCGGTAGGTCGGCAATGCCAACGCCCGCCGGGCCGCGACCAACGTGCATAGAAACCGCAGATCGGGCCATTCGATGTTGTCCGCCGCACACGCGTATCGGATCACACCGACATCGAACCCGGCATTGTGTGCCACCACGACGTCGTCACCGATGAAGTCCATGATCTTCGGGAGCAGATCCTTCCACCGCGGCTCGTTGGCGACCCGCTCGGCGGAGATCCCGTGGAGATCGACGTTGAACGGCGAAAAATGGTCCACCTGCTCTGGTGGGCGCATCAGCCAATGACGTTCATCGACAGGCTGACCGTCGCGCACCCGCACCAACCCGATCGAGCACGGCGACCCTCGATAGGAGTTGGCCGTTTCGAAATCAACCGCCACATAGTCGAGCATCACGCAGTCCGAACCGGCGTCACCCGGGCCGCGAACCTCGGAGGCAGCTCCGAGATCGTCGGCGTTCTCATCTCTTCCGGCAGGATTGCGGAAGGCTCACCGGTGCGCGGGTCCACCGTTCGCCGCCGCCGCTGCTCCTCCGCCGACAACCAACCCGCCCACACCCCGCGGACATAGTTGGCCACGGCCAACGCTCGATACTGCGGTTCGTCGGCCGCCGGCGGATCCAACACGGGAACATCGGGGAAGATGGGGCGGACAAGCTTCTTCTTGTTCCGTCGACCGTATTCGGCTATGGCCTCAGTGATCTGCTGCTGCCAATCGGTGGTCTCGACGATAAATTCGCCAAACTCACCCACATCGAGGGCATTCCCGAAATCGGCAGGCCTCGCAGTACCTGCAGTCAGCACCACCACACGATTGGTGATCAACGCACGGACTCTCGGTTCGTACCGGTCGTCATCGTTGGGAAGCACGACAGCGTTCGTGTGAGAGACATGCGCCCCGTCACGGGAGGTCAACCACACCGCCGTCATATCGGCACTTTCGGGCCTGTCGATAACAGCAAATCCCAGCATGATTCCCCACCTGTCCGCACGAATAGTTCAGTAAGGATACGACGCGTTTGCACGGCCGATCTGTCGATCAGTCGCTCTACAGAGCGCCGGCCGTTGGCACCGCCACTCACAGTGCCGGGGACTGGGTGTGTGGGGTTGGTTTTCGGGGGTTGTTTGAGCTGGTCAGACCGTATAATCGGGGTTGTCCTGATAGGGGCGCGATTGACCCTCGCGCCGGAGTGATTCGAGGTTTGTGATGGCTGATTTGGCGACTGCTGTGACGGTTGTGGATGCGTGTGGGCGTGCGAATGTTCCGTCGCTGTTGATTTCCGATCCGGGTAAGGGCAAGTCGAGTGTGGTCCGTGGCCTGGCGGCTGCGGAGGGGCAGATTTGCGAGACGGTGCTGGGTTCGATTCGTGAGCCTGCCGATGTGGGTGGGTGGCCGTTGGTCAAGGACGACGGTGTGGTTCTTGCGCCTCCTGCGTGGGCGAAGCGGTTGTTCGAGGCAGAGGGTGGGTATCTGTTTCTGGACGAGTTGACGACGTGCCCTCCTGCGGTGCAGGCGGCGATGTTGGCGGTGGCGCTCGATCGCACGGTGGGCGATCTGGTGTTGCCTGCGGGTACGCGGGTGATTGCGGGTGCCAATCCGGCTGATCGTGCGGCGGGTGGGTATGACCTCGAGCCGCCGTTGGCGAATCGGTTCTGCCATATCGATTTCGAGCCGTCCGTTCAGGAGTGGTTGGACGGTATGGCTACCGGATGGGCTGCGCCGCCTGCCTCGCGTGCGGTGTCCACAGACGTCTCGCGTAGTGCGGTGGCGCGTGGTCAGGTGACGGGGTTCATCAATCGTCGTCCTGATCTGTTGCATGTGTTCCCCGAGTCGGGGGCACAGTCCGGTGGTGCGTGGGCGTCGCGTCGTACATGGGCGATGCTCTCGGCGGTGTTGCCGTATCTGCGTGATGACGACACGGCGGCGGTGCAGGCGGTGGTGTTCGGATTGGTCGGTGAGGGAACGGGTATCGAGTTCCTCGAATGGCGTGCGAATGCAAATCTTCCCGATCCGGTTGCGGTGGTAGAGGACCCGTCGATTGTCGATTGGTCGGGGCGTCCTGATCAGGTGTGGGCAGTGTTGTCGGGTGTGACGACCTGGGCGGCGGCGCGAGGCACCGTGGAGGCGTGGCGGTCGGCGTGGGGTCCGTTGCTGGCTGCGGCGGAGGCTGGCGCTCCCGATGTGGCGGGGGCTGCGGCTCGGACGTTGGCGAAAGCGCGTCCGGCGAAGGCTGCGGTGCCGAAGGCTGCGCGGCAGTTCACGCCGATTCTTGTTGCTGCGGGGTTGACGGAGGTCGCGGCATGAGCGCGGTACGTGAGCTGTCGGTGAGTGAGTTTCGGGCGTTCCGGTTGGCGCGGTTGGTGTCTGCGGAACACATGCCGTACTTCATGCGTGCGTTGTTCGCGGCGCAACCGGTGGCGGCACCGGGGTTGGGCACGTTCGCGGTCGATGCGCGGTGGCGGTTGTACATGGACCCTGCCCTGTTGGTCGGTGAGCAGGCGTGGCCGGTGCCGGTCGCGGGCGCGGTGTTGCTGCACGAGGTGGGGCATTTGTTGCGTGCTCATGCGCCGCGTGCGAAGGATCTGCCGCAACCTGTCGAGCATGTGCGGTGGAACTATGCCGCCGACGCGGAAATCAACGACGACCTACTTGCTGCCGGTGTGGGGTTGCCTGACGGGGTGATCACGCCGCACATGCTCGGGTGCAGTGATGGGGGGATCGCGGAGGACTACTACGCGGCGATCTGTGATCCCGCTGGTTCGCCGCCGATCCCCGAACCTGACGACGGTGATCCTGGGTGTGGTTCCGGTTCGGGGTGTCCTTCGGTGCCGGGTGAACTCGGGTCGGGTGCGGCTGCTGCTGGTGTGGCGGACGGTCTGGATGAGGCAGAGGCCGATCTGGTGCGGAGGCATGTCGCGCAAGCGGTTCGTGAGGCTGGGACCGGGCCGGGGCGCGGCAGTGCCCCGGCAGGGTTGGCGCGGTGGGCGTCGGGCGTGCTGGCACCGCCGACTGTGCCGTGGGATCGGTTGCTGCGTGCAGTGATTCGTCGTGCCGTGGCCGATGCTGCGGGACGCACGAACTATTCGTATGCGCGTCCGCCTCGGCGTGTGGTGCCGGGGATGGTGACGCCGGTGTTGCGTGGTCCTTCGGTGACGGTCTCGATAGTGATCGACACGTCGGGTTCGATGGGTTCGGCTGACCTGGATGCGGCGATGAGTGAGCTCGGCGGGGTGCTGCGCACGTCGGGTGTGGCGCGCGAGCGGGTGCGGTTGCTCTCGTGCGATGCGGAGTCGTCGTCGGCCCGACCGGTGCGTTCGGTCGCGGACGTGGAGCTGGTCGGCGGCGGTGGCACCGATATGCGGGTGGGTATTGCTGCTGCGAACGATGCGCGTCCGGTTCCGCATGTGGTGATCGTGTTGACGGACGGGGATACGCCGTGGCCGGACCGCCCGTCGCGTGCACATTTGGTGTGCGCGGTGATCGGTGGCGGTGACCGGCAGTTGGATGCGACGCCGGGTTGGGCCTCGACGGTGCATGTGCCTGTTGGTGCCGGTTCGGGGCGTCGGTGATGAGCGGGGCGGATGCGATCGCGTTGGAGCGGTATGCGGCGCGGGTGCTGGCCGGAACCGGAATCGGTGTGTCCGACGTGCCGGGTGTGGTGGCCGGTGAGGACGACGGCGCGGTCGCGTCCGCGCTGCGTGATGGGTGGCGCTGTGCGAGTGGCCGTGATGCGAGCGGGGGTGTGGGATGAGTGTCGAGTGGTTCGATCTGGCTCAGCGGCTGTATGCGGCGCGCACTGGTGATCCGGTGCCTCGGCTTGCGCACTCGACGTTCACGCCGTCTGCGGATGCGCTGGCGGTGCGTGCGGTGGCGCGGGGAAAGACGGTCACTGTCACGGTCGCTGCTGCCGGTGGCTCCGAGTCGAGTGCCGACGACGCGGACGGGTTGAGGTTGTTGGCTGCGCACGGCGGCACGCTTTCCGCGTCGGGGCCGGTGCAGTTGATCACCGACCGCCCGGCGACGGTGGGCGTGCTGTTGGGATTGGCACGCGGGTGTGCGCACGACGGCGATGCCGATGTATCGGGTGCGGCGGCGCTGGTCGGTTGGTGGGCTGATCGGGCCGATCATCCCGGTGCGGGTGCGGTGGTCGAACTGGTGTCGGCGTCGTCGGCTCGGTTCGTGCTCGGGACGGACCCAGCGGGGCAGAGGTCGGCTCAGGTGTGGCGGCGTTGGCTCGGTGTCGGTGACGATTCGGTGGCCGGGTTGCACGAGTGGGCTGCGCGGGTCGGAGACGGCGCACTGTTGCCGTTGCTGACCTCGATTCATGAGGACGACAGCTACACGTTCGGGCGTGCGCAAGCCTCGTTCGTGGACGGATATGACTGGACTCGGCCCGATAATCCGGCGCGCGCCGCGATGGGCTTGCGGGGGCGGTGTGATGCCGCTGATGTGTATTCGGCGGCGCTGCTGGGTGATCCGCTGTGGCGTCGGCGCGCTGTGCATACCGGGCATGTGGCTGTCGGCACGGCGGCGGTTGCCGCGCCGGTCGCTGGTTCGCGTCGGCGTAACCCCTCGGTTGCGGTGACCTGCGAGCGCATCGACTCCCGGTTGCGACCGGGCACGGCAGTGACCGGGTGGTCCGGTGACGTGAGTGCTGCGCCGTTCGAGCGGTTCTTCACCACGGTGCGCACGGCGCAGGTGCACGGTGGGCGTCTGGTGCTCGGTCTCGAGTCGTTCGGCTCGCATGTGCCCGCGCCGGGGGCGTCGGTGGTGGTGATGCCGCAACCGCCGGATATGGGCACGTTGCGTTCGGGACGTAGCAGGTATCGGCGCTTGTTCGCGGCGCGCCGGTCGTGGCTGTCGACTGGGCAGACGCCGGTTCCGCAACGCCGCGATGTGCCGCTGGATGTGCTCATTGCCGGTGCTGAGGACTGACCACACACAACCGCTTGAAGAGGTGAACTCAATCATGAGAATTGTTGCCCCGCAGAATGATGCACAAACGAAGACTTCCGTGTCGGCTGTTCCGGCTCCGGTCGCCGCGCCTGCCGCTCCGTTGTCGGAGTGGCCGGGGTCGGACATCATGGACGACCCGCTGACGGCGCGGGTGATGTTCTCGGTGTGGTCGGGTGATCCTGCTGTCGTCGTGCCCTCGCCTCCCGGTTCGGGAAAGACTCGGTTGGTCGCGTTGTTGTCGGCGGCGTTGGCGCACCGGGCGGACTTGCGTATCGGTGTCGCCGCACAGACGCGGGAGCAGGCCCTTGAGATTGCGCGGCGATTGGGCAAGCTCACCGACCGTGCATCGTTGATGTGGACGGCCAAGGCTCCGGTGCCGGACAGCGGCGCGACGAGGGTGCTCTCGGGCAAGGCAATTCGGTGGAACCGCAAGGGTGGGTCCATCCTGATCGGCACGACGGCGAAATGGTTGTTCTCCGAACCCGATCAAGTGGGGGCGGACGTGCTGATCGTGGACGAGGCGTGGCAGTGCACGTATGCCGATCTCGGCGCGCTCGGCGCTATGGCGAATCAGGTGGTGTGCGTCGGTGATCCCGGCCAGATCGATCCGGTGGTCACCGGAGACGGCTCACGGTGGGCCGCGAGCGAGACTGCCCCGAATCTGCCTTCGCCCGATGCGTTGATCGCCGCGCACGGTGACGCGGTGGGGGTGGTGCGGTTGCGGTACACGTGGCGTCTCGGACCGGCGACGACTGCTCTGATTCAGCCGATCTTCTACCCGACGTTGCCGTTCACGTCGCGTCGTCCACCTGAGCACCTGGACGACGGCGGCACGGTCGTTCCGGAAATCGGGCACCGCATGGTCACCGTGAGCGGTGGCGCGTGCGATCCGAGTGTGATCGCTGCGTGCACGGATCGGGTGCGCGAATTGCTTGCCCATGATCTGGTCACCGATTCCGGCTGTGTACCGATGAGGGCCGATGACATTGCGGTGGTGGTGCCGCACGTGACTCAGGCGGCGGCGATTCGCGCCACGCTCACCGATCACCCGAATGTGCTGGTCGATACCGCCAACAGCCTGCAAGGGCTCGAACGGCGTGCCGTCGTGGTTCTGCATCCGTTGGCCGGGTATCGCACTGCCGAACCGTTCGCTCTCGACCTCGGGCGAACTTGCGTGATGCTCTCTCGGCATCGCGCCCATATGACTGTCGTCGTGGACGACGCGACTGCCGGTGTCCTGACCGACTCCGAGTCCTCAATCCCACGCGATACCAACGTCAGCCTCCTGGCTGCGCTGCTCGGCACCCCTGCCGTGTAGGAAACCCGAAGAATGAAGGAAGTAGCACCATGACCGAACCGACCTACCCCGCTGCGACGATCACGGGCGGCGCATCGCATCTGGGCGCGCTCGAGCCGATGCTGTTCGCCGCCGATCCTGTCGCGAACACTCTGACCGACTCCTCACCCGTGCACGAGAACACGGCCCGTGCACTGCGCGCTGCTCGCGCACTGACCAAGTACGCGAGCACGTGCGGCACCCTCACGGAAGAGTTCTCGACCGTCCTCGGTGATGCGCTCGGTGACTTGCGGCATCTGTGCGATGCCCTCGGAGTCGAGTGGCAGACGGTGAACGAGCGCGGCGAACATCACTACGACTGCGAGCTACGCGGCGTCGTGTGAGTCCGCACAGTGACGGCGCGTGCGTTCAGCTGGGAACGTCCAGCGAGACGCGAACGTCCGCGTCGTCACTGATGCCTTCCACGAACACCACCGAACAACGGAACTCGCGCGTGCCTGGCGTCCCATCCATCGCATTCAAGTCCACCAGGCCCTTCACGGACCAGTCCACACTGCTGAACTCGGTGGCCTCGACCTCACGAAACGTGTGCGTGCTGGACCAATCCGTGCGGCGCTCGACCGCACCCTGGCAGTGATCGATAGCGCCGTCGTCGCCCTTGAAGTCGTACGAGTTGCATCCGACAAGGGGAAGCACGACCAGCACGGCGACGCCCATGATCTTCTTCATTCGCAATATGTACCAGACAAAACCGGCAAAACCGCAATTCCGGCCGAACCGCCACCGGCCACGGCTACGGCCCTGCCCCTCGCGGTGCCGGGGGCAGGGCCGTAGATCAGTCGAATTGCCGTGTGAACAGCGGTAATATCTGTCTCGCAGTTACGTTGTTGTCCACCTTTTGGAGCGATTGACCACCGCTCCCGCGATGTGTATCGGAGTCCATCTCATGGCCGATCTGACCATTACGCACACTCCCGCTGAGGGAACTCTCATCGACGGCACGAGCAAAGGGGATCCGTGCATCGCGATCCTGCGCGCGAACCGCTGGCGCTGGGGCCGCTCTATCGGATGCTGGTTCGTTCCGCAGTCGCGTGATCGTGCGCCGAAGCGCCACATCATCCGCGCCACCGTTGCCGCGCTGGAATCCGCCGGCAACACCGTCTCGGTGGATATCGAGGAAGGATATCGGCCGGCGTCCGAGGTGGAAGCGGACAAGATCGCCCGACAGGCCGAACGGGTGGACGCGCTCGACGCCAGGGCCGACCGCGCGGCAGCCGCCGAGCAGGCTGCCGACGAACGCGCCACCGAACTGACCAACCGCGTTCCGTTCGGCCAACCGATTCTCCAAGATCACTACAGCGCCCCCGCGATGCGCCGCCACTACGAACGGGTGCACAAGGCCTCCCACGATGCTGTGCAGGCGTATCGGCTGGCCGAGTACAGGAGAGGCCGCGCCGAGGTTGCCGCGCGGACCACAGATCGCCGCTACCGGCCGGGGGTGGTCGCTCGCCGCATCGAGACCAAACAGGCAGATGCGCGCCGCGTTCGCCGCCAGCTCGACGGCAGTACGCGCACCCTCGGAACGGTGCACGGGCAGAAGCTCGTCGAAACCACGACCGCAGCGACCGGCGAGCACCGTGACCGACTCGAGCACGAGCTCGCGCACATCGAGGACGAGATCGCCTACTGGCAGGGCGTACGTGAGCAGCAGATCGCAGACGGCACGGCAACGCCGTGGGACCGCAGCAACCTGAGCAAAGGGGACAGGGTCTACTACGGCGGCGAATGGCTGCCCGTGCAGCGCGTGAACGCGAAATCTGTGACCGTTCCCTCGATGGTTCCTGGCTACACGGACACACTCCCGTACAACCGAATCGTTGCGGCCTGCACGGAGGATCGAAAGATGATCCGAATTGTCGATGGAGAGCGAGTTGTTGACGCACCAGCGGACAATGAAGCTGCGCCGTCGCAACCTGACCTAAGATAACGAAGCCATAACACCGGGCCGGGAGAGAAGACTTCTTCCGGCTCGGTGCCCGTCCACCTGCCCGGCGCGCCGATAGCTTGCCGAACAGGTGTGGTGTCCCCGGCGCTCACAGTGCCGGGGACACCACACCGGAGAGGTTGAAGGGAACCCTCCCGAACGTGTAAACCTGTTGTGCTGCAACGTGTAACGAGCAACAAACCGCTGACATAGCGGCGCGTTTCCGTGATAGTCTCGATGAGTCCTGATGTGAGTGGCGGACTGACCATCTGCCCAGATCCCTTCGAAAGGGTGTTTGTTATGACTGCTGTTGCAGAACCGATCGAAACTACTGCTGTGGCCGCCGATGCTGCCGCAACCGACTTGGCAACTCCGGCTTTGCCGGCAGTTCGCGTGACCGTGAAGGCTGCGGATCTCGAAAAGCTCGTGAAGACCGCGCTTGTTTTCACGTCTCAGGACGCCACCTTGCCGATGCTGGGCATGGTGCGATTCGATGTAGCGGACGGCTATCTCGTAGCGCAGTCGACAGACCGATTCCGTATCGGGGTGGTGCGCATCCCGTGCGAGCTCGGGAATCCCGGCACGTTCACTGCGCTACTCGACGGAGCAAGCCTCAAACGGCTGCTGCCGGCGCTCAAGACAACCGGCCGATCACGTCGAGCAGCGGAGATCTCCGCAGAACTGCGTCACACGGCACCGAATCGAGTCTCCGTCCAGGTGGGCGAAGGCGAGTTCGCCGGCGGTTTCACGGAACTGACGCTGGAAGACCAGCAGGTAGAGGTCAATTTCCCGAAGTGCGCACAGCTGATCCCGAAGGACCTCGGCCCGATAGACGATGAGGATTCGACCGGCTCCCGGTTCCTGGTTACGCCGAAGTACCTGGCATCGTTCGAGAAGGCCGCATGGTCGAAGTCTGATTCCATGGTTGTGGAGGGGGATGGCCGGAGCCGACCCATCACAATCCGAGTCGGTGAGCACTTCCTCGGCCTCCTGATGCCCGTGCGTGCCGGCATAGGCAACGAGAGCCACACACGCGATTCCTGGACCTCTTTGATCGATACGTTGAAGAACCCAGGCAGCTAAGCGAGGGCGCGGGAATCCCGTCCCCTGTCGAGCGGGGAGGGTAGTGAAATCACTACCCTCCCAGGCCCCGAACGGCCGCGCAGCGGTCGTTCTGTCCGGCAGGGATCCTGCAGTGCGCGCCGTCCTGCCGAGCCGCGCAGCGGCCGGCGAACTCCCGTCACAGGCACGCCTTGGCGGGCCTTGCTCTTCTGGAAGCTGGGCGCAGCCCAGCTTGGAG
>NZ_JBUYWE010000020.1:0-11415 GCF_055231055.1 Rhodococcus huquni
CACTCCGCCGATGAACTAGACCGGGTCGCCGCCGAACTCAACGGGCGACCCCGCAAAACCCTCCTGTGGAACACTCCAACCGAACAACTCAACGAACTACTTGTTGCAACGACTGCGTGAATCCACCCTCGCCGGCCACTCACCGCCTTCAGAGGGTGGTGACCAGTCCACCGTCGATCACGAAATCCGAACCTGTGATGTTCGCGGCCCGTTCGCTCGCGAGGAACACGACGAGATCCGCAACTTCGTCCGGTCGACTGAAGCGCCCCGTCACCGCCTGCTGAGCGACATTCTTCGTCACACTCGCAGCATCGCCGCCGGTGGCGCGTGCGACCCGGCTGGCGACTCCGTCGTCGGCGAGCCACAGATCCGTGGTGACGGGGCCGGGACTCACCGTGTTCACCCGAATTCCCAATGGCCCCAGCTCTTTCGAGAGCGCCTTCGAGAAGTTGCTGAGCGCCGCCTTGGACGCACAGTAATCGATGATGCTGGGATCCGGCAGGAAGCTGTTGACCGAACTCGTCGTCACGATGCTTCCCTTACCCGCAGCCTGCATTGCCGGTAGCGCGGCCCTGACGGTCCGGACCGCGGACATGAGGTTGAGATTCATCGTCGCAATCCAGTCTTCGTCGGACACCTCGAGAAAACCGGTCAGCCTCGAGTGCGCGGCACCGACGTTGTTCACGACGACACCCGGACCACCGCGCGCAGTGGCGGCCGCGACGAGATCCACGGGTCCTTTCGATGTCGCGAGATCGACACGCACCGCTTCGACCGATCCGTTGGACTCGAGTTCCTGCAGATCAGGGCTTGGAGACCGAGCGCCTGCGACCACGAACGCCCCCTCTGCGACGAGCGCCCGAGTGATGGCCAGGCCGATACCTCTACTCGCCCCGGTGACCACGGCGACGACGTCCTGCAGCGCGAGTTCCACGGGGCTCTCCTGACGAGCGATCACTCGAATAGCACTCCCCCTACGAATGACGCTAGACGCTCTGGTGGCGACCGCGCTACTGCGAGTAATCTTGATCGCGAAGAGCCGACAGACGGGTCGTTCACCGTTCGGCCGCGTCCCCTACACATGGATCCTGTTGACGTGTAGGCAATTTCGCCCTCACGCCCTTCCCGAACTGGGAGACCATGATGCGACATCTTCGACTTCGAACCGCCGCTGGCGCGTGCGCCATCGCCGTGGCCGGCGCGCTCACCGTGGGAATCGGTCCCGCCACCGCACAGGACAAACCCACAGTCGTTTTGGTTCACGGCGCATTCGCAGACAGCACCAGCTGGGACGCCGTCGCCGCAGATCTGCGGGCGCGAGGATACGAGGTTCTGACACCGGAGAATCCGCTACGCGGGCCCGCCTACGACTCCGCTGCGATCGAGAAGACACTGGCGGACGTATCGGGGCCTGTCGTGCTCGTCGGCCACTCGTACGGCGGGGCCGTCATCACCAATGTGCAGGCGGCAAACGTCGAATCACTCGTCTACGTGGCCGCATTCGCACCGGCGCAGAACGAGCCGGTCATGCTGAATCTCGATCCGATCAGATTTCCTGGTAGCCAGTTGCTTCCACCGGTACTTCAGGTGAAGACAGTCGAAAACGACCCCACGGGCATCGGGGGCACGAATCTCGACGCGTACATCGATCCGAGTCGTTTTCACGACGTATTCGCGCAGGATGTTTCGGATGCGACGGCGGCCGACATGATCGCGCACCAGAAGTCCGCGGCACTGGTCTCGAATCTGGAGCCAACTATCGACCCGTTGTGGGAATCGACGCCGAGTTGGGCCCTGGTCGCTCAGAACGACAGGGTGATTCCACCAGCCGCCGAACGATTCATGGCCACGCGAGCCGGCGCCCAGATCACGGAGGTACCCGCATCACATGCGGTTCTCGTGTCCCAGCCGGGCGCGGTCGCCGATCTCGTAGTAAGAGCGGCTGCGCCGCCTATGAGTGGGTAGCGAGTCCCTGGACTCGCTACCCACTCACAGGGGGATATCAGTATGCGGAGCTGACGTTGTCCATCGAGCCGTACCGGTGCGCTGCGTAGTTGCACGCAGCGACGATGTTGGCAACCGGATCGTAGATGTCGTCGGAGGTTCCCGAGAGCTTGTACGCCTGGAACGTCGGGTCGATGACCTGCAGCAGGCCCTTGGAGGGGATGCCTGCTGCGGCATTCGAGTCCCAATTGTTGATGGCGTTCGGGTTGCCGGTCGACTCACGCATGATGTTGCGGTGAATGCCGTCGTAGCTGGCGGGAACGCCGTGCGAATTGAGAATGTCGACAGCCTCGCTGATCCAGCCGTCAAGGTTGTCCTCGTACACCGGCGCAGCAGGGGCCGGAGCAGGCTCGGGCGCAACGGGAATCTCGGGGACGGGAAGTGGCGCGGGCGCTGCTTCGGGTGCAGGCGCCTGCTCGACTGCCTGGGCAACAGCGTCGCGAACCGACTGCTGATCGACGACTGCTGCCGCCTCGATCGCCGGGGGCGCTTCCTCACTGTGAGCCATGCCTGCAGAGGTCACAGTGGCGACAGCGGCGATTGCCAGGCCGGCTGCGCTGACGGCGAAGCCGGCGGGACGCGCCGCACCGGAGCGACGGTGATGGCGGTTGGCGGTTCGGGACAGATTGAAAACTGGCATGTCGAGATGGATTCCTAAGCAGTGTGGGCCGAGACGGCCGGACAACAGGCAGCATCGATCGACGGTTGCGTCGTCAGACGCTCACCGCTGTGCCGCGAGGCTGTTGTTCGATTGATTGTGAAAGAAGGGGACTTGGGTCCCCTGTCGCCGTGATGCGACCCGGGCGACTGCTCGTTCGGCAACCGCACTGTCAAGTTTCGCGCTGGCAATCGCAGGGGTACCGGCGCTACCATCCACCTAGGGACACGCCTACCGGTACTACGCTCCTGTTGGACGCGTGCGAACCGACGCTATGACACTGACTTCCACTGCTCCGCAGTGGACCCGGGCGCTGCACATGCGGGACTTCTCCGCATGGAGCAACAACTCCTCGTTCTGGTCAGACGTTCTGTCTGTTTGCGTTGACAGATAACAGATTGATCGCGAAAGGTTAACAGAAGGTTAACGACAGGCGTGCAACTCCACCGTCACCGCCTCTTCGAAGCGCGGCAGTGTGGTCAAAATTGCGCAGCGAACTGCGTAAATGTGGATTCACCCGGACGGTGACCGTCCTCACAGAATTTTTGTCAAGATACCGAGCGTTTTCGTGATCATTCCGCAATCCAAGGGCATTTTGGGGCTCGTCCCGAGGCGCTCAGTAGTACTGAACCTGAGTGGTCGCGGCCATCGATCGCAGCATCTGCGGAAGCCGGACGAAGGCCCGCTGCTCGAAGATCTGCTGATTCATCGGCTTGTTCAGCGCTGCCATCCAGACGTCCGGCTGATGGTCCTTCAAGAAGCGGTACTTCGGAAGCATCTGTTCGGTGATGTAGGTCCATCGAGCATCCCGGACCGACCAGTTGAAATCGGGCAGCGGGGTCTGGAAGTGCCACTGCGGATCGGCAGTCGCCTCTCCGGTGACGCTTCCGGCCGTGAGAGTGAGCGGACTCGCCTCGCGGGGCGGGACCACACCCGGAATGGCCGGATCTGCCGCGACCGTACTGAGGTAGGTCAGGGCCTGTCCCACCGGATAGTTGTATTCACGTGCCGCGTCCCACTGCGCACCGATCGCTTGATACTGCTCGCGATACAGCAGCTGCTTGTTGCCTTCGAAGACCTTGTCGGGGTCGCCGGTCGCGAGGTCCGTCCAGGCTCCGTAGGCGCGCGCGTCGAGCAGACCGGCCGCGTTGTACTCGTCGATGGCTTTCATGCCGCCGTCGATGAACGCCTCGTGCTGCGGAATCAGATCCATGTAGATGTGCTTGCTCATCGCGATCACTCGCACCTGAAAATTCGCGATGTCCTGCTCCGTGATGACCGCGCCGACGTCGAGCACCGCGCGGACGTCCTCGGGGAGATGAGCTGTGGCAGGCGCGGCGGCCTCGTTCAGACGACCCACGATCTCCGCGATCACGTCGCGCATCTCCCGCACGCCCAACACTACGCGGCCCAGGTCGACGTCCATGATCCCCGCCGCGAAGGATGGGCCGGCCATGCCGCCTTGGCCCGTCCAGAGAAAGTCCGGATGCTCACGCTGCAGGGTTTGGTAGTACGCGAAGGTGTTCGCCAGGTTCTGTTCGTTGGCAGCCAGACCCCTGTTCGGATCCCAATTGTTCAGGTCGAGACCGGCCTTTGCCGAAGCCACAGCGAGCCAGTACTGATGCAGCAGTGCTTTGTATCTCGTGGGCGCAATGCCCTGGGCACGGGCCTGGTTCAGCAGATCACCCAGGACGGCCGGGTCGGTGGAGAAGTCGGGGTTCACTCCCCCGTTGCCCTCCGCCATCACGTTCGACAGCGGTGCGTCGAGATAGTCGTCCAATGTGGTGCCCGCCGACGCCACCGCCGTCGGGACGAGAAACATCGAGACTGCGGCAAGGAGTGGAATCAGCTTGCGGATCATCGCGATGTCTCCTCGAATCGCTGCTCGAGCCACGGAACGTTCTGCATTCCGAGCAGTTCCGTACCCATCCGGTACGGATCCGCGAGATCCGTTATGCCGCAGGACTTGGCCGGCTCTTCGGTGACCTGGGTGCCGCCCGCGCGATAGGTCGCGATGAGCTTCTCCACGTCCGAGTACGGAACCAGAAAATCGTCGCGGCATGAAGCCATCAGAACAGGCGCATCGGGTGCGGACTGGCCCATCGTGTTCTCTTCGTAGGCCCGAGCGAACGCGGGATTGTCGGAGGGTCGACCATTCACGAACAACGCAGACAGCGGCACGAACGGCGTGAACAGGTAGTTCAACTGGCAGGTCTGGTTGTAGATGTCCGCCATGGTCCGGCCGAGCGGCGTGAGTTCTCGATCGAGGTCGATCTCGGGATACTTCGCCGCGAAGCCCAGCGCGTTCGCGAACACGAAACCGGCGCCGATTCCGCCGTCGGCCTTTTCCTCAAAGGTCCTCGAATCGATGACCATCGACTCGAGGACGGTTCCCACGATGTTCAGTTCGGGCGCGTAGTCGGCGGCCTTTTCGGCCGCGAAGCCCGATGCCACGCCGCCACCGGCGATGCCGAACAGCCCGATCGGGATATCACTGGCGAATTCCGCGTCAGGGATGGCGATGGCCGCTCGCAGCCCGTCGAGCGTCGCCGCCCCGGAGAACTGGCCGATGGAGAAGCCGTTGGGTGCCGGATCACCGTCGTTCGCGGTGTCGCTCATCATGACGGCCCAGCCCTTGCCGAACATCTGAGCCACCGGACCGAGTGCCGAGACCAGCGAAGGATCCGTCTGATTTCCGCCGGTCCACTGATAACTGGGCATGCAGTTCGGCCCGAGACTGTCGTTGGCCTCGGAGTATCCGACCAGTTTGCGGTCCTGCGGGAGGGTGCCGTCTTCGGGGATCATCAACAGGCCGGTACTCACTGTGCGAGAACCGTCGAAATCGGTTGTCACATACATCATCTGATAACCGCGCACGTGTCCCGGCTGGACACCCCATACCTGCACGGTGGCCGGCCGAAACTTGATCAACGTGCCGGCCGGGGCGTCGGTGGCGCCTGGGGGAACGTCGTAGAACGGGTCGTCGGTCGGCAGCATGGGAAGGAGATGCGCCGGATCCGCAAGCCGAGCGTCCTGGAACGTGCTGATGACGAACGGGTTGAACACGTCCCCTGGATCGACGGGTGCCGCCCCGGCCGAACCCGCCGTCGCACCAACGGCCAGTGCGGCTGATGCAACAACCGCCCCCACTCGCAATTTGAAATTCGACTTCACTGTTCGTCGTGCTTTCGTCATGGCGCCGGTGACCCCGACAGGCGCTGAACTGCCCGAATACTGATATGCCCATTTCAGACGAAAAGTACACCTCGGTTTTCGGGCCATGCGGCCGGCTACGGCCCTGCCACGACTCCGGTCCGGACCGAATCACGCCGAACGAGGGTGACGAGCGCTGCGGCGACGATGCCCTGCCCGACGATCAGGGAGAATGGGAGGAAGAGCAACTCCCAGCCCGTAGTCGCGTATCCGACAGCCCACACGATGACGGCTGCAATCCCCCCCCATGTGACGACCTGACCGGCAACGGCGATCACGAATGGGCCGTTTCGGCGATACTCACGCGCTCGCAGTCCGAACAGCCCGGCCAACGCACCGACCACGCTGACCGGGACAGCAACCAGGGTGGGGTACACGACGAACAACTGGAATCCGCCGTCGACATCCACCTGCCCTTGGACCGCCATACGCGGCGCGACGTACAGGCAAATCACCAGCGTGCACAGCACCGAGATCGCCGAACAGACCTTGAATACGCTCATCTCCACCCGTCTCGTCGTCACACATGTGTGCACTTGAAACCGCACACAACGGGCGGAGCGTTACACGAGCCGGAGCATCGCTAAAGTGTGAGCGCAGCCCCTATAGCCCAATTGGCAGAGGCAACGGACTTAAAATCCGTCCAGTGTCGGTTCGAGCCCGACTGGGGGCACCAGATCTCAGCTTCCGTGGACCACCAGCAGGGTCACAGTGCCATCGGTCCGGGCGCGGAGACCGTGCGGTACGCGTGCCTCGACCCGAATCGCGGTACCGGGCTGCAGCCGGACCGTGGTGGTCTCGACGGTGAAGTCGATTTCGCCCACCTGCCCGAGGACAACGATCGGATGCGCCGCCGTGTGTTCGGTCATCTCCTGGCCTGCCCGGAACGAAATCCGGACCAACGTCTCCGAATCACTCTTGTGAATTCGTTTGAGGGCCGGTTTGGAACCGGTGTCGCCGATATTCGGTGCGTCCAGGTCGGTCAGGTACGTGAACGTGGCTGCGGTTCCGTCAGGCTCCGGCATCTGGTTTCCTCGCAATCACTTCGATGGCCGCCATCTGGTCACGGTACTTGGTGATCACCGGGGGCGATCTTCGAACACGGTGAGTGCGTCCTGCGCCGTGAACAGCTGGATGACTATCGCCCCTGAAGACGACCCTCGGCACGCCGCTCGACGAACAGCGGAACGAAGTCGCGAATACGATTGCCCTCGAACTCGTGACGAGCGTCCTCGATGATCGCACCGATGGTCCCCAGGTCCACTTCCGGATGCTTCTGTGCGAGTCTCCCTACAAGGTGCTCGATTCTGTCTTCCTCACTGGCCAACATATAGGGATGATCCGCGCAGTTTCGTTCGTATGTCAACTAGCCATAATGTTGCTGCGACGCGGCGTCACAGCCGCCGAACCGAACACAACGACAGGCTCCCAGCACCCGAGAGCCGCCTACCGCGGCACCGCCGAGCTCCTACCCGCGAAGCGCCTGGAGTGGCAGCAACGCCCCCACCCGCGTGAAGCGCGAGCGCCGCCGCGGGGCACGCGGCTGCGAGTGCTCGGCCAGGTCCTGAACCAGGGAGTGGACAGTTTCTTCGGCATCAGCCTTGTTGTGTCCGATGCCGCCGGTGGCGCCGCGCTTTGCCCATCCCACGACGTACGTTCTCGCCAGTGGATTGCCGTCTGCGTCGGCTACTCGACCCGCCGTGTTGCGGACGGAGGAGGTCGCCTCATCGAACGGCAGTCCGAGCGACTGCGAACCCTGGTAGCCGATGGCAAGGAGTACCAATTCCGTTCGGATACTCCGCTTCTGGTCGCCGGCACCGACTTCGATCGATTCGACCCTGTCCGGGCCACTGATCGCTGCCGGTGCCTGACCGAAGCTGAACACGATGCGACGTTCGGAAGGAACGGTGTCGAGATCGACGGCGTCCAGGCCGCGCAACACCGAGGCCGGGGACGACTCCGGAAGGGCCATGATCTGCTCCGACATGTCGCCCGCGCCGGCTACGGCGACCTCGACACTGGTCCGATCGACAAGCGCCTTGCACTCGGACCTAGTGAAGGCCGCGTGCTCGGGACCTCGACGGGCCACGAGAACAACCTCCTTGACCGAACTACGACGCAATGCCTCGAGTGCGTGCGGCGCGATGTCGGTTCCTTCGAGATGCGCGGGGTCGGCGGTGAGAATTCGGGCCGCGTCCAGAGCGACATTGCCGTTGCCCACCAGGACAACCCGCTCGATGCCTTCGAAGTCGAAGGCATTCGACGGCACGTCGGGGTGACCGGTGTACCAGCCCACCAGCTTTCGAGCGCTCGTCGACCCGGGGAGGTCGATGCCCGGAATGTCGAGGCGCCGATCGCGCTCGGCGCCCACCGCGTAGACCACTGCATCGAAACGCGCGGCGAGTTCACGGTGATCGACGTCCGATCCGACCTCGACGCCCAGCTTCATCGTGACGCGCGGATTGGTGAACACGGTGCGGAAGTGCTCACCGATTCGGCGGGTCCCCGTGTGGTCGGGTGCGACGCCGAATCGGGCCAGGCCGCCTGCAGTCGGCAAGCGATCGTAGAACGTGATGCGAGTCCGCGGGAATCGCAGAAGGGCTTGTGCCGCATAGCACGCGGCCGGGCCGGTTCCAACGATCGCCACCTCGGCTGCCCCCAGCTCATTGACGGTCGGCAGCGGGAATCGTGGTGCGTCCCATTCGGATTCGACCGGCTTGCCAGCGAAGTAGTCGGCATTGATGTCCGCGAAGACGGCCTGATCGGGCGAAAGCCTGGACACCTGGGTGATCGCGTCCACGGGGCAAGCGTCGGCACACGCCCCGCAGTCGATGCAGCTGCGCGGATCGATGTACAGCGACTCCGTCTTACCGAAATCCGGCTCGTCCGGCGTCGGATGAATGCAGTTGACCGGGCATACCGACAGGCACGAGGCGTCGTTGCAACAGTTCTGGGTGATCGCGAAGGCCATGTCGGCTATCCCTCTACTCGTGATGTCATCGACAAGGCTCGCGTCAGAGCATGTGCAGACGGCGGTAGATGACCGCCGCAGGCTTGGTGATCATGCCGACGTCCTGCAGGAACGCCATCAGATGCTCACTGCTGGTACGCATCATCGTGTGGTGGTGAGCGTTGTTCTTCGCTTCACGCAGCGCACGCTCGGTGTCCAGACCTGCTGCCGCGTACACCTTCTTGTTGACCATGTTCGACACGATGAGGCGCGCAGCGATCGCCACGACCAGTGCGCTCAACTTGCGACGGGCCACACTCTTGCCGGCGATCCGCTCACGCATCTGCTGGCGCGCGAACGTCATGTGCCGGGACTCCTCGACCACGTGGATCTTGCTGGTGGTGCGCACGAGTGGCAGCACGTTCTCGCCGCGCATCCAGTCGCGCTGCATCACGTCGAGGACCTCTTCGGCGACGAGAATGCCGCCGTACGCGGTCTCGGCACCAGCAGTCGCCTTGAACGCACGGCCCAGTTCGATACTCGTCCGCCGCGGGAGGTAGGACTTGATGCCCATCTTGTCGCACGCTCGCGCGAACATGATCGAGTGTCGGCACTCGTCCGCGATCTCCGTCAGGGCGAACCGGAAGTCGGAGGACGAGACATCGGTGCAGTACTGATCACGCAACACCATCTGCTGCAGGATCATCTCGAACCAGATGCCGGTGCTCATGATCGAGGCAACCTCGTGGCGGGTGAGCGTGACCCGCTGCTCCGGTGTCATCTCGTCCCACAGGGCGGTCCCGTAGAGGGTGCTCCACTGCGGGTTGAGGCCGAAGTGATCAGGATCGAGTTCCGCTTCCCAATCCACCTCGTCAGAGGGGTCGTACGACAGCTGCGCTGCGGAATCGAGCAACCGAGCCGACACGTCCTCAGCGTCGGTAGTGCTGGAAGCAAATGTGCTGGTCATGAGTCACACGCCCCTTCAGGAACGACAAGGTGAACCTCTTACTGTGATTGACAGTACCAGGTACTGCTTTACACGGATAGTGGGTTTGTCGAACCATTTCGTGCGCTCGTTACTTCAGCTGGGAACCTTGCGTCCGCGTGAGAGGAACCATCCGGTCGCCACCCCGGCAACCAGGCCCCAGAATGGCGCAGCGAGGCCCGCGATCTGAATGCCCGAGATCGTGACGAGCAAGGTCACCAGCGGTCCGAGAGTCGCAGACGGCGCCGCCCCGGAGGGAGCCGAGAACGCAGCGACGAATGCGGAACGCAGCGATTCGAGCATTGCGACGCCCGCCAATGCGGCAACGAACGTCGCGGGAACGACCGCAAGCGAACGCACCAAGGTGGGCGCCAACGCACCGACCACGATCGCAAGGCCACCGCACACCATCCCGGCGATGTACTGGCGTTCCCGTCGTCCTTCCGCAACCAGAAGTGCATTGGTCGGCCCGGCGAGGCACGTCGAGATCGCTCCCATCGGCGCAGCGATCATCGACCACAAACCGCACAACATGGTGGTTGCGGTCATCGGCGGCCGGTGACCGGCAGCACGCAAGATGGCGGACCCCTGACCGTTCTGAACGACGATCACGGTCACGGCAAGCGGAATGACCAACTCTGCGCACGTGGAGAAGTTCCACGTGGGGGCCACCAACTCGGGAACGCCGAGCCAGGGCAGGTCCGCCGCGCTCCCCGATAGGGATTCGAAGCGATTCGTCAACGCCAGTGCCGCAATCCCGACGACCAGCGCCGCCAACACTGCAGGAACACGCGCCGCCAGGCGCGGATTGGCCGTCACCAGCAGCCACGTCACGACGATGGCTCCGGCCACCGCCACATCCGTCGACACCGCCTGCACCATCGAGGTGCCGAACGACAGAAAAGCGCCCGCGACCATCGCCATCACGACCGCATTCGGCAGAGTCTTCATGAGACGTGGCACCAGACCGGTCACCCCGAGCACGGTGATCAGCACGCCCGTCACGACGTACGCACCCACGACATCGGACCATTGCTGGTGCGGGAGCGACTGCCCGACGAGCACCGTCCCGGGGATCGTCCAGAAGAATGCCAACGGCATTCGATACACCCAACTCGTCACGAGCGTGAGAGCGCCGTTGAGGAGGAACACACCCATGATCCAGGACGCAGTCTGCTGGGCGGTGAGGCCACCCGCAGCGCTGGCGCCCATGATCACCGCGACAGGACCCGTCGCCGAGAAGAGCACCCCGGTTGCGCCGGAACCCAGATATGCCCACCCGAAATCTGATCGCAACTGTCGCACTGTAGGTGGCCGGGGCGAGCGCTTCTCGACTGTCGCCGTTTCGCGATTGGACATCCGCGCCATCTTTCGGCAGTGCAGCGGACATCGCACCGGACGTTTGCCTAGTCGCGACCCAGGGTTCCGCCCCCTCTCCCCCCTCCCCACCCCTGACCAATGTCACACCGGTTCGCGTCAGGCGGGGTCAACCGGTCGATGCACCACGGCTCCTGATCAGGTGTGGGTGATGTGCGATGACGGGATGTGCGTCGAAGCTGGACGAGGCGCGCGATAGTTTCTTCGCCATGGTCGATTCCGGTGTGT
>NZ_JBUYWE010000021.1:0-9824 GCF_055231055.1 Rhodococcus huquni
TGTAGGTTCCACGATTCCGTGTCGGTTTCCAGATTTCGTGTCGGTGCCGTGTCGGTTTCCGGATTTCGTGTCGGTTGGGACGACACTTGAGCCATGGCGTGGACCGATGAGGTCGAAGTCAGATATGTCCGGGACGATGGCGATCCAGTCGGGACGACGATCGCGGGAGTTGACCCGCATCAGGTGGTTCGCGGATTGCCTGTTCGTCGTGTTCGTAGCCACCACAGTCGGCGGCACTACGCGGGCTTCTTCTGGTCGGCAACGAACGCTGGTCATGTCGGGTATGAAAGCCGGCTGGAGTTGGATCGCCTGTGGCTGGCGGATTTCGCCCCGGAGGTCGTGCGGATCGCTGCGCAACCGCTGTGGCTGTCTGGATTCGACGGGAAGGCTACGCGCAGGCATGTTCCGGACCTACTGCTCGAGAATGCGAGCGGCGGTTTCACGGTTGTCGACGTCAAACCGGCGGAGTTCGCTAAGCGGAACGATGTCGTGCGGGTGTTCGCATGGACAGAGCAGGTGTGTGCGTCGCGGGGCTGGTCGTACCAGGTGTGGACGGGTGACGATCCGACGGTCCTGGCCAACATTCGGACAATCGGCGCGGCACGCAGGGCCGAACTGGTCTCCTCTACGGCGATCTCGGCGATCGAAGCCGTGGCTCGGACGGGCGCGACGATCGATGAGGTGGTAGCGGCAGCAAGGGTTCCGCATGCGCGGTTGGCTGTGTTGTCAAAGCTGTGGAGCGGCGTATGGGCGGTGGATCTGTCGGTGCCTCTGTCCGGGCGATCCGTGATGACCTGTCGGATGGAGTCGGCATGACGGACGTTCTTCGATTGCGTGCAGGGGCGCGGGTCTGGTTCGACGGCTCGTCGTGGGAGGTCGTCGCACTGCACGGTCATGACGTGACACTGCGGTCCGGCGATGCCGTGCAGCGTGTCGCGCTCACCGATCTGGCTGCCAGAGGTTCGGATATGGGGGGCGAGGACGGCGCCGGTGATCCTGCGGCGGTTGTCCTGTCATCGCTATCGACGAGGCAGCGCCGAGAGCTCGAGACTCGTGCCCGCCATGTGCAAGACGTGCTGTCCGCGGTCCAGGCGGAAGGCGTCACGCTAGCGTCGGCATTGACCGCGAAGTCGGCCGAACTGAACGTGTCGGTGCGCACGCTCGAACGCTGGACCACAAGCTACCGAGGGGCAGGGATCGTCGGCCTGGCCGACACCCGGATCCGCAGCAGGTATGCCGCCAGCGTGGATCCGCGATGGGATGCGGCGTGCGTGCGCGTGTTGGACCGGTATGTGGATTCGTCCACGCCGACGATCGGGGCGGTCATCGACGCGGTCGCCCGTGATCTCGAGGCCAGTGCGGGTCCAGGGATGGTCCCCCTGCCTGGCAAGAGCACCGCCTACAACCGGGTGAAGGCCCTGTCGAAGGGTCGTCACGCCTTCGGCAATGGCAAGGCACGACGATCGGTGGCCGCCCGGCCCACCGGTGTGCTGGGCAGGTTGCGGGCGGCGCGTCCCGGTGAGTACGTGGTGTTGGACACGACGCCGTTGGATGTGTTCGCGATGGAGCCGATCACGATGCGCTGGGTGGGCGTTGAGTTGACTGTGGCGATGGATCTGTTCACCAGGTGCGTGCTCGGGCTGCGGTTAACGCCGGTCTCGACGAAGTCTCAGGATGTGGCGAATGTGCTCTACCAGTGCGTAGCACCGGCGCGTGGCGAGGACGGCGATTGGTGGCCGTACCACGGTGTGCCACAGAACGTGCTTGTCGGTACCGAGGTGCCCGACGGGGTTTCACAACGCCGCGTCGGTGATCTACCGGCGTGTCTGCCGGAGGCGATCGTGGTCGACCACGGCCGCCAGTATCTGTCCGAGCATGTGATCGGGGTGTGCGCCCGCCTCGGGATCACGGTTCAGCCGGCGATCCCGCACAAACCGACTGACAAGCCGACGGTGGAGCGGTTTTTCCGCACGCTGCGCGAGTCACTGCTGCAGCACCTTCCGGCCTACAAGGGCCCGGATGTGTACTCACGCGGAAAGGACGTCGAGGACAAGGCGTTCTATTACCTCACGGAACTGGAGCAGATTATCCGTGAATGGGTCGGAACTGTGTACCACCGCACTGCGCATGACGGGTTGTGTGTGCCGGAGATCCCGCGAGCTGCGTTCTCACCCAGCGAGATGTTCGAGATCGGCGTCGCGACATCGGGCGGCCTGCTGCTCCCGGCGAGCCCCGATCTCGCGTATGAGTTCCTCGACGTGCGTTGGCGCATGATCCACCACTACGGAGTCGAGGTCGACGGTCTGCGTTACGACGGCGCGGGACTGAATCTTTACCGGGGAAACCGGTCACCCTACGGCGGGGTGCATGCCGGCAAATGGCCGATCTTCATCGATGCCCACGACGTGCGGCACGTGTACTTTCAGGATCCGGATTCCCAGCAGTGGTACCGGCTTGCCTGGGAGCATGGCGCGTGCTTGAACCAGCCGTTCAGCCGTGATGCCGCCGAGTTCGCCAAACGCGTCAGCGTCCGCGAAAACCGGCACCTGGATCCGCACCGCGCGGTCCGTGAGCTGCTGGCCGCCTGGAGCCGCGAGGAGGTCGAATCCCGCCGCGACCGTAGTCTGGCCCGACGGTTGAGCGCGCAACGGTCGGGTTTGATCGGTGGCGACGGTGGTGGCCAGGACACCATGGATGATGCGGCCCGGGAGGTGGCGTCATTGCCGGGGGTGGTCGATTTGCTGGAGCGACGCGAGGCCCGTGCGGTGATCGAGGTCGTCGATGATGTCGATGTGTTCGAGCGCTATTACGCGGAGCATCCGAATGAGGAGGTGTTTGGGGTGTTCGAGGAATGAACCGGTGGGCGAAGTGGCTGGCGGTCAACGGCACCGAGCATCACCAGCTTTCGCGTAAGCGGGGTTGGGACAGGTTCGTCAACGCCGCGCCGCGGGAGTCGTTCGAGGTGCTCACGCGTGCACAGATGGCGCGGTTGCCGCAGGAGGAGCTCGAGGACTACAACGAGGCGAGGCTGGTGTGGAATGCGAACCTGCCCACGATCAAGACCAGCCAGGTGGCCGCAGCATACGGGATCGTCGACCAAGTGATGGCCTCAGGCCGCCGGGACGGAGACAAGCTGCGTGGGTCGGTGGTGATCGATGCAGAGCCAGGACTAGGCAAGACGACGATCGCGACCCGGTATGCCCGTGATTTCCATCGTCGGGTCTATCGCCGAGAAGGGCCGATCACCGAGCACGGCCACCAGCGGTTGCCGGTGGCGTTCGTGCCGCTGAGCGCGGGTATTACGTTGAAGGGTCTAAATCAGCAGATCCTGCGGTTCTACGGTCATCCCGCGGTGGATCGAGCCTCTACGTCCAAGTTGGGCGCGTTGGCGGTCGACTGCGTCACATCGTGCGCAACCAGGCTGATTGTGCTCGACGATCTGCATTTCGTGGACTTCAAGCACCGCAACGGGATTGAGGTATCGAACCATCTCAAGGGCCTGGCCAACGAGATGGCAGCCACATTCGTTTACGTGGGGGTCAAGCTGGCCGAGAAGCGCTTCTTCGACGAGGGCCTATTCGGTGAGCAGGCCGCGTATGCGCAGACCAGCCGCCGCGCCACTCGCTGCCCGGTCGCCCCATTCGCCATCGACTCCGACGCTGGGATGCGCGGCTGGATCAGTCTGCTGCGGGCGCTGGAGGGGCACATCAAACTCGCGGAAGCGAGGGAGGGAATGCTGGTCGAGCACGCCAAGGCACTGCACCGGCGCTCCCAGGGCCGCATCGCGTCGCTGACGAACCTGCTCGACCGGGCTTGCTACCTCGCCATCGCAACTGGCGCCGAGGCGATCACCGCCGAGCTGATCGCGGCCACCACGATCGACAATGCCGGTGAATCCGCGGCCCGCACAGCCTGACGCCTCCCCGCAGCCTTCCCGGGCCGCGCGGCTGCGCCCGGTTGGCGGCGGCTACGACATCGACCGCTGGCCGGTCACTGTGCCCATAGCTCCGAACGAGGCCATGCCGGGATGGCTGATGCGCGTTGGTTCCCGCTACCAATCGACCCCCGGCGAGGTTTTGAGGGACCTCGGGGTGATCAATCGCCCCACAAACCTGCACCGCGTAATGATCAGAATGACCGAGCATGCGGGCCGGATCGCATCCACGCTCGGCCTACGGGTCGACGAACTGCTGGTGGGGCAGATGCCGGCAAGTGAGGCCGCTCTGATCCGCTACCTCGTTACCTACCATCAGACGAATTGGCTGAGCATTGTGGGTTCGCGGTTCTGCCCGCGATGCCTAGCCGAACCGGGCGGGGTGTGGCAGGCGAATTGGACCAACCCGCTGCAGCTGATCTGCCCGGTTCACCGTGTCCGACTGCATTCCACGTGCCCGCAATGTGAGCAGGTTCCCTATTCGGGGACTGCATGGTTGAGCAATCTCGTCGAACCCTGGCAGTGTCCACAGCGGCTCAACCGCGAGCATGTGAAGCGCCCGCGAAGGGTGATGCGGTTCTGCCGCTTCGACCTACGTCGCACTATCTCGGAACCGGCCGGCTCGGCGATGTGTACTGCCCAGGAGTACCTCGACGGCGTGGCGGCTGTGGCTGGGACCGCACCGGGTAAATTCACCCACGTATGTGGTGTCGACGCATCGGTGGAGATCGTGTGCGACGCAATCTGCGAAATCCTCGACGAAGCGGTCGGCATCGAGAAGGTGCTCACTCTCAGTGCCGATTCGGACCGTCTGGTCACCACGATGGTCGCCGCCATAACCATCTTCGCTTGCAACAGCCCCCGCAGCGCGGCAGCGGCCGCAGACCGAGCCGGCGTGTTGCGTCCAACCGGGTGGCACACCCCGGTTCACTCACCACAGCGGATCTCTGCCCGCCTTCACAACCCGCTGCTGGCCGCCGTCCGGCTATCCGCGACACCGGAGCGGTTGTCTCCTGCCGAGCAGTTGATGTTCCGCAGCGGCGGCCGCGCGATACCCCGATATCCCGCTAGCGCGAACTTCCCTACGCGGCGGCTGCCCGTCCACAGACCCGAGCTGCCGGAATCACAACCCGGATGGTTTCCACAGGTCATCTGGCTCGCGACCGAATCCACGCACGATGACGACTCCTTGGTCGCCGCTGTTGCGAAGACGATGGCATTGGCCAAGATCTGCAGCACCCGGTCGTGGCGAATGATCGCCTACGACCTCGGGCTGCCTGCCACGTTCGCCCCGATGATCGACCGATGGTGGCAGGGCGCCATCCACGACGGACACTGGCCCACCGTCCGCCGCGAACTTGAGGGGTGCATCGACCGCCTCCGCCTCGAACCACCTCCGATTGACTACCAACTGCGTCGGATCATTGCCGACGACCCCCGTGGCTTGGTGTGCGCAGTCAACACCGCCCTCCGACATGCCGTGCGGCGTCCGCCGGTGCGCACTGCAGTAGTGATCCGGCGATTCTGGGAGTTGTTTACCGGCGGCGACATACGCCTTGCCCGCGCTCCCTTCGGGATACCTGATCGGCGGCGTCGCAAGCTGTACCGCCGCGCCGTACCCGCCGCCGACGCAACCTGCGGCGACATCTTCGAGGAAGCGTTCGCCCAATTGCGCCTTGACCGGGGCAGTCCGCAGCCGATCGGGCCATTGACATGGCAACCGTCATCAACGACCGACCCGGAACCGTTCGACAACCCGCACCCCGGCGCCGCTTCGGCGAACAACTGGCGGCACCCTTCCTGGGCCACAGAATTCCTCGTCACCCGCGCCGTACTCACTCTCGATATCCCTGATTGGCTCCCGTATCTACAGCGCCGCGACTGGGTCGCAAAAGAACTCCGCACCGATCCGATCACCAGCAGGCGGGCTCGACGACGCGACCTCAAACCCGGTGCGGTCGCCGACCTGCACAGCTGGCTCACTCGCGGGGTCGAACGCAGTTGGCCAACCGACTTGGTCAGCGAGTCGGGGGTCTTGGCCCGCGTGCGGCACACCTTCAAACCCGCGGCCGATCTCACGACCACCGATTGGCGCACTCACGTGCGTGATTGTCGGCCACTCGCGACCGACGACTGGGCATTCGAAGCACTCGACTGAAGGCGGTGTACTGCGCGCACATCCTCAGGAATCGATTCGATTTCGAACTCGAGCCCAACGCCCGCAATACCTTCGGAGTGGCGTATCGACTTGTGCCTGTAGTCGATGAACTGGACGGCGGCCCCGATCGAGCCACGATCTCTTGAGCCCCGCGTCGGGCGATCACTCGTCGCAGCCACCGAGTGCACACGCGATGCACCCAATCCGAATTGCCCGAGCCCAGGCACGCCGACCCGCCGTAACTTCGGGCTCTTAACCAGCGCGGCAACGACGCGCGATCCGTGCAAGTCCGACGGCCAGGGGCGCACAGGTGCGGTTTCCGGTGGCGCTGGTTCGGTCAGAGGTGAGCGCCTCGCACGCGCGTCCGGAAGCGCCTCAATTGCACATTCTTGAAACAAGTGCACTCTCAATAGTTTTGAAAGTGCGCTGCATCGCGCTTTGAAGATTGGAGAGAACCACATCTGCCCCGCAAGGCGTTCGGCTCCCCATCTATGCCGATCCGAAATGCGATTGGAGGTCCACCTGGCTGATCCGCGAATGGCACGAGATCAGTTGCATCCCACTCAAGCAGTGCCAGATCGGCGGAAGCGAATTGTTCCGGCACTCAACTGAGTTCCGCTCCAACTGCGAGGACTAGGAGCGGTGTCGGCTCGTCACAGCCGTCCAAACAGGGGGCAGTGACCACCCAATTCGCACCCAAATGTGTTGTACGGGATCCGCTTCCACAACTCGGGTAGCGGAAACATCCACCCCTGACCTGCCAGTCAGGTGGATCCACAGGGCGCCACCTCCCGCGTCTGCGTTCAGGTTAGCCCCTTTCATCACATTCCGAAACGACTTCCCGGCTCGATCCGAGTCCGGGGGAACTACCGGTGTTCACGAACCCCTCCAGGCACCGGACCGTCCAAGGAAGAGAAAACCATGAAACGCATCATGCTCGTACTTGCAGCAATCATCGCTGTGATTGCACCCGCACTCGCCTTCGCACCAGCGGCATCCGCTGCGACCGGCATCGTCTCCAACGGCATCGCTTGGACAGCGAACCCAGCCGCTCCTCCGTCGCCTCCCGGTAGTAACGCGCAGTACTGCACGCTCGGAGTCGTTGGCACCGACAGCTCCGGCAACAAGGTCGCCATCTCGGCCCGTCACTGCGTGGAGGCCGTCAACGGATTCTTCAACGATGGGGATCCCGTGTTCCGGTACTTGCCCACCGGCACTGGGGCACAGATCGGGACCATCGCCCACCGGAGCGCAAACGGTACCGTCGGCCCGTATGGCACTGACTGGGTGGTGATCAAGCTGAATGCCGACGCAGACCTTCGCTCGCAGGGTCCGGGCGCTCGCATCGACGGCATTGGAACGCCCACCTTGTGGAGCAACATGTGCAAGGACGGCGTCACGTCGGGCATCACTTGCGGGGCCATCTACGGAATCACCCCGCAGCGCATCAACTCGTTCGCGTCGGCAATTGGCGGCGATTCGGGCGGTCCCGCATTCCTTGCTGGTACCACGAAGATCGTCGGCATGACCCTGGGTCCGTTGACGTTCAGCAACTTTGGGGCGGTGCTCAGCGAGATCGCCGCTCAGCCTAACCCTGTTGGCAAGGGACTCGTGGTCACCAACAACTGAACGCCTAGACAAGCGGGGTCAGCATTTCTCAACCATGCGACCCCGCTTGTCATTGTTCATCCTGGCTTGCCGCCGAAGAGTCCCAGCGGCGGCAGCCAGTCGGTGACCATGACCGCTGCGGGCGTGAGGGGACCGTATTCGATCACGTCATTCTCTAGAAGCAGTATCCGCCGAGCCAGCATGGAGCAAGCTCGGTGATCCATACCCGGGTCCACTCGTCAAAAAAGGGCGGTGCAAGTAGCCAGTAGATCAACGGGAAGTCCATCTCTATCAACCTTCCTATGTCGGTGCGGCCGGTGATTCAGCTGGTCCGACTTGGGTGAACAACACACAGCTCGTCGGCCTGGGCCGCGGCCCCTCCGACTTCGTCCGGTGCTCACTATGCAGAGCAGCATCGCTGCGCAGGGAAATCCGGCGGATAAGAGCCTTGTCGTCACCAACAACCGAGCCAAGGTATCCCTGGTAGTTCAATCGGTATAACAGAGCAACCTTCGGCCGCCGCCATGCGGGTTCGATTCCCGCCCAGGGAGCTACGGACACCCCCACCAAAGACATGGGGCTACCGCCGCCAACCAATGTTGTATGTCCACGGGCAAGTCTTTCAAGTACCACCAGAGCGTTGCCCTCACCTCCTCGGATCCACCGAGAGCCTGACACTCCGCCCACGAGCCAGAAACGCCAATGACGGCGGACGCCGAGTTCGACTAGCTACTCACTCTCAACCGCCAGCGGACTACACTTGGGCCCCGACCACATCGTTTAGGATACGCCGCGCATCCCAGTACCCGGGCAACATCGACCGGCACAACCAACACTACGAATGCGCCGGCCGTGATCACAGATTTCGCGGGCCAGGGTGTGACGCGGTCCGAGACGTTGCCCAGTCAAACACACGCATCCGACGCTGAACGCATGTTGTCGTTTCGGGAGGCTGGCTGCGAGTGGCACCCAGTCGTGAGCGCACCCACGTCATCTCACTGCGAGGCGCAGGTCTGATTCCTCATTCCCCCTGTCGGGCAGGCGAGAACTGCGTGGTGCCTACCGAGCGTGACGGGATTACCGCAATCCGCGCTGTCCTGGCCTCGAGGCATCGGATCGCCCAGAAGGACCACGACCAGCACCCCGCCTGCGATTACCATCGGTATGCCGACCTGCCCGGTAGCGGACATCTCGTGCGGCCTGATCGGCGCGCCTTGCAGCAGCGAGATTGTCGTGCGCGAGTCTCAGGTGCGACGCGGCAAGATCCCATGCGGACGCACGGCCGACCGTGATGTTCCTCCACCCGCATTTGCAGGTGACGACCACGGCGAACTGCGTGGCGTCAATGGTGATCTCTTCCCTTCCAGAACCCTCCTGCTCATGACCCAGGACGCAATCAGAGAAGTGGGCGGCCCGATGCAGCCGAACACCCCTCGATCTCTCCACCGTCGAGGTCGCGCGCGGCGCATATAAGGCCGGGAAGAGCCCTCATCAGCGATGCACTCACGTACTGCATACATGACGCTAGTGACAATGCACTCGTTTCCCGCTCGTCCAGCCCCACTTGATTTTTCACGAATCATTCATTCTTGGGGGCGGGGCTCGTGGCCTCCACGCCTAGACCTCCGACCGCGCAGAGCCCTTACTCACCGTTCGACAAACAACTCGTCAACCGTGCGCTGAACTTCGAGCGAACCTGCCCGTGCTGATAGACGCGTGCAAGGATGCTTTGCCCGCATCGGAGGTCTGCAATTGAGTGCTCACACGGGCCTGTGCAATTGCTGGGACTTGGCGGGCTCCACTCGCGGCGGCGCCGGCCACGATGACAAGTCCGCCGAGGTGCATGAACTGAGAAACGGAACCGACTTTTTGAGCAGGAACGAGTTTCTCCGGGGCACCGCCCGTATCTGATCTGGACAGACACATCCCAATAGATGGTCTTCCCCTGTGCTCGATCTTGCGCCCGACGGAGTCCCGCCAAGGTCCTACGAGAGAAGAATCCGGTCGCACGACGGGATTGGGGCCGAGGATCCCGACAAGATCGTTGGAATTCGTCGACGCCTCACACTCGGAAAGCTGGAGGTCGGCGAACCAGTGGACTGACATCGACCGGCGGAACCTACA
>NZ_JBUYWE010000022.1:0-9294 GCF_055231055.1 Rhodococcus huquni
TAGGCCGAGGACTTACCACAAAGAAGCTACGCGTCCACTGTGCAGTATCTGAAACAACACACACGTGTTTCGGATACTGGAAACGAACCACCCCCATCGATCACCCCACATTTTTTGTGGTGGCTGGTGGTGAGGTGTTCGTCGAAAGTTGTGTGTGACAGTTTCATAGAGTTACGGCGGCCATAGCGAGAGGGAAACGCCCGGTCCCATTCCGAACCCGGAAGCTAAGCCTTTCTGCGCCGATGGTACTGCACTCGACAGGGTGTGGGAGAGTAGGACACCGCCGAACATCCGTTACTGAAGCCCCCCAACAATGTTGGGGGGCTTCAGGCATTTCCGGACAAGTGCAGATTGATCCGGTAGGAAAGAATCGCCATTGTGAAGATGCCGATGGCAACGGCGACGAGGGCGCCGAATCCCTCGGTCGCGAAATCTACGAGCGCGTTGAGCGCCGTGAAAGTCAGTGCAGCAACGCGTAATGCGCGAAGCGGTCCGAGTGCAGATCCACGTCGCAGTTTGAGCATCGCCGGTAATGCCAGCGAGAAAGTGATGATTGCGCTGGCGAAGAGGATTCCACTGCTGATACCCATCTCGTCTATGTCGATCTTCGTGTCGTCATTGTCGATGTGCAGTCCGCCGGCGACCAGTTGGGCGATGCCGAAGGTGAGCCCGAGGAACGAGGCCAGCACGAGCAGCCAGCCGACAATCGGCACCCAATATCTGCTCCTGAGGAAGCCGGGAATGAGCTTTGGGGCGAACTGAAGCACGGAGTGCAGTCGGTCGTTCCGGTGGTCGGCCGCGTCGATGAGCTGCCGTACACCCTTGCAGGTTTGTCCGTCTGCGCCGAGCCGTTCGGCATGGTCGAGCAGTCGGATGGCGGTTGCCCGGCGGTGAGCAGGGAGGCCGTGGACGACCGAGTCGGCGGCGATATCCGCAGCGTTGGCCAAGTACTCGTAGGCAGTGGGCTGTCTGAAGTCTCGGAGCACTCGAACGGTGACCAGGACGGCCACGACGAGCACGTACATGATCTCCGCGGAGGGGCCGTAAAAGTAGTCGTTGTCGGGAGTTACGAACTTACCGATCTCGTCGAGGAACAGACCGAAGCCGATTCCACCGACAAGTACGGACAGAATGCGGGCGCCGATTCCCAGGAAGATCCATCCGACAAGCAGGGCGATCATCATTGCGGCCCCGCCGTACAGGGCATGCGCAATGTGGAGTGAAGCTCCGCCTACTTGGGGATAGTCGGTGAGATACAGGTAGAGCCTTGTGATCAGAATCGTGCCGATCGCAACGATCAAGAACGCCTCGGCCGACGGGCTGCCGTAGATGCTGCGCAACGCCCGGTGCGGAGTGGCGCGCGTCGTGATTGCGGTGTCCATACGGTCTCCCGGGGGATGGTCTGCATCGCTGCTCACACCCTGTGAAGTCTGTCACGAACTGGGGTTTTGCATCGGGAATGCTTTGCATCGCCTCGCCGTCACGGCGTATAAATACATCTTGTGTCTATGTTGTATTCGGCTGCTGAGCAGGTGTACCGAGAGGTCAAGGAATCGATCCTCTCCGGCGACCTGCCCGGCGGCGAGTTGATAAGCGAAGGCGAGATCGCCGGGCGCATGAGCTTGAGTCGCACCCCGGTGCGCGAAGCGTTTCTCCGTCTCGAAGCGGAAGGCTGGATGCGGCTGTACCCCAAGCGGGGGGCCCTGGTCGTACCTGTGGCCGACGGCGAGGCGGAGAACATCGTCGATGCGAGGCAGATGGTGGAAACCCAGAGCGTCCGGAACGTCGTCGCTCGTCCCGCGGCGTCGAAGGCATTGGCCGAGGAACTCCGAGCGAATCTCGAGGGTCAGCGTGAGATCGCGGAGCGGGGCGATGTCGCCGCGTTCAGTGCTGCAGATGCAGATTTTCACCGCACGATCGTCAAGGCCGGCGGGAATCCGCTCCTGGACACCTTCTATTCGACACTGCGCGAGCGGCAACGCCGTATGACGGCACGGTCCCTCGCCCGCGACCCCAGCCAATTCCCGCGAATCATCGGGGACCATGCGCGGCTCGCGGAACTGGTGACGGCAGGTGATGTGGACGGATTCGCTGCCGCATTGCTCACCCACATGCACGAAGTACACGGACTGGAACCGAGAGGAGGTGCGCGATGACCGAACTGCGCGAGATTGCGACCACAGGACCGATCGATACGAAATCCCCGAGCAAGCGCACCTGGATGCTGGTTGCCGCCAGCATGTTCACCGTCGCCTGGGGCGGGAACGAGTTCACTCCTCTGCTCGTCATGTATCGCCTCGACCACGGCTTCTCGCCCGTCGTCGTGGACTTCCTGCTGTTCGCATACGTGCTCGGAATCGTGCCTGCTCTGCTGTTGGGAGGTCCACTCTCCGACCGGGTGGGACGTAGGCCGGTCATGTTGCCGGCTCCGCTCATCGCGATCGTCGGGTCGTTACTCCTTGCGGTGGGTGCCGATTCCGCGGCTCTGCTGGTGGTGGGCCGCATTCTCTGCGGCATCGCTCTCGGCCTCGGTATGGCGGTCGGCGGTAGCTGGTTGAAGGAACTGTCGACGTCCCCGTGGGATCCTTCGGCAACGGACGGTACCGGCGCGCGCCGCGCCGCCATGAGTTTGACCGCAGGTTTCGGCCTCGGAGCAGGTGTGGCAGGCGTCTTGGCACAGTGGGGGCCGTTGGCGAGCTCGACGGCCTACCTGGTCCACATCGCGCTGACCGGGGCTGCCGGATTCGCGCTCTGGAAAGCACCCGAGACCAGGCGTGCGCAACCGCTGAGCGAGCGTTCGAGGTTGTGGGACGACCTGAAGATTCCGTCCGCAGGACACCGCCGGTTCCTGTATGTCGTGGTGCCGGTTGCTCCGTGGGTCTTCGGGTCTGCTGCCGCCGCATACGCGGTGGTCCCGGCGCTGATGTCGGAGAACAGTGGTGGGGTGCCCGTCGCGTTCTCTGCGCTGCTGTGTGTGGTGGGCCTTGGCGCGGGCTTCCTGATCCAATCACTCGGTCGAAAGATCGACACCCCTGCCAACTCACGTGCTGTTGTTCTCGCGCTGATTCTCGTCGCGGCCGGTATGGCGGCAGGCGGGCTGCTCGCGGACCAGCTCACGATCCCGATCGCCCTTTTCGCGGCGGTGGTTCTCGGCTTCGGTTACGGAATGGCCTTGGTTTCCGGGCTTCAAGAGATCCAGCGAATTGCGGGCCCGAACGACCTCGCTGGTCTCACCGCCGTCTTCTACTCGCTGACGTACCTCGGCTTCGCAGCTCCGGCCGTGATGGCGGTGCTGTCGGAGACGTTCCCCGCTGTCACCTACACGCGGATGTTCGTCTTCGGTGTCCTCGCTGCACTGGCCTGCCTCGCGCTCGTGGTGGCCAAGTGGCGCTCGCACCTGCCCAGTCTCGACTGAGGTCGTCGCCTCAGGAGGGCCAGTGCGTCCCCGGTGGCAGCGTGACGAAGAAGTCGCCGAATCCGGTGTGACATTGGATCCGGGTCGGCGGCGGTGGGTAGATCATGATCATCGGCAACGCTTCGCAATACGGGACGAAGATCGTGGGCGCAGGTGCCGGCGGAGCAGGCTCGGCCACCCCGAGGGCAGGCACCGCCGCCGTCAGAGCAACTGCGGCTGCCGCTGAAGCCCCCAAGCGGGCGAGAGTGCGGGTCGTCCTCGTGCTGTTGCCGATCATGCGGTCCTCCGAGTTGTCCGTTGCCTTCCGCTGTGTACATCGTCGGCGCGGCACGCAGGATTACCCGACGCAGGTCAGAGCGGCGGCAGCGCCTTCTCGCTCAACCAGGCATCCCACAGCGGGCGTAGCGATTCATCGGTGTATCTGCCGGCGAGATCGGTGAACTGTTCGGACGTCACGTTCGAGTGTCGGTGGTCGGTGGCCCACGCACGCAGCAATGCGAAGAACTTCTCGTCGCCGAGCCGCCCACGTAATGCGTGGAGGGTGAGGGCACCGCGCTTGTAGATCCGGTCGTCGAACATCAAGGTCGGACCAGGGTCGGCGACGACGAGATCCTGCGGCGCACGGGCGAGCCCCTGGTGCGCCTGCACGGCGAGCTGCTGAGCCGAAGGGCCGCCCGAATGTTCCGACCACAGCCACTCCGAGTAGCAGGCGAAGCCCTCGTGCAGCCAGATGTCCCGCCACTGGCGCAAGGTCAGAGAATTGCCGAACCACTGGTGTGCGAGTTCGTGTGCCACGAGGCGCTCGGAGGGTTGTCTACCGGTGCAGTGGTTGGCGCCGAAGATCGACAGACCTTGTGCCTCGATGGGAATCTCGAGTTCGTCGTCGGTGACCACGACGGTGTAGTGCGGGAACGGATACGGTCCGAACAGGTCGACGAACAAGTCCATCATTGCGGACTGTTCGTCGAAGTCCACATCGAACGCCGCCCGCAGACGCGAGGGGTGAACCGCAAAGATCGGCACGCTTCCCGAGCCCACGTTGCGATGCTGGTAGGGGCCGATCTGAATGGTGGCCAGGTAGCTGGGCATGGGTTCGGTCTGTTCGTACACCCAAGTGGTCTGGCTGGCGCGTGTCTGCTTTCGGAGCAGGACACCGTTGGCGAGGGCGTAGTACGGCGAATCCGTGGTGATGGAAATCCGGTAGCTGGCTTTGGAACTCGGGTGATCGTCACAGGGAAACCAGGACGCGGCGCCGTTCGGCTGGCTGGCGACGAGGGCACCCTCGGTGAGTTCTTCCCACCCGACCTCGCCCCAGGCACTGCGGATCGGCTGCGGGCTGCCGCTGTACTGCACGGCGACGACGAGCGCACCGCCGGAAGGGATCCGATTGCTCGGCGTGAGGACGAGTTTGCCGCCATGGTGGGACCACTTGACGCCCCTCGACCCGTTCACGGTCACCTTGGCGACCTGGAGGTTCTGGGCCAGGTCGAGCGCGAATCGTGGCCGCTCCTCGGTGGTCACCGCGGTGATCGTGGCTTTGCCTGTCAACCGATTGCTGTTGACGCGGTAACCGAGTTCGAGGTCGTACCGGGACACCCGGTAGCCACGGTTGCCGTTCTGCGGGAGGTAGGGGTCGATCGGCGCCTCCGGCGCCACCCTGCCGGCCTTCAATTCTTCGCCCACGGAGCGATGGGGTTGCCCTGCCATCTCGTGGACGGAGGCACCGTGTCACCTCGCATCACCAGTGAGGCGGGTCCGACCGTCGCTCCCGCTCCGATACCGGAGGCAGGCAGTGCGACACAGTGCGGACCGAGAGTTGCTCCGGCTCCCAGCGTGACGGTGTCCATGGCCATGATCCGATCATGGAACAGATGCGTCTGCACAACGCACCCCCGCTCGACGGTCGCGCCGTCCCCGAGAGTCACCAGGTCGGCCTCCGGCAACCAGTACGTTTCACACCAGACGCCCTTGCCGATGGTGGCGCCGAGACCGCGGAGCCAGACGTTGAGCACTGCGGTGCCCGTAGCCGCGCGTGCGAACCACGGGGCGGCAACGGTTTCGACGAAAGCGTCCGACACCTCGTTTCGCCACACGAACGAGCTCCACAGTGGGTGCTCCACCTTGTCGATCCTGCCGACCACCGACCATTTGGCGGCCACGGAAATCGCTCCCGCAACGGCGCCTGCCACCAAAAGGACGACGCCGCTCAGCAAGGCCGCGAACCAGTAGCCGACGCCCGAGGCCATGGCCTCGAGCGCGAACAGAACGCCGAGCCCGATTCCGAACGTGATCACGACCGGGATCAACCGGCACGTCTCGACCAGTGCGCGAGCAACTTTCAACCGGAACGGCGGCGCGAACGTTCGCGTCGCATCGGCGGTGCCGGCGGCGCGACGCAGTCGCACGGGCGGACTGCCGAGCCAGGACGAGCCCGACTTCGCTTTCGAGGGTGCCGCAGAAAGGACGGCGACCAGACCGTTCTTGGGGACCCGGCGGCCGGGCCCGGCCATACCGGAATTGCCGAGGAATGCGCGTTTGCCGATTTTCGCATGTTCGATGTGGAGCCATCCGCCACCGAGTTCGTAACTCGCGATCATCGTGTCGTCGGCGAGGAAGGCGCCATCCGCGACCGTCGTGTACTTGGGGAGCAGCAACACGGTCGACGCCTCGACGTCCTTACCGATCTTCGCACCGAGAAGCCGCAGCCATCCGGGTGTGAGAAGGCTGGCGTACAGCGGAAACAGGAACGTACGCGCCGAGTCCATCAGCCGCTCCGTTGCCCACACCTGCCACCCGATACGACTTCGGACAGGGTGGTATCCCTCCCGCAACCCGATGGACATGAGTCGAACCGCGATGACCGTCGTCACTGCGAACACGGCGAGGCTGACGAGGGTCGAGAGCGGCAGGTACAGCAGGGATCGAAGGATCGCGGATCCGATCGTGTCCGCGTCTCTGACACCCCAGCCGATCAGAGCGATGCCGGCAACCAGTGCGAAGATCGGCATGCCTGCGAGCACCATCGACGTCAGGCCGAAGATGGGCACCCAGTGCGGTGCGCGCTTCGGGTGTTCCTCGGGCCAGCGGCTGTTGGCTTTTCCGGCTTTCACCGCAGGTGACCCGGCCCATCGTTGACCGGCCTTGACTCGGCCGAACACCGCGGAGCCGGGGTCGACCACGGCGCCCCGTCCGATCCGGGCGCCGGGCAACAGTGTGGATCGAGCGCCGATGGTGGCACCGTCGCCGATCTTGACGGCGCCGATGTGGACGACATCTCCGTCGACCCAGTGGCCGGACAGATCGACCTCCGGCTCGACCGAACAGCCGTCGCCGAGGTCCAGCATTCCGGTGACGGGCGGCAGCGTGTGCAGGTCGACGCCCTGACCGACTTTCGCGCCCAGAGCCCTTGCGTAGTACAGCATCCAGGGTGCGCCGGACAGATTCGCCGCCCCACTGGCTTCGGTCAGACGCAGCGCCGTCCACAGGCGAAGATGTTCGCTGCCACCCCGTGCGTAGGTGCCGGGTTCGAGATTGCGGAGCAGGAGCCGGGAACCCGCGACGGAGATGCACATTCGGCCGAGCGGGGTGATGAAGACGACGAAGGCGATCAGCACCCACCACCACGACACCGACGGCGCCCACGGCACGTCGACGAACCAGGAGAGGACGTTGTTGGCGAGCGCGAGCCACGTGACCCACTGCAGTCCGGTGAGTGTGGTCAGCGGAACCGTCGCCGCGATCTGCGCGATCTGACTGCTTCGGGGAGTGGGCGTCACATCGCGCTGTTCCACCACAGCTGCGGGAGCGAGTTCGTCGAGGTAATCGGCGAGGGAACCCAGGCGCGGATGGTCGTAGAGCTGCGCGACGGTGACTTCCGGGTAGAACTCGCGCAGAGCCGTCACGAGTTGGGCTGCCGACAGTGAGCCGCCGCCGAGTTCGAAGAAGTCGTCGTCGAGTCCGCTCATCCGGGCGCCGAGGATGGAGGTCCAGAGGCCCGCGACCCAGGCAGCAGTGCCGTCGAGTCCGAGCGCCTCCGCTGCGTCCTCGCCGGTGCCAGGCAACGGCCAGGGGAGCGCATTCCTGTCGACCTTGCCCGATGTGCGCGTCGGGAGTTCGTCGAGAAGCGCGAGGCGCGGTACGAGTGCTGCCGGAAGCTGTTCGGCCAACGTCGCGTGTGCTGCCCGAAGGTCGAATTCCGGATCGGTGCTGGCCAGATACCCGACCAGAATCTGGTGTCCAGCGCCGGTCCTGCGTACGGCCGCGGCCGCGCCGCTCACCCCTGGAAGGTTCTGCAGAGCGTTGTCGACCTCGCCGAGTTCGATGCGTCGGCCGCCGAGCTTGACCTGATCGTCGGCGCGTCCCTGGAAGAGCAGCCCATCCAGCTCGAGTCGAACCAGGTCTCCGCTGCGGTATGCCCGCTCCCACCCGAGAGTCGGCATGGGTGCGTACTTCTCGGCGTCCTTGGCCGGATCCAGATACCGGGCAAGGCCCACCCCGCCGATGACCAGCTCGCCGACCTCGCCGACGGGGACCGGGTTTCCGTCGGCGTCGACGACCGCGAGATCCCAGCCGTCCAGGGGGAGCCCGATGCTGACCGGACTCTTGCCGTCCATGAGTGCGCCACAGGCGACGACGGTCGCTTCGGTGGGTCCGTAGGTGTTCCACACTTCGCGGCCGTCGACTGCCAGTCGTTCGGCCAATTCGGGCGGGCACGCCTCGCCGCCGAAGATGAGCAACCGCACCGCTTCGAGCGCCTCGGCAGGCCACAACGCGGCGAGGGTCGGAACGGTCGAGACGATGCTGACGTCTCGCGACACCAGCCACGGGCCGAGATCCATGCCGCTGCGAACGAGTGACCGCGGTGCCGGCACCAGGCATGCACCGTTGCGCCATGCCAGCCACATTTCCTCGCACGACGCGTCGAATGCGACGGACAACCCTGCCAACACTCGGTCTCCGGGACCGATCGGATCGGCCTGCATGAACATGCGCGCTTCCGCGTCCACGAATGCGGCCGCGTTGCGGTGATCGACCGCCACGCCCTTCGGCGTGCCTGTCGATCCGGAGGTGAAAATGATCCAGGCGTCGTCGTCCGGGGTGGGTGGCCGGAATGCAGGAGTCTCGCTGCGCTCGGGTGCTGTGCCGGGAAGTACTCCGTCACCGGTCACGATGGCGGCCACCTGTGCCTCGCCGAACACCAACTCGGCCCGTTCCTCGGGGTCGTCGGCATCCACGGGCACGTACGCGGCGCCGGCGGCCAAGGTTGACAGAATCGCCACGTACAACGAGTACGAGCCCGAAGGCATCCGGATTCCCACTCGATCGCCCGCTCCTACGCCGGCGTCGGCCAACCATCGGGCGCCGTCCTGGATCGCGGTGACGAGTTCCTGGTAGGTGAGGGTGGTCGTTCCGTCGTCGATCGCGGCGGCATCGGGGTGAGCGGCCGCTGTGTCGGTGAGGATGTCGAAGAGGGTGCGCGGCGGGGGTGCGAATCCGGCGCGGAGATACACCTCGGGAACACGTGGGGCGGTAGTGGAATCGGGGCTGTCCGAATCGAACTGTGAGTGGAGCTTCAATCCAGGATTCCTTCGTCATACGAACTGGTGGTGCGGTCCGCTCGTTATCTCACGGTCAGGTGGACGGACGGTGAACAATCGGCGTCGAGAAATAGGTCCGCCACCATTCTCCACCACCGGGTCGCGAGCCCAGTGCGGTTCACGCCCACCCCCCGCGACGAATGTCACACCGGTTTGCGTGAGGCGGTTTCAAGTGGTGGATGCACCGATGAGCTCAGCGAACTTTTCGACTGGTGGGCGGTAGCCTAGCGCCGCCCTGGGGCGTTCGTTGAGTTCGGTGGTGACGAAGCGAAGGTGTTCGAG
>NZ_JBUYWE010000023.1:2500-5329 GCF_055231055.1 Rhodococcus huquni
AGTGAAATAGTACCTGAAACCGTGCGCTTACAATCCGTCAAAGCCTTCGAGTGACTTGTCACTGGGGGTGATGGCGTGCCTTTTGAAGAATGAGCCTGCGAGTTAGCGGCATGTCGCGAGGTTAACCCGTGTGGGGTAGCCGTAGCGAAAGCGAGTCCGAATAGGGCGACGCAGTGGCATGTTCTAGACCCGAAGCGGAGTGATCTACCCATGGCCAGTGTGAAGCGACGGTAAGACGTCGTGGAGGCGCGAACCCACTTAGGTTGAAAACTGAGGGGATGAGTTGTGGGTAGGGGTGAAAGGCCAATCAAACTCCGTGATAGCTGGTTCTCCCCGAAATGCATTTAGGTGCAGCGTCGCGTGTTTCTCACCGGAGGTAGAGCTACTGGATGGTCTAGGGGGCCTACAAGCTTACCGAAATCAGCCAAACTCCGAATGCCGGTGAGTGAGAGCGCGGCAGTGAGACTGCGGGGGATAAGCTTCGTAGTCGAGAGGGAAACAGCCCAGATCGCCGGCTAAGGTCCCTAAGCGTGTACTAAGTGGAAAAGGATGTGGGGTCGCGAAGACAACCAGGAGGTTGGCTTAGAAGCAGCCACCCTTGAAAGAGTGCGTAATAGCTCACTGGTCAAGTGATCCTGCGCCGACAATGTAGCGGGGCTCAAGTACACCACCGAAGCCGCGGCATTCACACAATGCACTTCTTTCGCCCTGCGGGGTGTTGGGCAGTGGTGTGGATGGGTAGGGGAGCGTCGTGCAGCCATGGAAGCAGCAGTGTGAACTAGCTGTGGAGGCTGCACGAGTGAGAATGCAGGCATGAGTAGCGAAAGACGAGTGAGAAACTCGTCCGCCGAATGACCAAGGGTTCCTGGGCCAGGTTAATCCGCCCAGGGTGAGTCGGGACCTAAGACGAGGCCGACAGGCGTAGCCGATGGACAACGGGTTGATATTCCCGTACCCGTGTGAACGCGCCCCTGGTGAATCAGTGATACTAACCATCCTGAAGCCACGAGAAGACCTTCGGGTCTCGAGTTGGTGGATGCATGGGACCTGATCTGGTAGTAGCCAAGCGATGGGGTGACGCAGGAAGGTAGCTGAGCCAGTCAGTGGTAATACTGGTGTAAGCCTGTAGGGCGAACGGTAGGCAAATCCGCCGTTCATGTGCCTGAGAGGTGATGCGTAGCCGAATGAGGCGAATTCAGTGATCCTATGCTGCCGAGAAAAGCCTCTAGCGAGCTTTCACACGGCCCGTACCCCAAACCGACACAGGTGGTCAGGTAGAGAATACTAAGGCGATCGAGATAACTATGGTTAAGGAACTCGGCAAAATGCCCCCGTAACTTCGGGAGAAGGGGGGCCCTGTCTGGTGATGGACTTTACGTCCTGAGCTGGGTGGGGCCGCAGAGACCAGTGAGAAGCGACTGTTTACTAAAAACACAGGTCCGTGCGAAGTCGTAAGACGATGTATACGGACTGACGCCTGCCCGGTGCTGGAAGGTTAAGAGGACCGGTTAGTCACTTCGGTGGCGAAGCTGAGAATTTAAGCCCCAGTAAACGGCGGTGGTAACTATAACCATCCTAAGGTAGCGAAATTCCTTGTCGGGTAAGTTCCGACCTGCACGAATGGCGTAACGACTTCTCAGCTGTCTCAACCATAGACTCGGCGAAATTGCATTACGAGTAAAGATGCTCGTTACGCGCGGCAGGACGAAAAGACCCCGGGACCTTCACTACAGCTTGGTATTGGTGTTCGGTTCGGTTTGTGTAGGATAGGTGGGAGACTGTGAAGCGGTGACGCTAGTTATCGTGGAGTCGTTGTTGAAATACCACTCTGATCGTATTGGACCTCTAACCTCGGACCATGATCTGGTTCAGGGACAGTGCCTGGTGGGTAGTTTAACTGGGGCGGTTGCCTCCCAAAATGTAACGGAGGCGCCCAAAGGTTCCCTCAGCCTGGTTGGCAATCAGGTGTCGAGTGCAAGTGCACAAGGGAGCTTGACTGTGAGACTGACAAGTCGAGCAGGGACGAAAGTCGGGACTAGTGATCCGGCACCGGCAAGTGGAAGCGGTGTCGCTCAACGGATAAAAGGTACCCCGGGGATAACAGGCTGATCTTCCCCAAGAGTCCATATCGACGGGATGGTTTGGCACCTCGATGTCGGCTCGTCGCATCCTGGGGCTGGAGTAGGTCCCAAGGGTTGGGCTGTTCGCCCATTAAAGCGGCACGCGAGCTGGGTTTAGAACGTCGTGAGACAGTTCGGTCTCTATCCGCCGCGCGCGTTAGAAACTTGAGGAAGGCTGTCCCTAGTACGAGAGGACCGGGACGGACGAACCTCTGGTGTGCCAGTTGTTCCGCCAGGAGCACCGCTGGTTAGCTACGTTCGGGAGGGATAACCGCTGAAAGCATCTAAGCGGGAAGCCTGTTCCAAGATGAGGTTTCTCACCCCCTCGAGGGGGTAAGGCCCCCGGCAGACCACCGGGTTGATAGGCCAGAACTGGAAGCACAGCAATGTGTGGAGGTGACTGGTACTAATAGGCCGAGGACTTACCACAAAGAAGCTACGCGTCCACTGTGCAGTATCTGAAACAACACACACGTGTTTCGGATACTGGAAACGAACCACCCCCCATCGATCACCCCACATTTTTGTGGGTGGCTGGTGGTGAGGTGTTCGTCGAAAGTTGTGTGTGACAGTTTCATAGAGTTACGGCGGCCATAGCGAGAGGGAAACGCCCGGTCCCATTCCGAACCCGGAAGCTAAGCCTTTCTGCGCCGATGGTACTGCACTCGACAGGGTGTGGGAGAGTAGGACACCGCCGAACATCCGTTAC
>NZ_JBUYWE010000024.1:0-1236 GCF_055231055.1 Rhodococcus huquni
GGCGGTTTCAAGTGGTGGATGCACCGATGAGCTCAGCGAACTTTTCGACTGGTGGGCGGTAGCCTAGCGCCGCCCTGGGGCGTTCGTTGAGTTCGGTGGTGACGAAGCGAAGGTGTTCGAGCGAGTGCACCGACAGGTCTGTGCCTTTGGGAAAGTATTGGCGCAACAGGCCGTTGGTGTTCTCGTTCGTCCCTCGCTGCCAGGGCGAATGAGGGTCGGCGAAGTAGATCGGCACCCCTGTCGCGGCGGTGATCTGGGCGTGCCAACGCATCTCGAATCCTTGATCCCAGGTCACCGAACCCTGCATGAGCTGCGGCAACGACGCCAACACGTCCGACATGGCGTCCCGAACCTCAGGTGCGCCGTGCCCGTGCGGCAAGTGCAGGAGCATCGTGTATCGAGTGGTCCGCTCGACCAGGGTGCCGATGGCGGACTTGTTGCCTTTGCCCATGATCAGGTCCCCTTCCCAATGCCCGGGGAAGGCGCGGTCGGCGACCTCGGGAGGTCGATCGGCGATGCCGACCTTGTCGGGTATGTGGCGGGCGTTCTTCGACACCGGTGTGCGCCCGTGCGGTTTGCGATACACCCGCCCGGTCCGCAGCGCCGCGGCCACTTCCTTCTTCAGCCCTCCGCGCGCAAGCACGTAGATGGCCTCGTAGATCGTTTCGTGCGACACCTGCATCTCCGGTCGATCGGGGAAATCGGCCCTCAGTGTCTCCGAGATCTGACGAGGCGACCATTTCTTCCTCAACCGGTCGACGACCTGACCACGTAACTCCTGGTGCTCGACCAGTTTCGACGGTTTCGGGCGGCGGACGGACTCATCGGCACGACGCTGCGCAGACTGCGCCCGATAACTGCCGTCCCGATTGCTGTTGCGGGCGATCTCCCGCGAGATGACCGTGTGGTCGCGCCCCACCACCGCGCCGATCCGCCGGCACGACCAGCCCTGCCCGAGACCGACCGCGATCTCGACCCGATCGTCCAACGTCAACGCCCGACCCACCGACCGTCGGCGGCGTGACTCTCGCACGATGCCCGCACGCTGGTCACACCACCGATAGCCGGTCTGCCGGGACCTCCCGTGCGCTGCACTTGCCTTCGGAATCGACACACCGGAATCGACCATGGCGAAGAAACTATCGCGCGCCTCGTCCAGCTTCGACGCACATCCCGTCATCGCACATCACCCACACCTGATCAGGAGCCGTGGTGCATCGACCGGTTGACCCCGCC
>NZ_JBUYWE010000025.1:0-1234 GCF_055231055.1 Rhodococcus huquni
GGTGGATTCACGCAGTCGTTGCAACAAGTAGTTCGTTGAGTTGTTCGGTTGGAGTGTTCCACAGGAGGGTTTTGCGGGGTCGCCCGTTGAGTTCGGCGGCGACCCGGTCTAGTTCATCGGCGGAGTGGGCGGACAGGTCGGTGCCCTTCGGGAAGTACTGACGCAGCAGACCGTTGGTGTTTTCGTTGGTTCCCCGTTGCCACGGACTGTGCGGGTCACAGAAGTAGACCGGCACGTCCGTGGCGACGGTGAACTGCGCATGACGTGCCATCTCGACCCCCTGATCCCAGGTGATCGACCGCGTCAGATGAGCGGGCAACCGGCGGATCTGACGGGTCATCTCCTGCTCGACCGCCTCGGCGGTATGCCCGTCGGGCAGGTGCAACAACATCACGAACCGGGTCGAGCGTTCGACCAACGTGCCGATCGCCGAGCCACTGCGGGCACCGATGATCAGATCGCCTTCCCAATGCCCGGGCACCGCCCGATCAGCGACCTCGGCCGGACGGTCGGCGATGTTGATCATCCCCGGGATCCGCGGCCGCCGGCTGTCGCTGCGTTTGGCTGGTTTGCGTAGCGCGCGCCCGGTGCGCAGGCAGGTCGCAAGCTCCCGCCGCAGACCACCGCGGCCCTGCACATACAGCGCTTGATAGATCGTTTCGTGCGACACCCACATCTCCGGCCGGTCAGGATGATCTTTGCGCAGCCGCCCCGCGATCTGCTCCGGCGAATACCGGCTGCGCAACATCTCGGTGACCACGGTACGTAGTTCACCGTCGACCGCCAGTTTCGATGGTTTCGGGCGCCTCGCCGACTGTTCGGTGACGCGTTGCGCGGCATGCGGGGAATACCGTCCCCGGTAATCGCTGTGCCGCCGCAGCTCCCGACTGATCGTCGACGGTGACCGCTTCAGTGCCGCAGCGATCTCACGCACCGACTTCCCCGACACTCGCAGCTCATAAATCTGCTCCCGCTCCGGCAGTGACAGAAACCGACCCGACGGCGGCGGCACGGCCCGCGGCGCGATCCCACCATGCCGATACACCAGCTTCCACGCCGCGCCCTCACTGAAACCCGCCGCTACCGCCGCCCGCCGAGTCGGCACACCCTCGACCCACGACACCCAGAACCGAGCCCGCGCTTCACTGCTCACCCTCCGCTGCCCATACGTCCTCGCCACCATCCACATCCCTTCATTCGATCAGGAATGTTGCGACGACCGCATGAACCGAAG